>NZ_DGUN01000065.1 GCF_002395745.1 Fibrobacter sp. UBA4309
AGAACCGCATCGAGATTCACGAGGATGTTTATTGCAAGAGCGGACGCTTTTATGCGAGCGTTGTCGGGCAGGGCAAGGCCGAAATCGTTGAGGACGTTGCTGAAAAATGCCGCGGGCTCTCGCTCCTGATGGAACGGCAGGCCGCAGGCGCCTCGCAGTTAATGCACGCGGCCCCGCACAAGTTCGAATTCACGCCTGCGCAGGCAGCTGCCGTGACCGTATTCAAGATAACGAGCACGAATTTCACAGGGAAGTCAAAGCCAGGCGTTACGGGCGCGGCGCCTGAGCGCCCGTAGAGGGGGTAGCGGCAGACACGGCGGAGCCGTGGCTAAAGCGAGGGGGAGACCTCCCCCTTTTTTTTAGACGAAAGAACGGACCTTCGGTCCTACAGACGAAAGATAAAAGAGAAAAATGGCGCTACGCGCAAAAACCATAAAAATTTCTCTCGCCTCTCGTCTCTCGTCTCTCGTCTATTTTCTATCTTTACCCGCACTATGAGTGAAGCTATTAACAATGTGAAGCAGGCGTTTGACGCAGAACTTGCGCAGACCGACCTTACGAACCAAGAAGCCGTCAACAACCTCCGCGTGAAGTACCTGGGCAAGAAGGGTGCCGTCACCGACCTCATGAAGCAGATGGGGAGCTTGAGCGCCGAGGAACGTCCGGCTTACGGCAAACTCGTGAACGAACTCAAGGTCGCCGTCTCCGAGGCCATCGACAAGGCTATCGAGACCGCGAACCAGGCTGCCCTCCAGAAGAAGCTGGAAAGCGGCTTTGTAGATACGACTCTCCCGGGCGCAGGCATCCCGGCGGGCTCGACGCACCCGCTTTACGACGTGCGCGAAGAGATTATCGACTTCTTCAGCCAGATGGGTTTCGAGGTGGACTTCGGTCGCGACATCGAGACGGACTGGTACAACTTCGAGGCGCTCAATACGCCTCCTGACCACCCGAGCCGCGACATGCAGGACACGTTCTACGTGGACGACAAGGTGATGTTGCGTACGCACACCTCCGGCACGCAGATCCACTACATGGAAACGCACAAGCCGCCGTTCCGCATGATTGCTCCGGGTCACGTGTTCCGCGTCGACAACGATGCGACCCACGCCCCCATGTTCCAGCAGTGCGAAGGCCTCGTGGTCGACGAGAACATCAGCTTTGCAGACCTCAAGGGCGTGCTCCAGGTGTTCATGAACAAGCTGTTCGGCGAAGGCGTCAAGACGCGTTTCCGCCCGAGCTTCTTCCCGTTCACGGAGCCCAGCGCCGAAATGGACGTGAGCTGCGTGTTCTGCGGTGGCAAGGGCTGCCGTCGCTGCAAGGGAACCGGTTGGATGGAAATCGGCGGTTGCGGTTCCGTGGACCCGAACGTGTTCAAGAACTGCGGCATCGATTCCGAGAAGTACACGGGCTTTGCTTTCGGCTTCGGTCTCGACCGTATCGCCATGCTGCGCCACGCGATTCCGGAAATCGGCCTCCTGACCAGCAACGACCAGAGATTCCTGAGCCAGTTCTAAGAGTAGTGAGCACGGCACTTCGTGCCTTCGAGGTATGAGGCCGCTCGCCTACAGCTCGCTTTGAGTATAAAAAAACGGACCGCAGGGTCCGTTTTTTAGCTAGAGTTAAGACCACTAACTACGCTCTCTTGTAGTCGTCCTGCACGCGGATGATATCGTCTTCGCCGGTGTACTCGCCCACCTGAACTTCCACGATGACCAGCGGCAGGCGACCTTCGTTCTGCAGGCGGTGCTCCTTGCCCACCGGTATATACGTCGATTCGTTCGGACGCACGTAGAACACCTTGTCGCCGACGGTGCACGTCGCGGTACCGCTCACCACGACCCAGTGTTCGGAGCGGTGCAGGTGCTTCTGCAGGCTCAAGCGTTCGCCAGGACGCACGACAATGCGCTTCATCTTGTAGTTGTCGGTGGCTTCCAGGACGGAATACGTACCCCAGGGGCGGTTCACCGTCTGCGGCACGCGCGGAAGTTCGGAACCGCGGGCCTTCAGTTCGTCCACGACAGCCTTCACCTTCTGGCTGCTGCTGAGCGGAGCCACGAGCAGGGCGTCCGGAGTATCCACGATAAGCATGTGGTCCAGGTCGATTGTGCAGATCTGGCGCTGCGCACCGAGAACCAGGGAATTCTTAGAACCGATGCCGAGGTGCTTCGGATTCTTGTTGTTGCCGTTCTCGTCGTGTTCGTACTCGCCGTAGAGGCTGTCGAACGCGCCGAGGTCGCTCCAGCCGATATCGCTAGGCACGACCTTTACCTTGTTCGACTTTTCCATGACCGCGTAGTCAATGGAATTCGAAGGAATGTTCATCATGTCGTCATGCTGAACACGCACGAGAGTTTCGCGATTTTCCTTTTTCGAGCGGGCATAGGCAAGCTTCGCCGCGGCAAGGATATCGGGAGAGAAATTTCCGAGTTCGCTGAGGAACGTAGAAACCTTGAAACAGAAGATGCCGCTGTTCCAGAAGAACCTTCCGGATTCCACGTACTTCTTTGCGGTTTCGAGATCGGGTTTTTCCACGAAGCGCTTCACGCATTCGCTATTTTCGCCGTCCGCCTCGATATAGCCGTAACCCGTTTCCGGGCCCGTCGGTGTAATGCCGAACGTCACGAGGGCTCCGGCCTTCGCCAATGTTTCCGCCTTGCGCAGGCAGGCTTCGTAAGCCTCGCCCTTGCGGATAACGTGATCCGACGGGGAAACGAGAACAATGTCGTCCGGTTTCAAGCCGAGGCACGCCAGGGCGATAGCCGGAGCGGTATTCCTGCCGACAGGTTCGAGCAAGAAGCGCGTATCGTTCGCACCGATTTCTTCTAGCTGGTCCTTCGCCAAGAAATACTGTTCCGCATTGCTCACGATATACTGCGTATCGCAGGTACGGGCGTTGGTCTTTACCGTACGCTGGAACAGGGAAGATCCATCAAACAAACGCGCAAACTGCTTGGGCATGAGAGAGCGGCTGATGGGCCAAAGCCTGGTGCCGTTACCGCCACAAAGAATCAAGTTTATCATAAAGCTAGACCTCTATTTATTTACCCCATTTGCCATTGCTGATCTGCTGGACAGTACGTGCAGTCAGAGTACCATAGTAAACGGTCTGGACAGACGGCATAATCAGGCTGATAAGGCGGTTCCATGTAGCGATGCCGGAAGCATCGACGTACACGATGTCGTGCGCCTTCAGGTCGAAGCGGTCCGCCATCGCAAGCGCCATCGCATTCTTGCCGTTCAGGTGGAAAACGTCTATCTGTTCTTCCGAAGTATTGCGGATGACGTAGATGGAACTTGCCGAAGCGTTGAGCGTCTGCAGGCCACCGGCGGAAGCCAGCGCCTCGACCAGGGAAAGCTGGCCCTGGTTCACGTTCACGATGCCTATCTTCTGGACTTCACCCATCACGTATACGCGATTTTCCTTCTGCGTCTCGCTCAGCGCCGGGATAAAGATCTGGTCGTTGGGCTTCAGGAGGATTCGGTCGAGCGGCAGGTTGCTCTTGAACGCTTCCAGGTAATTGATGTTGTATACCTTGTCGCCGCGACGAAGTTGCATCATGGCAGGGTCCGCCTCTTCGGAGAATCCTCCGGCAGCGGCAATCACGGTCGGGAGCGTCATCGGCTTTTCGTCAAAAGAGACGTAGCCGGGCCTGTTCACCGCACCGGAAACAAAAGCCTTGAGGCTGTTGTAACCCGTCACGCGGACATCCACTTGAGGGTCGTTCAAAATCTTGTCAGAAAGACGCTTGGTAATCTCGGCACGGAGTTCCTGAGCCGTGAGACCGGCAGCCTGGAGTTCACCCGCATAGGGGTAGAACAGCTTGCCATCGGTAGTCACCTTCTGGCCAGCCGGCTGGTACTGCCCCATCGGGGAAGTCAGTTCCGGATGCTCCCAGACCACCACCTGGACCATGTCCAGCGGCCCAATGCGGTATTCCAGTTCCGGCAACGAATCCACGACCAAATCCGCAAGGTCGCCCAAGGCCGCGGAATCGTTCTGAACGCTAGTACCCTTCCCAAAATCACCATCGTCGATGGAATGCATGACAACTTTAATGCCGTTATACTCCGCATCGTCCCCTTCGGGTGCGGACATGCGCATCTGCGGGGCGGCAAAGCAGCCGCTCAAAACAAGGGCGGCGGAGCCCATCATCAAGAAATCCAATTTTTTCATTTTACAGTCTCGCTCTGTTTGATTTTTTCCACCCAATACGGAGTCAATTTCGAAATAAAATTCCAAGCCAGGACATAGGCATTTTCAGGACGGCGGTACGGGTCTGGAACATCCACCTTCTGAGGTTCCCCATAACGAAAAACCTTGCCTTCGAGCCACGGATACTTGTGCAAAAGTTCCATCTTGTGGCCGTTCTCCATCACAAGTATCAAATCGGCCCACTTGAGGATATCCAGGTTAATCTGGCGAGCCCTATGGGGCGACATATCCACGCCATGTTCCAAAGCAATCTTCTGCGCGATTTCATGCGCAGGATGGTCAACCAGGGCACCAAGCCCCGCACTCATCACGTTAAAATCCGGACCCAGTTCCTTCTTCAGAAGGTACTCCCCTGTCGGACTGCGACAGATATTACCGGTGCAAACAACAAGAATATTCTTCATTGGCATCTAAGATAGAAAAAAACAATATGTCGTTACTAGTTCTAAGTTACTAGTTACTAGTGAATTATGGGTTAGTACGGCTTACAGCTCAAACGCGAAGCCCAAATCCTTCAACAACGGATTTTTGGTGTCTTTCTCGGAAAGGAGGGGTTCAAAACCGTTTCCCACCGGCCAATCAATACCGATGGCGGGGTCATTCCACATCAGCCCGCCCTCGTCCTTCGGGTCGTACAAACGAGTACACTTGTACACAAATGTCGCCGTCTCGCTGAGCACCACGAATCCATGGGCAAAACCTTCGGGAATATAGAACTGTTTCTTGTTTTCGGCAGAAAGCGTCACGCCTTCCCACTTGCCGAACGTGGGGCTGTTCTTGCGCAGGTCCACCGCCACGTCGAAGACTTCGCCCTCGATGACGCGGACAAGCTTGCCCTGCGGATTCTTTTTCTGGAAATGCAGTCCACGGAGTACGCCTTTCTTGCTGCGGGATTCGTTATCCTGCACAAAGGCCACGTCCAGGCCGGCGGCGTCGAATTCCGCCTTGTTGTAGGTTTCCATGAAATAGCCGCGATGGTCGCCAAAGACCGTCGGCTCCACAATCGTCACCCCCTCGATGGAGGTCTTCACAAAATTGAATTTTCCCATGTTAGTACCTTATTTTTCCTTCAGCCACCTTACGCAGATGCTGTCCGTAGGGAGACTTTCCATACTTGGCAGCTGACTCAAGCAGTTTTTCCTTGGTAATCCAACCGTTTTTATAAGCAATTTCTTCAACGGCGCTAATCTGGATTCCCTGGCGGTTTTCGACCATCTTCACGAACTCGCCCGCCTCGATGAGGCTGTCCATCGTACCGGTATCGAGCCACGCGAATCCACGGCCGAGCAATTTCACGTCAAGTTCACCCTTATCGAGGTATGTCCTGTTGAGGTCGGTGATTTCGAGTTCACCGCGGGCGCTGGGCTTCTGCGCCTTCGCAAAGCCGGACACGCGGTTATCGTAGAAATACAGGCCGGTGATGGCGTAGTTGCTCTTGGGTTCTTTCGGCTTTTCTTCGACAGAAATCACCTTGCCCGACTCGTCGAATTCCACGACACCGAAGCGTTCGGGATCTTCCACGTAATAGCCGAACACGCTCGCGCGCCCGTTCTCCTCGGCATTCTTCACAGCCGCCTTCAATAGCGGGCTAAAACCGTTCCCGTAGAAGATGTTGTCGCCCAGGACCATCGCACAGCAGTCGTTACCGATGAACTCCTCCCCCAAAATGAAAGCCTGTGCAAGGCCATCGGGACTCGGCTGCACCTTGTAGCTGAGGTTCAGGCCCATCGCGGAACCGTCACCGAGGAGACGCTCGAAATTCGGCAAGTCCGTAGGAGTCGAGATGATGAGGATGTCGCGGATACCCGCAAGCATCAGCGTCGAAAGTGGATAATAAATCATCGGCTTGTCGTACACCGGCAAAAGTTGCTTACTCGTGACCATGGTAAGCGGATAGAGGCGTGTGCCGGATCCACCGGCAAGAACGATTCCTTTCATAGTATAATCCTTTGAAACTAAAATAGCTATCTTTTGAAACCATGGCAGACCAAGACAAGGCTATTCTCAAAGATTTCCTCGCTAAACTCGTCAAAAACGCAGACGGGAACCGCAACGGCATCGGCGCAGAAGAAATCCTGGAACAGTTCATGGAGTGGACGGAGTCGCGCGGCACCACGCTGTACCCAGCACAAGAAGAAGCCATCCTCGAACTCCTGGACGGCAAGAACGTCATCTTGAACACGCCCACGGGTTCGGGCAAGTCGATGGTCGCGCTGGCGCTCCACTTCGACAGCATCGTGCACGGCCGCAAGAGCGTGTACACCTGCCCCATCAAGGCGCTGGTGAACGAGAAATGGATGGCGCTCTGCAAGGAATTCGGCGCCGAGAACGTAGGTCTTTCTACCGGCGACGCGACAGTCAACCACGGCGCCCCCATCCTTTGCTGCACTGCAGAAATCCTCGCCAACATGGCACTCAACGAGGGCGAAAAGCTTGACATCATGGACGTGGTGATGGACGAGTTCCATTACTATTCCGACCGCGAACGCGGCGTCGCCTGGCAGGTGCCGCTCCTCACGCTCCCGCAATCGAGATTCTTGCTGATGAGCGCGACCGTCGGTGCAACGGAATTCTTCGAACGCGACCTCACCAAGCATACCGGGCGCGAGACCGTGACCGTGCGTTCCACGCAGAGGCCCGTGCCGCTCGACTTCAGCTACAGCACCTCCGAGATTTCAACCGAAGTGCAGAAATTGGTGAACGAAGGCAAGGCGCCCGTGTACGTGGTACACTTTACGCAGGCCGCGGCCGCCACCAACGCACAGAACTTCATGAGCCTCGACCTCTGCAGCAAGGAAGAAAAGCAGGCGATAAACGAAGCCATCAAGGAAGTACGTTTCTCCAGCCCCTACGG
>NZ_DGUN01000035.1:0-40282 GCF_002395745.1 Fibrobacter sp. UBA4309
CAGGATCAAACTCTTCATTGATTTTTATAGTCTTGGTCCCGTTAATCACGTTCGTATTGACTCCAAGAATTGCTCTTGGTCCGTCACTAAGCACATCTCCGATTCCTTCAATCTTCCCGGGAACCTCTCGGATTCCCGTCCCTCCCGGCCGTTCCCGGCGTTCCGCCGTTCCCGTTCGAGGGTGAGGCCAATTATAGAATTTTCAGCCGGAATGTCAAGGGTTTTTCTGCAAAAAAATCTTTTTTTTTGCTTTTTTTCGAAAAAACCAGAAAAAAACGCTTCTTTACCCATGGCCAACACAAGCTATAAACAATCTATTCACAAACCCCTCTCGTATTTTATTGTCGCACAACAACTTATTAAGCCGAAGGTCCCCAAAAGAGTCCTTCGGCAAGCAGCCATTTCGGCACCTTCTTTTCAGGATTTACGGCGATTTAAAACAAATTAATTAGATTACAAACAAACTAACATCTAATGTTTCTTCGGCAATCTTATTTCAACCGGTCTTCGATAGTCTTCGCCGGATTAGCGTCATTGTCCAAATCAACTCGCAAAGTTTTCATCTGCCCGCGAAACCATGTCAGCTGGCGCTTGGCGTAATTACGCGTCTTGCGCTTTACTTCGTCCAATACGGTTTCAACATCGCGGTCGCTTTTCGCCGCAAGAAGTTCGCGGTATCCCAGGCTCTGCCAGGCAGGAGCATCCAGCGGAACCGACTCCGCCAAGCGGCGCACTTCGTCCATCCAGCCGTCACGCACCATCTGGTCTACACGCGCATTGATTCTCTCATACAGCTTTTCACGAGCACGGTCCAGCCAGAACACGGGAATCTCGCCGATTCCGCCGACGCGTTCCTTCTGCCAATCCGAGAGCTTGCGTCCTGTCGCCTCGTACACTTCGAGAATACGCACCATGCGGTGCACGTTATTTTCGTCTACTCCCGCCATGGCCTCGGGATCCGCCTCGCAGGCAAGTTTGTACAAACTAACACCATCCTGTCCGCGCGACTCTATTTCGGCACGGATTTCGGGAGCGACTTTCGGTATCTGCGGAAGTCCGAGCATCAGCGACTGCATGTAAAGCCCTGTCCCGCCGACCGCGATAAACCTGCGTTCCGGATTCTTTTCCAGAATTTCCTTGACATCGCGGCAGAACTCCCCTGCCGAATAGGTCCTTCCGGGCTCGAGGAAATTCACCATGTGGTGATTGACCCTCGCCAAGTCCCCTGCCGACGGCTGAGCAGTACCGATGGCGAAGCCCCTGTACACCTGCCGCGAATCGACGCCGATGATTTCTGCGTCATAGCGCTTCGCAAGATCGAGAGACAACTCCGATTTTCCGATTCCCGTAGCTCCAACGATGGCAAAAAGGATAGGCATGCAACGCAATATAATTATATTTGAAATCAATGAACAAGTTCAAGCACATTCTTGCCCTGATAATCGTTTTTGCGATTTTGACGCTGGTCGCCGTTCTTTTTCAGAAACTTGATTTTGGCAGCGGAACGCCGGATAGCGGAGCAGCCTCTTCCATAGCCACAGCCGATTCGTCCGCAGTACAGGATACCACTCCCTTTATAGACCGTTTCAAGAACCATCTCGAAGTCCTCCAGTCCAGCTATTCCAAACGCAAAAAACGTGACGTCTGGACCCTGGGCAAGGGCAGAACCGTCGTATATTACCTGCTGCAGGCACAGAGATTCCTCGAATCCAACGGAGGAACCGTATTGCGCATGGAAGAACTCCATGACGACAAGACCGTTTTCCAGAGCGCATCCCTGGACGCACTGGACCCGAAGGGAGACTCCCTGAAAATCATCCTCCAGGTTTCGGAAAATGTCTTCCGCGACAACGCCTCCGTACTTTCTATCGCCTTCCAGGTCACCAGGCTGACTCCGGAACTCATTGTCGCGCTGAACGAGCTCGACTTTCCCTACGACCTCATGGTCACGCCGTTCGGCATGGGGAACAGCTTTTTCCCCGACCTCGAGCGCGTCAAGAGAAAGGAGCTCGTCCTTTGGCTGCTGATGGAATCGCAAAGCCTCGACTCGCGCCACAAGAAGCTCCGTCCCATCCGCATCCACCATACGGAACAGCAGATTGAAAATATCGTGAACGAGGCCAAGGCACTTGTACCGGGAGCAACGGGAATCGCCACGCGATTCGCCGACCAGGCCGTGGAGCACAGGCAACTGCTGCAGGCCACGTTCAAGCCCGCAAAGGAACAGGGACTCTGGTTCCTGGACCTTTCCATGAACCAGAAATCAAGGGTCGACGAAACCTGCAAGGAATTCTCGATGCGCTGCAAGGCGCTCCTCCCCTACGACCCTTCCAACAGCACGCTCGACGACTACATCACCAAGAGGCTCCGCAGCGCCGCAAGGAGCGGCATGGCGGCCATCATCCTCCCGCTCAGCCTCGAAAGCATAGCGAAAGTCAAGTCCATGAGCGCAAAGGCGGCCCACCAGGGCACCACCATCGTAAATTTATCTAACTTTATGAAGTACTAACAAGGAGACTGCAATGACCGTAAAGCTCGGAGTCAACGTCGACCACATCGCCACCATTCGCGAAGCACGCAAGATCAGGGAACCGGATCCAGTCACGGCGGCGCTCATTGCAGAACTCGCCGGCTGTAACGGCATCACGGCCCACCTGCGCGAAGACAAGCGCCATATCCAGGATCGCGACATCCGCCTGCTCCGCGGCACCATTACGACCAAGCTGAACCTGAAGATCGCTCCCACGAACGAAATGCTCCAGTTCGCAGTCAACGTCCAGCCGGACCTCGTGACGCTCGTCCCGGAAAACCGCCAGGAAATCACTACGGAAGGCGGACTGAACGTCGCCGCAAAGATTGACGAGCTCGCCAAGTTCGTGATGACGCTCAAGAGCAACGATATCGCCGTGAGCGTGTTCATTGAACCGGAAACGGAACAGGTCAAGGCCGCAAAGAAGATCGGTGCCAGCTTTGTCGAGTTCAACACCGGCAAGTACGCCACCGCTTTCGACCTCGGCAGCATGCAAGAAGTGGACCGCGAAATTTCGGCCATCGCCGACATGACCGTACTCGCCAAGAAATACGGTCTGCGCGTATTCGCCGGACAGGGCCTGAACTACCGCAACGTGAGCGCAATCGCCGCCATCGAGGGCATCGAGGAACTGAACATCGGGCACAGCATCGTCGGGCGTTCCGTGTTTGTCGGCATGGAAAAGGCCGTGAAGGAAATGATTGACATACTTCACAGGTCTTAGGCTTTAGGTTTTAGGAAAAGATTCATGCACTTTGTGCATCAATATAGATGCGGCGAAGCCGCCATTCTAAAAACCTAATACCTAACCCCTGTTACCTAACTCCTACTCAGTAATCCTTATATTCTACGTTCTGTAGAACCAGTCCCTGAGGCGGCGCCCATGTGCGTTCGCCTTTAAATTTTTTCGCGAATATCGTATCGACCGTTCCTTCGGGATAGCGACCGCGGCCCACATCGAACAGCGTTCCGACCATGGCGCGCACCTGGCGGTGCAAAAAGCGGTTCCCTTTGATATGGAACATGCATGTCCATTCGTTTATGCGTTGCAGCCGGAATTCGTACAAAGTACAAAGCGTAGACTTGCCGTCGTTGCGAGGAATGCAGAAATCGATAAAATCGTGCTCGCCCAAGAAACGCTTCGCTTCGCGCTCCATCGCATCGAGGTCCAGATGCAACGAGCCGCATTCCCAACCGAACTCGCGCATCAGTGCGACTGGGCGCGTGTAGATGGTATACTGGTAATAACGCAGAGTGGCGTCGTAACGGGCGTTAAAATCGTCGGCACAGCGCTGCAGGTCGCGAATACGGATAAGCCGCTTGGTAAGCCCGTTGACCGAACGGACCGTCTTTACCGGGTCCAGTTCGCCGTCGTAATCAAAATGGACGCACTGGCCGCGGGCATGCACGCCCGTATCGGTACGGCCGGAACCGGTCACGCGGACCGGCGCACGAAGCGCGATGCTAAGCGCATCTTCCAAGGTTGACTGAACGGTAACGAATTTCCGCTTTCCCGCCTCGTTCTGTTCTTGCCAGCCATAAAAAGCACTGCCAAGATACTCGCAGCGGAAACGGTAACGCATGGCAATCCCTAATTTCCGGAATCCAGCGCTTCGCGGATGACGGATTCCACCTGGTCTTGCGAAATGCCGAGCTGCGTAGCAATTGCCGAAGCGGGAAATCCGCGACGGGACATCTGCAGGATCTTGCTCTTCGCGGTAAACTCGCGGTCGAAGCGGCTTGTCTTGAGCGGGTTCGACTTCTGGAGGTTCGGGTCACCCGTAGTGTTGTGGCTCTGGGCCCTAATCTTCATGGTGCGGTCGCGGGCTACGCCACGCGGAGCACGCAGCACATCGGAAAGCGACTGCATCGCCGAGGTAATGCGTTCCTTGGCTGTCGGGCGGAGCGTGGGCTTGCCGTCCAGGTCTTCAGAAAGAATCTTGTTTTCGGGCACGCCGTTTTCGTCTTCGAAGGCTATTTTCTGTTCCGGGGCGCGTTCCGGCATTATTGTCGGCTCGCCGACAACTTCGTCAATAATGGATTTCTTTTGCGGATGCGGACGCGGCACGAGAATGGTCGGGTCGTTTTCGAATCCGTTCTTCGGTTCCTTGAAACGCTGTTCCGCCTTGAGCGCTTCCATCTTGCGCGTGAGAACCTTCTTGCGGTGGCCCAGCGCGATCAGCAAAATGACGCAGACGATGATGACGGCAATACCGCCGGCCACCCACATTTTGTTTTCACTCGAAAGTCCCTGTTCGCCGGGAGTCCCGTTATCGTCTCCATCGACAGGTGCGGCCCCTGCGCGCAGCGCGTTCAAAACTTCCCACGAAGAATCCAGTTGCTGGCGGACGGCAAGTTGCACATCGGGCTTGTCGGCCGACTCCCAGAGAACAATCTCCAACGAATCGATTTCTGCACGAATGCCCAAGTACGCGGAAGCGTCAAACGACGACTTGCTCTTGGAAATATCCACAAACAAATAGGCTACAACCCCCGCCGTCAAAACAAGGAGGATTAAGGGGACAATAAACTTCTTCATATAAAAAAATGTAGAAAAAAAAAGAAAGGGGCATACCCGCCCCCAAAGAAAACATCAGTCCGCTTCAAACGGCCCAAATGGGCATTTTCGGCACTAGAAATAATTTTTACACACCAACAACACACTTTTTGTCAAAAACAGCCTAATTTTACAAATTTCGCATTGTGAAAAACTCAACACTTTAAAAATTTTTAACACAAAATACTACCACTTTCCCCGAAAAAATGCTATCTTATTGTCAAGAACTCTTTGTTCTCCTCCTAACCCCCAAAAAATCCCCTAGCCTCTGGCCAGGGGGTTTTTCCTTTTTATACGAATGGGGATCGCGGCTACTTGCGCTTGAGGAACACGATGGAGAAGAACACCGTGAACACGAGCGAAGCGACAAGGAACGCGAGGATCGACGTCGTCGCGAGTTCGCCAATAGTGCGCAGTCCCTTGTGTTCGACTCCGAGAGCTCCGGCAAAGCCCGCAGCGGTAGTGACCGAGCTTGCCATCACGAGGCGGCCGATGTTGTCGACAAGAGTACGCGGCGTAAACGAAGGATCCTGCGTCCAGCCTACAAGGAGATGGATAGTAGAGTCTATAGCGAGACCCAGCACCGCCGGGATGACAACCACATTGTAGATGCCGATATGACCGAGACCGATAACCACGTTCATGAGGCCAAGCAACCCGGCGCTCCACAAGAGTCCGATCAGCAGCGAGCCCGCCGAAATGGCGACCAGCTTGGGCTTGCGCAACGAGAACGCGAGAATGATGATGATGACAAGGATTACGACAAACGCCATGCGCATGGAATCGTACTTGACGGCACGCACGACATCGGCCAAGATGAACTGGCTGCTGAACACCTTCAGCTTTTCGCCGCCGAATTCCCAGTGGCCAAAACGGTCCTGCCAATCAGCGGCCTCGCGCGCATCGGAACTGTTGTAACGTCCATAGATAAAGCCGATCTTGCCGACACTGCCGTCTTTTTCCTTGAGCAGATCGACAGCCCATTCCGGCAGGGAATCTACCGTGAACGGGGCGACTTCTTCGGCCAGCGTGCGCAACGTCGCGATATTCACGCTATCTTCTCCCGTTGCGCGGTCGAACACGCGGGCTTCGGCAAGCTCCTTGATTTCGTCGATGACTTCCATACGGGCCTGCTGGTCCGCCTGTGAAGGCAAGAACGTCTTGAGCGTGAGGAAGCTGCGAAGCGTGGAATCGTGTTCCGTATGCATGCGCACCATCAGCGTGTCGTAGAGGGAATCCAGGAGTTCCGCACGGCTCGCCATGACGGCGGCAGGCGTAGAGCTCTTGCGGTTGCTAGAAAGCGCGTTACCCGTGCTGATGGTCTTCTTGACCTGTTCCACGTTCTCCTTGGGCGGACGGCGCAAGTTCCTGAAGTTGTATTCGAATTCCAGGTTCGGCAAGAAGCAGAGCATCACGACAGAGAAAACGGCACCGACAATGGCGGCGCGCTTGAAGAACCCGACAATCTTCTCGTCACTCCAGGCCTTGGGAAAGAACGAGTTGCGCGGACGCGGAGGAAGCCCGCCGGCGACAAAAATGAATACCGGCATCGCAAAGATTGCCGTAAGGAAACTGAACAGGATTCCCACCGCAGAAATCACGCCGAACTCGTAGAAGCCGACAAACTTCGCGATAAGCAGGGAAAGCAGGCCGGCGATAGTCGTAAGCGCCGCGAGGAACATCGGGCGCAGAAGCCTTGCCACGGTCTGTTCCATGGCGAGTTTCAAGTCGCCGCACGCGGTAAAGCAGCGTTGACACGTTCCCATGAAGTGGATGGAGTAGTCGACACCCATTCCCAGAATAATGCTCGACACGAGAACCGTGAACGGGTTCAAGGCGCCGTAGTAGAGCGTGGTAAAGCACATGGCCAGGGAGCAGGCCAGCGACACCTGCGCCAGCATCAGGAGCGGAGCCTTGATAGGGCTGCGGAAGAACACGGCGACAATCAAGAAAATGAGCACGACAGCGATAATCATCGAGATGGCGCTGTCGCTCATGATGTCGTTCACTTCGTTCAGGCCCTCGTAGGAGCCTTCCACCGTCATGAGGACCGGCTGGCCGTAATCGACCGCATTGAACTTTGCCAGGAGCGTATCGGAACGGAGCAGGATATGCTTCACGAAATCCACATCGGTAGACGGGCGTACAAGCTTGCACTGGACGACGCCATTGAACAACGTAGAATCATGCTTGTCTTCGCCGATGAGGCGCGTCTTGAGTTCCTTGGGCAAGTTGCGCTTGGGGCCCTCTTCCTTGGCTTCGGCGGCACCATCCTTTTTCTTGAAGAACGACTCGAAGGCATCGGCGGCTTCGTCGGGAAGGCCCAGCGCCTGCGGCAGGTTCGCGTCGAACCACACGCGTTCTTTCTTGGCAGGTTCGGTCGTAGAATCGGCCAGGAGGTCCACGACCAGCGGACCGTTCTTGCGGCCTATTTCGAGCTGGATATCTTCAAGGTTGTCGCGGATGCGTTCCAGATGTTCAACCGGCAAGTAGATGAGCGCGTTCTTCGTAAAGAACGAGTTGTCATTTTTTACCTGGGGCTTGCTGATGATATCGTCTTGCCAGTTCGCGTTGATGTACTCCTGGATGCTGTCCTGCAGACGCGCGACCAGGTACGGATCCTTCGCCTGGATGGCTATCATGAAGCGGTCCGTGCTGCCGAAGCGGTGGTACGATTCTTCCAAGGCGATTACGCTGGGAGTTCCTTCGGGCAAGAGCGTCGCCAAATCCGTGTGGATTTGCAGTTTCGTCACCGTGGGAATCAGGCTCACGACAAGAATGGCAAGAATGACAAAGAAAGCCTTCCACTTCCTTTTTTCTACAAAGTTTACGTAACGCGCCGCAAAGCGCTCAATTTTATCTTGATTCATATTTCAACCATTTCCCGCTTTACATCTGCTGCAGGGCATCGGCCAGGACAACCTGGTTGCCACCATTGTTCGAAGCCATCTGCATGGAAGCTTCCGCAGCACATATGAGAGTCTCTACATCGACCGCATGCACGGGCAGGACAGACACACCGAGACTCAAAGTCGTAGAAAGGATAGCGTTGCCATAGGAAATCTGCAACTGCGAAATTTCGTTACGAATCTTTTCGGCACGGTCGCGAGTTATCTTGAGTTCGGCACCCGGCATAATCACGCAGAAGACGTCACCATGGTAAAGGCAAGGGATGTCCTCGTTGCGGATGAAGTTCGGCAGGCGTTGGCCAAGTTCCCAAAGGAGCTGGTCCACGGCATGGCGTCCACGGCTCGACTGTATCTGCTGCACGTTGTCCGGGTACATCATGATAATGCCGATAGGAGTCTTGTGGCGCATGGCGGCAAAAATCTCACGGCGGAGAGTTTCTTCCATATAGCGCCTGTTGAAAAGCCCCGTGAGGCTGTCGCGGATACTGTGCTGCTGGAAGCGGATATTCAAGTTCTGGTTTGCCACGTAGAGGCCGAGCGTCGCCGAGACAATGCTCACCTTCGCCTTCCAGAATTCGAGATCTTCGCCATCGGGGAGCTTGTCCACCTGGATAGTGAGGATTCCGAAATGTTCGTCAAGGCCCGAAATCGGCGCACAGAAAGAAATTCCCTGCGGATGGTGGTGCAGGTGCGTACAGCCTCCGCTAAAGTTGCCGTTCTTGTAATCGGTCACCACGATTTCGCCCTTGTTGTAGCTCGCGCATTCCATGGGCATAATCTTGTCGTCGCTGATGACGTAATCGCCGAACGAGAAAATCTTGCAGAGTTCCGTCTGGACATCGCCGTACATATAGAGAATCCCGGCGGCTTCGGGGAACAGGCGCGGCAACACCTTTTCAAGAGACTCGATAACTTCGGGGAACGGGCGATTCTTCAGGATTTCCTTACAAAAGACGTCCCACTGTTCCAGGGGAAAAGAAGGCTTCGGGGCGGGGGCGGCAGCTTTGGCGAGAGCTTCCCTGGCAGGGATGGCTCCCGGAGGCAAGATACTTTCGAACGGGTTCTTCACAGGCGGGATAGGAGATTCAATTTTGGGTTCGGCGGCAACAGAGGGAACGACAGGCACATACTGGGTCTTGGGGGCCTGCTTGATTTCGTTGAGGGCTTCCGTAAAATCGGCTTCGGCTTCTTGGGCCCTTCGCTTGGCGACGCTGTAGTAGATAAAGCCGAGAACGGCGCCCCAGGCTCCGATAAGGGCGAATTTCCCTTCTAGCGGAATTTTCGCATCGGGAACGAAGTACGTGCCGACAACTCCACCGCAGAAGAAGAACAACCAGACAATGTAAGAAAACATGCTCATACACTATAATTTACGAAAAGAAAACCGATTGTGTTTCAAGTAAATGAATTTTTCACGGAAAAAAAGGGGCAAAAAGTGTACTATTAACTAAATTTACCCCCATGACCATCCTCGAGAAAATCGCTCTAGCTTTACCGGCCGTTGAAAGTCCTGCCAGATACATGGGCGGCGAGGCGAACAGCGTGGTGAAGGACCATAGCCAGATGCTCGCCCGCATGGCGTTCGTTTTCCCGGACACCTACGAAATAGGCATGAGCAACAACGGCATGCGCATATTGTACCATGTGGTGAACCGCGAACCCGACATGCTCTGCGAAGTCGCCTTTGCCCCGTGGGACGACATGGCCCGCGAAATGAAGAAGTACGATATTCCGCTGTATACGCACGCAAGCTACACGCCGGTAAACGAATTCGACGTCATCGGGATTACGCTGCAAACCGAGCTGAACTTCACCAACGTGCCCTACGTACTGGAACTTTCGCGCATTCCCGCCTGGCAGAAGGACCGCCAGGAAAGCGACCCTATCGTGGTCGCGGGCGGGCCCGCGATGGCGAACCCCGAACCGGTGGCAGACTTTTTCGACGCATTCATGATAGGCGACGGCGAGAAGGTGATGATCGAACTCTTGCGCTGCGTAGGCGAAGGGCGCAAGGCGGGCCTCCCGCGAAAAGAAATTCTCGCTAATTTGTCTAAAATAGACGGCGTTTACGTACCGACGCTCCGCCCCGTGGTAAAGAACGAATTCGGCATGCTCGTGCCGGTGGAGCCCGCAAAGGGGAGCTACGAGAACACGAACGGGGTCCGCCGCCTGTTCATCCCGCAGATGGACCCGAAGGACTACCCCATCAAGAACCTGATCGCGAACATGCAGCTCGTGCACAACCGCTTCAGCGTGGAAGTCATGCGCGGCTGCGCACAGGGTTGCCGATTCTGCCAGGCGGGCATCTGGTACAGGCCCTGCCGCGAACTCGATCCCGACGACGTCCTGGACATCGCGAAGGCGGGCATCAAGGCCACGGGCGAACGTGAACTCGGGCTCTTGAGCCTTTCTACCGCCGACTACAAACCGGTGGAAGCCCTCACCGATTCCATCATCGACGACCCGTTCTTCGACACCGTGGACGTGAGCCTCCCGAGCATCCGCGTAAACAGCTTCGGCCAGACGCTCGCCGGGAAGATTGCCGCATTGAAGGGAGGCCGCAGCGCCACCTTCGCTCCCGAGACAGGCTCCGAACGCATCCGCAAGATGATCAACAAGACCATCAGCGACCAGGACATGTACGATGCGGCAGAACACGCGTTCAGCAGCGGGTTCAACAAGATCAAGCTCTACACGATGATCGGTTTCCCGACCGAGAACCTCGACGACATGCAGGCGTTCTGCGACCTCATCTTCAACCTCGTGCACATCGGGCGCAAGTACAACCGCGGAATCCAGATTGCGGTAAGCATCGGCATCCTCATCCCCAAGTCGTTTACGGGGCTGCAGTGGGCGCCCTTCATGGACAAGGAGACCGCGCTCAAGCACATCCGTTTTGTGCGCGAGAAGTTCTTCAAGCACCCGAACGTCAAGATCAACTGGGCCGCCTGGGAAACAAGCTTCCTCGAAGCCGTGTACAGCCGCGCCGACAGGAGCCTCGCGCCCGTCATATACGAGGCGTACAAGCAGGGAATCATCTTCGAAAGCGACGCCTACCGGTTCGATTTTTCCAAGTGGCTCGGCGTGTGGGAAAAATGCGGCTACGACACAAGCTGGGTATACCGCGAGCGCGAAAAGGAAGAAGTCTTCCCGTGGGACTTTATCCATGCGGGAACAAGCAAACAGTACCTGCGTCGCGAATGGGAGAAGGCGTTCGACCCGAACAGCGCGCCCGTCCCGAACTGCAAGTGGGGCGACTGCCAAAAATGCGGCATCCCCGGTTTCGGCAAAGAAATCAAGCTCGCCGACGACCCCGTGCGCCACAAGGCCCCGAGCCGTACCCCCGAAGAAATCAAGCAGCTGGTCATTGACCGCCGCCCCAAGCAGAAGGACAGCTTCAGCTACAAGATTACCTTCAAGAAGACCGGCCTCAGCCGCTTCTTGCCCCACCACAACATGCTCAGCTTTTTCGAGCGCACGTTCCTATGCGCGGGCATCCCCGTAAAGTTCAGCGAAGGGTTCAGCCCCAAGCCGCGCATCTCGAACATGGGCGCACTCCCGCTCGGCCTCGAGACCTATTGCGAAATCATCAGCGTGGACCTGCTACAGA
The DNA here is from genome assembly GCF_002395745.1 of Fibrobacter sp. UBA4309. Taxonomy (GTDB): domain Bacteria; phylum Fibrobacterota; class Fibrobacteria; order Fibrobacterales; family Fibrobacteraceae; genus Fibrobacter. Next base: position 11,607 of record NZ_DGUN01000035.1, read on the forward strand.
AGCTCGACATCTCGCCCGAGAACCTTCCGAAGCTCATGACGCAGCTTTCGGCGCCATTTCCGCGTGGCATGGAAATCGTGAACATCGAGCCCCTGAAGGAAAAGCTCAGCAAGCATTTTCCGAAGGCGATGGTGTACCGCCATACGCCCGAAAGCATCCCCGACGGACTCATGGAGAAGTTCCGCACGAAGACCTTCCCCGTAGTCAAGAACCACCGCGGGCAGGAAATCGACCTGAACGAACAAATTCTCGACCTCGACATCCAGAACGGGAACATGTTCGTAAAAGTCAAGTGCAACGACCAGGGCGCCACGGCAAGCCCGTTCGTGATTTACGCCGGAATTCTGGGCATGGAAATCGACCCGGCCAAGCTTGACGAGGCCGCCAGGCGCTTCTTAATCGCCAAAATCGGCATCGAATGGTAAATTTTTGGGGAGATTTAATCTTTTTTCGGATTATTGAGCTATATTAGAGTCAATCTTAATTATTAAGGAGTTCTATATATGAAAAAAATGTTCCTTGCCGCCATTACGGCACTTGCCCTGTGCAGCTACAGCTATGCCCAAGACGACGAAGACGAATACGAAGAAGAAGAAACCACCGAAGCCGTGAAGCCGGCTCCGGCTGTTGAAGATGAGGAAGAAGAAGCCGCTCCTGCCCCGAAGAAGGCCAAGAAGGAGAAGAAGAAGAAAAAGTCTTCTGATGGCGATGGTTCGGGCTTCCTCGGCATCACCGTTGGTCTCGACCAAAACAATATCATTGACCTCACTCCTGGGTACTTCATCGGCGACTTCAACTACTTGGGCGTCATGTTTAAGGTTACACCGGAAATCATGATTACCGCCAAGTTCGGCTTTGCCCACCACGGCGAATCTACCTACACTCCGCCTGAAGGAGCTGATGTTGATCTCGGAGACGATTACACCGCCATTGCATTCGGCGCCCAGTTCGACTACTTCCTGCCGACCCCGCTTCTGCCGACTTCTGTCAGCGCAGACTTCATGTATGCCAGTGCAGGCGAACGCACTGACAATGAAGGAAACAAGGAAAGCGCCAGCGCCGTCATGTTCGGCGTAATGTTCAATGCCCACGCTCCTGTTACCGACAACTTCTTCATCACCGGTAGCGTCGGCCTCGGCTTCGAACTGCCCGGTGAAGAAGGCAAGGATCCCGAAGGCAACAAGGAAGAACTCAACCGCATGGATGTCGGTATCAAGGCCGGCATCAGCTTCGGCTGGTTCTTCATGTAATCGACAGATTGCAAAGAAATCAGACCGTTCCCTAGGGAGCGGTCTTTTTTTGTGCCGTAAAAAAAGAACCCCACCCGGAGGCAGGGCTGACGATTAAAAGCCGGAATGGCGCGGGCAGGTTATTCTGCCGGGAGAATAATCTCGATGTGGTTCGTACTCACGTTGAGGAAGTGGGTACGGAACAGGTCCTTCTCGGCACGGTCGCTGACCTTCACCTGGGTCACGGCGATAAAGTCCTTGTTCTCGCGGATATAGTCGGTGAGACGTTCGTCACGGAGCGTATCGATTTCGCCCGTGATAATAAAGCTGTCGGTCCAAATTTTTACTAGCATGCCATAAATATAAAGTTTTTTATTCCAAATAAGATGATTGGAAACATTTTTTTCTCACAATTTTACGAAATGGAGCATATATTATAAAGGATTATTGAAAACCCCTATCCTAAAGCAAGGAACCCCGACCATGGTTACAAAAAAGAAACTCCGCCCCGCCCCGGGAATGATGTTCTACCACAACGACGAATTTATGGACAGCGAAGCCGGACGCCCGCTGCGCATCCTCTCGGAATTTTTCGCCCCACAGCAAGTCTTTGAGCAGGAAGATATCGAAAACACCATCGTATTCTTCGGTTCGGCACGTACGCTGCCCCCCGACGAAATCAAAAAGCGCCGCAAGGGCTGCAAGGACAAGAAGGAACTCGCACGCCTCGACCGCCTCGAGAAGGTAGCGGGCTCCTACAATGCGGCCAGGGAACTGGGTGCCAAAATAGGCAAGTGGGCCAACAAGCGCCACGAAGGCTACGCCATCATGACCGGCGGCGGTCCGGGCATCATGGAAGCGGGAAACCGCGGGGCAAGCGACGTGGGTACGCCGTCCATAGGCCTCAACATCAAGCTGCCCTTCGAACAGCACCCGAATCCCTACATCGACGACGCGCTGAACATGCAGTTCCGCTACTTCTTCGTGCGCAAGTACTGGTTCCTCAAGAAGGCGCGCGCCCTGGTGGTGTTCCCGGGAGGCTTCGGCACGCTCGACGAGATGTTCGAGATGCTCACGCTCATCCAGACCGACAAGTACGCCCAGCAGATGCCGGTCGTCATCTTCGACTCCAAGTTCTGGAAGAAGGTGCTCAACTGGGAATACCTCGCCGAGACGGGCATGATCAACAAGGAAGACCTGAACCTGTTCAAGTTCTGCGACACGGTAGACGAAGCATACAAGTTTATTACGGCGACGCTCGAAAAGCAGGACAAGGAATCCGGCGCCCTGGACTGGCACCGGAAATAACCCACATTTCCTAAATTTGGCGCATGTTACGAAACTTATTAGCAGAGACGCTGGACCGGGTTTCTCGAGACCTGGCCCTGCGCCCCAATTACAGCAAGGAAGAATACCAGAGGTGGTTCGACCAGAACCCGGAATTCCTGCACAACGGCGCCATGGAACGTATAGAGCTTATCGAGCCGCTGACCCAGGAAGGCACCAACAACCTCTACCGCGCCAACTTCTGGATTGAGCACCCGAATGTCGACCACCAATACGGCAAGCGCGAAATTGTCGTAAAGATATGCAAGTTCTGGGCACCGCCCGGCAAGAACAGGCTCCACCGTCTCAACATGCTCCTGAGCGCGTTTCAGGACGAAATTCGCATCAACAACCTGGTGCGCGCCACGAACATCGAAGGCGTGGTGCAGAGCTTTGGCGGAGGCATCGCCGGAAGGCACCCCTACCTGAAGATGGAATTCATCAAGGGATGTTCGCTCGACAGGATGTTCAAGACGAACCTCTCCGACGACGAGGTGCTCCACCGCGCGGCCAAGCTCGCCTACCTTGCGAACACCATCAGCCAGCTGCACTACTACCAGGTCATCCACAAGGACCTGAAACCCAAGAACCTGTTGCTGTGCCAGAACCCGCTGCACAAGAACAACCACAAGATCCTCATCTGCGACTTCGGCTACGCCCAGGCCAAGCTGCGCGAGACGGTCAACGAATACGGCGGCCAGTTGACGCCCTGCTACAGTGCACCCGAGCAGGCCATCATGGGAGAGAACCTCTCGTATTCCGTTGACTACTTCAGCTTCGGCATCATCATGCACGAATACCTTACGGGCTACAAGCTGTTCCCGAAGGCAATGGACATCTTCATGGAAGACGGCCACCGCATTACGGACCGCTACCTGGAATACATCAAGACGGGTCGCGAGAACCGTTTCGAAGACAGCCGGTTCCCGGAGCTCACGCAGTGGATCGACTCGCTCACGATTTTCGACAGCTTCGAGCGCATGCAGAACTGCCCGAACCTGTTCGACATGGCGCACAAGCTCCGCGAGAAGGTGAACGCGCTGGGCTACCGCGACGTGAACACGGACTTCTTGTGGAACCAATTGCGCGAATACGAGAGGCGATAATGAACAAGAGACGAATCCTACGCTTCCTGAAGCATGTGAAGGTGCATTACTATATCATCTTCGCCCTGGTGATTGGCATCGGCGTTTTCAACGCCGTCTCGGCACTTTCGCCGACAATCAAGCAGAACAACCGCGAACGCCATATCGTCAAGATATTCGACAAGTGGTGGGAAGAAGAAGGAGCCGCCTCGTTTATCGCCGTCGGGCTCAAGGCCGACGAAAAAACGAAAGCCGACGAGTTCGAGCAGTTCCGTGAACGCTACCTGAAACAGAACCACACGTTCATCGTCGAAGACCGCATCGAGGAGATGAAAAAGGAATTCCGCGAATGGTGGGAAATCGGCGGCGGCAAGGAACAGTACATCCAGGAACACAAGATTTACCCCGACGAAAGGCACTTCACGTTTGAACGCGACAAGTGGATCAAGCGCTATACCGACAAGCAGCCGCGTTACGGACTCGCCTACGTTCCCAAGGAAGCCGAGTACGAACGCATGCTCACCTGCTGGCTGCTTTCACCGGGAATCCTCAGCTTTATCCTCTTCATGGTCCTGTTCCCCTTCGCCTACATACAGCTTTCCATGCGGTGGGGCGCCCTCGTGACCATCGGCTTTGTCATTGCCGGCATCTTTGCCGGGGGATTCGTCGTGGATTTCCTGACCGGGACAAGCTTCTTTGACCACTACGCCACGGAACGTCTCATGGGCATGAGTCCCGTCCTAGCATTCCTGCTGGGCGGTACCGCATTCGGCTTGCGCAAGGACAGCGTCCCGGACAAGGTCCGCCTTGCCGCCATCGCAGGAGTCGTCGCAGACATCGTCGTGAACATATTCGTGAACGGAGGCATCTTCGGGGCCGTGGCATTGACATCGCTCCTGTTCTTCGGCCTGGGATGCGCCGCGGGCAAGAACGTCCCGAACCGCAAAAAGAGTTTCAGCGAACTGCGTGCCGAAGCCGTCGAGGAACGTCGCCGCAAGAACGCCACAAGGAACCTGCAGGCCGAACGCATCAAGAAAACCCGCCAGCAGATCAACGAAGGTTTCCAGGAAGCGTCCAAGGGAGCCTTCCCCGCCGCAAGGCAACTGCTGGGCCAGGCGATGACATCGCTATTGCAGGAATACCCGCCTGACATCCAGGAAATCAATACGCTTGCCGAACGCATGGCGAGTCCGGACCTGTACATAGACGTCGCCAGCGAGCAATGGCTGGAATGGGGCGAAACCGCCAAGGCCAAGAGTTGTTTCGAGGCGGCACTCACGATGCTTGAAAAAGGACTTACGACCGAGAAGAATGCGACGCTTGCCCGCAGGGCTCTCTACAGCATCGGCGAAATTCGCATCAACCGGAACATGAATCCCGAAGAAGGCTGTATCCGTCTGAAAAAAGTCCTGCAACTGGCGGACAACGACATCATCGCCGTGCAGGCTAAAAAGCTTCTGGAAAAGGCTTCAAATAGCTAGAGACTTTCCGGCGGCGGATCTTTCTAGAGAATCAGCATGCCGTCGCCGTAGCTGAACAGCTTCATCTTGTTCTCGACAGCCATCTTGTAGGCCTCGAGCGTATTTTCGCGGCCATAGAACGCGGACACGAGCAAGATGAGGCTGCTCTTAGGCCAGTGGAAGTTCGTAAGCAGGCCATCCACGATCTTGTAGCGGTATCCGGGATAGAAGAACGCGTGCGTCACGCCGCTTTGCGCCTTCACGATTCCGTTGTCGTCGGCGATAGTTTCCACCACGCGGGTACTCGTGGTGCCCACCGTTACAATGCGGCCGCCGGCCGCCTTCGCCTTGTTGATGATGTCTGCGTTTTCGGCCGTGAGTTCGTAATGCTCGCCGTGCATCTTGTGCTGCGTAAAATCTTCCACCGAGATGTTCTGGAACGTACCCGGCCCAACATGCAGGGTGACCTCAGCCACATGCACGCCCTTCGCTTTCAAGTCTTCAAGCATCTGCTCGCTAAAGTGCAGGCTCGCCGTCGGGGCGGCCACTGCGCCGGAATACTTCGCGAAGATGGTCTGGTAGGCAAGCTTGTCGCTTTCGTCATCAGGGCGGTTGATGTAGGGCGGCAGCGGCACATGGCCTTCGCGGTTCATCACCGATTCCAGTTCCACGGGAGTCACCGCAAAGCGCAGCACGCGGGCACCGTCTTCCTTGATTTCTTCGACTACCGCCTTGACGCCGGCGATTTCCAGCTCGCGACCGATTTTGAAAGCCTTTCCCGGACGGACCTGCGCCTCGTAACGCGCCTCGCCCGTATCGGCAGGAATCAGGGCCTGCACAAGCAGAGTTTCAACTTCGCCGCCGTGCAACGTATGGCCATAGAGGCGCGCGGGAATCACCTTCGTGTTGTTCACCACCAGGCAGTCGCCAGGATTGAAAAGTTCTACAATCTCGGGAGCCTTTAAAATGCGGCGTGGCCCGCCGTCCTTGGGGCAATGCAGTATTCGCGTCTTGCCCTTGCCCGCCGTGCGGGACGCAATCAGTTCCGGAGGAAATTCAAAATTATAATCGGAAAGGGAATGTTCCATTATCAGCCTTGCAGGGACTTCAACGCCTCTTTAACCAACTTGAGCATATCCGCCTTGAGCGACGCCGGTTTCAGAATCTCGACATCCGGGAGAATGCCCAAAAGGTACGTCTTGAAATCCGGGGTGATGCGGATTTTCATATCCACGACGGTATTCTTGTTCCTGTCCTTGCGCAATTGCACAACCGGATTGAAATGCGATTTCTTGAATTGGTTCTTGAGCCAGTCGTTCTTCACGAGCAGAGACACTTCTTGCGGGGGTTCCGTAGTCGTATATTTCCCGAACGTGAACTTGTAATGCGTCGCCGCATCGAACACAAGTCCCGGTTCGACAGGCTTGTTCGTCATCGATACATTCGAGATGTTTTCTACCAAAAAGTTCTTGAACACCCCCGTCTTGCCAAAATCGCTGTCGGCAGCGACCAAGTAGAGCGTATCGATACGCATGATAACCTTGACCGGACTGACTTCGAGCGTTTCGGTCCGATCCTCGTCGTGGACGCGCGTATAGGAGATGCGCAACTTGAGTTTTTTGTGGATGGCATCGAGAATCTTGTTCACCATCGAATCTTGAATCGCATTGTCGCTGAACGGTCCGTAATCCAGAACAAGGTCTCGGTCCGTCGTGATGGCTTCGGGCTTAAACTCGTCGGGATTCGTCATCTGCAGGGATTCAATCAACTTGTTCAGAAGCTTGCGGTTCTTGATTTCGGCCGGAGACGTCTCGGGAATGTTCTTCTTGACCTTCTCGAGCTGTTTGACAATGCTCTGGTTGAAATTTGTCTGCTCTTCGGGCTGGATTACCCATACCGTCTCGCCCTCTTTCTTGTGGCTGCGAAGTCCGCAGTTCTCGTTACGGAGAAGTTCCAGGTACCGGAATATGGTGCGCGGTCCGCGACCAATAGCCACGGCCAGCTGGTTCACGGTCATCTCTTTTTTCAACAAATCCTTGACGGTATTTATCTTCTGATATCCTGCCATAACAGCTCCTTATTGAATCACCCTAAGCCTGTTGTCTATCGACGGCGTCCGCATCATCTTGACGGCATTGATAAGCGCCCACTGTTTCTGGAACGAGTTGGATACGCGGCCCTCCATCACATACTTGTTGTTAAAATAGTTCAGGCGGATTACGGCTCCGGACAAACGGGTATTTTCCGCCAGTTCCTTTTCGATAACGCGACACATCACCTGGCTATCGGAAGAACTTTCCGGGAACCGCGTGATGGAAAGCGAAAGATCCTGCAAACCGGGCAAGTCGGCAATGCGCTTTTCGAGATCCTTCGGGAAATTCGACTCGAAACAGCTCAATGTCACGTTCGCCTTGCTGTCCTTTACTTCGACCCTATAGTCAAAAATCTTGAACGCGGGCATATCCAGCAGGCGCCAGATGGAACCTTCCAGCCTCTCGTCCGAAATGTACGTTTCCATCTGCACGCGCAAGAAATCGACACAGCCGCGAACCTTCGGCATGTTGTTAACGCAGGCGCTCAGCGCCCGCTTTACGGCAAGGCTACGCACGATGCCGTCCAAGTACACAATCCCCTGCCCCACGGTGACAAGAACGCGGGGAGCGTCTTCCGGGAACAGCAGCAGCAACTTCTGGCGTACGTATTCTGAAAGCGTCGCGTTCGGCACATTCTGCATGGACTGGGGGATCGTAATGAACAGCAGCGAATTATCGTCCAGGAGAACGGCCAGCTTATCCTTGCCGGCGTCACTCACCAGGCCCACTGCGATACCGAACTGGTTGCGGATGGCGTGGTACACATGGTCTCCGATAAGTACATGGGCCGTCTGCGCGGGCACGAGCCTATAGCCTTCCGGAGCCTCCTCGTTCTGGATAACGACCTTGGGGCACTCTATTTTTTCGGGAGGAGCGCCATCGTAACTGACAAGGAAGACTTCCTTGTCTTCGCTCTGAAAACAGCTCTTGACGATTCCCGGTTTCACCTTGTTCTTGAAGTACAGCCAGTTACCCGGGATGATACGGTTCTTTCCGTGAATCTTGGTATATTCCGTTCCCTTCGCACCTCGGCCTATCGTGAATTCATGAGAAAACGCCACGAACGTGGTGTCGCATTCGTCGCAACGGCACAGCAACGGAATATGCGGAGCCATGCCGCCGTAAGTCGAATACGGTTCCTTCGCGTACAGGCCATGCTTTGTCACGGCCCGGCAATTTCTGCAGAAAAGTTTCTGCGTATATAGCCTATGTGGGAACTGTTTGCGCATTGTTTAGACGAAAGACGAAAGAGGACACTATTTCATCAGCGGCATTGCGACGTCGATGCGGCGGAGCACTTCTTCCTTTCCGATGATTTCGAACATTTCCCAGAGGCCCGGGCCAGCGGTAACGCCGGAAACAGCGAGACGCGGGGCACCGACGAGTTCACCGACCTTGTGGCCGCAACGTTCGGCGAGGTCATAGAAACCCTTCTCGATCACCGGGGTCTTGAAATCATCGATGGAGGCGAGCATGTCGCGCACGAGCGTCGCCACTTCCTTGGAGCCTTCGCCGAAGTGCTTCTTGACGCCCTTCTCGTCGTACGTTGTCGGAGCCACGAAGAAGTACACGGCCATCTCGGCCAAGTCCTGCACGAAGTGGGCACGCGGTTTCAATTGCTTCACGATTTCGTCGAGGCGAGCTTCCGGCTCGTTGGAAAGGTCGATGCCCTTGGCGGCAAGGCCTTCCTTCATAATGCCCTTGAGGAAAGCGTCGTCGCACATGTGGATGTGCTGGCCGTTCATCCACTGCAGCTTCTTTTCGTCGAAGCTAGCAGACTTGGGGTTGATGCGTTCGAGCGTAAAGCTTTCCACCATTTCCTTGATGGTCATGACTTCGCGGTCGTCGCCCGGGTTCCAGCCGAGGAGCGCGAGGTAGTTCACGAGAGTTTCGGGCAGGTAGCCGAGGTCGCGGAAGTCACCCACGGAGGCGGCACCCTTGCGCTTAGAAAGCTTACCGCCGTTCTTGTCGAGAATCACCGGCAGGTGGCACCATACGGGCGGCTGCCAGCCGAAGGCCTTGTACAGGAGTTCGTGCTTTGGCGTAGAGCTGATCCATTCGTCGCCGCGGAGCACGTGCGTCGTGCCCATCAGGTGGTCGTCCACGACGCTTGCAAAATGGTAAGTCGGATAACCGTCGCGCTTGATGAGCACAAGATCGTCCAGAAGTTCGTTCTGGTAACTGATATGGCCGCGGATCATGTCGTCGAATTCGGTGACGCCCGTTTCGGGTACCTTGAAGCGGATCACAGCCTTTTCGCCGGCGGCAATGCGGGCTTCGGCTTCTTCGCGGCTAATGTTACGGCAGTGGCGGTCGTAACCCGTGACCGGCACATGAGACTTTTCCTGTTCGGCGCGGACTTCCTGCAGGCGCTCTTCGGTGCAGAAGCAGTAGTAGGCGCAGCCCGCATCCAGCAGCTTCTTGATTTCGCGGTGGTAGATGTCGAGGCGCTCGCTCTGGAAATACGGACCGCAGTCTCCTTCGCAACCCGGACCTTCGTCCCACTGCAGGCCCAACCACTTCAAGTCGCGCATCAAGTCGTGCAGGGCAGTCTCGTTATAGCGCTTGCGGTCGGTATCCTCGATACGCAGGTAGAACGTCCCGCCCATGTGCTTGGCAAAGAAATAGTTGTAGATGGCCGTACGGGCACCGCCCACATGCAGGTAGCCCGTGGGGCTCGGGGCAAAACGGACACGGACAGGACGGGTAGCAGAAATTTCACTCATAAAATCCTCTTTTTTTATTTTTTTCGTGTCAAAAAATAGCAATTTTCTTGTAGGCGACCTATTTCTTCGCTCATTTTGGTCCAAATTCAAGAGAGCGCCTCCGTATTTTAACTATCTTTTTGACCATCAACGAGTTACAAGGATTTCTAAATGGACGCTTTAAACGCATTTCTCGATACTGTTGACGGTTACGTGTGGGGCATTCCCCTCATCGGAATCGTCCTCTTCGTAGGCATCCTGCTCACGAGCCGCCTCGGCGTCTTGCAGGTGACAAACCTCGGCAACGCGCTTCGCTACATGCTCCACAGCGAAAAGGAAGGCGAAGGCGAAGTCTCGAGCTTCGCGGCTCTCTGCACCGCGCTCGCAGCGACCGTCGGCACGGGTAACATCGTGGGCGTCGCGACCGCCATCGGCACGGGCGGCCCGGGCGCGCTCTTCTGGATGGAAGTCGCCGCCTTCTTCGGCATGGCCACCAAGTACTCCGAAGGCCTGCTCGCGGTCAAGTACCGCAAAGTTGCAAGCGACGGCAAGGTATTGGGCGGCCCCTTCTACTACATCGAGACCGGCATCAAGGAGCGCTTCGGGCTCAACCTCAAGTGGCTCGCCGTGCTGTTCGCCGTGTTCGGCGTACTCGCGGGCCTGCTCGGCATCGGTACCATCACGCAGGTGAACGGCATCACCTCGGCCGTCGCGACCGTCATCCCCACGGGTGAATTCGTGAACATCGGCGGCAACTCCGTCTCGTACTCCACCGCCATCGCGGGCCTGCTCTGCGCGGCATTCACCGCGAGCGTCATCATCGGCGGTCTCAAGCGCATCGCTAAAGTTGCGCTCTACATCGTGCCGTTCATGGCTATCTTCTACATCATCTTCTGCCTGCTGATTCTCGGATTCAACTTCTCGAACATCTCGACCGCCATCGAGACCATCATCCGCGCGGCGTTCAACCCGAGCGCCGTCACGGGCGGCGTGGTAGGCACCATCTTCATCGCGATGCAGAAGGGTATCGCCCGCGGCATCTTCAGCAACGAGGCAGGCCTCGGTTCGGCCCCGATTGCCGCCGCAGCAGCCAAGACAAAGGAACCGGTTCGCCAGGGTCTTGTGTGCATGACGGGCACCTTCATCGACACCATCGTCATCTGCTCCATGACGGGCCTCGCCATCGTGGTCACCGGCGCATGGACTCCGGAACTCGGGCTCCAGGGCGTAAACATCACCATGGAAGCGTTCACCCGCGGACTTTCGAACCTCCCCGCCGGCGCAAGCATCGCACCCTACGTCCTTACCGTGGCGCTCGTGTTCTTCGCGTTCACCACCGTCCTCGGCTGGGCCTACTACTCCGAACGCTGCCTGGAATACCTTATCGGACGCGGCAAGAAAAACGCCATCCTCGCCTTCCGCTGGCTCTACGTGGCAGCCGTGTTCATCGGCCCCTACCTCACGGTAAGCGCCGTGTGGACGAGCGCCGACATCTTCAACGGGCTCATGGCCTTCCCGAACCTCGTGGCACTGATTTTGCTTTCCGGCATTGTCGCCCGCGAGACGAAGAAGTTCTTCGTGAAGCTCGAGAAGACGAAGGAATAAAAACATCGCCCTTTTTTGTTTTCGGTTCTTTTTTTGTCGAATACTTCGCAGGCTTTTCTGCAACGTAGGGCGTGAGTGAAAGTTTCATACCCATGGCATTAAATACGCGCATAACCGTCTCGAAACGGGGATGCGCTTCTTCTTTCAAAGCCTTGTAAAGGCTTTCGCGGTTCAAGCCGGCCTTTTTCGCAATCTTTGCCATGCCGGCCGAGCGCGCCACATCGCCAAGCGCCATCTGCAACAGCTTAGGGTCGTTAGCATTCAGGATTTCTTCCAAGAAGTAGCGAACCTCTATTTCCGTTTTTAGATAATCGGCTACGTCATAATCCGATATTTCCGCATCATCTTTTCGCATTTTTTACCTCCTTCGCCTTTTCAATGTCTTTCTGTTGAGTTGACTTGTCGCCGCCGATTAGTAATAGAACGACCGTATCACCTTCTTTTGTATAATAAATCCGATACCCTGGTCCATAATGAATTCGCGATTCAAAAATTCCATCAGAAATATACTTGAAATCACCAAAGATTCCGTTTTTGATCTGTTCTGTCCTATATACAATCTTTGCTTGCGCTCGGACATCTTTCAGTTTATTAAACCAACGGTCATAAACTTTAGTCCTTTTTAAGACGATCCCCCCCCCCTCCTAAATGTAGCCAATTGGCTACATATTGTCAATATGTAGAATTGCATTACCTTTTTCCTTTTTTAAGGACATCCCAAAACCAGAGTCCCTACACTCTTAAAACGGAAAAATGACGGAAAATGTTCCAGAAAATTTTGGTTACCATTCTTTTTTCTTGACTCCCGCCCCTTGTTGATTTATTTTTACAACGAATAATCCTCTAAGGAGACCGCCACATGAAAAAAATCGCCCTCTTGGCCGGGACCTGCGCCCTGTTCTTTTTCGTTGCCTGCGGCGACGATTCCTCCACAAGCGCGTCGAAAAACGACTCACCCAACACCGCCGAAATCACTCCCCCAAAAGATTCGGCCCAAGTTGATTCCGGCTGCACCGTAAAGGAAGCCGACGAAGGCTTCGACATCATTTGCAACGGCGATTCCGTCGACACCATCCACGATGAAGAGACCGAACAGGGGACCTGCCACGTGAAAGACACCGTCAACGCGTCAGGGAATGCCGGGGTAAGAATCACCTGCGGGGACTCCACGAGAGTCGTATGGTCCGTGTCAACCGACAAGGACGATAGTTCCCCGTCCACCAAAGAAGAAAAAGTTTCAAGCGGCAAAGAAGACGCCTCTTCGTCCGCCAAAAATGAAAACATCTCGAGCGGCAAGGATGAAAAAAATTCCTCGTCAAGTCAAAAGGAATCCTCTGAAAAGAGCTCTTCTTCCATAAAGTCGGAGGATTCTTCCTCATCCGTAAAACCGGGAAATTCCTCGTCATCCGCAAAGCCGGAAAGTTCTTCCGTCAAAGAAGAATCATCTTCATCCAGTTCTGAAGAAACCCATTCATCCTCAATATTGCAGGCACCGGCACCAGACACCCTAACTTGCAATTCCAAAAAATACACAACCGACACCGCCTTCTGCTTCAGGAACCGACAGACCGGAAAATCCGCCATCTACAGGCTATGCGGCGAAGCTGAATACGACCCGGAAGTCGCAACCTGTGACGGGGGAACTATCAAGGTGGAATGCGGCGGTACCGCCTATGACACCTTGCAGAAAGTTTGCCTGAACGAAGTCCTCTACCCCCTGACCGCCACCGAAAAAGGAATCGAGGGCGTCTACATAGGGGCAAATGATACCACCTATGACAGCGACACCAATATTGTCAGCGTAAAACCAATCTATTTTGCCAAGGCCAACCTGCTTTTAATCAAGAAAGGCGAAGGCAACTACGAAGGCGTAGTCCCTGCGTCCCCCGGAATAATTTCGAAGGGAGCACGCGTCAAGTACCACAACGAAATGTACTACGATATCGAAGCCGATACCTTGGACCTGTTCGTCCATGGGGACACAAGCGGATACTTCTACTTGGAGGAGGTAATCAATAGTAGCGATATAGCTGGCAACGATGCCTACGACATCGCCCGGGCCAAGCTGGGCGGGAAATGGAGATTACCGAGATATGACGAAATATGGCACTTATACCTTTACCGATACTATGGAGGAGCCACTACAGAGACGATTATCGACCACCACACCGTTTGCTATAACCATATCGACCCTATCCACAAGACCGAAATCGCCCTCCCTAAAGCGGGCTACTATAACGAAACAGGCTTTGTCAACAATTCTCATGGCTATAGGTTTGATAAAGCCGGATCTTTTGTACCATCAAACTTTAATACTAATGGCGGGGCGATTAGATACGGTTTCGCAGTCCGCCCGGTATTTACTGGCGATTAGGGAGAAAATCCTACCAGCCCATCATCTCGGCGATTTCGGGGCCGATGAGGCCGTCTTGCATGGTCATCGAGAGGATGCGCTGTTCCAATTCACTTGGCGGGTCTAGCGGGCCCGCCTTGACACACACAGTTGCTGTAAAAATTTAACAACAGTGGCCAAAATAGCCTTTTTTGAGCCAAAAACGGAATTTCTCCGTTGCAAACCTATACAACGGAAACGCTTTGGCGCATAAGCAATAAATCCCACAAAAACATAATTTAAAGACATAAACATGTTTATGGAGTGCATTCTTATGAAAAAAATGATTTTTGCCGCATCTGCGGTAGGACTATTCGTAGCGGGTTCCGCTTTCGCTCAGGACGTCGAAATCGGCACCTGGTCCGGTTTCCGCAAGGGCGCCGTTTCTTTCACGTTTGACGACGGCGCACCGAGTCATGTGAGCGATGCGGGTCCGTTGTTCGACAAGTACGGATACAAGGCCACCTTCAACCTGGTAGTGAACTGGAGCCCCGACTGGAGCGGTTTCGGCAACATGGCCAAGAATGGTCACGAGATCGCAAGCCACAGCAACACCCACGGCCAGAACATGAGCGGCGAAGAAGCTTCTTCGAAGCAAGCTATCGCAGGCAAGATCCAGCAGAAGTACGGCATCATCACGCTCGCCTACCCGAACTGTAACGTTCCCAACGAAAGTGCGGTTCTCCAGAACTACATCGTTGGCCGAATCTGTAATTCCGGCAATAGCATAGTGGGTAAAGACGGTCCGTCCAACTGGGCCCGAGTTCCCGCAATCATGACAGGCCCCAACGGCTCCAACGACTTTAAGGGGCCCATGGGATCCGTCGTCAGCAGCAACAGTTGGGTTTCATTCCTCACGCACGGTTTCTCAGGCAAGAACAACGGCAACGCCAACTACTCGCCAACGGACATCGGCCTCATTGAAGATGCCCTCAAGTACGCCCAGCAGAACGACAAGGACATCTGGGTGGCTCCGATGGGCCATGTCGCCATGTACATCAAGGAACGCAAGGCATCGAAGGCCCAGGCTTCCTCTAGCGGTAGCACCATCACGGTCCAGCTGACCCACAACATCAAGGACAACGTTTCCAATTATGACTACCCGCTCTCCCTGCGCGTCAAGTACAGCGGTTCCACCGCCAACGTGACGCAGGCGGGCGCCAAGCTTGAATCCAAGATTAACGGCGGCTACGTGTACTTCGATGCCGTCCCGAACGCGGGCGAAATCGTCATCGCGGGCGAAGGCTCGGGTCCCTCTCCGGAATCTTCTTCCAGCGTCATCGCTTCTTCGGCTGATGTCGTGAAATCCTCCAGCAGCGGCGGCTTTGGCAGGTCTTCTTCCAGCAGAGTTGGCCGTTCTTCTTCTAGCATGGGCTTCATGAGCTCCTCCACCGATGCTTTGCCCGAAGATCCGAGCCTGCTTGCAGTTTCCGTCTACAGGTCTGCTGACAACTACATCATGGTCAACAACGCACAAGGCAAGTCCATCACCGTGTTCAACAGCCTCGGCCATGTCGTCCGTACGACCCGCGGCATCGGATGCGTACAGAAGGTCTACACCGGAGCCAAGGGCGTGTACATCGTGAAGGTCGGAACCAGGACGTTCAAGACTTCTCTCTAAGGTAATCTCTCCTATAACTAAAAACTTCCCGGAAAACTCCGGGAAGTTTTTTCTTTTTAGGGGGGGTAAATTATTGTTCCGGGAACTTCTTGTTGGCGTGCGCCTCAACCACGTTCACCACGTAGTCACCCAGCTTCTCGCAGTCGTTCACCACGTCCATGTAGTGGACACCCATCTGGTAGCTGTATTCCTGGTTCTCGATATCGGTGACGTTCTTCTCCTTGAGAAGCTTGCGGTAGTCGTTGATTTCGTTCTCCAGGTTCAGCGTGCGGTTCGCATCGGCCGATGCATGGTCGCTAATGACATCGATCATGTTCGTGAGCGCACCATCGCAAAGCTGCATGATGTGCTTGATATGGCCGTACTGGTTTTCCGTAAAGTCATCCTTGCTGCGGAACTTGCGGTTGATGGCACGGGCCATGTTGTAGCAGGCATCGCCGATACTCTCGATTTCGGAAATCTCGCGGAGCATCGCCTGGATGATCGTCTTACTTTCAGGACTCAGGCGGCCTTCCGAAACCTTGTTCAGGTAGTTCGCAATCTCGATTTCCATGTTGTCGCTGATGCCCTCGTACTTCTCGATGCGGGCAAACAGCTTCACGAAATCGTTCTCGTCCTTCATCTCGAGCAGTTCGGGCACCATGCGGAACATCTTCTGCGTGCGTGCCGCGAACAAGTTTATTTCCTTGCGGGCTTCGAAGAGCGAGAGTTCCGCGGTACTCATGAGGCCCGCGCTGATAAACTTGACCTTGAAATCCTCGCCGTCTTCCTTCTCGCGGATAATCTTGCAGATGATTTTTTCCATCGGCTTGATGAACCAGATGAGGATAAGCACGTTGCAGAGGTTGAACGCCGTATGGAAAGCGGAAAGCGCATAGGTCACGCGGACGCCCGCCTGGGCAACCTCTTCTTCGGTATGCGGCACGAACGTCGGGTCGAACCCCACGATGCTGCACACCATGTTCACGAACGGACGGAAGATTATCAAGACCCACACCACGCCGAACACGTTGAAGAGCATGTGGGCCAAGGCCGCACGCCTCGCCTGAGTACTCGCCGAAAGGGCCGCGAGGTTCGATGTCACCGTGGTACCGATGTTTTCGCCCATCACGAGCGCGATGCCCTGGTAAATCGGGAGCACTCCGCTGCTGCAGAGCAAGAGCGTAATCGCCATGATGGCGGCAGAAGACTGAACGCACATCGTGAGGATGCTGCCCAGCAACAAGAACAGGAGCGTGCTGAAGATGCCCCAGCCACCGGTCGTCGCAAAGAAGTTGATGACCGCCTGGTTGTGGGCCAGATCCATCGCCACCGCATTTTCGCGCAGCGTGGTAAGGCCCAGGAACATGAACGCAAAACCGAACACGAATTCGCCCAAGCTCTTGGTTGAGTTCTTCTTGGTGTAAGAAAGGACGATGCCGAGGGCGAAGAAGGGCCACACCACCGAGCTCATGTTGAACTGGAACCCGAATATCGACATGATCCACGCCGTGGCCGTGGTACCGATGTTCGCGCCCATAATAACAGGAATGGCCTGACTCAATGTGAGCAGGCCAGCATTAACGAAACTTACGGTAAGAACGGTCGTGGCGGTAGAAGACTGCACCGAGGCCGTAACGAACGTGCCTGTGAGGAGGCCTCCGATGCGGTGCTTGGTCATGGTGCCAAGGACTGCGCGGAGGTGCCCGCCGGTGAGTTTCTGCAAGCCTTCGCTCATCGTCTTCATGCCGAACATGAGCAGCGCAAGGCAACCGATCATTTTGAGAATCATAAGTGTCATAGGACATTCCTACGGAACGCCACTACCGGATCATCGTCGCTGCCTTTCAGCTAGTTCGGGCTCATGGCGGTGAATTGTTATTTGTAAAACTGACGTAAAATATAGAAAAAATCCCGGTCAAATAGAACCGGGAACAACGGCATCGAAGGCCTGTAGTTAGCAGGAAATAGGATGAAGGCGCGACGTTTGAATCAATTAAATAGAGCGCACCATGGCGATGGCCTGGCTCGCGATACCTTCACCGCGGCCGGTAAAGCCGAGTTTTTCGGTCGTCGTACCCTTGATGCCGACCTGTTTCACGTCGAGCCCCAGGACTCGGGCGATATTCGCCTTCATGGCGTCCTTGTGCGGGTTCACCTTCGGGCGCTCGCACATCACGATGCTGTCGATATTCACGATTTCATAGCCCGCCTTCTTGACCTCCTCGCCCACCTTGCGCAACAGTTCGAGGCTATCGGCGCCCTTGAACGCGGGATCCGTATCCGGGAAATACGTGCCGATATCGCCAAGGCCGGCAGCTCCCAAAAGGGCATCACTGATCGCGTGCAACAAGACATCGGCGTCACTATGGCCAAGCAGGCCCTTCTCGTAAGGGATATCTACGCCGCCGATAATGCACTTGCGGCCTTCCACGAGCTTGTGGACATCAAAGCCGATTCCGGAACGATAAACTTTATCCATAACAGATCCTTTTCTTCTCACCAAAATTAAAAAACTCACCGACCGCCGAGGCCCAACTTACCGAGCCTGATACGCCGCGGGACCAACTTGGCCGTCGCTATCCAGTACTTGAATTCGGCCCACAGCACCTCACGCGGGTCAAAACCCAGACGGCGCACTGCATTCACGCGGTCCTTGAACCACCGCACAAGTACGGAATGCCTGTACTTTTCGGCGTAGTTCCCGAAGTTCCCGCCTTCCATGACTTCACGAAGCAATACACGGCCACGGCGTTCATCCGGTTTGCAAAGCAGCTGGGCATCGGGGATGCCGAACACCTCCCGTTCCACCCACATAAGCGCCTCGGCAATATGGTGCAGTCCCATTTCCTGCAGCATCGACGATACCTCGTCACGGATTTCGGGCGTAGACACGCGCAAGAGCTGGCTGTAATCCATCAGCTGGCGAAGGCCTATCCCGCTTCCCAGGAAATGCTGGTAAATGTGCGACAGCTGCATCACCAAGGCGAACTTGAGAGTCGGCGCGTAAAAGCCTTCCGGCACCCGTTCCGAACGCAGGATTTCCTTTTCCAGAAAGCTCATCATGGCACGATACGATTTCGGATTCCGTGGTCCCGCAGCCGGCTTGAAATGAATTTCGACAGGGACTTCGCTGCCCTCTTTCGCCAGCTCGAGATGGTGCTTGGAAATAGACGGCTTACCTAGAAGGCCGCGCCTCTTAAGCAGTTCTTCAACGTCTTGGCGGCCGCCCTCGACCCAGAGGTCGATATCGCCCGGCTGCCTAATAAACGCATCGGGATAAAGCCGGGCGTTGGCCTGCCCCTTCAAGACGGCAGTCCGGCGGCCTTCTGCGCCGAACAGTTCCGTGAGCCTCGCAGCCTCGCGATTTTGCAGGGCGTTCATGCCCTTGATGGTTTCGGTCTGGAACGACCATCGCAACTTGATTTCGCGGGGAGGACTTTTTTCTGCCGGCAAACGTAAAATGCCCCGATAGAAAACGCCTACCAGGGACTGTTGTGCAGAGAACTGATAAAGCTGTTTCCATTCCTCGTCCGAAAAGTTTCCTTCGAACGATTCCGATTGCCCAATGGCAAACCGTATAAACGAAAACAGCTTTTTTTCTTGCAAGAGCCTTTTTGCTCCTTGAATGTTACAGCAGGGCGATACCCGGCACGACGCTCACGACGACAAGGGCTATTGCAGCCACCGCGACACCGAACTTCAGCAGATAGCTGAACGGAGCGCTAGAAGAGCAGCAGCACTTGCATTCGCAGGTTTCCGGTGCAGGCATGAACAGCACGAACGCGATACGCAGGTAGTAGACAGCGGCGACGAGCGAAAGCGCGAAGCCCACTGCGGCAAGCCACCCGAGTCCGGCAGAGAACGCCCCGGTAAACAGCGTAAACTTTGCAAGGAACCCTGCAACCGGCGGAAGACCGGCAAGGCTTGCAAGGCAAACGGCAACACCGAGAGCGACAAACGGACGCTTGCGGCCACGGCCACGGAGATCGTCCAGATTCTCGTTGCGGTCGCCACGGCCAGCCAAGAAGGCGACACCCGTGAGGGCGCCGGCGCTGGCAACCGCATAGGTCACCAAGAAATAGACCATGGGGCCGAGCTGTACGGAACCGGATTCCACGTAGTTCGGCAGCAAGAAGGCAATCGAGATAAAGCCCGCATTCATCACGGCAGAGAACGCCAGGATGCGGCGGATAGACTTCTGTGCAAGGCCGCTGAAAGCGCCAATCACCATAGAAAGCAGGGAGACAATCACGACCACCAGGAACAAGGCGTTCGACTGGCTTGCGATAGTCACCGGCTCAGCGAGATTCCACGCAGGAGCGGTACCGGCCTTGGTCACCAGAAGACCAAGCCACACGGAACCGAGAGCCGCAAGGGCGCCCACCTTCACGACCGCAGCCATGAAACCCGTCACCGCGACAGAAGCACCCGTGTAGACATCGGCCACCCAGAAATGGAACGGAGCGGCGCCAGCCTTGAAGAGCAAAGCGAAAATCACGAGCAAGATGCCGACACCATAGAGCGCGCCACGGCCTTCAATGATCGCACTGAAGAAGTTCGTGGTTCCGGTCGAACCGTAAATCAGCGCGACGCCATAGAGGTAGAGCGCGCTAAAGATGGAACCGGAAACAAAGTACTTGAACACGCCTTCACCGGCATTCTCTTCGTGACGGCGGATGCCCACGAGAGCATACACGGGGAAGCTAGCCAGTTCCATGCCCAGGAAGAGGGCAAGGAAATCGGTCGCCTGCGTCATGAACAGGGCGCCACAAGAAGCGAGCAACAAGAGCCCGTAAGATTCGCCGCCCTTGAACTCTTCGTGGCCGAGAGTCCACTGCAAACCGGCAATGCCGAGGAACGCGCAGAACAGGATAGCAAGGCCCAACACGCGGCGGATAGGATCCATCGCGTAAAGATTGTAGAGCGTATCCGTATTGACAAGCGCAAAAGAAGCCATGCCGACAACGACAAAGAACGCGGCGACCCAAGGAAGGATCTTGTGCTTGTTCTCGTCCTTGATGAACGGCTCGGCGGCAACGGACACCAGGGCGCCCAGCGCAACAACCGCAATCGGCAAGAGATTGATGAAATTAGTCATTGGAAGCCTCCTTGTTCAGAGCTTCGTCATTTGTTTTGGCAGAATCCTGGGATTCGGCAAGTCCGGCCTTTACCCTGCTTTCGAGAGCGAGGGCGGCCTCGGCGCCAACTACCTGGGTAATCAGCGACTTGCGTTCTTCATCGGTAAAGCCGTTCGCCTTGAGAGAAGAATCCAGCTGGTCGATTTCTTCGGGAGTCATCGCCTGCGGAAGACCTTCGTCTTCTTCGTCCATATCTTCGTCAGTTTCGGCAGGAACATCCTTGCCGGCATCCGACATCTGTTCAACGGCACCTTCATCAAAGAGATGCAGGGAATCCGTAACGAGGGCCGGATGGAAACCGACAACCAGAAGGAATACGGCCATGACCCCAAAGGAGGCGCCTTCCAGGCCGGAAAGACGCGGGCCTGCGGCATATTCGTTTTCCGACTTGCCGAAGATGACCTTCTGGATAAAGCGGAGTACGTAGGCAGCCGAAAGGATCATGGAGAATCCCATGACAAGCGCTGCAAACGGGGCCATGTCCCAGAGGGACAGGAGTACGGTAAATTCACCGACAAAGCCGGCCGTTCCCGGAACAGCGAGCGACATGACGCCAAGCGCACCGAAGAGCGTGCCGAAAACGGGAGCCTTGCCCGAAAGCGCGCCAAGCTTATCCAGTTCACGGGTCCCGGCCATACGTTCGGCGACACCCATCAAGAAGAACTGTGCACCGGCGCAGATTCCATGCGCAACGAGAAGCACAAGGACAGCCGGGAGCATCGCCTCGGAAAGGCTGAACACGCCTGCAACGGCAATGCCCAAATGGCTCATGGAGCTAAATGCGAGAAGTTTCTTGCCGTCGTTCGCACGGAGCGCCATCAATGCGCCATATACGGCAGTAACGAGGCCAAGCCACATCATCGCAGAAACTGCACTCATTTCAAGCGGGAAAATCGGAAGGATCCATGCGATAAATCCGAACACGCCCGCCTTGCTCATCGCACCCGTGAGGATTGCAGAAAGCGGAGCCGGAGCTTCGGCGTAGGTAATCGCCTGCCAGCCGTGGAACGGGAAAATCGGAGTCTTCACGATGAAAGCCAGGAGGAAGCTCGCGAGAACGAGGAACTGCGTTTCGGCAGGAAGATCCTGCAGCACTACGGCAAGCGAAAGCAGCAACGAATTGTCGGCCTTGGTCAACAGGAACCACAGCGCGACCATCATCGGAGCAGAACCCACGAGCGTATAAATCGCAAACGTCATTGCGGCCTTGGCCTTTTCCTTTCCGCCGTAAGCGGCAATCAGGATAGCGGCCGGAATCACCATCGCTTCGAAGAAGAAGAAGAACAGCACGGCATCGGCAGCAAGGAACGTACCGTTCATCGCCCCCATCAGCGCGAAAATGCCGATAGCGAAGTTGCGGTAGTTCTGGCAAGAGGTGACCCTGGCAGAAACAAGCGCCACCAGAGAAAGCACCGTGGAAAGGAACACCATCCAGGCGCCCAGGCCATGACTGTACAGGTAGTAATATACCGGGCCCTTGCAGCCGGGAATGCGGAACCACTCAATAGGATCGGTCGCCGTGTTGCCGGCAACGATGAGCTTCACCGAAAGGGCGACAAAGGCAAGTCCGAAAATGAAGGCCAGGCGCGAAGAAGATTTCGGGTCTTCCTTGGAGGTCGCCACCATGAGGACGGCGGCGGCAAACGGGGCCAAGACGAGGAGATTCAAAAGCATTAGACAATCCCTCCAGTCAAAAGAACAACTAGCACAAGTGCAGCGACGCCCAAAATGCTAAACGCAACCTGCAGGCGAACCTTGCGAACCTGGAAAACCGTCGCTCCGTCGCCGAGAATCGTGACGATAGCGCCGACAGTCCATTGCACCGCCTGCAAAATCTTGTCCACAACCATGTCGCAAATCCAGGCGGCCACGAACACGCACTTCACGAAGAAGCCATGCACGTAATCCCACAAGAAGGTCCAACCGGCAGCATAGCCTTCGGGAGCAGAAGAAGCGCCCTTCGGAATTTCGGGAATACGGGCCTTGCCCCATCCCTTCCAAGCAATGAACATGCCCAAAAGCGCAGCGGCAGTACCGAGAGCGGCAAAGATAACCGGATTCACGTGAGCGCCCGTGCGCGGAACAAATTCATCCAAGAAGATTTCCGGAGAAAGCCTTACAGCAGGATCGAACGCCTCGGCGGCACCGAGCACAGACGCAAGGCTGTCGCGGAAGAACGTGATGCCGATGGAATCGGCCCAGAGGTAACCGCCGAAAACGGAACCGAACGTAAGCACGATCATCGGGATGAGCATTACAGCGGGAGCCTCGTGAATGTGGGCTTCGCTTTCCTTGCTGCCGCGATAGCTGCCGAAGAACGTCATGATAATCAGACGACCCATGTACACGGCAGTGACAACTGCGGTAAAGAGGCCGACCACGTAGAAGATCTTGTTCATGGGAACAGCGCCATCAGCAAGCCAGGTGCCCGTGAAGACCCAGTTGCAATCCGTATAGATATGTTCAAGAATCAAGTCCTTGGACCAGAAACCGGCAAATCCCGGGAAGCCGATAATCGCGAAGAACGCGAAGATCATGACGCAAGCGGTAACCGGAGTCTTCTTGATGAGACCGCCCATCTTGCGCATGTCCTGTTCACCGCCCAGCGCATGGATTACAGCGCCAGCGCCGAGGAAGAGCGAGGCCTTGAAGAAGGCATGGGTGAACACGTGGAAGATCGAGGCATCGAACGCAGATACGCCCGCGGCCATGAACATGTAGCCGAGCTGGGAAATTGTCGAATAGGCGAGCACCTTCTTGATATCGTTCTGGAACAGGCCCGCAAAGGCTGCCCAGAAGGCGGTCAAGGCGCCCACGACAAGAACGACATTCAACACGTCGGGGCAGATGACGAACAGGCTCGAAAGACGGGCCACCAGGTAGACACCGCTAGTCACCATGGTCGCGGCATGGATAAGCGCAGACACCGGCGTCGGACCGGCCATGGCATCGGGCAACCAGGTGAGGAGAGGAATCTGCGCGGACTTACCCGTGCAACCGATAAAGAAGAGAATGCAGGTCAGCGAAAGCACCGGCAGAACGAGGTCCACATGGCCGCCATTCACAATCATGCCGACAAAGGCAACCAGGGCATCGTAATTGAGGATGCCGGAGCCGCCCACGGTAACGAGGCAGAGCATGCCGAGCAAGAAACCGATATCGCCGACGCGGTTCACGATGAAAGCCTTGTTGGCCGCCTTGCAGTTGGCAAGGTCCTTGTTCCAGAAACCGATGAGCAAGTAGGAGCAGAGGCCCACGCCTTCCCAACCGAGGAACGTGAGCAAGAGGCTGTCGGAAAGGACAAGCACGATCATGCTGAACAGGAACAGGTTGATGTAGGCGAAGAAGCGGGCAAAGCCGCGGTCACCGTGCATATAGCCGATGGAGTACATCGCGATAAGCGTGCCGATGCCCGTCACGAACAGGAGCATGATGCGGGAAAGTCCGTCGAACAGGAATCCGATATCGGCCCGGAACAGCGGGATATCTATCCAGTTGCAGAGCGTTTCGCGGATACCGGCTTCGGGCATACCGAAAGCGAGAATCGCGACCACGGCAAA
Source organism: Fibrobacter sp. UBA4309 (assembly GCF_002395745.1). Taxonomy (GTDB): domain Bacteria; phylum Fibrobacterota; class Fibrobacteria; order Fibrobacterales; family Fibrobacteraceae; genus Fibrobacter. The sequence goes on from NZ_DGUN01000035.1 coordinate 35,803, forward strand.
GGACATCGCAGGGAAGATAACGGCAAGGCCACCGACAATACCTTCGGCAGGGCCCTTCTTGCTCCCCGAAGATACGACAGCTATCGTTCCCAGGAGAAGTGTCGCCACGAGCGGGAACAGCGGAATAAGCCAAAGCGGTAAATTTGTCATTGATTACCCCTTCATATTCGAATAGTTATCGGAATCCACGCTTTCCTTCTTGCGGAACAGCATGATGACCATGGCGAAGCCAACGCAGGCTTCGGCCGCGGCAACCGCGATGGAGAACAGCGGAACAATCTGGCCCGCGACACTCTGTTCGGCGGGCAAGGTCTTCGCAAAGCCAATGAACGAGAGGTTCACCGCATTCAGGGCAAGTTCGACGCCCATGAGGACGAAGAACAGGTTACGGCGCGAGATCGCCGTCAAGAGCCCGATAGCGAAAATCGCGAGGGCGAGAACCTGGATATAGACTGGTTGGAGTTCCATTAGTGACTTTCCTCCGTATTTTCAGATTCCACGGTTCCAAGACGCTTCTTGGCCAGGAGCACTGCGGCAACCATGGCAGAAAGCAACAGCAGGCCGAGCACTTCGAAAAGCAGGAAATAGCCGGGACCGCCCTGCGCCATATTGAAAAGCGTTTCGGAAGTGAGGCTTACGGAACCGCGAAGCGCCGTAGCGTCAAAAGCGAGCGGGGCACGCACGAAAGCGAAACCCACGACGCCGGCGAGCAAGAGAACCGCCGGCAGAACGAACAAGGAAACCTTGTCGAACATCGGCGTCTTGGAATCGCGGGCACCGTTCAGCACCATGATGACGAACGTCACGAGCATCATGATGGCGCCGGCATAGACCATAATCTGGATGACACCCAGGAACGGGCTGCCGACCAGGCCGTAAATACCGGCCAGGGCGACCATCGAAGTCACCAGGGAAAGGGCGCCATAAAGCGGATGGCGGCTCAGGAACACGCAGACCGCGGCACCCAGGGCGATTACAGCCAAAATGATAAAGTAAATAAGAGCGAGCATTACTTCACCTCCATTCCCCAGACCTTGCGGGCCTCGGCGTTCTTTGTACCGCCCGGAGCCACCTGGCTCTGTTCATCGTCCGGATAATCCTTAGGATCCCATTCGACGAGGTCGTCCAGGTGAGCCACGAAATCTTCGCGGTTACGGTGCATAAAGGAAATCTTCTTGGTATCCATGCGAAGCGCATCCACCGGGCAGGCTTCCACGCAAAGGCCGCAGAACACGCAAGTCAAGTGGTCGATATCGAAACGCATCACGCGTTTTTCGATACGCGGATCGTCGCTCTGCGTCGCCTCGATAAAGATACAATGGGCAGGGCAAGCCGCAGCGCACATGCCGCAGGCGACGCAACGGGGCGTTCCATCGGGGCGCAGCATCAGGCGGTGCTTGGCACGGTAGGTATTGCGGATCTCCGGCTGGCCTTCCGGATAAGAAATCGTCGGAAGGGTTTCGTAGCGGAATAGGCCGCGAGCCGCGTGCTTGATCGTTGTGAACAGGCCTCTCAGGCATTCAAAGATGTAGAGGCGCTCTACCCAGTTCATGGGTCTCTGTCTAATAACGCGCATTAGTTACCCCCTACGAGTTTTGCGATGACAGCGGTCACCACGAGGTTAATGAGGGCGATGTTCAAGATAATCTTCCAGCCCAGGTGCATCACGTGGTCATAGCGGAAGCGCGGAAGAGTCCAGCGGACCCAAATCCACACCCAGCAGAAGAACACGCTCTTCACCACGAGCACGAGCAGATGAATGAGCGCCGTGCCGATTGCAGTTGCGAGGCTACCCACGGCAACGCCGTTCACGACAAAGTTCGCAGGATTGTAGAAGAACCAGGCGGCAACGCCGAGAATGACAAACACCGCCACGGCCACCCAGGCCACGATCTTGTAAAGGCTATATTCACGCAGGATTTCGAAGCGGTTCGAAAGGGTCGTCGCCTTGAGCTTGCGGGAATAGCGGTAAATCATGTGGAGGAAAGCGAGGCCGAGGAAAGCGAGGATGCCGCAAAGAACGGCGAGCGAGCCACCCATGTGGGCCTGCATCGTCTCGGTCGTAACGAACGGCACGGAATAGCCGCCCAGGAACAGCGTCGCGATGAGGAAGCTATTGATGCAGATGTGGCTGTATTCGCCCATGTAGAAGAGACCGAACTGCATGGCGCCATATTCGGTATGGTAACCGGCAACGAGTTCGGGTTCACCTTCGGCGACGTCGAACGGGGCACGGCCCGTTTCGGCAATGCTAGCGATAAGGAAGCAGAAGAACGCCACAGGCTGGGCGACAATGCCCCATACGTGATGTTCCTGCCAGTACACGATATCCGTCAGGTTGAAAGAGCCCACCAGGAGAAGCAGGCCCATGAGCGAAAGCCCGAGGCAGACTTCGTAACTGATGGTCATTGCGCTCGTACGCAGCGCCCCGAGGAAGCTGTACTTGGACTTGGATGCCCAACCGGCAAGCACCGCACCGAAAGCGGAAAGGGAGCTGAAGCCGAACAGCAGGAGCACGCCCACGTCGGAATCCACGATAGAACCGGCGATGCGGACTGTCTGGCCGCCCCACTCGAATACCATCGGGCCGAACCAGGGAATCACGCAGGGGCTGAGGAACACGATGGCGAACGGAATGGCCGGAGCGACACGGAACAAAATCTTGTTCACTCCGGACGGAGCGAACTGTTCCTTGAAGAACAGCTTGGTACCATCGCACATGTTCTGCACGTAGCCGAACAGGCGGATCTTGCCAAAATAGGGAATCTTGATATAGGAACGGTTCGGTCCCTGGCGGTCCTGCATGAACCCGGCACCACGGCGTTCCATGGGAATCAAAAGAAGGATATAGAGGACAGGCACGAAGCAGAAAGCGAACTTCGCTATCGTGATGACCCACTCGATCCAGGTTTTGGATTCAATAATATCCATTATGCTTCACCTCCTTCAAGGAGCTTGCCGGTACTCTTGATAGCATCGTATGTGAGGCCCGAGAGAACCGGTGCAAATTCGCCCGCCTTCTTGAAGGCGTCGGCAGCAGTCTCGAACTTGGCTCCGGCCATGTGCGAAACAACCTCGTACGGAGCCCACAGGATTTCGTCCGGGCAGACCGGGCAGGCGTTCAACTTCTGCAGAATATTCAAGCTGTTCACCATCGTGCCTTGCACTTCGCTCCAATGACGCACGCCAATGGCGATAGTCGCCGCCTTGACGGTTTCGTCATCGAACGGAGAAAGGGCTATGCGGGTATTGATCTTTTCCAGCGCCTTGGCGGCAGCCGGATCTTCACCGAACAGGTTCGCATTCACGGTCACGAGAGTCTCGAATTCCGAAGCGCGCTTCATGAATTCCGAAACGTCGGCAAAGCCCAGGAGCTTCATGCCGGCACGGTTCGCCACCGGGTCACCGCTCTTGGCGATACCGTCGGGCTGACCGACCTTGAGGAGCGAACCGCCAAAAATCTCCGCACGGTCGCCCAGAGATTCCTTGAGCACGCGGAGAGCGGCGAGGTCTTCGATAGTGCAGGTTCCGCCGGCAACAAGGGCAATCTTGCCACTGCCGAAAGTCGGCTTGTGGACATCCATCGCCGGGAGACGGTTCTTGTCGAACTGCTGGAACGCGAGGCGGCTCGTATTGCTAAGCCAACTGCGGTTCACGACCGGGTTGCAACGCGGCATCACGCGGTAGATGCGGCCGTCGGCATGGTCAAGCCAGATATTCGCGCCGAGCGAGTCGTCCATCGAGATGGTCGGCGTATGGGAAAGCAGCCACACGCGCTTCTGGAAACGGAAATACTTCGCCGTCATGGCACCCACGGGGCAAACGTCCGTAACGCAGAGGTCGTATTCGTGATCGAGTTTTTCGCCCGGGAACGTAGTAATATAGGTATGGTCGGCACGGCCGGCGAGCTGAAGCTGTTCGGAACCGGCGATGCTACGCATGAAGCGTACGCAACGGTCGCACTGCACGCAGCGTTCTTCATCGAGCAACACGCGGGGACCGAGGTCCACGTGCTTGCCGCCACGGAGCTGGCCCTTCGCGTCAATGAACTGGTGGGCCGGATTGCCGTGGTAGTTCTTGCCGTATTCGGGGCGCATGCGGGATTCGTTCTGACCCGCTTCCATGTAGTTCTCTTGCAGGGTGCATTCACCGGCCTTGTCGCAGATGGGACAATCGAGCGGGTGGTTCACCAGCATGAATTCCTGCGTGGCCTTGCGGGCGTTTTTGACGCGGGCACTGGATGCCGGCGTGTAAATCTTCATGCCCGGGGCGACGGGCGTGTAGCACGCAATCACGAGCATGCGGCCGCGCGGGCCTTCCTGTTCCACCAGGCACTGGCGGCAGTTACCCGACACCGGAAGGTACGGATGGTAACATACGTGGGGAGTTTCAATCCCGACAGCCTTGAGGGCTTCGAGGAGGTTCGTATCGCCAGGAACCATCACCGGCTTGTCATCCACGAAGATTTCCACCTTCGGGC
>NZ_DGUN01000035.1:40422-40545 GCF_002395745.1 Fibrobacter sp. UBA4309
GCGGCTTGGCGTGGTCGGGGTTCTTCGCGATATATTCATCGAAGTCCGCGCGGAACTTCGCTGTGTAGCTGGAAACCGGACCGCCGAGCGAAATGGACAGCGGGCAAATCGTCACGCCGCCAA
>NZ_DGUN01000024.1 GCF_002395745.1 Fibrobacter sp. UBA4309
GCGAATGGCGTATTCCACCGCCTTCTTGTTCGGCACGGGCATGGCACCCGGCATACCGAGGCAAACGGGGCAAACGTGCTTGTTCGGGGTCGTATTCACTTCGATTTCGCAGCCGCAGAACATCTTGGTTTTAGTCGCGAGCTGGCAATGGATTTCAAGACCGATAACAGGACAATAGTTGGACATATAAACTCCGTATTATTTCACGCGGTATAAAATAGTAAATAGACGAAAGACGAAAGACGAAAGACGAAAGAAGGATCGTTTATTTCGAGATTAAACTTCGTCCAACGTCACGACGAGGGCATCAGTGGCATCGCGGAAGTTCGCGCATTCGGTAAGGATGCAGTCGGCGCCGTTCACGTAGGCCGTCGCAAGGCGCAGGGACTCCGCTTCGGTAATCTTGTGGTTCGTGCGGGAGGCCGCGGCAAACAGTTCGGCGGCCTTCACCGAAATTTCGGCATTCACGTCGCAGCAGCGTACGTTCTTCGACTTTTCAAAGAACTCGCGGTACTGGCGGGCCAGCACGCCCTCGCTGGCTCCAAACGCCTTCCGCGAAATTTCAAACAAGGTAACAGAAGATACGAGAATCTGGACATTCTTTTCGTAGACCATGTCGAGGACGCCCGAAATCGCCGGGTAAAAATCCGGATGCATCTGCAAGAGCCGGACTACCGGCCCCGAATCCAGGAACAGCACGCGGCTCTTTTCTATCGAATCAATCACTCGTAGATTTCCATGTAGGCCGTTTCTTCGCGCATGCCGGCACGCATCATCTTGAAACGCTCGGCCTTCGGGTAGAAATACCAGAACATCCACTCGCCCGCCATGTCGGTGCGCTTGGTCTTGATAATGACGGGCTTTTCGCCCTTGTAGAAGTCGCGTTTATGCGGAATCACGTGTTCAAAGGGCCTGTACGTGTGCACGTCCTCGCCCGCCTTGCGTTCGATAAAGCCGTTGCCGCCCTTGCTCCAGGTTATGGTCACCGGACCGTTGTCGTCCTTGACCTTCTCGCAGCTGTCAAAGCCACTGCCACACCAGAGATACTTCTTGAACTTGAATTCCTGCTCGGGAATGTTGAATGTATCGACCCTGCGGGTATTTCCCTTGTATGTATTGTATTCACCTTCGAGCTTGTACTTGCCCGCATTGTAGTCGTTGCAGCCCCTCTGCACCACCTTCACCTGGAAATTGTTGAGCCCGATATCGACATTGCAACCGTCTTCCTGGAAGCTCAGGCGGGCATGCCCGTTCGTCTCGCGGATTTCGAGGTTACCCATCTCGATTTCGGCGCGGTTCCCTTCAGGGCCGTTCTGGATAATGACGTTGAAATAGCGCGGGTTCGTCGGAGACTTACGGAGGAACACGCTGCCCGTGGCAGAGGCGTATTCGCCGCTGATGTCCTTGGCTTCTTGCTGGAAACGGGCCAGGTCGGCTCGCTTTACCCAGAGCTGGCCGAACTTGCAGTCGATCGGGACAAAGCGGGGCGGTTCGCTCGGTTCCTTTTCCACCCATGTCACGACCTTTTTCTTCTTGATTTTCGTCTTGGGATTGCCCTTCTTGTCCTTGACCACGCGACCCTTCTTGTCCGTGACCTCCACCTTCTCCTTCACCCAGGAGACCTTTTGCACCTTTTCGGGGGGTATCGGGAGTTCCTTGATCCAGTCGGACTTGTAAAGTTTCGCAGCGGGTTGCGATTCATCTACTTCATTATTAACTTTCTTGTATACGAACAAGGCATCGTCAGAAAAAGCAGCAGACACCATAAACGCCAGGACAAACAAAAATATTCTTTTCAAAATAAACCTCTTTTGCCGTATAAGTTAACATTTTACGCGACAATAGTTATCTTTTCTACGGAAAACGTCAAGAATTTACTAAAATTTTAAATATTGGAAACATAAGGAGAACCTTCTGATGAAAAAAATGTTCCTAGCAACATGCCTCCTTGCAGCAAGCGTCTTTGCTGCACCCGAAGCAAAGCAAGAAGCACCGAAGGCTGCAGCAGCCCCGGCAGCGCAGCCTGCCGCCGCACAGCCTGCCGCCGCAACCCCGAAGGCCGAGGCAGCAAAGCCTGCCGCCGAAGCCCCGAAGGCCGAAGCCGCAGCCCAGCCCGCCGCCGAAGCCCCGAAGGCCGAAGCCGCCGCTCAGCCTGCCGCCGAGGCCCCGAAGGCCGAAGCCGCCGCTCCTGCAGCAGAAGCCGCCGCGGCACCCGCCGATTCGGCAGCACCGACTAGCGAGGTCGCCTCTGCCGAAGCAGCCCCCGCAGCCGAAGCCGCTCCGGCCGATTCCGCAGCTCCGGCCATAGCAGAAGAAGCTCCTGCAGCAGAAGTTGCCGCTGCCGAACCGGAACAGAAGCCCGCCAAGAAGAAAAAACGCAAAAAGAAAAAAATGATCGCCAAGCCTGTCGTCGAGACCCAGAGCCTCGCATTCGACATTCAGGCTGACTTCGAATTGGAAGCCGGCAAGGTCTTCTGGACTTCCGAAGACGATCCGTACGGCGACAACCTCGAAACCTGGAACGGCGAAGCCAACTTTGCAGTCCTTGCCGAAGGCGAAGACTTCAAGGGCAAGATCGGTTTGGCATTCTATCCGGGCGACCTCCGCATGTCCGATGACAACATCGACAAGAAGGCCAAGAAAGAAGCCCTGCGCAATGAAACGGACAAGGGTATCGACGACTACTACAGCCTCGACGAAGCCTGGGCCATGCAGAATACTGATTACTTTGTATTCAAGGTCGGTCGTTGGGACAACACCGACAAGAACGGCGACTACTTCGGTGGCTACATCGACGGTTACATGAACGGGTTCATGTCTACCCAGCCGTCCGAAAACCAGTTGCAGTTCGGCTTCACCCCGACAGACAACCTGGACTTCTTCATTTCTCTCATCAGCAAGTCCCCGAACCTCGACAAGGGTGACCTGCGTGCCGCATTCAACTTCCACGGTCTCGAAAGCCTCAACGACCTGAACGTGCAGCTCGCCTACCGCAGCAACGTCTTTGACCTGGTCTACGATTCCGATGTCGACATCGTGCACAACGCCTCGGTCAAGTTCCTCCTCCCGATCTCGAAGAACTTCTTCAGCATCTTCGCAGAAGCGGCCCTGATGAACATCGACCCGAACGACGACATGGTCATCCCGGTTACGGGCGGTATCGCTTTCGAAACGAAGGTAGTTGACCGCATCATCCTCGAAGGTGAATGGATCAAGGACCGTCACGAATACGAAGACTACCAGACAATCGGTGCCAAGCACGTCAAGGATGTTCTCGGAGCCATCTACCTCGAGAAGGCCTTCACGGACCGCTTCAGCCTCTCCGCCGGCTTCCACAGCTACGGCAGCACGAGAGACTTCATGCTCTCCGGCAACCTCGTCGGTCGCATAAACTAACGAGACCGCTCACGCTAGATTCTGTAATCAAGTACAGGGCTGGCGCTCGCTCTCACTGCAAAGGCCCGTCAATACGGGCCTTTTCCGTTCACAGGAGACCGCTCGCAGATATAAAACCTTAAAAAAAAGCCCCGGTTCAACCGGGGCTTTTTCGTTAGCGAAAAAAAGAACTAGACGCCCTTGCGTTCCAGATCAAGGAGAAGCGCCTGCAGGGATTCTTCCACGGACGAACGGAAATTGGCAGAACCGAGGCTGCAACTCGCGACAACCTCCTCACCCTTCAGGATGCGGATAACCGCAAAACCGTTCTCCGTCGAAAAGACAACACTCAAACCTTTATTCAAAGCCTTTTCCAGCAAATCGCGCATAGGGACTCCTTTTTTTATTGATAAAGCCTTGTTGGAAAACCAACGACCTTAAATTACGCTTTTTTCGCGATAAAAACAAGCAAAAAAAGAATTATATTCTGCACGATGCACGATTTTCACCTCCATTTGGCCAGGCTCCCCCAGCCCGAACAGCTCGCCAGGCTCCTGGCCGGGCAAAATTACGGCTATGTCGCCATCGCGTGCGAGCCGTGGGAATGGACGAAGGTCCGCGATTTGAGCCATGTGGGGGTGAACCGCGCGGCCTTCGGGCTGCACCCGATGATTGCATCGAACGTCACGGAGGCGGACTTCGCGAAACTGCGGGAGATTTTGGAAAGCGACACGGACGCCCAGGTCGGCGAAGCGGGACTCGACCGGCGATTCCCGGGGTACGAACCCGGAGGTGTGCAGGAGCGTATTTTCAGGCGACAGGCGGAACTCGCGCTCGAGCTAGGACGCGACCTACAGATACATTGCGTCGGCGATTACGCGAGAATCGTGAAGGTGTTGCAGGAGGCGGGATTCAAGGCGAGCCCGCACGGCAATTCCACGGCAACGGTCAATGCCCCGCGGCCCGTATTCCACCGCTTCGGCGGCGACGTATCTGCCGTGCGCGCCGGAATCGAACTGGGAGCCCTCTTCTCGCTACATGCGGACAGCTTCCGCAAAAAGTCTACCGCGGCGGCAATCCCCCTCATCCCGGCCGACAGCGTGCGTTTCGAGACCGACGCCGACGAAAACTTTGGCGAAAGATTCGCCGGAATGGACCGCACGCCTTCGGCAAAAGAAATCGCCGAAGCCCTCATCAGGGACCTCGGCGACGTTCAAAGACTTTACGAACTAGCGATTAAAGACGCCTAGAGGCGCTTAAGCACCGCGGCGGCGTGGTGGATAAAGCCTTCTTCGGTCGCGACGGCGGCAATGGCCTTCGCGTTCTTCTTGATGGCCTTCTCGCTGTAGCGGATGATGCTCATGCGCTTCAGGAAGTCGTACACGCCGAGCGGGCTGAAGAAGCGGCCCGTGCCGTTGGTAGGCAGCACGTGGTTCGGGCCCGCGAAGTAGTCGCCCACCGGCTCGCTGGACCACGGGCCGATAAACACCGCACCCGCGTTCTCGATCTGAGCCGCCATGGATTCGGCTTCGCTGGTCATCACTTCCAGATGTTCCGGAGCGATGCGGTTCGCGATTTCCACGCCGTCGAACCAGTCCTTCACCACGAGGATGCGCCCGAAGTTGCCGAGCACCTTTTCGAGGAGTTCACGCTTCGGGGAATTTTCCACCTGGATATCCACGCAGGCGCTAATCATCTGGGCGGTTTCCATGTTGTCGGTAATGCAGATGGCCGCTTCGAAGCCGGAACCGTGTTCCGCCTGGCTCAAAAGGTCTGCCGCCACAAAGTCCGGATCGCAGGTGTTATCTGCCATCACGAGCACTTCGGAGGGACCAGCCACCATGTCGATGTCCACGACGCCGAAGACTTCCTTCTTGGCGATGGCGGCAAACACGTTGCCCGGGCCCACAATCTTGTCGACGCGTTCCACGACGGTCTTGCCCTTGGCATCCTTCGCACCGTAGGCAAGCAGGCCAATCGCCTGAGCGCCACCGATGTGGTAGACTTCTTCAATGCCGAGTTCCTGAAGCACGAAAGCCACAGCGCGGTTGATTTCGCCCTTGATGGGAGTAACGACCACGATGTCTTCCACGCCGGCAACGAGAGCCGGGACCGCGTTCATGATGACGGTGCTCGGGTAGATGCCCGCACCGCCCGGCACGTAGAGACCCACGCGCTTCATCGGGCGAATGCGCTGGCCGAGCACGACGCCGTCGGCACCTTCCATGAGCCAGGATTCTTCCATCTGGTTCTTGTGGAAGTCGCGCACGTTCTTGATGGCCTGCTTCAGGGCCTTCTGCAGTTCCTTCGGGCACTTGGCGGCAGACTTCGCGATGGCAGATGCCGGCACGCGGATGTTCTTGCCCTTCAGGCCGTCGAACTTCTGGGCGTATTCGGTCGCCTTCGCGATGCCGCCCTTCTTGATGTCGGCAAGGATCTGCATCACCTTGTCGTGAATTTCCTTGCTCGGGGCGACTTCGCGCCCGCAAATGCGTTCAATTTCAGCAGATTTCGGAGTGACTTTCGTAATAATCATGATTGATAACTCCATTGTTAAAGGTATAACGTCATAGCGGACTCGATCCGCTATCTAGATTCCGGGTCAAGCCCGGAATGACGATACATTCATCTTTTACGTCTCGTGATGTCGGCAAGGTTCCTCACCTTGCGGGCACTCAACTTCTTGGCCTTCGCCGGAGCGGGTTCCTCTTCCTTCGCGGCGCTTGCCTGCCCCGCAGCCGCAACCGACTTCACGTCGATATGCTTGTACGCGCTCTCGATAACCTTGTTGTCCACGAGAATCTTGTAGGTCAGGCCGTCGACAAACGCCATCCAGCTAGCCTCGATGATGTTGCTCGAGACGCCGACCACGTTCCAGTAGCCCTTCTCGTCGCCAAACGTCGTCCACACGCGCACCGTCGCATCGGATGCCACCTTGGAACCGAGCACGCGCACCTTGTAGTCGTCGAGCTTGACCTTCGCCATGTTCGGGAAGAACGGGAGCAACGCCTTGCGCAGCGCCGCATCGAGAGCGTTCACCGGGCCGTCGCCCTCGCTCACCTGATGGCTGATTTTGTCGCCAATCTGGAGCTTGACCGTCGCCTGCGAAACGGAAACGCCCTGAGTCGTCTTGTCTTCGATGACGCGGTAGCCCAGCACCTTGAACGGCTCCTGCACCATGCCCAGGTGGCGGTACACGAGCAGCTTGAAGCTCGCCTCGGCGCTGTCGAAATGCCAGCCCGCGTTCTCGCGTTCCTTGATGAGCGTGAGCAGCTTGCCCACCACCGGGTCCTTCTTGTCGATGCCCGGCTTGATGGCCCTGAGCTTTTCCACCACGAGGGAACCGCCCGCCTGGTCGCTCGTGACGAACACGCGGTCGTTGCCCACGGCATGCGGGTCGATATGCTCGAAACTGCGGCTCACCTTCATCACGCCGTCAATGTGGGCACCGCCCTTGTGCGCAAACGCCGCATCGCCCACATACGGGGCGTGCACGTCGCTCGGCAGGTTCACAATCTGGTCCACGTTGCTGCTCAACTGGCGCAGCCTTGCAATCTTTTTCGCGGCAAAGAACTTCGCGCCCATCTTGAAATGCAGGTCTGCAGCGATGGTCGTGAGGTTCGCGTTTCCGCAGCGCTCGCCATAACCGTTCACCACGCCCTGCACCATCGTAGCGCCGCTCTTCACGGCAAAAAGGCTGTTGCACACGCCCAGGCCAGAATCGTCATGGACATGGATTCCTATCGGAGTCGATATGCTCTTCTTGACTTCCTTGATAATCTCTTCGATTTCCCACGGCATGGTGCCACCGTTGGTATCACAAAGTACAATACAGTCCGCGCGGCCGCGCTCAGCAGCCTTCAACGTCTCGAGAGCGTACTGCGGGTTCGCCTTGTAGCCGTCAAAGAAATGTTCCGCATCGTAAATCACCTCCTCGGAATGGTCCTTGAGGTAGTCGATGGTAGACTCGATCATGTCGAGGTTCTCCTCGAGCGTCGTGCGGATGACATCCGTGACATGCAAATCCCAGCTCTTTCCAAAAATCGTCTTGACCGGGGCGTCCGACTTCACGAGCGCCTGCAGCAGCGGGTCCTTCTCGGGCAGCACCTTCGGGCGGCGCGTAGAACCGAATGCGGCAATCTTCGCGTGCTTCAGCTTGACTTCCTTGATTTTCTGGAAGAATTCCTCGTCGGTCGGGTTGCTCGGATTGGGCCAGCCCCCCTCGATGTAGTCAAAACCGAAATGGTCAAGAATTCGCGCAATCTGCAACTTGTCGGCGAGAGAAAGGCTTATCTTGCGGTCTTGGTTACCGTCGCGGAGGGTGGTGTCGTATAAAAAAACTTTCATGGGCGTAAAGATAGAAAATTATACCCAAGGGGGGAAGCCTCCCCACCACCTAAAGGTGGCCATGTACACTAAGGCCTAAAGGCCAAGTGTCCAAAGGTCGCTACAGCCTTGCCCTTCTGTCACCCTGGAGCGCAGCGATAGGGGATAGGGTCCAAGACCGCTCTTTATAAAAATGTTTGCTCCGAGGGGCATTTCGCACGCTTTTACAGACCGCTCCTTCGTCGACTCGTTAGGAACCTCCAGTTTCTCACTCGCTCTCGCCAACACGGCACGCTAGCGCAGTGCCGCTTTTGGCTCACGAAAATCACTTCGTTCCAGTGTTTGCTTTGCAAAACGCCCTCTCTCCGCAAAGAATCACGAGTGTGTTTCTGGAATAAGACCGTTTATCGCGGGAACGTTCCGATGCAGGTACTGCGAAAGCCTCGTGTGTGAGCCACAAGCGCCTTGTATCAACGAGGCGTGGTGGCGAGAGTGAGCGCATACCAGAGTATAAAAACCAGAGTGTAGCGCGAACGGTCGCATCAGTTAATCACTGCGGCCTTCGCGAAAAGCGGGTCCGCATTAAACTGCAGGAAGATGTTTTTTTGTAATTGTCACCCTGTAGGGCTGCAAGCCCGATAGGGTCCACTAGGCATGCTTTATTCGGCTTGAGTTTCGGCCATCACGCAGCGGACTGAGAAACCGTGTTTTTTTAGATAGAAACCTTTGCGCTCCACCGTTGTAGCAGAATCATATGTATACGATCCGACCCCTTTTTTAGGGTTTTCATCCGACTCTTCAGGATAGAACCAATATGTTCCCTCTGTAAGGGATAAAAAAGTATAATTCCAATTATACCCAGCTCCAACAAGGCTATAGCCAGACTCATTGTTTCCACCAAAACCGAATGTTGAACGTAATCCCTTTATTCCGCTTTCATTCGCATCACTATGCAAAATGATGTAAAAATCATCATACGTCAGCAAGCGCCATCCGTCAGGGCAGATTCCCTGGTGATTCGGCTTAATCTGGTCTGCACAGCTCTTGGTGTTGCATTCGCTGGGCAGTTGCATCATTTCGGCCCACTGGTAGAGGCCGCCATAGTAATGGCAAATCAGCGTATCGTTGTCATAACAATATTTCTCGATTTGCGCATCATCCGAAAGATCTAAATTTCCATCTACCATTTTTCCAACATTTATATTTTCAACCATAACTTTAACGGAAGTTGGATGGCCATCAACATCCTCTCCATTAATTTCTAGGTACTTATAGACGCGGTCATCTCGAGAATCTGTAAATTCCTTATACGCATCCTTATAATCCGCCAAATTGAAAGGTTGCCATTCAGCAGTGGTTCCCCATGGATTTTGGGTTTTACTGCTACTCGACTTCGCCGAACTGCTAGACGCGACACTAGAAAAAGACTTCGCCGAGCTACTCGACAGATCCTCGCCCCCTTCGGCTGAGCTCAGGGCAGGCTCCGCCGAGGATGACGAACGCACCGAGCTGCTACTAGACCCTTTCGACTCCGCAGACGCTCCGCTCAGGGTGACACTGGAGGAAGAGGATTCCTCTTCGATGCTGCTGGACGATTCATCGTCTCGCGGGGCGAAACTGCTGTCGTCGTCGCCGCATGCGACAAAGAAAAATGCCAAGGCAAGCGCAAAAATGTAGGTCAAAGAAAAATGTTTCATAATACCCCAAATCATTTATCGGAAATATAGGAAACGATCGTTTCCCATTTGTAAAAAATATCGTGTTAACAAACTTTTTCGGCTCATTTTAGGGGCCAAATCCGTTTTAAGGATAGGAGCGTCCCAATTCCGGGACGTCTCAATCCAAACGGAGAACATATGACCCGAAGCGAATTCATTGCCTTTGTCAAGGATGTCGCCGAACATCCTGAGCACCTGGCGGATTACAGAAAAATCTACAAGAATGTCTACCCTTTCAGTGACGGCATCTTCAAGATGCTCATGGCGAATGAGGCAAAGCCCGAACGGACCGTGAAATTTCTTAACGCGATGCTCGGACTCACCGGTGATAAAGCAATCAAAAACTATACATTGGGTGTGCCCGAGAACCCCGGCGTTCTCAATGACAAAACCGCCATCTTCGACATTTACGGCACCACACAAGCGGGAGAGCCTGTGCTCATTGAGGTACAGCAGAACTTCAACACGCTGTTCGTAGATAGGCTCATCTACTATACCGCACGCGTCGTCTCGCGCACAGTCAAGAAGTCGCAGGACTACAACCTGCCGCACATCTACGTTCTTTCGCTGTTAACCGAAAACCAGTTCCCGACGGAAATCGACACCTACCTGCACCACGCGCAATTGGTCCGGAACCGTCACCTTTTCTACGAAAAACTTGACATCTACCTGGTCGAAATCGAGAAATTCTTTGCCATTGAGGACCGTACTCCGCCCGAAAAGCGAGAACAGTCCGATAGGGCCGAAATGTTACGGATTTTCCGTGATGTTCTCGAAGAAAAGGAAATCCCCGAAGAAAAGCTGAAAAAACTGCTTGACAAGGACTTTGCGAAAGATGTATCTTTAGAAGGGTTCACCGACGAAACTCTTCTGAACGAGGTTGACGGAATGACGGACATGCTTTACGAAAAACAGGGCTCGTACTTGCAGGCAAAAGAAGAAGTTGCACTAGAGATGCTCGCCGACAATGAACCCATTGATAAAATCGTCAAGTACTCCAAATTGCCCGAAGAAAAAATCCTCCAGTTGAAGATCCAGGCAACGAAGAGGCCCGTGTCAGCATAGTTAGAACAAACAGAAAACAAAAAGTCCCCAACTCACTTGAGTCGGGGACTTTTATAGGCTTTACCTAGTTAAGCAAGAATTACTTGGCCTTTTTGGCGACCTTCTTAGCCGGCTTTTTGGCCTTTGCGGTCTTGTTAGCGGACTTGCAGAACTTCACGTAGGCAGCGAGGGTGTCGCAGAACACTTCGTCCGGGGTGTTGTCGCCGTTGATGCGGCTGATGATGGACTTGCTGTACTTGCCGAGCACCTTGGCGGTGGATTCCTTGTACACCTTGAGGCGGTTCTTGATGACGGCTTCGTCGGCGTCGTCCTTGCGGCCTTCGATCTTGGCGCGGTTCAGGAGGCGGGCCACGATGGTCTTCTCGTCCTTAATGTCGAGCACGAAGATGTGCTTCACGTCGACAACGGATTCGATGAGCTTGACCTGGGCAACCGTGCGGGGAATGCCGTCGAGGAGGAGGGTGTCCTTATCCGGGTTCACCTTGTTCGTGTTGATGAGGCCTTCGATGAAGCGGCCGAAAATTTCGACAGTGGCTTCGTCCGGAACGAGCAGGCCCTTGCTGGAGTAAGAAGCGAGGAGCTTGCCGGATTCGCTGGAAGGAGCAATGCCACGGAAGATGTCGCCCGTGGAAATGTGCTTGAGGGAAGTGGTAGCAGCGAGCTTCGCGCCGACGGTACCCTTGCCGGAACCCGGTGCGCCGAAGATAAGAACTGCAGGAATTTTAGCCATTGTTAACCTCTTGGGTTTGATTGTTGAAATTTTTCGCGGTCAAAGATAGCTTTTTAGACGAAAGACGATAGACGAAAGACGAAAGAATTATAGATGATTATGACTGTATTTTCTCGCACTTGAAACTGAGCTTGCCGTTTTCGACGCCGATGCTTATCGTGGAGAAGTCCGTGAGGGTACCGAGCAGGAGCCCTTCGGCAATCGCGTCTTCCACGAGGTTCTGGATGGAACGGCGGATGGGTCGCGCCCCCAGGGTGGAATCGTAATTGTTGTTCACGATAAATTCCTTCGCCTCCTGGCTGATTTCCAGCAGGATTCCGCGGTCGGAAATGTTCTTCTGGAGGAACCCCATCTGGATGTCCACGACGGAAACGAGGTCCTTCTTGCTGAGCGGGCGGAACACGATCTGCTCGTCGATGCGGTTCAGGAATTCCGGAGAGAATACGCGCTTGACCTCCTCGCGGATGGCCGTTTCCATGCGCTCGTAGTCGTCGGTCTCCCCTTCCTTGGTGAATCCCATGCCGCCGCTGTGGCGCACTTCGCGCGCACCGGCGTTACTCGTCATGATGATGATGGTGTTCTTGAAATTGATCTTGCGGCCGTAACTGTCGGTCAAAATGCCGTCATCGAGGATCTGGAGCAAGATGTTGTAGATGTCCGGATGCGCCTTCTCGATTTCGTCGAGGAGCACCACGGAATAGGGCTTCTTGCGCACCTTCTCGGTGAGCTGTCCGCCGCCTTCCTCGAAGCCCACGTATCCCGGAGGGGCGCCGATAAGGCGCGAGACGCTGTGCTTTTCCATGTACTCGCTCATGTCGATACGGATCATGGATTCCTCGCTGCCGAAAAGCGTAAGGCTCAGCACCTTCGCAAGTTCGGTCTTGCCCACGCCGGTAGGACCAAGGAAAAGGAAGCTGCCCATCGGGCGCTTGCTGCTGCGGATGCCCGCACGCGTACGGCGGATGGACTTGACAATCGCATCCACGGCGGCATCCTGGCCGATAACGCGTTGCTTGATTTCGTCACCGAGGTGCAAGAGCTTCTGCGCCTCCTCGCCACCGAGGCGGCTCACGGGGATTCCCGTCATCTTGCTGATGCAGTCGCGGATGTCGCTTTCGTCCACGACAGGGGTCTCCTGCCCTTCTTCCTGAAGCTGCTTCTTGCGCTCGGCGATGGCATTCTGGAGTTCTTCTTCGCGGGCACGGCACTCTGCCGCATTCGTATAATCCTGATTCGCGACAGCCTCTTCCTTCTTCGAAAGGACTTCGGCAAGTTCATTTTCCATGTCCAGCAGGTCCTGCGGGACTTTGATGGAATTGAGCTTCACGCGGGCGCCGGTCTCGTCGAGCACGTCGATGGCCTTGTCGGGCAAGAAACGTTCACTGATATAGCGTTCGGCAAGCGTCACCGCCGCGCGTATGGCCTCGGGCGTGTAATGCACCTTGTGGTGCTGTTCGTACTTGACGCGCAGGCCTTCAAGAATCTGGATGGAATCCTCGGCGTTAGGCGGATTCACGAGGATTGTCTGGAAACGGCGTTCCAGCGCCGCATCCTTCTCGATGTACTTGCGGTACTCGTCGATAGTCGTAGCTCCGATGCACTGCAGTTCGCCACGAGCAAGTGCCGGCTTGAAAATGTTGCTTGCATCGAGGCTGCCTTCGGAACCGCCAGCACCGACAATCGTATGAAGTTCGTCGATAAAGAGGATCACGGAATTGCTCACGCGCTGGAGTTCCATGATGAGGCCCTTCATGCGTTCCTCGAACTGGCCGCGGTACTTGGTACCCGCAACCATCGCCGCCACATCGAGCGTCACGACGCGCTTGTTCACGAGTAAGTCGGGAATCTTCTTCTGTACAATCTTCTGCGCAAGGCCCTCGATAATCGCGGTCTTGCCCACGCCCGGTTCACCGATGAGCGCCGGGTTGTTCTTCTTGCGGCGGCAGAGAATCTGGACAAGGCGTTCGATTTCCGCTTCGCGGCCGATAATCGGGTCGAGCTTGCCCGCACGCGCCATCGCGGTGAGGTCGCGGCCGAAATGGTCGAGAATGGGAGTCTTGGACTTGGAGTTCGAACGCATATCGCGCTGCGCCTGGAACGGACGCTGTTCCTGTTCCGGGGATTCTTCAGGAGTCCCTTCGTTATGTTTCAGCTGGTCCAGCATCTGCTGGAAATTTTCGTACGTGACATTGAAAGACGAAAGCGTCGCCGAAGCCGTAGAATCCACCTGCTGCAAGATGGCGAGCATCAAGTGTTCCGGGCCGATATACTGGCCGCCTTCCATCTTGGCAATCTTAGCAGCATTGAAAAGGACCGCCTTGGTACGCGCCGTAAACGAGAGCAGGCCTCCACGGGCATCGCCGCCGACAGTCATGATGCCACCGTCATTCGTCAAGTTCTTTTGCACCGTCTCGGCAAGGTCGTTCAAGTTCACCTTGAGCGCCTTGAGGGTTTCCGCGGCATAGCCGGATTCCTCGCGAACAAGTCCCAGAAGCAGGTGTTCGACAGTAATGCTGTCGCTTCCCAGATTACGGGCTGCCATGCGTGCCGCCTGCATCACGGCCTTCGCCTTCATAGAAAAGATTCCGTTTCCCTCGGGCATAGTCACTCCTGTTCAAAATTCTGGATTACACCGTTGTGCATCACCACACGGCGCTTCGCAAACGACGCGAGTTTCTCGTCATGGGTCACAATCAAGAACGCCTGGTTGAACTTCTCGTTGAGTTCACCGAAAAGCTCGTTGAGCTTCGCGGAATTCGACTCGTCCAGGTTACCGCTCGGTTCGTCGGCAAGCACCAGGTCCGGATGGTTCATGAGCGCACGCGCAATCGCGATACGCTGGCGTTCGCCGCCGCTGAGTTCGCGAGGCAGGTGCTTGAGGCGGTCCTTGAGTCCCACCGTCGCCAAGAGCATCTCGGCACGTTCGCGGCATTCCTTCTCGCTAGTCCCAAGGATGCGGCCCGGAACACACACGTTCTCGATAGCCGTAAACTCGCTCAGCAGGTGATGGAACTGGAACACGAACCCCACCTTGACGCGGTGGTACATATCGCGTTCATCGCCATTAAACTTGGACAGTGGCTTTCCCTTGAAAAAGATTTCGCCCGAAGTCGGCGTATCAAGCATGCCGACCAGGTTGAGGAACGTCGACTTGCCCGAACCGGAAGAACCCGTGAGCGCCACGAGCTCGCCTTCTTCCATGGAGAAGTTCACGCCCTTCAAGATCTCGAGCTGCTCTCCCGTCTCGGAAAAGACCCTACGAAGGTCGACAGTCTGCAACAAACTACTCATGTCTAATCGCTCCTACGGGGTCAAGCCTGCTCGCCTTCCATGCGGGGAGCAACGTCGAAAGAACACAGAGAACAATTCCTATCACGAAAATCAGAATCACGTCCAGAAGATGCACCGAAATCGGGAAGTACGGGATCACGTACACGTCTCCCGGCAACTTGATGAAGTGGTAAGCCTCCTGCAACTTGCAGAGCACAAGGCCGATAGTTCCACCGACAACCGTACCGCCCACGCCGATAAAGCTGCCCATGAGCATAAAGACGCGCATCACGCCGCCCTTGCTGAAACCCATGCTGCGGAGGATGCCGATTTCCTTAGTCTTGTCGATCACGACCATGATAAGGCTGCTGATGATATTGAACGCCGCCACGAGGATAATCAGGCAGATAACCGCCGCCACAATGAACTTCTCGTAGTTCATCCACTTGAGTAGCGTGATATTCTTGGTTTTCCAGTCCAACACGTAGTAGGGATAAGTCAGCCACGAACCGACGCTGTCCGCCGATTCACCCGCCTTCCAATGGTCCTGCACGCGGAACTGAATACCCGAAACGGCATCGCCCATCCCGAGAAGCTTCTGGAGTTGCGGAATGCCCACGTAGGCCAGGTTGCCGTCGTACTCGTAGGTGCCCGTCTCGAAAATGCCGCTCACCACGCACATCATCATCTTCGGGCCGCCTGCACCGACCATCTCGTCGGGACTCTGAAACGTCTGCAACACAAGCTTGTCCCCGACAACGACACGAAGACGGTTGGCAAGGCCCGAACCGAGAATGATTCCCGGACGGAGCGTACCACCCATGTCCTCGAGACTATCGACAGAATAGCTGCCCCACTTCATGTACTTGTGGATATCGGTCACCCCTTTCGCGGTTTCCTGGTCGATACCGTAAATCACGATACCGTCGTTCACCTTCTTGGAGCTGATACCCACCTTGTAGATGATGAACGGGGACGCCGCTACCATGCTGGGATCGCGCGTGCGGACTTCGTTGATAAGGCTATCATAGGCGACAATGGGTTCGCCATTGTATGCCATCAGCTCGAAGTGGGCATCCTTCCCTATCATCTGGGCGGTGACCTCTTCCTCGAAGCCGTTAACCGCGGCAAGCGCCACCACCAGCGCGAACACGCCGATGGAGACACCGAGCATACTGAAAATGCCGATAAGCGACACGAAGAGGCTCTTGCGCTGAGCCCCCAGGTAACGCCAGGCGATTAGAAGTTCTAGTTTATTCATTCTTAGACGAAAGACGA
>NZ_DGUN01000082.1 GCF_002395745.1 Fibrobacter sp. UBA4309
GACCACCGCTACCAACGACGAGAATGTTCATAAGCGAGTCCTTATCTTTTGATCAAAAGATAATTTAGAAAAATTGAGGCGAAGCCTGACGGCTTACTTCACAAAGATTCTTGCGGAGCGCATCTGGGACTTGCTTGCAATGCGAACCATGTAGGTTCCCTGCGGCAGTGACGCGAGGCTATAGCTCTTGGCGCCCACGACCTGATCGTCAAAGGATTCCACCAAATGACCCATCATGTCGAATACCTGTACGCGAACCGTCGAAAGGCTCGGCTGCACGACCGTAAGTTCGTTATTCGCAAAGCTGAACTTGAAACCGCTCTTTGCCGAGGCGGCAATCGCCTCCGACTTCGACTCGATTTTCTTCGCCTTGAACTTGGCCGTATAGGTCACGTTCTTTGTCACGTCGGCAATCTTTGCATCCCAGCCATCGAAGGTGAACGTAGAGTCCTTGGAATCCTTCTTGGTCGCTTCCGGGACCTTGATCTTGTCGGCCTTGGTGCCGTACTCGTAGTAGGCGGAATCCAGAATCTTGCCCTCGGACACGAACTTCACGAGGTACTTGTTTACCGTGCTGTCGAATACCGCCGTGTAGGTGGCATCACCCGTCACGTCGGCCAGTTTCTTGTCCCAGGCCTTGAAGGTGTAGGTGTACTTGTCCGTAGCGGCCTTCTTGGTTTCGGGCTTCTTGAGGCTATCGGCCTTCGTGCCGTAGGCGTACTGGGCAGAATCAGCCTTGCCATCGACGACGAACTTCACGAGGTACTTGTTCACCGTGCTGTCGAACAGAGCCGTGTAGGTGGCATCACCCGTCACGTCGGCCAACTTCTTGTCCCATGCCTTGAAGGTGTAGGTATACTGGGCCGTGGCGGCCTTCTTGGTTTCGGGAATCTTGAGGCTATCGGCTTTCGTGCCGTAGGCATACTGGGCGGAATCAGCCTTGCCTTCGACGACGAATTTTACGAAGTACTTGTTCAGGGTGCTGTCGAACAGAGCCGTATAGGCGGTAGCTTCCGTCACCTCGACAAATTCCCTGTCCCAAGTATCGAACGTGTAGGTATACTTGTCCGTAGCGGGCTTGACCGGAGTCCCGTCGTATGCAGGAACAGAACCGTACGCCCATTCTGCCGAAGCCAGGGTGTCGACGCCGTCGAGGAAGGTTACCGTGTACGTGCGGAGCGTGCTGTCCCACACCACCTGGTAAGTGGCGTCCTCGGTCGCAGCGACAATTTCCGGAGTAAACAATCCCGTGAAAGTAAAGCGGTGCGATACCGTGGGTTCTATGTTCTTCGCGTACCTATTACAGAGGTGGCATTTCGGCATGTCGCCTTCGGAAACGATCAGTTCTTCAATCACGTTTTCACCGTCAACAAAGGTGATGGTGTAAACCGGAAGGTTGACGCAGCTGACGTTGTCGATTTCGAGGGAGCCTTCTTTCCCGATTTCACCCTGGATATCCCAGTCAAAAGCTTCGACACGCTTCATCGCGTCCGTGAGGTTCACCGCCTTGCCCCAACCGTTCTGCTGCTTCAACTGCGTTGCGACGGGAATCACTTCGGTCTTCCAGACTTCACTCTCCGCAACACTCGTCATGTGATAGTTGCCGCCCACATCGTAGCTCGAGCGAATCCTGAAGTTGTGCGCGGCACCCCTGTAATCATACTTGATGACCTCGCATGTCGAAAGGTCACGGGCGCTCACGTCGTACACGCTCATCACGGCACGTGCATACGGGATATCAGAAGAATCCGGCTTCAGCAGATATGTCAACTTTGCGGCGTTAGACGAATCGTCTGCAGAGGCGCCATACGAAACTTCGAACTTGCCGCCATTGCCCACGGCGCCATCTAGCGAGAACTTGCCGTTCCATTCGTTCACGCATTCTTCACCGTCCGCGCAATTTTCGAAATCTTCGACAAGAACCGTTTCGCCTTCCTCCATCTTGTAAACAAGCGAACTGTCGAACACCGCGTGGTACGAGGTATCCGCCGTCGCCGCGGCAAAAGGCCTGTCCCAACCCTTGAAGTAGTAAGCGAAGCTATCGCTAGGCGCCCTCACAGGAGTTGCTCCGGGATAGGTGACCATTTCGCCTTCGGGGAGTATCGTCGTCTTTACGAGGCGGGCGTCACTGTAGAACGCAATAAGGTGTCCATCCGGCCTGATGCACTTCAAGTTGTCGATGTAGAGGTATTCGCCCGTAAACTCGTCCTCGATATTCCAGCGAACACGAATGACAGTGCTTGCATCCAGGTGATTGGCACCCCAGCCATAACGGTCCTTCAGGTCACTCGGCTTCACATGGGCAACGGTAAGCGTATCGCTTGCCGGTATCGGCTTTTTTATGTCGCTGTAGTGCATATGGTCATCGTCATCTCCGTCGGAGGTTAGAACGAACTGGTGAGCGGCACCCTTATATTCATAGGTATACTCCGTACACGCACCGACGACACCTACGGGGTAAAGCACGGTAATGCCAATATTGTTTGTGCGGCCAAAGAAACCAATGCCATAATCGGTTCCTTCCACGGCGTTCGAAGTGTCTATGGAAACGAACCTCGTCACGGTGATTACGCTGTCCACTTTAACGATACTGTCTACCTCGACAACGCTGCCTGTCGAATCCTCGCTGTCGACCTTGATGACATGGTCTACTTTGATAACGCTGTCTGCCGTAACTTCGAGCAGGTAGATGCTTTCGTTCTCGTTACCTACCGTACCCGCCACATTATCCCAGGTATGGAAGTAATAGCCTACCCCGTTTTCCGATGGCTTAACCGTATTGAAATCACTTAACAGGACTTCTTTTGCCATGCCGACCGTGGCCGCAAGTCCGATAATTATGGCGGGGTACATGAGTTTGCGCTCCATTTTGCGTATCTCCGGAGTTGGGGGTTGGGGATTTAGAGATACCAAACATCTGTACAGCCTGGGGAAAAATAGCTAAAATCCGGTTTCGCCTGTGATTACGCTCATAGTCAAAATGCATTATTCCAAGCGGTAATAAGGCCTAGTATGCGCATTTGCGGGATTTTATATAATTTTTGTAAGATCTTTATCAGGACACCTCATATGAAAAAGGGCTTTACACTTGTCGAAGTCATGATCGTCGTGATTGTAATGGGCATCTTGGCCGTTGTCGCCTTGCCCAAGTTGTTCGGCCATATTGCAAAGGCCAAAGCGGCGGAAGTCCCTATTGCGGCGGGAACCTATATAAAGCTGCAGGACGCTTACCTTACAGAATCGCCCGTTGTTGGCAGCTGGCAACGGATTGGCTACGCCCCACCGGGCTCGAATGGCCGGAGCAATTATTTTGAATATAAGGGATGTGTCGTTGACGATATTCCGATAAGCATCGCCGAGGCGGGTATTGTCGGCTGGCAGGCGTTCAATATTGAAAAACTGAAGGATTGCAGGTCCCGTAATGCCTGGACTGTCGCTGTCAACCCTACTGGAGAACGAAGCCTCAGTTACGACCATATCGTTTCGTCCGTAGATTGTGCCGCACTTACCTTGAAGTGGGATGTGGCGACCATTCCTGAGGGGGCGTGCGAAGCGTCCATGCAGATGGCAGAAGCGGAGCCGCCTTCGAGTTCTCCGGAAGGAGAGGAGATGTCGTCGGAGGCCGAGGAAGAACCGGAATCGTCGCCCTCCGCATCTGCGGATTCCGATAGTGATGACGATGCCGAGGAAGTTGATTGCGAGGCATTGGCGGCCTCGGTTAACAGTAATGGTAAAAAGAATGGCTGGGAATGCTTCGCGGAATGCGGTATATTCTTGCCTCCGGGAAAAATTCCGAATAGGAGCGGCAACAAGAGATACACGAAGAAAAAGAATAATCCAGAGTGCCAGATGCCGAGTTCGTCAGGAACGGCTTCGAGCGCGGCGAACAGCTCCGTTGCTCAAAGCAGCTCCAGCAAGGCGGTTGCCAGTTCCAATAGCCAGCAGCCCGCCAGCTCGCATAGTGTTGTCGGAGATCCTGTAAATGATGATGTAAATAATCCTGTGAATGGTGGCGAAAATAAAGTTAGTTCGGGACAGGGAATATCGTCTTCCAGTGAAGCCGAAGCTGAAATAAGCGACCCCGAACCGGAAGTTCCTGCCATCGTCGACCAGGATGGCAACCAGATTAGCGCCGATGCGTATGCTGCCATAGATGCAACAATAGATCTGTGTACTGACCTCAAAGGACATGGGACAAATTGTAAGAAGACGACGCCTATTTCAAAGGACCAGTGCGCAGAATATGATACCCGATATAACTGGTGTATAACAAAAAAATAGCCGTAGTCTGCCAATTAAGCTATAGCCCGTCGATTTCGACAACCTTCTTGTTGTTCGTACTCCCGAGAACGACGCGGACGTCGCGCTTGTGTACCTTGAAATGCGAGGCGAGGAGCTCGCAGATGGCTTCGTTTGCCGCCCCTTCGACAGGAGGGGCTTTTACGTCTACCTTGTAGCTGCCGTCGGGCTGGGCGACGACGCTTTCACGCTTGCTGCGGGCGTGAACCTTGATGTTTATTCTCACGCGAGGACTTTTCCGACGTTGGCGGTTCCCGGGGCGGGAACGCTGCGTTCCTGGCTTTCGCGCAGTTCGCGCTGGTCGTTTTCCATGGCGGCAAGGAGTTCTTCTTGGCCGCGGATGAGGGCTCGGCAACGGATAAAGTAGTTGTTGCGAAGCTGCTTGAGCTGCTCAATTTCGGCCCGCAGGTTTTCGGCCTCGCGCTTGGTGTTTTCGACTTCGCGGACGGCGCGTGCCTTGGCTTCGGCAATAATCAGTTCGGCTTCTTTTTCGGCAGATGCCTTGACCTCGTCAACCGTCTTCTGCATGGTGACGACGGCGTCCTGGATGGTCTTTTCAATTTGTCTGTAATAATTTACACGCTCTTCTGCAATCTTCAACCGCTCCGTGAGGTCGGTGCGGTTGCGCGACATTTGTTCGAAAGCCGTGGCCGTGGTTTCCAAGAAGGCCTTGACTTCTTCGGCGTCAATGCCGCCAAAATTCTTCTTGTGGAATGTCTGGTTGCGGATATCAAGAGGTGTTAGTTCCATTGTTCGCCTACTGAAAAGTGAATGCAAATCTTATAAAAAAATACATAATAAAGTTTTTTTTGACTTTTTCTTTGTGTAAAAGATATATTAAATGATAGAGAAAATGTGGGGGGAAGGGACATGTTGGGATTTGCACGACGAATTTGGGCCAAGCAGGAGACTCTGGAGCAGAGACTCTTCTGGATGATTTTGGCCATTTCTCTGTTTCTTGCTTTTGGGTGTGTTGTTATTACCGCGGCCGAGCAGGTGGGCGTCTTTGCGGTGGTGATGTGCGCCATGATTTTCGTGGCTTGCGTTGTCTCTGGCATCCTTGTGCATGTGACATCCCGCATTTCTTTGGGCTTCTTTATCCTTATCGTGTTTCTTTCGTGCGTCTCGTCGCCGTTGCTTTTCTTTTTGTGCGGCGGGATCAAGAGCGCCATGCCGTATTTCTTGTTGTCGGGGCCGTTCCTGTGCGGATTTATCACTAACCGCCGTGCAAAGGTCGCTGGGGTGATCTTTACCCTGTTCATGGGCGTTCTCGTGTTTGTCGTGGCGTGGGTGAAGCCGGAATGGGTAGTCGAACCCGCGAGCGACTCCATCGTTATTTTGGACATCATGCTGAACTACGTGCTGTTCGGGGCCGCCCTTTTTGGCATCTGTTCTTATGCGGTAAACGCCTATATGGCCGAAAAGAGCCAAAAAGACAAGTTGATGAAAAAACTGGAAGAACTTTCCCGGCAAGACGACCTTACCGGGCTTTACAATCGCCGTTACTTTATTCAATATCTTGAAGATGTGGTATGGTACAACAGGGAATCCTTCTACATAGTGATGTTCGATATCGACGGGTTCAACCAGATTAACGAGACGTACGGAAAGGTCTTCGGGGATTCGGTAATTTGCGCCGTCGGACGGCTTGTCCGCACCAGCTTGAACGAAGATGTCGGCGAACGGGCTATCCGCTTTAGCGGCGAGACGTTCGCATGCGTGTTGAGGGGCGATTCCGAGATTTCCGCCTATACCCGTGCCGACCAGATCCGCGAGAAGGTGAGCAACCTGCAGTGGCAGGAATATCCGATGCTCCACGTGACTGTCAGCGGCGGTTTTATCTCTTGCGGTGTCGGGAATTCTTTCGACAGGCGCGCCATATCGCGTGTGGTGGACAACCTTCTCTATACGGTGAGGCTAAAGGGCGTGAATCAGCTCAAGATTCTCACGAGCCGCGATGTCTACTGATTTTATGTTGATAGATTGTTGATTAATTGTAGCCACGCCTGATTAATATCATTTTTAGTGCCGAAAAAGGGCTGTGAAGGCCCCGACCCCCTTGATTTGTGGCATTTTTTTGCTAAATTTGCGACTCAAAGAAAATTTGCATCTATAAAAAGGTTTTATCATGAAAAGAACATTCCAGCCTCATAATCGTAAGCGCGTCAACAAGCACGGCTTTATGACCCGCATGGAAGACCGTTGGGGTCGTGCTGTCCTGAGCCGTCGCCGAGCCAAGGGCCGCAAGCGCTTGACCATCAGCGACTCCATCTATAAGAAGTAAGTCGGGGTTGGCTTATAGCCGCTCTGCGTTCTTATCGGCTGCCGTCGCAGCCCGCTTACCGGCAAGTAGCCGTCCAGGGAAAGTTCGTCCGCTCACCGTCGTTGTCGATGAGGTGGATTGACAGTCCGGACGGTTTTTGTCGTTTTTGCTTTTTGGCAAAAAAGAAGAATGGCAATGCCGTATACCGCAACAAGTGTCGCAGGGTCCTGCGGCCGTTGTTTTATGGGATGGTGCCCAAGATAGGCAAGCCCGTATGGGCCATGGTCATCGTGACCGATTCCTCTGCGGAGATGACTCCGCTCCGTTTACGCGAATCTGCACAGAAGCTCTTCTTGAAAATGGGATGGGGCGATGCGGAGGATTAAGGGAGTGCTCGGGGCGTTGCTGATTGCCCCGATCCGCCTGTACCAGCTGGTGCATCCTTACTTTTTTCACGGGGTATGCCGGTTCCAGCCGACCTGTTCGCAGTATGCAATCGAGGCCATCCGGGTGCACGGACCCCTCAAAGGTTTCTATCTTGCTGTTTTTAGAATTCTGAGATGTAACCCCTTCTGCAAGGGCGGCTATGATCCGGTTCCGCCCAGAAAGGAAACCAAATGAACAAGAATACTATTATCGGTTCCGTTTTGATGGCCGTAATCGTCATCTGGTGGATGACCATGAATTCCGCCAATGCCGAGGCCCAGGCTGCAGCCAAGGCTAAGGCCAAGGAAGCCGCCGCTGCCGAAGCTGCCCAGTCGCAGCCTTCCGGCGAACTTGTCCTTCCGGACGAGAAGCCCGAAGTGAAGGCTCCTCCGGTTCTCGGAGCCCCGGTTGTTGCCGATTCCGCTACGGCTGATTCCGTAGCCACCGACTCTACCGTTGCCGCCGACAGCGCTGCCCAGCCTGCTCCGGTTGCCCCGCGTACGGTGACCGTCGAGACGGATAAGTTCATCATGACCCTCGACAACAGGGGCGGCAGGATCCGCAGCGTTATCGCGAAGGCCCTCGCCGACAGCGCCGGCAAGTTCCCGGAACTCATCCAGGATACGCTCCGTGGCGCCCTCGATTTGAAACTCGGCAATGCCGACTTGAGCGATGTGCTCTTTGCCGTGGACGCTCCGGAATGGATTACCGTAGATGCGGACACGAGCGTGCAGTTTGTCTTTGAAGATGCCGGCAAGAACAAGGTTATCCGCAGCTACGCCTTTACCAAGACGGGCGTCTCCGTGCGCCAGACGAACAAGTTCGAAGGATTCCGCCCGGCAGAATACGAACTGAGCTGGAAGGGCGGCATGAAGGAAACCGAAGAGCTCCCGAAAGGCAAGAGCTTTGGCGGGGCAAGCTACTTCTTTAGCGAAGTCATCTTCAACAATTCCGAAAACGTGGAACGCGAAACGGTCCGCGATGCCGAAACGTTCAAGAACGACCGCCTGGTGTGGGCGGGCTTGCGTCGCAAGTATATCGCCATGTCCGTCCAGTTCGACAAGCCCATCCCGGCAACCTTGCAGACGAAGTTCATGAAGGTCGAAGATGACGAGAAGGATCCGGGTACCTACCAGATTGCCTTGACGGACAACCTCCGCGGTGATTCGCTCAGTTACGAGTTCATGGTCCTCCCGCTGCAGTGGGACGAAATCGAGGCTTTGGGTAAGGACTACGAAAAGGTTATCGTCAGCGGATGGACCTGGTGCGGCGCCAACGTCTGGTTCGTGTGGATTTGCAAGATGCTTCTCAAGTTGCTGAAGCTGTTCTATGCGCTTATCCCGAACTACGGCGTGGCCATCATCCTCGTGACGTTTATCGTCCGCGGCATTACGACCCCGTTTACCGTGAAGCAGCTGAAGTCTACCCGCGGCATGGCCAAGCTCAAACCGCAGATTGACGAAATCAACGTGAAGTACCGTACCGACCCGCAGAAAAAGCAGGCGGCCATAATGGAGCTCTATAGCAAGAACAACATCAACCCGCTGGCCAGCTGCACGGGCGGATGCCTCCCGATGATTATCCAGATGCCGATTTTCATGGGCCTCTTCTTTGTCCTGGGCCGCGCCATGGAACTCCGCGGTATGCCCGCCTTCCTGTGGATATCGGACTTGAGCAAGAGCGACGTGGTCTGGAGCGGTTTCAGTATCCCGTTCGTCATGCCTGCCGGCTTGGCGATTCTCCCGTGGATCATGGTGGTGACGACATATTTCCAGACGAAGGTCACGATGAGCGGCAGCGCCGGCATGGATCCTGCACAGCAGAAGATGATGGTGTGGATGATGCCCGCGATGATGTTCTTCTTCAGCGCCGTGATGCCTTCGGGTCTTGTGCTCTACTGGATTATCTCGAATATCTGGAGCATTGTCCAGTACAAGGTCATCAACCGCAACCTCGTGCCGGCTACGGCTTCTTCCAAGCTTAACGGCAAGGAAGTGAAGGACGCGGAAATCGTAAAGAAGAAATAGTTCGGCTCGTCAGTGCTTCTTGAATTTGTCGAGAAGCCGCTTGGCGGGGAAGCCGGCCAGCTGGAAGGTCTTTTCCCAGGCGAAGTCACGAACACGATCTATGAGGCTGTCCTCGCAACGGGGCAGCCATTCTTTTTTGAAGTCGGGTGCGAACCCCGCCTTTTCGATCAGGGCGTGGTAGTTCTCGTTCAGGGCGTCGTAGGCGTGATAACGCACGAAGTGCTTTTTCTCTTCGTAGCTGAAACGGCGCTGTAGCAGTTTGCGTTTGATAAAGCCCGCTCCCTGCTCGATGAGTTCCCTGTAGGCGAAAAAGACGGGGCGTTCCGTATGGTATAGCGATTCCATCCGAACGTCCGCTTCGGCGAATTTTTCGCTGAGTCCGACTTCTAGGCGGCGCGTCACGTCGTAGAATTCGGTCTGTTCCGGGGTCTCGAAGATATGCATGAAGAATACGCCCAATGCCGCGGGCTTCATGTAGAGGAAAAACGACTGCAGGTGCGGCGCGAATTCGTCGTTGGACGTGAGCGATATGACGTCGGCGGGGCTCTCTTCGGCTCGTTGGAAGTATTCCTCGAACTTGTCCCGGTAATAGACGACGGAATCGTTGATGAGCAGCAGGCGCTCGATGTTTTCGTTTTCGGAATTGCTGATGGCCTGCATGTGCAGGTAGCGCCTCCACATGCCGAAATCATAGCCGTGGTTCTGCGTGAGGAACAGTTCGATGTTGTTGTCGGCGAGGAACTCGTAAGTCTTTTGCGATAGCTTCCGCTCGTTGGTCAGCAGAACGACCTTGAAATCGGTCTTGGCCAAGTGGCCAAGCGCATAGCGTACGTAGCCCGGAATCTCTTCGCCTTCCTGGTAGCTTGCGTACAGTGCGATTTTCATGGGCGTCCTGGCCATGCCTAGCGCCTTCTGCCGCGACCTTTCTTACCGCGGGAATCGTTGCGGGAACTGCTGCGGGAATCGCCGCGTGAATTGCCGCGCCCGCGGTCGGCGAACTGGGCCTTGCGGCGTTGCTCGCGGTTGCGCTTGACGGGCTGGTACTCGGGCTCAAAATCGTCCCCGTCAAATTCGTCGGGCTGGCTCAGGTAACCGAGGGCTTCCGCGGCGGCAGCACGGTCGGCGCGTTCTTCCTTGCGGTGCTCGCCCTGACGGCGCTTCTTCGGTTCGCTGCTAAGCTTTTCCAAAATGCTGAAGTCGGCCTGGCCGCGCAGCGGGTCCACGCGCAACAGGCGCACCAGGACCTTGTCGCCACGGCGGAAAGTGCGTCCGCTCTTCTTGCCGAAGGCGAGTCCCTGGTCGGGATTGAAAACGTAGAAGTCTTCGCCGACGATGTCGCGGAAACGTACGAGGCCTTCTGCGATCGGGTCGGCGATGGAGACGTAGATGCCCCATTCCTCGATGCCCGTGACGGTCGCTTCGAAGTCGTCGCCGACATGGCTCTTCAAAATCCAGCAGCTGCACACCTTGATGGAGATGCGTTCCACTTTCATGTTCTTGATTTCGTTTGTCGAAATCAGGTCGCAAACTTCGATGACGCTGTTCGCGCGTTCGGCGTTGATTTCCTTGCCCTTGCGCGCAAGTTCACGATGGCACCAGAGGTCGGCGTAACGGCGGATAGGCGAGGTAAAGTGGCTGTAGTCTTGCCAGTTCAATGCAAAGTGCCCGAAGCTGTTGCTGTCGTAGTGGGCTTTCTGCATACTGCGCAAGATGCGGTTCATCAGGGTTTCGTCGTCGCCGGCGCGCTTCACCAGGTGCTGGTACAGCTTGAAGGCGACCGGGTTCAGGTTCGTGTCGCCGCGCCTCGGCTTGCCCAGGTCGCGCAGCATCACGGGCGAATCCTTGAACAGGTCCGGATACATGTAGTACAGCTCCATGATGTCCTTGGTATCGGGAGCTTCGTGGATACGGTAGATTCCCTGCAGCTTGCGCTTCAGGAGTTCCTTGGCGCAGCAGTTGTTCGCGATGAGCATGCATTCCTCGACCCACGAATTGCTTTCGTCAGTCTCGCGCGGTATAATTTTCACGGGTTCGCCCTTCTCGTCGAACTGGCAGCCGTATTCGGTACTCTTGAATTCGAGCAGGCCTTCCTTGCTGCGGTTCTTCTTGAGCATCGCAGTCACCTCGGCGAGCGCCTTGATGGAATCGTCGCCGGCTTCCATCATCTGCACTGCCTCGCGGTAGGTGATGCCCTTCGATACGTTCACGATGCTGCGGTGAAAATCCCAGCTGAGCACGTTCGCGTTCTTGTCGAGTTCCATCATGCATGTGAAGGCGCAGCGGTCCACTCCCTGGTGCAGGCTGCACACGCCGCTCGAAAGCTTTTCGGGGAGCATGGGCACGGCTGTCCACGGCAGGTACTGCGTGTAGCTGCGTTCCAGGGCTTCTTCGTCGAGGTCACTGCCTTCGGGTACGTAGTAGCTCACGTCGGCGATATGCACGCCGAGCCTGTAGCCGCTGGCCGTACGTTCCACGCTGATGGCGTCGTCGTGGTCCATGGCGCCATCGGGGTCGATGCAGAGCACGTCGAGCTTGCGGTAATCGACGCGTCCCTTGAAGTCCTTCGCAGAAGGTTCCTTGATGCCTTCCACGAATTTCTTGATGGCGGGGGAGAAGTCCTTGGGGAGGTTGGCCTCTTCCATGAACTTCGTCTTGACTTCGTCCCAGGTGACGTTGAGCGCGTCGGCGGAGTGGTCCACCTTCGCCAAATAGCTGTGCTTGAGTTTCGGGTGCGGGTACAGCGTGAAGTTGATGGTCTCGCCTTCTTTGCCCGGGGCCTGGCGGCGGTGGCACATCTCGTATACCTTTCCGGTATCGATTTCGTGGACTTCCCATTTTTCTTCATCAAGCTGGTGCAAGATGCCGCGCTTGACGCGGGTCTCGTTGTCCTTGCCGGTCTGCCTGCGGCTGCGTGCGCCGGGACGGCGGTTGTCTTCGATGCCCTGCTCCGCGAACTTGCGGCGGCGTTTCTCGTTTTTCTCTTCCAGCGGTTCTCCGTCACCCAATTGGTATTCCTTGTGGCTGGTGCGCTTCAACAGTCCGCGTTCCACCATGTCGGCGAGCATCTGCTTGAAAGCCATCTTCTGCTTCTTGGGAAGTCCGAGCGCGCCGCGCAACTGGCTCCCGACCATCGGTTCGTCTCGGAGTATCGCAATAATCTGTTCTTCGCTAGGTAAATGCTGAGCCATACTAGGCCTCCTTTGCTGTGCCGCTTGCGGCTTGCGCCTGGGCTAATTCCTGTTGCTTGTAGGGCATCGCGGATTCGATCAAATCGTGCATCTCGTCGCGCAGTTCGCCCATCGGCTTGTTTGCGTAGTCTTCGCCCTTCACCATCGGGTGTATAACCATCTTGACTTCGCCTCCGCGAATGGACCACTTGACCTTCGGGAGGATTTCACCCGTGTTCACGAGGGTGATGGGGAGAATGTCGAAATGCTGCTCCTTGGCCATGCGGAAAATCCCGTTTTGGAACTTGAGCATGTGGCCGTCCTCGGTGCGGTGGCCTTCGGGGAATACCGTGAAGTTGTATCCTTTCGCGATGCGTTCGGCGACCATCTTGCCCATGCCGGCGTTCTTGCGCGGGTCCTTGTGGACGGGAATGCAACCGATGGAACTGATGACCCATCCAAATACGGGAGCCTTCCATAGGCTTGCCTTTGCCATGAAGGCGGCATTGCCTATTGCGGGCCAGATGACGTTGATGTCGAGGAAACTCTGGTGGTTTGCCACGATGACGAACCCCTTGCGGCCCTTGGGAATGTTCTCTTCGCCTTCGATCTTGAGGGTGATATGGAACAGCTTGAAGGCGATGTGCGTAAAGAAGAACTGGCAGACGTTCGTGATTTCTTCCCTGTGGCCGCGGATGTAACCCTTGTAGATGATATAGGGGATGCCGAGGATTAACATGCCGGTAACGACGATGAGATAGTATAAAGTTGCAAGAAATGCACGATAAACAGACATAGGATTCCTGGGGTTGATATCTATGTCTATAATGTATATTTTTTGCGCGGAAAGGACAAACGCTACTTGATTTTCCACTCAAGTGTCTGGCCCGCGGCAAGCGGGACGACGCCGTTCACCACGAGGGGGACTGTCCATGCTTCTTTCACGACCTCGATCTGCTTTGTGGTGCGCGGAATGCCGTAGAAATCGGCTCCGAAACCGGCGATAAAATTCGCTAGCTTGTCCAGGTGCCCGGCCTTCTCGAATTCCTGTACCAACAGCGGGATGGCCACGGGAGCGCTGTAGACGCCCGCCGCCCCGCACGGACATTCCTTCTTGCCCAGCTGGTGCGGGGCGGAGTCCGTGCCGAGAAAGAACTTCGGGTTGCCGCTGAAGGCGGCTTCGCGGATTGCGGCACGGTCTTCAGGCCGCTTCGGCAAGGGCTTGCAGAAGTGGTGCGGCCTGAGGGCGTCTCCGACGATGTCGTCGAGAGTCATCATCAGGTGGTGCACCGTGAAGGTGGCCGCCACGTTTGCGGGCAGGCGCTTTACCGCCTCGACCGACTTTGCGGAACTCAAGTGCTCAAAGACGATTTTCAGCTTTGGGAACTTTGCGGTGAGCGTTTCCACGCGCTTGATAAATGCGGGTTCGCGGTCCAGGCAGAACTCGCCCGGTTCCTCGCCGTGTACGCACAGCACGAGTCCGAGCTTTTCCATCATGGCGACCACGGGGAAAACGGCTTCAAAGTCACTGATGCCGTCGGCGCTGTTCGTGGTGACGCCCGCGGGGTAGTACTTGCCTGCGACAACACCCACAGCCATCATGTCCTTCAGATCTTGTTCTGTGTAGTTCGGGTTCAGCTTGAACGTCATGAGCGGTTCAAAGTCCGGACGCACGCTTTTTGCCGCGTCCATAATCTGCGCCTTGTATTCGGCAATCGCCTTCGCGGAAGTCATCGCGGGGACGGTGTTCGGCATGATGATGGCACGCCCGAACTGGCTGACAAGGTCGCGTACGTAACCGGGCATGAGTTCGCCCTGGCGCAGGTGGGCATGGAAGTCGTCTGGAAGGGGGAGAAACATTGAAAATTCCTTTTTTGTGATACAATATAGGAACTAATGTGGGATGATTGATAATTGATGATTGATGATTGATGATTGATAATTATCCATTATCCATTATCAATTATACATTGTGCCGAAGGCGCTCTACCCGCTGGTGCGTAGGTCGCGGAACAGTTCCTTGGAAATGTCGTTGTTGGCATGGAGCCAGTAGTCGAAGGGATGGGGTTCCGTCAATTTTTTCTGGTACAAGAAACAAAGATTGCAACCCAGTTCCTTCGCTATCATCAGGTCGTGCGTGATGATGATGATGGACGTCTTGAACAGCGTACGCATGTTGTCGATAAGCGGCAAAAGGTTGCGGCGGTTGTAGTTGTCGAGCCCTGCGGTGGGTTCGTCCATTAAAAGTAGCTCCGGGTCCATGGCCCAGGAACGGGCGATGGCGACGCGCTTCTGCATGCCTACGCTCAGCTGGTGCGGGAAAAAGTTCGCAAAATCCCTGACGCGCATGAGGTCCATGGCCATGTTGATTTTTTCTTCGATTTCCTGGGCGGTTCCCTTTTTATGGTATCGCAACGGAAGGGCGATGTTGTCGCGTACGCGCAGGTTCGATATCAGGGCCCCGTTCTGGAAAACGAGCCCGACTTGCCTCTTGGCAATTTCGAGGGCGGTTTGCCTTTCCGGGGGAATATGCTCGCCAAAGTAGTACAGCTTCCCGGCGCTGGGACGGGCGATGCCGGCAATCACGCGCAGAAGGGCGCTCTTTCCTTGACCCGAAGGTCCGCCGATGCAAAGCGTCTCGCCGCGTTGCAGCACCAGGTTCGCTCCCGAAATGATTTCCCGGTCGTTGTCGCGCGTCTTGTCGAAAAACGAAAGCGAACGCGGCATCGAGAACTTCGTGCCGGCAAGCCCCTGGAAAGACAGGTGGAGGTCTTCGATTCGTAGCGCTTCGTTGTTCATCAGATAATCTTCGAAATTTCGTTGAAGTAGTCCAGGAAATAGAACAGGGAAAGAATCACGTCGGCACAAACGATATAGAAGAAGGACTTGATGACGGACTTGCCCGTAGCCTTCGGAACCTGGCGGATGTCGCGCGGAATGTTCATGGCCTGGTAGCAGGCGTTCGTCGTAATAATGCAACCGAATACGATTGGCTTGATGACGATGAAGATGAAGTCCGTCATCGAAAGCGCCTTGAGGATTTCCGTCGAGAGGTAATCCCATGTCAACTGGAGGTTCAGCGCATTTCCGGTGATTGCGGTAAGGCCCTTGATGACAAGGTAACCGGCGCCGATGGCGCTACCGCTAAAGATAATGGTCATGATGAACGTGGCGATAGTCCCGCCGATAAGGCCCGGCATTACCAGGTAACGGATGGGGTCTACGCCCATAGTCGCCAGCGCGTCGACTTCGGAATCTATAACCATGCTCCCTACGTATGTCGTGAGCGAGGAACCGCTTCGGCCCGCGATAAGGAACGCCGTGAGAATCGGCCCGAGTTCGCGGATGATCACCACCACCATGAGGTTTCCGACCACGTCGCTAAAGCCCATCTTGCCCATCATGGTCATGATTTCCACGATGACGATGGTTCCGAAAAGGGTCGCCACCACGAAAAGGACGGGGAAGATTTCTACACCCGTAAAGAAGGTCTGCAAGATGATGTTCTTGGAGTCTGTCTTGAAACTGCGGCTGGCCGAGAAGATGGACGAGATTGCACGACAAAACAGCGCGACCTGTTGACCGATGGTCCGCTGGAGCAGGAACATGCCCATCTTGTGGAAGAACCTCCCCAAGACCGTGAGCTTCGTGATGTCGTTATTCGTGTATTGTTCCATCAGTCTTGTCGACCAGCTCCTTTCCGTTTATCGCATCCAAGATTTCTTGCCAAAGCGGTTCGAGGCCGTTTTTCTTGAATGAACTTACGCAAAGGGGCTTGACCGGCAGCGAAAGGCGTTCCTGGATCAACTTCAGGTTCTTCGCCAATTCCGACTGGTTCACCTTGTCCCGCTTACTGGCGATAACCAGGACTGGGCACCCCGTGGCACGGATACTTTCCACCGTTTCGATATCGATGGGCGTTCCTCCGTGGCGTATGTCCACCAAGTAGACAAGCCCACGCAAATCCTTGCACTTCTCCACGTAATCGCGGATAAAGTCAGACATTTCATCGCGTTTGGCGTTGCTCACCTTGGCAAAGCCTACACCTGGTAAATCTACAAGAAAAAACGCCTTGTTGATTCTAAAAAAATTAATTTCTCGCGTTTTTCCGGGGGTGGAGCTGGTTTTTACAAGATTTTTCTGCCCCGTCAGGGCGTTCAGCAGCGACGACTTGCCCACATTCGAACGTCCGAGGAACGCAACCTGCGGCAGCCTTTCGTTCGGAAGGCCTTTCAGCGATACTGCCGATTTGACGAATTCCGCGCTGAATATGGTAAAATCGCCGAATTTTACGGGGCTCATCATAGGCTCACCCTTCCTTCGAATGCGCGCAGCATGGTGACTTCGTCAATGAATTCCAGATCGCTCCCCATGGGGATGCCTCGGGCGAGTCTTGTGCGCTTGACGTTTGTCCCGGACAGCATGCGGTCGATCATCAGGGCGGTGCTGTCGGCTTCGGGACTAGAACCAAGCGCGAGGACCAGTTCTTCTATACCTTCTTCCTTGACTCGGGAAACCAGTTGGGACAGGTGAAGGTCTTCGGGACCGATGCCGTCAAGCGGAGAAAGAACTCCGCCAAGAACAAAGTAAAGTCCCTTGAAGATGCCGGAGCGTTCGAACGGGATGATGTCGGAACTCTTTTCGACGACGCATAGGGACTTTGCTCCCGCACGTGAGGTGCAGGTCGGACAGACGTCCATGTCGGTAAACGCATGGCAATGCGGACATGGGTGGACCTTTTCGATGGCGTTCGTCAAGTTGCCGGCAAACCTCTCGACGTCGGTCTTGGGACGCGTCAGTACATGGTACGCCAAGCGGCGGGCCGTTTTCTGGCCGATGCCAGGAAGGCTCGCGAATTCGGCAATCAGCGCCTCGAGACTTTCCGGTTCAACGTTCATGGGCCCACGTGTATGCGTCGTTCACGCAACGGTTCAGGAGTGTAGAAGAAATCTTGAGTTCTGCGAGAAGGCTTATGATTTTTGCCTGGTCGTCTTGTTCCACGGCGTCGGCGAGCTGGAGCAGTTTGCCGAGACGGCCGGAGCGCTGCAATAGGGCTTCGCGGATGTCTTCGTCGGCACACGATTCCGTAAGGATGCTTTCGAGCGGGGCGCCTACGAGTGCGTCCATACGGCTGATGAGTCCGACCATGAACGCCTTGGCGGGCAAGTCGTTGTCGGTGCCGCTGAGCACACGAGCCAGGATTTCGAGGAACTTCGCTCGGTGGCTGGCGTTCTGGAACAGCGGGGAACTCTGCGGCGTCATTCCCATCTCGGGGCGCGCGTAGAGCATGAGCATGAGCCATTCCTGGATGTTGCGCATGCCAATCCAGACGATGGCGTCGCGGACGTTCGAAATATCGCGGCCGCGATACTGGGCGTCGGAGTTTACGAAGCGCAGCAGGTTCGCGGCGACATCCCCGTTGTTGGCGAAGCAGTCGCACAGCTCGTCGAGGTCGGGATGCTTACGCAAAAGCAAAAGGATGCGGAGGATGGCGGCCGAAGTCGCGTCGATTTTTTTGCCGGTCACCAGTTCGGGCTTGGCGAAGAAGAATCCCTGGAAGTAGTCGTAGCCGTCTTTCAGGCGCATCTTGAAACAGGCTTTCGTTTCGACTTTCTCGGCGAGGATCTTGATGTTCTTTGCCTTGAAGAATTTTGCCGCGTCGGCGAGCGCCTTGTCGTCGTTGTCGACGAGGTCCATCTTCACGTAGGAGACGTACGGGAATAGCGGTTCGCAGCGTTTCAAGAAATCTTCGTTGAAGATGAAGTCGTCCAGCGCCAGTTCAAAACCGCGCGCCCTGTAGCGTTCTACGGCTTTTACCAGGGAGTCGTCGACTTCGACATCTTCCAGGATTTCCAGGACAAAACAGCGGGGGTTCAACAGACCGAATACATTGTCCAGGAGCATGTCGCGGCTACAGTTGATGAACGCCTTGTGGTCGCCGATGAGTTTCGGTAGGCCGATGTTGTTCAGGACATTTTCCAGGACCTGTGCCGTGGCGAGAACGTCGCTTGCGATGACTGCGGTATCGCTGGATGGGGAGTCACGGAACAAAAGTTCGTATGCGTAAATTTTCCCTTCTCGGTCAAGGATAGGCTGGCGTGCTAGATAGGCGAGAGAATGCATTTTTTAGACGATAGACGAAAGACGATAGACGAAAGAGATACTGGAAAAAATTAGGATTTAGGAATTATAAATTCGGAATTACTTAGTTAGGCGGCGAAGCCGCGAAAATTTCAAATCCTAATTCTGAATTATTTAACGTGCAACGCTAAATCCTCGCGCTCTTGATTCCGAACAGGAGGATACTGCGTGCTCCGGCATCCCAGAGCTTGTCCATGATGCCGTTCGCTTCTTCTTGCGGGACCATCGCCTTCACGGAATACCACTCGCGGCCGTGCAGCTTGGTCACCGTCGGGGCGTCGAGGCCCGGCGTGAGTTCACATGCTTTTTGCAGGAGCTCGGCGGGGCAGTCGTATTCGATCATCATGTACGACTGGGCCACCAGCTTACCTTCGATGCGGCGGATAAGCGTGTGGACTTCTTCGAGTTCGGTCTTCTGCGGGTTGCAGAACAGGGCCGCGTTGCTGCGGAAAAGCGGTTCGCCCACGATACGGAGTCCGGCCTGCTTCAGGGTCGTGCCGGTTTCCACCACGTCGACGATGGCATCGGCCACGCCAAGGCTCACCGAAATTTCGACGGCGCCTTCGAGCACCACGAAGTTCATGTCCTTCTTGTAGTAGCCTTCCACGATATGCGGGAAGCTCGTGGCGATGGTCTTGTCCTTGAGTTCTTCGAGCGTCTGCACCGGGCTTTCGTTCGGTACGGCGGCGCACATCTTGGAGGCGCCGAAGGGCAGGTCCAGGACCTTCACCGCGGGGCTCTTCGCCTCGGCGTTGAAGTCGATTCCGGTGATGCCGGCGTCGATAATGCCGCGGCCTACGTACATCGGGATGTCGCTCGGACGCAAGAAAAAGAATTCGATGCCGTTCTTTGTGTCGAGTTGAGTCAAAGTCTTGTAGGGCTTGGTGGCCTTGTAGCCGCAAGCCTTCAGGAGTTCCTGGGTGGGCTCAAAAAGCATGCCCTTGTTGGGGAGAGCTACCTTGATCATAGTTTTGCGTACACCTCTTCGAGAGTGAGACCTTTTTCGGCCATCATCACGGCTACGTAGTAAAGAACCTGAGAAAGTTCCAGGCACTGGGCGTCGCGGCTTTCGAACCGTGCGGCCTGCCAGCTTTCGGCAGCTTCTTCCACCAGCTTCTTGCCGATGGCGTGTGCGCCCTTCTTGAAGAGTTCCGTGGTTCCCTTTCCTTCGGGCATTTCCTTCTTGCGCTGGCAAGCCAGAGCGAACATTTCTTCAAACGTCATGATAGACCTCTTGTTTTTCTGGCCCAAAAGATAGTATTTATTCAGTGCCGGCTATGCTACGCTAATTTTACATCTGTGGCAAATAAAACAAAATTATATTTAGACGGGGCTTGTGGTGCCTATATATCAGGGGAAATGAAGATGAAAAAAATTTGTTTATTTGTGGGTTTGGCTGTTAGCGCGGTAATTCTTTGGTCTTGTGCGCGCGGCCTGGACGTGAGGGACCCGCAACTGTTCCGTACAAAGACGGGTGTCATCGGCGTGTTCCGCCAGCCGGCTTTCTATTGCAGCGAGGCCAACCCGCACTATATGCGGTTGGGAGATTCGACAGTCATTGTCAAGCCTACATGGAGCCAGGAACAAGACAACATGTTCGTTACGCCGCACAAGCCGGGCAAGGCAATCCTCTATTCCTATGCCTATACCTGCGGCGAAAACGAGAACAAGTTCGTCCTGGATACTGCCGAGACGGCAAAAAATCCTGGCCCTATCGGCGTGGTTGTCCCGGACCAGGGATTCTGCAAGATAGTCATCTCGTTCGTGCAGGGCGACAAGCTGTTCTCTCGCAACAATGACGTGCTCCACGACATGGCCGTCAAGGAAAAGCTCGGCGTCAATATCGACGAAATCCCGTTCTGCGAAGTCGTCGACAATACGGGTTCTACGGTTTCCTTCGCCGACAAGGATTCCCTGCTGAACGAACAGTACAAGGCCGCCGTTGAAGACGCCGCGGTCGCCGAGTCCGAAGAAATTTACCCGCTGCTGCAGATCGATTCGTCGAGCTATTCCGATAAGGTCTTCTGGAATACCGACAAGTCCAAGGTGCTGCTGGCGGTGCTGAACAATACGCCGGACAAGTACGAGGACGGAAGGACTATTACCCTCGAAAAAGAAGTCTGGGCGGTAAGCGAAAGGGAACTTTACCTGTGGTACAAAGAAAACAAGGCGGGAACGCATAGCTGGAGCCTCAGGCTTCGTCAGCTTTTCGGTCTCCCGAGAAAGGCCGACGTGACGCACTTCAGCCTTATCTGGGTTGACCCGAAGGATATCATCCGCCCCGCTTACGTTACCGATATCACCAGCTCGGAGATGACCACTTCGTTCAAGGACGAACTGGAAAGCGACAGCACGAATACCGACAGGATGATGTGGTACAAGAACTGGTTCGACGACGAATATGCGAAGAGCTACGTGAAGGGCAGGGAAGGTCGCACCTGGACGCGCCTGGGCTATACCTACGACTGGGGTAGTAAGGGCAGCAACAAGTATGGTTTGTCGGAATTCCTGGTTGTTCCCGGTGCCGAGGTGGAAGTCCGCTTCACCAAGAATCTCAAGTCGTATTTCCAGTGGATGAACGACCGCAACAATTAATTCCGGAAACTACTTTTTGACGAGGACCCGCCACAACTGCTGTCGGGCTTCTTTGTATTTCCGCTCGAAGGCGGTTTCGGGTTCGCTTGGCGAAAAAGGTTCGCAAAAGGCGTTGCCCTTGAGTATCCCTGCGGCCTGCGTGAACTCTCTCGCGTAAATTTCCCAGTTCGTCCTTAATTCGATCGTATCTCCGAGGGCGAGTAGCGTCGGGAATATAGGGTGCAGGTGAAAACGCCTTGTCGCTGCATTTCCCTTGGGCCACGGGTTCGGGTAGTAAAGCGCATGGTAGGGAATGCGCCAACGGCCCCGGCGGACTTCGTCTAGGGCGAGATTCCAAAAGTCCAGGAGTTCTGCGCGTACCCAGAATACGTTGTCTGGAATTTCTTCGTTGCCTGTTGCGGATTCCAGTTGTCGTCTGTTCCCGGCCTTGCATAGCCTTACCGCCGACTTGTCGATGCCGATAACCGGGACGTTCGGGTAGCGCTTGGCGATGTGGAGCGTGCTTTCGCCTGTGCCGCAGCCGGAATCCAGTACGACGGTGCGTGGGCTATCGCCCGTGCCGCTTTTCTTGTAGAACTCCGTGACAAAGTTGTCGGCTGCCGAGAAGGACACTCGCGTATGTGCGGCGATAGGGCGTAAAAAACGGGTGGACGCATGCTTGCGAACCACCTGTTCTAAATTTTTATAGGGACCTTCCTGGTTTGTGGCGACCGAACGCGCTCCGGCGCTATGCTCAGGCATCATCTTTTCCAAATGCTGAGCCTTTTGCCGCCAATAAGTTCAATATCGTCAAGCCAGATTTCGACAGTATTCTCTTCGTTGTTCGATTTGAATTTCCACACGAGCTGGTTTACGCAGGTGTAGGAATAGTTCGTGTCGAGAATGTCCGCTAGCGGCACGAGAATTTTCTGCCAGTCGCTAGAAAGCGTGAACTCGTACTGCGCGATTTCCTGGTTGCTTTTCTGCGTTTCGTCGATGGCGGCGAATACGATGGCTCCTTCGCCCTTTACGCGGAACGCCACGGTATCTACAGAAGAAATGTCGTTGCAGAGAGCCTTGTCGCTCTTGCCGAGTTCTATGCCGATGGTCGCCCAGGGCCATTGCGTGTTCCCGGTAGAATCCTTGAAGGCGTCGCCGAACGTGGCAGCCACATGGGCGACAATATTGCCGTCTTCCTCTTTTTCCAGGGTGAAGTTGTGGATTTTGTCTTTGGTGATGTATTTGGGAGTCACGTTCGAGTCGGCAAAGTTGAAGTACCACCAGCCGCCATCGTAGAAGTGCGCCGGCATAAAGCGGTTCTGGTAGTTCGAATCCTGGAAGTCGTCGAGCAACAGTGCACGGCTTTCTTCGGCGAACGTGCTCGCGGTAGAACTTTCTCCGGCAACGACCTTCAGGTAGGTGCTGCTGGATTCTTCGTTCTTCTCGTCCGGTATGAACACGAGACTCAGGGGGCCCGCCGGAAGCGAATCCATGGAGAACTTGCCGCCGCTGACCTTGGCGGAGTGATCCATGCCGCGAACCTTCACGGTGCCATCAACCTTCTTTCCGATGTCACCAGAAACGGATACAGTCGCTTCGAGCGTCCCTTCTCCCAAGTCGATGTTTTTCCCCTCGACTAGAATTTCTTTCTGGAAAGCCTTGTCCTCGAGTTTCGCTTCGAGCGTATACTCTCCGTTAGGGATATTTTCCAGCGTGATGACACCGTTTTTGTCGGCTTCATGGAATTTGGAGTCCGCGGCGTCCAGGCTTTCGCTTTCGGTAAGCTTGACCCTTGCGTTTGCAGCCGGTTTGCCTGCGACCATGATCTGCGCGGTAATTGCGTTACCGGCTTCGGTTCCGCTGGGGCCGCCGCCTGCAGTCTTGTCGTTATCGGAACAACCGATAGTGGCCAGGACAGTGATTCCAAGAAGATATGTGAACAGTCTTTTCTGCACACTGGAAAAATACAAAAAATCAAAGTTGTTTCGCATGGCCTAGCCCTCCTTCTTGGGGTTGGAGGTGCCGGAATTGTCGGCCGTGGCGGGGTCGTCGACCTTGTCCGAAAGCGGGAACATTGC
The DNA here is from genome assembly GCF_002395745.1 of Fibrobacter sp. UBA4309. GTDB lineage: Bacteria > Fibrobacterota > Fibrobacteria > Fibrobacterales > Fibrobacteraceae > Fibrobacter. The sequence continues at coordinate 22,976 of NZ_DGUN01000082.1, forward strand.
GATATTCAGTGCGTAGACGCGGTCGGCGCGTTCGCTCTTGCGGGCAAACTGTAGGAGCCCGCGCCTGAATTCTTCTATGCGGCGCTTGATTTCGGGCAGGTCCGATTCGTCGGCGGTGAACACGACGCTGGAGATGTCGCGTTCTTCGGGTTTGTGGCGGTCCAGGGATTCCTGGGCGAGTTCCATGGTATGCCTGTGGAAGTCGCGGACCGCGCGGCTCTTGACTTCGCCGCCGGTAGAAAGAATCTGGTCGGTGATGTTCCAACCGTTATTGCCGTCAGGAACGACAAGGCCGAGTTGCTTCAAAATGCCGAGCGCGTTGCGGGCGTCGTCCTGGGAAATGGGCGGGTTCAGGTGTTCCGCCAGTTCAGCGATATTGCTTGTGTCTTTTGTAATGCCGATAAGGGAGCGGAGCGCGGCGCAGGCCCAGCTGCCGAAATAGGCCATCTCGGGCTGCAAAAGGACGCGTGCCTCCATGGATCGGAGTTCCATGAGCTTGTAGTAAAGCTCGGAAAGCGTTTGCTTGGCCTTGGTCTTGTTGAATCGGTAAAGAGTCTTGAAATATTCGGCCCTGCGGTCGTCGAGTCCGCAAAGGCGGATGAACACGGGGAGCGTCCCTTCGTTCAGGTGCCCTTCTTTCTGGAATACGCGAACGAGCCAGGCCGGGTCCACGCCGGTCTTCTGGCCGAGATAACGGTAGCTGGTGAACGGGTTATCCTTCTTGCTTTCGGTAAACCAGTCCTTCAGGAACTCGCGGTATTCTAGATAGTCTAATACTTCGGGCATAGCTATAAAGTACCAAAATAATAACTAAATGGATTGGCGGGCTTTTGCTTTCGTAAAGTTTCCGTTGCATTTTTTTCAACGCAGAAAATGGTGTTTTTAGCATAAAAAAGGCGTTTTTGCCTAATCGAGGCCCTATTCCTGCGACAGCCCGTACTTCTTCACCTTGTAGTGCATCATGCGGGGGCTTACGGAGAGGTCGCGGCCGGCGGCACTCAGGTTCCCGTTGTTGCGGCGCAGCGCCTCGGTGAGGATTTCCCTCTCGTAGCTTTCGAGGAGCGTCTCGAGCGAGGCGCCCCCTTCGGGGATGATGGACGTCTTGCTGGTGACGTCGGTCTGCAGCGTGGGCGGCAGGTCGTGTGAATGGATGCAGTCGTCGGTGGTGGCGAGCGCCGCGCGCTCGATGCAGTTCTCGAGTTCCTGAACGTTGCCCGGCCAGTGGTAGCTCATGAGCATGTCGATGGCGGGCGTGGAAAGGCGCGTCACGTGCTTGCCGTACTTGAGGTTCACCTGTGCGATAAAGTGTTCTGCCAACAGCAAGATGTCGCTCTTGCGCTGCGCTAGGTCGGGGAGCGTAATCTGCACGATGTTCAGGCGGTAGAAGAGGTCTTCGCGGAACAGCTTCTGCTGCATCATCTCTTCGAGATTCCTGCTCGAGGCGGCGATGAGGCGCACGTCGGAATGGAGCTGCATGTTGCCGCCCAGGCGGTTGAAGGTTTGCCCTTGCATAAAGCGCAGCAGTTTCTCTTGGTCGGGGAGGCCTAGTGCCGAGACGTCGTCGAGGAATAGCGTGCCGCCGTTCGCGACTTCTGCCTTGCCTATATGGCGCGTGTTCGCACCGAGGAATGCTCCGCGCTCGTAGCCGAAGAGTTCGCTCTCGAAGGCGCTCGCCGGGTTTCCGAAGCTTTCGCGGAGGTTCGCGCACCCGAGCACGGTGAACGGGCCCCCTTTGCGCGGGGAGAGTTCCGCGATGGTGCGGGCGGTAAGCTCCTTGCCGGTTCCGTCGTTGCCGTAAATAAGCGCGGGCGCGTCGTTGCCGGCGCACGACTTAATTTGCTTGTAAACGCTGCGCATCTCGCCGCTGTTCCCGACCATTTTGCCGGGCTTCTCGTCGATGATATCGCGCAAGGCCTTGATTTCGGCTTTCAGCCGTTCTATTTCTTCTGCTTCCGTCATTTTGTTTTACAATAATGTAATAATATACATTAATTTTACAAAAATGTAACAAAATTTCGGAAAAACACCCCGAAAATCGCGTGCCAACCCCCGTTTTTATTCCTAATTTCTTTTTCATAAAATGAAAAACGTCCCTTTAGGGGCAAAAAATGAGGTTCAAGATGAGCGTAAGCTACCGCAAAAAGACAATCAACGAAATCGCGAAGGAAGCGCCCGCGCCGACCAAGCCGGCCGCCCCGGTCAGCGTGGACTTCTACGGTGAAGACGTGTTCAACACCGAAGCCATGCGCGAGTACCTGCCCAAGGACGTCTGCGAAAAGCTGATTGCCACCATCAACGAGGGCGCCGCCCTTGACCCGAGCATCGCTGCCGACGTGGCGCACGCCATGAAAAAGTGGGCGATGGACCGCGGTGCCACGCACTTTACGCACTGGTTCCAGCCGCTCACCGGCTCTACCGCCGAGAAGCACGACTCCTTCCTGGAACCGGACGGCTGCCGCGCCATCATGGCGTTCAGCGGCAAGAACCTCATCGTCGGCGAACCGGACGCATCCTCCTTCCCGAGCGGCGGTTTGCGTTCCACGTTCGAAGCCCGCGGCTACACCGCCTGGGACCCGACTTCCCCCGCATTCATCAAGCGTCACGGTAACGGTGCAACGCTCTGCATCCCGACCGCGTTCTGCAGCTACACCGGCGAAGCGCTCGACAAAAAGACTCCGCTCCTGCGCAGTTTGCAAGCCCTTTCTAAATCCACCCGCCGCCTCATGACCTGCTTCAAGGCGGGCCCCAAGAAGACGACCGTCACGCTCGGTGCCGAACAGGAATACTTCCTAATCGACAAGCGCTTCTACCTGCAACGCCCCGACCTGTACCAGGCCGGCCGCACTCTGTTCGGTGCCGCTCCCGCGAAGCATCAACAGATGGACGACCATTACTTCGGTAGCATTCCGGCCCGCATCCTCAACTTCATGAACGAAGTCGAGACCGAACTCTGGAAGCTCGGCATTCCGGCGAAGACCCGCCACAACGAAGTCGCGCCCGCGCAGTTCGAACTCGCCCCGATGTTCGAAGAAGTGAACCTCGCTTGCGACCACAACATGATGATTATGGAAGTGCTCCGCAACGTGGCCGACAAGAATGGCCTCGTCTGCTTGCTGCACGAAAAGCCCTTCGCCGGCGTGAACGGTTCCGGCAAGCACAACAACTGGTCCGTGTCTTACGGCAAGGGCAACCTGCTCAATCCGGGCAAGGACCCGCACCAGAACGCCGTGTTCCTCACCACGCTCTGCGCCATCATTTATGCCGTCGACACCCATGCTGACTTGCTCCGCATGACAACCGCCGGCGCCGGCAACGACCACCGCCTCGGTGCGAATGAAGCTCCTCCGGCAATCGTCTCCATGTTCCTCGGCGACCAATTGATGGACGTCATCGAACAGATTGAACAAGGCGTGCCCAAGTCCTCTAAGCAAGCCGGAGCATTGCGCATCGGTGCCGACATGCTCCCGGCTTTGCCGCGCGACGCTACCGACCGCAACAGGACTTCTCCGTTCGCCTTCACCGGCAACAAGTTCGAATTCCGCGCTCCGGGTAGTAGCCAAAGCTGCTCCGAACCGAACGTGGTCCTGAATACGATTGTGGCCGAGGCTTTCGACATGATTTCTGAACAGCTCGAGAAGCTCGACGAGAAGAACTTCCACACGGGCCTGCAAAAGATTTTGCAGAAGATCGTGAAGGAACACAAGCGCGTGATCTTCAATGGCAACGGCTATACCGACGAATGGATTGCCGAAGCGCAGCGCCGTGGACTCCCGAATATCCGCACCTCCGTGGAAGCCCTCAAGGCCCTCACGAAGGAAGAGAATATTCAGTTGTTCGAAAAGTACGGTGTGATGAACCGTCGCGAAATGGAGTCCCGCTACGAAATCAACGTCGAAGATTTCCACAAGAGAATCCACATCGAAGGCGAAGTCTGCCGCGACATGGCCAAAAACATCATCTTGCCGAAGGTGGTGGAGGCTTACTCCAGCGCACTCAAGACGAACGAAATGGCTCTGAACCAGGGCTTCCCCGGCGTCGATGCCTACGTGAAGTCGCTTGGCGAAGGCGTCAAGAACCTGAGTGCCGCCATCGCCACGATGGAAAGCTCGCTCGAAGGCGAACACGAAGGAATCATCGCCGCGATGGCAGACCTCCGCAAGGTCGTCGATGGCCTCGAAAAGGTTGTCCCCGACGAGATGTGGCCTTTGCCGAAGTATCGCGAGATGTTGTTTATTTATTAATACTTGGATCAAGGACTGGGGAGGGTGAAAACTTTCCCCTTTTTTTATATGATACACGGTGTATTATTACGAAGAAGATTTTTTAGAAAATTTCTAAAAATGCAGTTTTTCGCCTGAAAAAAGTAGTGTTGTATTATAAGAAGTATTGATTTTTCTGCCGGACGAGAGTAAATTATTGGTATGAAACCAATAATTGAATATCAGGACTATCGCAAGTACATGCGCGATTTTTACGAGGAGCGTAAACGCTGTTCGGTGTTTTCTTGGCGAGAGTTTTCACGTTTGGCGGGATTCTCTTCCCCCAATTACATAAAGCTTGTGTGCGAAGGCAGGAGCCGTTTGAGCAAGAAGGGTGTCGAAGGGGTAGCCGATGCCATGGGGCTCGAAGGTGCCGACCGCGACTATTTCCGCGTCATGGAACATTTTGGCGATGCGCGCAACGACGTAAAGAAGATGCAGGCATTTAACGAGATGCAGAAAATCGCGAAGGAGAACCGTTTGCGTGTTGTTGATGCGGAGGCGTTCAAGTATTTTGAATCGTGGGTGAATCCCGTGCTGCGCGAACTCGCCCCGATTATGCCGGGCGCAAAACCGCTCGAACTCGCGCGACAGTGCTACCCGGTGGTGAGTGCCGCCGAAGTCCGCCAGTCCCTGGACTTCATGGTGCATGCGGATTTCTTGAGGAAGGTCGGCGAGGATACCTACGAGCAGACCGAAAAAGTCGTGACGGGCTCTTCCGAGGCAATCCCGCTGGCATTACGCTCGATGAACCGCCAGATGTCGAAATTCGCGACCTCGGCAATTGACAACGTACCGCCGGAAAAACGCCATATCGCCGGTGTTACGCTTGGATTGTCCGAATCTACGTACAAGTGGCTGGTGCAGAAACTTGAAGTGCTCCGGCATCAGGTGGTTGCCATCGCAGCCAAGGAAAAGGAATACGATAAGGTTTATCGCTTGAATTTGCAACTGTTCCCGCTGACCAAGGGGAAGGAGGCTTAAGATGAAGAGTATGGGTAAAATAATCCTGGCGGGATTGGCTGCCTTTGGGGCGGCATGTTCCAACGATGCGAGTGTTGAGCCGGATGTTTCCGGGGCTACTACGGAACCGAGCACTTCGCCGACGGCGCAATTGACGGAAGAACAGAAAGCGGTGCTTGAAAAGTCGTTCTACTCCCTTCTCGATACGATAATAGCGGTTCCCGATAATGTGGATGACATGGGGGTCGAAGTGGATCCAAAAACGGTTGCGCAATATAAGTTGATGTATCCGTTCTTTGGCATAATTCCGGATACGACATTTGCCTATCCAAGTCTGGATGGACGTAGAAAGTGCAATGTTTCGACTTTTTCTGCCGAACTTGGTATGGAATTCTCGCAATCGCTTGACACGGGCAATGTCTACTATAGTGATACCTATAACAAGAAACATTATTCCAGTACGATTGCAATCAAGGTGTTGGATGTAGATGGTGATTCGGTCGTTATGGAGACGGTTGGTTCTACCACCTACTGGGGCTATGACGCCTCGTGTTCCGAATTCTTGACTCGTTTTAAACAGTCTTGTACCGCGTCTAACGGAATCTTTAAGGATTTTGGAGACGGGTGCCGGAATCTGAACCTGAGCTTGGCATGCTCCATGATAATTCCTGAAGGAAAAACTCCTGGCGAAGTCATTGATTCTCTTACGGGAGAATACAAAAATGCATGTAGAGAAGATTCTCTCAAATATGCTGCCGTCGACGATGACAAGAACGCTCCGAAAGGTTGCTCCGGTGGAGGGAGCGGCGGCGAAAACGGTGAGGTCGCTTATTACGGCGATTGCCCCCTGCCCGAAGACAATTTTAATGCGGAACTTGACAGTCTCAATAGAATATGGCGCACCAATTTGAGCAGAACGTTTGACGCCTACCAAAAACAGTTCGCCGTTTACAAAGATGTCGTTGACGGAATGGTGTACCTGCGTCATTACCCGGAACTTGTCTTTGGTGACGGCTCTGCGTACAATACCTTCCCAGATGCAGCCGAAGCCCGGCCTTACAAGAACGAAGGCATTTACCGCCTGCCCGATTCCCTGGTAAGTGTATTTTTCCCGGAGGCCGCAAGATGCCCTTACGTGTTCGATGCACCCCAAAGACACTCGCAAATCTATTACATAATCGTGCTGAAAGATGTCGGCGCCAAAGGGCACATTTTGAACAAAGTTGACGCGAGCGGAATTTACGTAAGGGACATCTTGAAGAGTGGTGAAAATTGCCCCGAAGACACGACCGAGCATTATTCCGTCTATTTGATCAGGGGCGCTGCAGAATGGGATGTTAGCGACAAGCAAATCATCAGGGAAACTTACGTAAGTACTCTTTGGAACTGCAACGACCCCGAAAGCCTTGAGCGGATTGAGCCGTATGGCGAATGGACGTCTCGCGACGGATTCATCTGACCACGCCAAGGGACCTCACCTGTTTATTTTTCTATCTTTGTATTCGTATGAATACAAAGATTTATTATACCCTTACCGACGAGTCGCCCTTCCTTGCGACGCAATCCCTCCTCCCGATAGTAACCGCTTTCGCGAAGACTGCGGATATCGACGTGGAGGCCAAGAACATCTCGCTTCCGGCGCGTATCCTCGCGGCTTTCGCCGATACGCTCCCCGCGGGCACGACATTTGCCGGCAAGCCTGTGACCGACGATCTTGCTTTCCTCGGCGCGCTTACGCTCAAGCCTGAGGCGAACATCATCAAGCTCCCGAATATTTCGGCTTCCGTGCCGCAGCTCAAGGCGGCCATTGCCGAGCTTCAGAAGAACGGCTATGCGTTGCCCGATTATCCGGATGCCCCCGCGAACGACGAGGAGAAGGCTATCCGCGCCCGCTACGACAAGGTGAAGGGCTCCGCGGTGAACCCGGTGCTCCGCCAGGGCAACTCCGACCGTCGCGCCCCGAATGCGGTGAAGAACTTTGCCCGTAACAACCCGCACAGCAACGGCACGTGGAATGCCTCCGTGAAGACGCACGTCGCGAGCATGCAGGCCGATGACTTCTACGGAAACGAAAAGTCCATCACGCTTGCCGATGCCGACACGTTCAAGATTGAATTCGTGGATGTTAACGGCGCCGTTACCGAACTCCGTGCCGCAAAGCCGCTCCTGAAGGGAGAAATCCTCGACGCGACGGTGATGCGCATGGCTTCTCTCGAAAAGTTCATTGCCGATGCGATGGCCGAAGCCAAGGCCAAGGGACTCCTCTTCTCGGTGCACCTGAAGGCGACCATGATGAAGGTCTCTGACCCGGTGTTGTTCGGGGCCTTTGTGCGCGTGTTCTTCAAGGACGTGTTCACGAAGTACGCCGACCTGTTCAAGGAACTCGGAATTGACGCGAACAACGGCCTGGGCGATTTGTACAAGCGTCTCGAAGGCAATGCTCGCGAGGCTGAAGTTCGCGCAGCCATCGATGCCGCACTCGCTAACGGCCCGGACCTCGCCATGGTCGATTCCGCGAAGGGCGTTACGAATTTGCACGTGCCGAGCGACGTGATTATCGACGCCTCGATGCCCGCGATGATTAGGAATTCCGGTTGCATGTGGAACAAGGATGGTAAGCTGCAAGAGACGATTGCCTGCATTCCGGACCGCTGCTACGCTGGAATCTACGACGAAACGATTGAATTCTGCAAGAAGAACGGCGCATTCGACCCGAAGACGATGGGTACCGTGCCGAACGTGGGCCTCATGGCGCAGGGTGCCGAAGAATACGGTAGCCACGACAAGACGTTTGTCGCCAAGGCAAAGGGCGTTATCCGCGCCGTGAACGGCAAGGGCGAAGTGCTTCTGCAGCAGGACGTGGAAGCCGGCGATATCTTCCGTATGTGCCAGGCGAAGGACGCTCCTATCCGTGACTGGGTGAAGCTCGCCGTGACCCGCGCCCGCGTCAGCAATACTCCGGCGATTTTCTGGCTCGACCCGAACCGCGCGCATGACCGCGAAATACAGAAGAAGGTCGAGGCCTACCTGCCCGAACACGACCTGAACGGCCTCGACATCAAGATCATGAGCCCGCGCAAGGCCATTGTCGAGACGATGAAGCGCGCGAAGGCCGGCCTCGATACCATCGGTGTCACCGGCAACGTGATGCGCGACTACCTCACTGACCTCTTCCCGATTCTTGAAGTCGGAACGTCCGCGAAGATGCTTTCCATCGTGCCGCTCATGGCCGGCGGTGGCCTCTTCGAGACGGGTGCTGGCGGCTCTGCTCCCAAGCAGGTGCAGCAGTTCCTCGCCGAGAATTACCTCCGCTGGGATTCCCTCGGGGAATACTTCGCGCTGGTGCCGTCGTTCGAGCAGGTCGCAACGCAGACCGGCAACAAGAAGGCGCAGGTCCTGGCCGATACGCTCGATGCCGCGAACGGCAAGATTCTCGAATTCAACCGCACGCCAGCCCGCAAGATTGGCGAACTCGACAACCGCGGCTCGCACTTCTACCTCGCGATGTACTGGGCCCGTGCCCTTGCAGACCAGAAGGCCGATGCGGAACTCGCCGCGAAGTTCGCGCCTGTCGCCGATGCGCTCGAGTCCCGCGAATCTGAAATTGTCGCTGCCTTCGCCAAGGAACAGGGACAACCTGCGGATATAGGCGGCTATTACCTGCCTAAAGCGGGCCTTTTGAAGAAATGGCTCCGTCCGGTGGCGGAATTCAACGAAGTTATTGACGCTGTCTAATCCGGTTTGCGCCGAAAAAATATATGTTTAGAAGCAGAAAAAGGAGAACGATTATGAATAAACTGCTTCAAAAGTCGTTCGTGGCTTTCGCCGCGTCGGTGTTCCTGATGGCATGTGGTGACGATGATTCCTCTTTTGATGCACCGGAAAAGCCTAAAGGGGATTACTGCAAGGTCATTTCAGAGGATCCGCTTGTGATAGAGGCGTCCGAAGATGGCGTCTACAGCAAGACCTCGTTCGACTTCAAGGACAGCATAGTTCGGGAGACAATCAAGCTGAATAGCTCGGAAGCGATGGAACTGGCCTGCTCCAATTACAAGTCCGATCCCGATTATAGCTCGGTTGTATGTGAAGACAATACCGTTATTGCGGTTGGCGGTGAAGATTTTTCTTATAGCGACTTCGAAATATTCAAGCAGCTGATTATCGATGCGTGCGATGGCTTTGATGGCGGAAGCGATAAACCGTCATCAAGTTCCATCAAGTCTTCTTCGAGCAGCGTCAAGAGATCTTCGAGTTCGCAAGTTCAGTCTTCCAGCTCCGTGCAGTCCTCCAGTTCGCAGGGATATTCTGCGGTAGAAATTACGCCCATTAGCAGCTCTTCAAAGATAGAGGGCGAAAAGGTTGTCGCCAGCAATGCCGATGAACTGGATTGCCCCGAAGAAGAACCTGCCGACCTGACCGGATTCGATGTGGCGTATGAATTCAGCGATCCGTACGACATGGGACATGACTATGTCGGCAAGGAGAACGCCTATTTGAAAAGTGACGTGAAGGCGGTCAGTGCCGAGTGCAGCGCGATTGTCTTGGATGGGACTAACGGCCTGTACATCCCGTTGAGCGATGTGTTCAAGAACAAGGGGTTTGTTTTCGAAGTCCGCTTTATGCCGTTGCAGGAATCTTCCATGGGAAACATCTTTGTCGCCGAACCGCCGGGAAGCGGTAAGACGGGGTGGCAGCTCCGCCTGGATGGCGACGAGGTCCGGTTCCATTACCGCGATGCAGAGATGTCTTCGTCTTGGAATACCTCGACGGTGGGTGAGGTTACCCTGAATGAATGGCATGTTGTCCGTGTGAAGATTTTCCCTGCAAAGTCGGAACTTTCCGGGGTCGTATTCTATTCTCTGAATCTTTCCCTGGATGGAAGCATCCGCTATGCGTCCGAATTCAAGGCGGATCTTTCGAAACTGGAATTCAATCTGGGTATTGGTTATGATTCGATGAATCAGAGTAACCATGCAGACAGGTTCTTTGTCGGTAAGATTGACTATATCCGTTATGGGAGAATTACGGAAGACGGCCTGTAATGCAGATTGAACCGATTGGAATATTTCACGGCGATGCCGTTTACAAGTATGACGCTCCTCGACAGGGGCGTCTTTTTGCGGGGCATCCGGGGCGCATTGAGCTTGCTCCGGGCAGGAATTTCGAAACGGCGCTTCGCGATTTGGAAGGCTTTGAACGCATCTGGGTGATTTTCCAGTTTCACGAGAACGAGGGCTGGCGCCCGACGACGCGGCCGCCCGTGCCAGCTCCGGGACGGGAACGCGTCGGAACTTTTGCAAGCCGCAGTCCTTACCGCCCGAATCCGATAGGGCTTTCTTGTGTCCGCCTTCTCAAGGTAGACGGACTGACCTTGTACGTAGACGAATCCGATTTGTTGGACGGTTCTCCCATACTCGATATCAAGCCGTATGTTCCGCTTGCCGATGCGTTTCCGGAGGCAAAGGCCGGCTGGGTCGATGAACAGTCGGCCGAGTCGTGGACTCTGGAAATGACGGAGTCCTTTGCGGAACAGTGCCGCTGGCTTGCGGAAAACTCCCCGTTCGACCTGGAAAGTTTTGTGCGTGTCCAACTGGTTCGCGGACCGTTCGATGTGACGCGAAAACGTATTTCCCTGAACGAAGAAGACTGTTCCGGAGTGCTCGCGTACAGGACTTTCCGTATAAGTTTCCGTTACGACACCCAGGGAAAGTGTATTTTCTTGGATAGAATTTATTCGGGATATTCCAAGTTGGAATTGGATGATTTTAACGATATTTACGCAGATAAGGCTGTTCACAGGGCGTTTTTGGCCCGGTTTGACGTGTCGTAGAACACAAAAAGACAAAATCTCCTTTTAGGCCGATTCTTTTTGGCACGGAAGAATTTATTTTCGTGTAGAATGTAAGGAGAAAAAACTATGCGTACGACACAGAAGATTCACTGGGCCTGGGCTCTTGTTTTGCCCTTCGCCTTCTTTGTGGCATGCTCTTCGGATTCGTCTGTCCAGGTATTGACCCCGGACGGCAAAGTCTATGACGAAGATGAGTACGCCTCCCTTGCCGAAAGCGGGATTGTCGATGCGCAAGGGAACATTATCGACGAGGGCTCTCCTGAGGCTAGAAAAATGTCTTCGAATTCAGCGAAGGCCGAATCCGCCTCGAGCGAAAAGAAGTCTTCGAGCTCCGCCAAGGCCGAGTCCAGTTCGGACAAGGCAGCGTCTTCGAGCTCCGCCAAGGCCGAGTCCAGTGCAGACAAGGCAGCGTCTTCGAGTTCTGCCAAGGCCGAGTCCAGTGCAGACAAGACAACGTCTTCAAGTTCCGAAAAGGTAGACTCCAGCTCGGACAAAGAGGAATCGAGTTCTTCTGAACCGGAATCGAGCAGTGCTGAACCGGGCAAGCAAACGGTAGCCAATACGGCTGAAGGCGATTTCTCCTTTGGTACAGACGACATGAAGGAGGTTTCCGAGTCTGCTCAGTCCGAGCTTGACAGCCTGAAGCAAATTCTGGATGAAGGTGGAACTGTAGAGGGCTTCGAAAAGACCGATATGGAATTCAACGAAGAAACATTGCCTGTCGAAGTGTTTGACGAGATGGATATCTTCTGCTTTACGGGCGAGGGTGAATGGTTGCAGATTACCAAGGAAACGCTCGGCGAGTACATTCCGCATTACAGGAACGATCATGCCTGGGGTAACCTGAGACATTTCGATATCAAGTTCATGGATGCCTGCGAGGCAGTCTATATCAGGCACAAATAGCTAACGGATTATAAAGCACGGGTAGCAAGTTTCCACTTGAAGTAGCCCGCTATTTGTAGCGGATGGTTGAATGTGCCGTCCGCTATTTTCTTTTGCAATTCTTCGTCGCTCAATTCGCGTGATTCAATATCTTCGTTGCTGTCGAAGTGCGTACTTCCGCCCTTGACAACATTGTCGATAAAGACGACGTGAAACTTGCCGCGGTGCCTGTCCGGATTCACGGGATAGACTCCTAGGTACTTGACATTTTCGTGAGTGCCGCAGAACGCCACTTCTTCCTGTAACTCGCGCAAGGCGGCCTGTTCGGGAGATTCGCCTTTGTCGAGGATCCCGGCAGGGAATTCAAGTGCGATTTGTCCGGAACCATGACGGTACTGCTCTGTCATGACCCACTTGCCTTCAGCCGTGCGGGCGAGAATCAGTACCCAGTCGGGTTGCCATAGCGTATAGAAATCGTCGATGACCTTGCCGTTCGGGAGTTCGCATTTTTCCTTGGCGACTTTCAGCCAGGGGGCATCTACCAGGTATTCTTTATCGAGCTGTTTCCAGGGTTCCATGATGGAGAATGTAGTAAATAGCGGACAAAGTGGAGTGGAATGGTGACCTTAAACACAGCTGCTTCTGAAATTTGACCTGGTTTTGGACTTTTTTTTGAATTGTGTGTATTTTATCCAACATGAGCGTTTTTTTGTTTTACATATACGTGAGTCTCGGATGTGCAAGCGTCTTGACGGTTCTTTTGTATAGTATTCAGAGGCTCCCGACGCCGCAGTTGAAGTTTACACTGTTTTACAGGCTGGTGCTGTGGCATATCCTTTATTTTCTGAGCGACTCTGTTTGGGCGATGGTGAATGACGGTATCATCCCGAAGAATACGTTCAGCGTTCTGGCGGTGAACTACTCGAACGCGGCTATTCTGGCAGCACTGTGCTACAGCTGCTTCATTTATGCGGAAATGAGTACGCGCCCGGAGATGACTCGCATGCAGATTCGCAATCTCCAGGCGAAGTTGCGGATTCCCATTTTGGCGGAGATTGTGCTGCTGTTCCTTTCGTTCCTGACAATGCCCGATTTCTGGCTGGACGAAAACCTGGAACCGCGCGACCTGTATTACTTCATCTTGGCGTTTATCCCGATTGTCTATATCATGGTGGTGACGGTTCGTTGCATAGCCCGCGGCCTCAAGCCGCAGAACCGGCAACACCTTAAGAAGTACCTCATCGTGGCGAGCTATACTCCGGGCTGCATCGTCGCGGGCGGGGCGCAAATCCTGTTTTCGCTGACGACCCCGATATTCTGCTTCTGGTGTACGTTGATTATCCTATTTGTCTACCTGAATTCGCAGAACCAGCTGATTTCGACGGACCCCTTGACAGGGCTCAATAACCGCAACCAGTTGCAGCGTTACCTGCAGTTGCAGCGCGAGGCGAAAGATACCTTCGTGATTATGGTGGACGTGGACCACTTCAAGCAGATTAACGATACTTATGGGCATATCGAAGGAGACAAGGCTCTCATCCTTATTTCGAAGGCTCTCAAGAAGGCTTGTGGTCGGTTGAAGATGTCGGTATTCCTTTGTCGCTACGGTGGAGACGAATTCCTGATGATTGCACAGACAAAAAAACCGGATGACGTGCTCAAGATCGTCAGGGATAGCCTGCAAGAAGAAATCGCGAACCGTGAAGGCCCGCAGACTTACTCGATCGAGGTGAGCTTGGGATATGCCCGCTGGGACGGGGACGTGGCAAACTTCAAGGACTGCGTTGCCCACGCCGACCAGAAGATGTACGAAGACAAGCGCTCCGCTTAATAGGAATGTGGGGTGTGAAGTGTGAGGTGTTAACCGCAGTTCACGAGATTGATGGTTCCTCGGCCTTCGGCCAAGGATGACTAACCTTCCAGCTTATTTCTCAAATAGTGACGGGCCGTCCATGCGAAATACAGAACATCGGCGACGACAAGTGCCACGGCGCAGGCGAAAAATACCTGCCGGTGCATGCCGAAGTGCTCGGCCATCGAGCCGCCCACGAGAATGCCGATACCGATGCCGATATCCCAGCCGCTGAGGTACGTGCTGTTCGCGGTACCGCGCTGGTCGTGCCGGGCGAGGTTCACGCACATCGTCTGGTAGCCGGGGAAAATGAGCCCGAGGCTCGTGCCGATAAGGAATGCCGATGCGAAGAACGTGACGGGGGAGTGGCTGAATGCGAGCATGAAGTAGGCGATGATATTCAAGGTCATGCCCGTGCCCACGAGATGCACGAGGTAGCCCTTGTCTATAAGACGACCGGTCATGATGCGGTTCAAAATTAGCCCTGCGGCGATGAGCGCGTAGAACCAGCCGGATCCGCCGATGCCGAGTTCCTTCGCGTAGAGCGCGATGTAGTTGGTGACGGGGCCGTAGGCGAACCCTACGAAGATGAAGTTCGCGAATTGCGGGACGGCGCGCGTGAGGAAGAACCTGTCGAGCGAAAGCGGTGCGTGAGGCTTCTTTTCTTTCGGGGCGACCTTGAGCGTCTGCACTAGAACAAGTCCGATGACGCACAGGATAATCGAAATCGCGAAGACGATGGAATCGCCAAAGGCCTCGTACAGAAACATGCCTGTCATGGGGCCCGTGGCAAATGCGAGGTTCACGCTGATGCCGAAGTAGCCGATGCCTTCGCCGCGACGGCTTGCAGGGAGTGCGTCGATAGCGACCGTGTTGCTTGCGGTCGTAGAAATCCCGAAGCACAGCCCGTGCATAAAACGCAATACGGCGAGCAGCGGGACGAGCCCGAGCGTCTTGTAACCGACGAAGCAGAGCGTGAACGCGAAGAAGGTCCAAAAGTACAGCGGTTTGCGGCTGAGCGTGTCGACCAGGAAGCCCGCGAAGGGGCGGCAGGCGAGTGCACCGATAGTGTAGAGCGAAATGACGATGCCCGCCGTCGCATTGTCGGTCTGGAACTTCTCGATGATGAACATCGGGAGGATAGGCAGCAACTGGTAGAAGCTGAAGAACAGCAAGAAGTTCGCCGCTGCGCAAGTCGTGAAGTTCCGCGTCCAGAGAGCCGGTCTTGTATTCGCGTCCGTCATATTCAAATATCCTGCCGCAAAGATAGGAATTTTGGGGGACTTTTCAAAGGAAATAAGCTATATTCAAAAAACAGGAAAAGTTTATGGCTGTCGCAAACAAGGTGGCGAAGATTTCATGAGTCGGAGTTCAAAAGTGGGCTGTTTGGTCGTCCTGATCTGCTTGCTGTCTTTCGCCGTTTCGGCGTATGCCCATCCACATGTCTTTGCCGATGTGGGCGTTGTCGCCGAGTTTGACCAGGGCGGCTTTGTCGGGATCCGCAACCATTGGGTGTACGACGAAATGTACAGTTCGGCCCTGGTTTCGTCTGCGGGACATTCGGGGGGCGGGAGCTTCTCGGATAGGGAGAGCGAGTGGCTCAAGGCGGCCATATTGGGACCGATAGCGGAGAAAAACTATTATAACTACGTCCAGGCGGAGGCCTCGTTCCTCAAGGCCGAGGGCATAAGGAATTTCAAGGCGTCGATGAAGGGTGGAAAGCTCGTGCTGGACTTCTTGGTGGCTTTCTCTGTGCCGGTGGTTTCGGACTATACCATGCTTGTTATCGTGGTGTCGGACCCGACGAACTACATCCAGATGACGACGGACATGGAAAATGCGGACGTTTCTGCCCCAAAGGGCCTCGAGGTGGAGTTTTTTGCCGACGGATTGGAAGGATTGACCCTCTTTAGGGGGTTCCGGTCGGAAATCCAGGGACTTTATCTGAGATTTAAGCGTTGAAGTGCTATATTTTAGCACAAATGTAAACAAAAGGGAATAAAAAAGTATGAAAATAACAAAGTCACTGTTGGCCTGCGTCCCGGTTGCACTTTTGGTTTCGTGTAACCTGAATTCCTCGGATGAAGGTGCTACCAAGGTCTCTAACTACGAAAAACTGCCGAACTGCTCGACCAAGGAGAGCATTTCGGGAAAGAGCCCTGTTGGCGAAAAGGTTTACATAGAGGAAGAAGAATCTACGTACCTTTGCACCGATTCCGGTTGGGTCCTGAGTTCCGTGATGGACATGGAAAGCCTGCCTGCGTGCCCCACCAAGCGTGGGACGAACCTGGGTATGAAGATCTATGTCGAAAATGACTCGATTTATTACCTGTGCGTAAAATCCGGTTGGACCGAGTCCGATTCTTCGGAA
This sequence comes from Fibrobacter sp. UBA4309, assembly GCF_002395745.1. Classification (GTDB taxonomy): domain Bacteria; phylum Fibrobacterota; class Fibrobacteria; order Fibrobacterales; family Fibrobacteraceae; genus Fibrobacter. The sequence continues at coordinate 39,157 of NZ_DGUN01000082.1, forward strand.
GGAGATGGCGAAATTCCTGTCCCCGAGTTCGATAATAGCTTGGTGGTTGGCTATGCGAACGCTATCGGACCCTTTGTCGAGGGAGGCCGTGTCGAACTGCGCGAGGCGATCATCAAGACCGGGGATACCCTGGTTGTTTCGGATTCCGCCTTTGCCGGAAGCGTTTCGGGCAAGACGGGCTATTTCACGATTCCCGGCGTGACGACCTATTCGAACTTCGGCGTTGTGACTGTCAAGGGCCTGTTCAAGGACGCTCTGACGGGCGAAGTCTCGGGCGACAGCCTTGAACTTACGGCCTTTGTCGACCTGAATAACGAACTGAAAATAGACGTTTTCGCCAACTTGCAGTTCGGCCGTATCAAGACCTTGCTTGCCAAGGGATACGAACCGCGCGCAGCCATGGATCTTTCTGAAAAGGAGATTTCTGCGGCGTTCGGCGTCAAGGAAGGTGACGACATCAGTACGGCCAGGCTGGCAATTGCGTTGCTGCTGCGTTCCAATGTGGACGAGGCTGATTTTGTCGACATGATTGCTTCTCTGACTGAAGACTTTGCCGACAACGGCGTCTGGGACGACGATGCTTCCCGTACAAGTCTTGCCGATTTCGCCTTCAATATCGAGAATCTCAAGCTGAAGGACGAAGATACCGACGAAATCCTGCTGAAGTTGAACGACTACCGCAAAAACCTGGAAGCTTTTGGCATGGACAATGTCCCCGGCTATGAGGAATTCTACAACAAGTTCTGGGTCGATGCCTATGGCCTTGGAATTTGTGGGAGCGGCCGCCAGGACGTGGTGATGATTAACCAGAACGACAAGAGCGACAGTGCAAGTGCCTATTTCACTTGCAGCAACCTCAGCTGGGTTGTGTCGACCGATTTTGAACGCGATACCGTTGGCCTGGGCAATGCTCCCGACGGTACGCTCCACGAGGGTAACGTGGATAACGAAAAACTTTACGTTTTCGATACCACGGGATTTGGTGCTGGCCAGACGATCCGCTGGAAAGAAGCCGATTCCATTACCGAGGTTATCGGCAAGGCTTGTACGGACTACGAAGATGTGGTTTATACGGTCTCGAAGACCAAGGACGAGGATGACAATGAAATCTATTACGGCTGCGTCAACCGCACCTGGTCTGCTGCCGGCATGTATTCCGCCGAAATCGGTTACATGTGCAATCCGGATGCCAAGAATGTTGTCGAAAAGTTCAAGAAGGACGGAACCGAAACGTACGCCCGTTGCCACGAAACCAAGATGGAGGATCCTGTCGATGGCTCGGTGAGCTACAGCTATGGCTGGGCTCCCTCCGATGAGGCAAACTATGGTTTGCGCGACCATGAGTGCGAACCCTACGAGATTGTCAAGAGCGGTTCCAAATACTATTACTGCGAGGATGCCGATAAAGTGAATTACACGGAAGCTACCGAAGACGATGTGGAACTTGGCGCATGCCGAAAAGCTTTGGATGGCTCTATCAAGACATACAAGAAAGACGGCGCCGATGTCTACCGTGCCTGTCAGGAAGTGCGCGAAAATACATGGTCGTGGGCGAATACGAATGAGGACACCTACAAGATAGGCAAGGTCTGTAATGCGGATAGCTTTGGCTCCAACGGAACCATAGGGACGGATTCCTACATTTGCTCTTGCCGCGTGTATGACACATCCTTGGCTGGTTACAGAAACGCCGTAACGGCTGACGAATGCAATGCTGCTTACCCGTTCCAGTGGATCAAGCAATAAGAGAGAGGAGGGTTTATCATGAATTTTAAGAATATGTTTGCAATGACTTTCGTTTGTGCCGCTGTTGCTTTTGCCCAGCAGGCCGCTCCCGCTGCTCCCGCTACAACCGAAGCTCCGGCTCCTGCGGCACAGCCTGCTGTACAGCAGGATGCCCAGCAGGCCGCTCCCGCCCAGCCCGCTGCAGAACAGGCCGCCGTGTCGGATTCTACCGCCAAGGAATTGCCGAAGTCCGAAACCAAAGTGGAACAGAAGTCCGAAGAAAAACCGGCTGAACAGGTTGCCGAAGCTCCTGCCAAGGAAGAACCCGTGAACAAGGGTCCCTTCGACGTACTGCACGGCAATGCCTACAATTCCGTAGGCAACGAGGCTGCCGCGGATAACGTAGATGCGCTCCTTGGCCGTCCGGACAAGTTCTTTGGCCAGAAGTTCTTCTATATCGAACCGGCTGCCGAACGCGGCGTCGTTTCGCTCGGCAGGTTCTTCGCCGCCATGGACGTTTCGGGTGATGTCGGCAGGGCCACTGCCGGTTACGCCGCGAAGGGTTTCGGTGCCGAAGTCCGCTTGGGCCTCGGACAGTATGCCATTGAAGGCGACAACGGCAAGAAGAGCGGTTCCAATGCCGGTGACGACTGGGGCTTTACCGTGTCGAAGGTCTTGGGCAACTTCGTGCTTGCCTTGAATACCGACTGGACCACCTTTGCCGAAGAAAACAATGTCGAACCCGAGGTGGGCAAGTCTGTCGAAGAGAACTATCGTGACTTGAGCGTGGCACTTTCTTTCTCGAACGCCCCGTCTGCGGTCAAGCATTTCTGGTCTGCCGGCGTGCAGTTCGTGCGTCATGACAACGAGCAGACTGTCGGCGGAGACGTGAAGAACGAAGATGTCGATTCCCATATTCGCATTGCCCCGTTCTTTAATTACGGTACTCCGGCTCTGGTGTCGGACCGCGCCCGTTTGCTGCTTGGTTTGAATACGTCGGTTCCGGTCACCATGTACGACGATCAGGAACTGATCGATGAAGAAGCCGGCGATACGGTCAAGACGTCCCTCATGGATTTCGGCGTTATGCTCAGCCCGAACATCCTGGGCGAAGTGGCCGTGATTCCGTCTTTGATGCTCTTTGGACAGGCCTCTTATAACTGGCGCGTGTTCGATTACCGCTCGGGAACGGATGCGACGGATGACGAATATACGGCCATGGAAAGCGTCGCCAACCAGGTGACGGCTACGGTCGGCTTGCGTTTCCAGTACCAGAACCTGATCGCTTGCGAATTTGCTTTCGGCGACTCGTTCTTTACGGATACCAAGTCCATATTTAACGGCGAAGGCGTGTTCATCAAGTTCGGTGGATTTGTCTATTTCTAATTGAATGATTCTGGAGTGTCTATGAGGTACGCTATGGAACGAATTAAGCTTTGGGGTGTTTTCCTGGCATTGGCGTTGTCCCTTGTCGCCTGCGGCGATTCGGAAAGCGTTGAAGAGGATGAGCCTCTGAACTTGACGTTCGTGGCGAACGTTCAGGACCTCCAGTATTGTAACAAGGACATCTTCGGCAAGGTGATGTATGTCGCCGTGGAGTTGTCGTACTTCGTGTGCACAAGCGAAGGCTGGTCCCCCGTGGATTCTTCTACGGCGGAACGCCTGATTGCCGCCTACGAGGCCGCCCAGATCCAGAGTTCTTCTTCGTCCTTGGAACCCGGACAGGAAGCGAAGGCACATCTTCCGCCGGTAAGAGTCGAGTCGGTCTCTGTTTACGGTGTTGCCCAGAAAGGGCCTTTTGTCACGGGATCTTCGGTCTCGATTTTCAGCCTGGACTCTATGCTGAATGCGCTGCCTGCAAAGTATGGCGGCACGGTGGTTGGAGATTCCGGACTTTTCGTAATCAATAACGTCGCGTTTCCGTCCCAATATGCGTTGGTGCAGGTTTCTGGGTTCTACATGCACGAGGTCACGGGTAAAAAGACCAATGGCATGAAGACGACGCTCAATGCCCTGGTAGACTTGAGCACGGGGCAGCAGGTGAATGCGAACGTGAATATCTTCACCCACCTGGAATTCTTGAGAGCTCGCCAGCTTGTCACGACGCAGAATTACAATGTCCCGGCGGCGAAACGCCGTGCGACACAAGAAATCCTGGCCGCTTTTGGCTTTTCGACAGACGAATCGAACCTGATGGCTACGGACTTGTCCCTTGCCGATACGAGTGTCGCCGGTAAGACGCTGTACATGGCGTCTATCTTGCTGCAGGGCGACCTGACGCCTGACAAGTTCAGCCACAGGTTATCCGGAATTACGGACTTTTTCTCCAGGACGGGAACGCTTGATACGACTGCCCTCATTGCAGAATTTGCCGACTGGGCGAGCGCTGCCGAAGCTTCCGGCACGTACGAAACTATTCGTCTGAACATGATGAACATGAAGGTGACTCCCTTTATTCCGGATTTTGGAAGTTTCCTTTATTCTTTCTGGACGAGCGTGTACGGATTCCCGGTCTGCAACAAGGATGCGGAATATATGGTCGTGAAAAACGAGAACATGTATAGCTCCAACTATGGTGCCGGATATGTCTGTTCTAACAACCATTGGCACAAGTCCACTGTTCTTGACGAGGAACTTGGCTTTTGCGTAGCTGGCAAGGAAGGCGAGTTCAAGATGCGCGATGCGGACGGCGTGGAAGAGTATTACGTTTGCTGGAACGGAGCGTGGATCCAGATCGATGAAACGCAGTACGAACTCAAGAGCTGTACCCAGAAGCGGAACATGGAACATGTAAAGACCAGGGCGGGCGAGTATTTTGTCTGCCGCGATCAGCAGTGGAAGAAAATAGATTCTGTAACTTACGAATTGAAAATCTGCACGAAGGACCGTGCGAACGAACTTGCCATGACAAGGGCGGGCGTCAACTATGTATGCGAATGGAACGGAGCCGAGGGTGCCTGGCGCAAGGCGACGGCAATGGAAAACCGTTTCGGCGTCTGCTACGAGGGCTTGAAGAAAGACGCGGATTCTGTCGTGTTCGACCCTAGCGAAGAAAGGAAGTTGCTTATGGAACCCAATCCCGACGTGTTCCTGTGTGACAAGGGTTCCTGGAAGAGAGGGTCCATGACGGATGGCGGTGCCGGCTTCTTCTGCGGCCCCGACAATGACGGCAAGGCGGTCGAAACGTATTTTGATTCAATATATACGGATGCCGGGAGCAGGTATTTCTTTGTCCGCGGTTTTGGCATGTGCAAAGATGGCGAATGGGTTAAGCTGGACGAACTGGAATACAGGTGGGGCGCCTGTGTCGATTCCTTAATCGGGAAAATGGTAGAAACGGCTGCCCATAAGTATTACGTGTGCTCCAGTGACGATTGGCAGGAAATAGATTTTGCAACCTTCACGACCGGGAAGTATTGCGGTGCGTATTCGGCCGACACGCTTGTGTACGAAGGCTTTGTATGCGAGTATAATATGGGCCGCTATGCATGGCGCGAAGCGACGGAAGAAGAAAAGGAGACCGGTAGGACATGCCGCTTCCAGAATGCAAATACAGTCGTGTCTGGCTATGCTTGCGACTATACGACTAGCTACATGTGGAGAAAGGCTTCTGCGGAGGAGAAAACGACGGGTGTCGTATGTAACAGGACCATTGCGGATTCGGTCTTGAACGGGTATGCCTGCGAGTACAAAATGGGAGAATACCAATGGAGAACCGCTTCGTCGGGAGAAAGCGCCGCGGGCAGAGTTTGCTCGGCAAGCATGGAAAACAGATTCTCGTCTAAAAAGGATTTTGTCTGCCAATATGACTATAGCACGGGTACTTATGCTTGGCGCAGTGTCGATGCGGCTGAGAAGGAGCTGGGATACCTTTGTCTGGGGGACAATGTGGATGAACTGGATTCTACCAAGACATACGTTTGCGTAAAAAATACTGCCGGCTACCGTTGGCGCAAGGCTTCTGCGTCGGAACTAGCCCTGGGTGGCGGCTGTACCGTTGCCAGGGCTGTCTTGGGCAGGATTTATGCGGATTCTGTCTGTGTGTCTTCGGGAGTTCCTCGTTGGAGGGCCGCTACGGCCATTGAAAAGGCTGCCGGTGGTGTTTGCAATTCCGTGTATGCCCGTTACAATTCGTTGCATGAGGGCTATTTCTGCCTGACAACGGGATGGCGTGCCGCTTCTTCGTCGGAAAAGCTTGTTGGCAAGCCCTGTAATACGACCTATTACAAAATGTTCTATAGTCCTTCTAGGGTCAATTATCGGTGCCAGGATACGGTTGCGCATTTGTGGACCAGAAATACGGGGTCGTTTACATATGTCGATACACGTGAAACCGTGTCGTATACCTATTCTTACCTGGATATTCGTCACAACAATTCCGTAAGCATAGATACCATAATGCTGGAAGACCTCCATTACGTAGGCTCCGGTGTTTTAAAAACCGATTACTGGTGCTATAATTGTGATTACTATGGGATGTTGTACAAGTGGACGTTTGCGATGGGGTTGCCGGACTCTTATTCCAGTAAATTGGCAAATATGAGTGGAACCAGAAGAGGAATTTGTCCTGCTGGATGGCATGCGCCGTCGCCTTCGGAAATGAGTTTCTCGTTCACGAGGTCGTACGGTATGTATAACTATCCTTACGGAAACTATAGCTCTGTATTGAATACCACGCAAGTCGACCCGTGTTGGTGGACGACAGGGGAATATGACGCTACTGCCGCAAAGGCTGTCATAATGGATGACATGGATTCCCTGCGGGTTGTGACAAGACGAAAAACGGATGGTTGTTACCTCCGCTGTATAAGGAATAAATAGTTAGCCGATTCCTATTTCTTTTCGAGAGAAACGATGGTTTCGAGGTGCGGGGTGCCGGGGAACAAGTCGAGCGGCTGCACTTCGCGCACGCGGTAGCCGTAACGTTCCCATTCCTTGAGCGAGGAGGGAATCTCGTCGGTGCCGCAGAACACGTGACAAACGCGGATGGGCTTGCGCATGGCGAGCGCATGGATGACGCCGGGTTCGCAGCCCTTGCGGGGCGGGTCGAGCAATATCTTCTCGGGTTCGCCGGGGATGGGCCGCGGGAGTCTCGTCTGCACGAACATCTCGTCGATTTTGCCTGCGACAAAGCGGTAGTTTTTCTTGAGGAACTTCGCGGAAGCCTTCGCGCTTTCGATGGAGAGGCCTTCCCATTCCACGCCGAGTACCGACTTGGCGGCTTCGCCGAGTGCAAAACTGAACAGCCCGTATCCGCAGTACAAATCCAGGAAATGGTCTTCCTTGCTTAAGCTCAGGAGACGGCTCGCCGCCTTGATGAGGTTGTGAATCTGGCTCTCGTTGATCTGGCTGAATCCCGTGACGGGGTACTTGAGGCGGAAATGCCCGAGGTCGAGCGTGAGGTCGCGCGGGCCGTAGAGCTGCTTGAAGTCGAGGCCGTCGGTGGGGCGTTTCGATTCCAGGTAGTAGTCCGATTCGGTCGTGTCCACGTAGGCGTGCGCCGCGGTCACGTGGAGAGGCGATTCCTTCAGGGCGTCCGAAATCAGCTTTAGCTTGCGCACGATGCTCGCGTCAATTTTCTTGATGTTGAAAATCACCACGCGGTACTTGTACGTGCCGCGGATAATAATCCAGTTGAGCGCGTAGGCGAGCGGCTTGTATGCGGGCGTGATGAGCTTTTCGAACAGGAAGTCGTAAATCTTGTTGTGTTCCTCGGGTTCGAGCATCGATTCCTGACGGTCGAACTGGAGGTTTCCCGGACGCATTTCTACGCGCCTCTTGCTCGTGGTGCGGTAACCGCGGGGCATGGGGCTTGCGATTATCTTTTGCGGGTTGCCGGCGAGGCGGTTCACGTCCCAGAATTCCTGGATGGCGTCGTTCTTGACTTTAAGCTCGCTTTTGTAGTCGAGCATGGCGAGCGATTCGCCGTGGAGGGAATCGGCTTCGCGGGTGTAGTTCGGAATCTGGTGTGCAATGGCTTGTTCGAAAAACATGTGCCAAATTTAGAAAAGGCGCTCCCCCTTGTAAAAAAAACATTTTTGCCGGAACGTTTTCCGGCAAAAATCCGTTTTATATGGTAGATGGGGACTGCTCCATCCGCCTTGTGGGGGTGTACCCGCGAAAAAAGGAATATAAAATGAATAGGAATTGTGCTGTAATCCGCAAAAAACCTATCCCGGAAGCTTTCAGGGGCAAGGTCTACCTTGACCCGACATACGACCCTGCCTTCAAGGAGTTGTTTGCCAGCAAGGACGCTCTGAAGGACTTCCTCGACGGCGTCCTTGGCCTCGACGGGAACGACAAGATAAAGGATCTTCGCTTCAGGTTCGAGGAACCTGTCGAATTCCGCGTCCCGCAACGCAAGAAGGTCATCTTCGACATCTTCGCTACGACCGGCAGCGGGCGCTTCCTCAACATAGAGATGCAGCGGGTGGAACATGATTTCTTTATCGACAGGGCCATCCTCTACAAGGCATTCCTCGTCATCAAGGGGCGGAAGGAGATGGAGGAATCCCCGGAATTCAAGGCTTTGCCCGGGAAGGAGCAAAAGAAATGCCGCTACCAGTTGCCCGAGACGGTGTCGATCTGGATTTGCGACTTCGATTTACCGTATGCGACGGGCGAATACTTGGACGAGTGGGCGCTTTACAGCAGGCATTCCGTGGACAACGGGAGCGCAGTACCCCTTTCCGAAAAAAATAGGTATATTTTCCTTAGCGTTCCCAACTTCACGAAGTCCGCCGACGAGGTGAATGGGGCTGCCGAAATGTGGCTGTACCTGTTGAACCACGCCCGTGACGGTGGCGAACTTCCGGCTTTCGGTAGCGGAATCGTGGAGGAGGCCCTCGAACGCATCCGCGTGGAAAATGCGGCCGACGAACTTCTATCGGATCAGGAGAAAGACATGTCGCTAAAGGAAGATTACCAAATCGTGCTGGCGAGCGCGACGATCCGTGCCCAGGAAGAAGGCCTCGCAAAAGGTCTTGCCGAAGGTCGTGAGAAGGGCCTTGCAGAGGGCCTTGCGGAGGGTCGCGAGAAGGGCCTTGCGGAGGGTCGCGAGAAGGGCCTTGCGGAGGGTCGCGAGAAGGGCCTTGCAGAAGGTCGCGAGAAGGGCCTTGCGGAAGGTCGTGCGGAAGGACGTGCGGAGGGTCGTGCGGAAGGACAGCGTCAAATGGCTGATTTCCTTCGTTCGAAGGGCGTGTCGGAAGAATTGATAGCGGAAGCGCTTGACCAGAAATAGTAGTTGACGTAATACAGGTGCTTGGTAGTTTCTTGGGGGGCTTTATGAAGAATTTGTTTTATGTTTTTGCACTTGCATTGACGTTCTTGTTCACCGCCTGCGGCGATGATGACAGCAGCAGCTTCGTTGAGCCGGAAAAGGAATCCTCCGACAGCGGCGCTACCCTGAGTGGCGATAGCCACGAAGGATCCAGTCCATCGTCCTGCAGCAGCAAAGATGACAAGTCTAGCAGTAGCGTTTCTTCTTCCTCTGCAAAATCAAGTTCTTCCACAGACACCAAGAGCAGTTCTTCTTTAAAAACTTGCCCTCCGGAAAAAGAAGGGAAAACTAGGACGATTGTGGATTCCGGTGAAAAACAAATATGCCAGAATGGTTATTGGGTACCAATGGAATCTTCTAGTTCTGTCGATGTTAGCAGCAGTAGCTATTTCGACATGACGAACCAGTTTAACGAGAAAGTGTCTTACGGTGAGTTCACGGACCCGCGTGACGGACAAAAATACCGTACGGTGGATATGTATGATGATGTTTTTGAAGTCACCTACACGATTTTTGCAGAGAATCTTAACTACGGTGAGAAAATTCTTGGCGGTACGGTGCAGGGAGATTCAACAAAATATTGTTACGATGACGATACGTGGTACTGCGATAATGGCTGGGGAGGACTCTATACCTGGAGCAACGCCATGGGGTTCCCTGCCGTATGCGACTGTGTATCCATCAGTGCGGAGGCCTGCTCGCAAAAATTTGTTTATCCCAGTGGGCATATCGAGCCTGCGGATTATGTCCAACATCAAGGCGCTTGCCCTGAAGGTTGGCACATAATGAACGGAGGTGAATGGGCCTTCCTATCTGAAATGAGCCGTCGTGATGTCTCTCTTTATATGGGTTCGAAGATTGCGGGTTTCGGCAACGACAACTTGTACGGAATATCCTTACTGCCGGCAGGGTATTGGAATCCTGCAGCTCTAGAGTATGGGCACATTTCAAATTCAGCGTTGTATTGGCTGCCGCGACAGTATCCAGAATATGATGATTGTGCATATCGAGTGGCGGTTCGGACCAATGAATTCAATAAAACCTTTAGAGGTTTAAAAACGCAGGGCTTTTCCGTCCGCTGCGTGAAGGATTACTAATGTTATACTAGTACGGTTATATAACCGTATGGATCCCGGGGCCGCTGGCCCCAGGATGACTGTTGGGATGGTCCTGGCTTTCCAAAAACAAAACCCGAGTTTCGCGGAGCCCGAAGGGACTATTAGTCACGAGGGCGGAGCAGTAACCGCTCTTCAGACGTTCCTAGCGGTATCAGCCCCTAACAGAGCCCCTCTCGTGTTTCTTTGCGGAGAGGAGGCGTTTCGCAAAGCAAACACTTCAACGAAGTGATCGTCGTGAGCCAAAAGCGGCACTGCGCAAGCGTGCCGTGTTGGGGAGAGCGAGTGAGAAACCGGAGGTTTTTCACAAGCTAACGAACGAGCGGTCTGTAGGAGCGTGCGAAATGCCACTCGAAGCAAACATTATTACAAGAATCGTTTTGAACAACTACAAGCGCCTGTATATAACCGGATGGATCCCCCTCGTTACACGCGGGGGATGACTCCTAACCGCGACCATCCCACATTCCACACCCCACATTATATTCCGGGGGTTTTAGGGGGTGTCCCCTTAGGAGTGATGTGAACCCCAAAAGTTGGACA
>NZ_DGUN01000058.1 GCF_002395745.1 Fibrobacter sp. UBA4309
CGTGGCAGTCCCAACCGAAACCGCGCGGGACCTTCTTGCCCTTCATGGTCCAGTAACGCGGAACGATATCCTTGATGGTACCGGCAAGCAAGTGACCGTAGTGCGGAAGGCCCGTTGCAAACGGAGGGCCATCGTAGAAAGTGTACGGTTCAGTTTCCGGACGGGAGTCCAGCGACTTCTTGAAACTTTCGTCCTTGTCCCACAGGCCGAGCACGCGCTCTTCGATCTGCGGGAAGGTTTCTTCTTTCTTTACTTCACGAAACATTTTTGAACCTCGGAAGGGTATTGCTAGACGATAGACGAAAGACGATAGACGAAAGAATTCGACAACAGTCTCCACGTCAGCCGCCAACGCAACCTAACGTTAAATTTTCGGGTTCAAATTTAGAAACTTTTGCGTAGCAAAAAAAACGGTGGACCGAAATCCACCGCCTTTCGTCATACACCAGATTCGAGATTACTGCTCGATGCGGTAGATTTTCACTTCCTTAATGAAGAACTTGCGGACTTCGTTACCCAGGTTCAATTCGAATCGGGCGAACGGAGTGCTTTCCTGCGGCGTAAATTCCACCTCGAAGGATTGCCCGGTCGTCTTGACAACCGGATGCGCCTGGAAACCTATCGTCTCGTAATCGTCGTACGTGCCGATACGTGCCGTTATCTTCCCTTCGACATTCGACCAGATGGTAAATACACACTTGTATTTTTTTCCCGCGACGAGGGCGACATCTTCCTGAATCAGCTGCACGCTGTACGACTTGTTGCCACCATTGGTCACGTCGACTTCGAGAATATGGCCGCCGTTCTTTTCTTCGACAATTTTCGAAGTCGCTTCGCCATTGAGCTGCGTAAAGAACACCCAGTGGTCCATTCCCTTCGAGAAGTTTCCGTTTTCGATGGTATTGTCGCTCATCTCGCCGACAATGCCTTCCCAGATATCCTTGACGTAGTCTTCGGCCTGATTGCCCTGGGCGTCCGTGTATTCATATCGCAACGGGCGGAAACTTGAGATGAACTTCTGGTTCAGCTTGTTCCAAAGGCCCACATTTTCCGAGGCATTGAAATAGATGACCCCGTCGTCAGAAACTGTAGCCGAAGCAAGATCGACACCATCCACGAAATAGCGCACGTGGAAGACGACAGACAAATTAACCAGACTGTCGGTCACCCATTCCACCTGCGAGAAATGGTAACGCAGCGTCATGTTCTGGATTGCCGAGAGCGAATACTCGAACGGCACGTAATCGTCCTTTATCAGGATCTTGCCTCGGATGGCCGCATTAGACTTCTCGGGCCTGAAGCAGACGCCGATTTCTTTCAGGTAACCTTCGTCCTTGAGGTTGATGTTGCTGAATGCGTCATCGACCGCGGAACCTTCGGTAAAGGAAATGCCAAGTACGGAGTCCGTCGCATTTTCTTCCGGCCACAGCGGCAATCCCTGTGCCGCGTCGAAGTTGATACTCACGTAATAGCTGGAATAGGAACGCACTTGCGTCAGCGTCATGGAGAACGAATCCAGCAACACGGGTTCGTCCTTGGCCGCACCCTTGGCCAGCACCTTCACATCATCGTAATCCACAGAGAAATCCGCCGTCAAAGCCAAAGCTACAGGCGGCTTCACAATCGTATCCTCATTCGCAAGAGCCGGATTTCCAATTTCAATACCGGCGGCGTCCTTGGAATCGGAACAACCGACAAGGACAATTGCGCATAAGCAGCAACCGATTATGGACTTCAAAAAACGCATCACACCCCTCGTGTCAACGGGAACAGCTGGATATTGACCTGCACGACATCGTCGCCTTCGCCAGCTTTCGCAGAGAAATCTAGTAGTTCCTTGCGCATTAGTTGGATGTGTTTCTTCAAATTGGCGAAATCCTGGCGCCTAATACTGAACGTAAGGGCAGAAAAATCCCTATTTTCGCTGCTCAGGGCACTCAGCATGTTCGTAGAGATGCGTAACATCTGCTGGTGGTAGAGCATGACCATCATGTCCTGGACTTCGTCGTCCGTGGTAATCATCGGGTTGCTCTGGCGGTAGCCGTTGGCCGTTTTCACCAGAAGGCCGGTCTCGATCAGCAAGTCGAGGGATTCCTTGACCTGGGCCGGGGTAACGAGACCGTTGAGTCTCTTGGAAATCGCCTCCGGGATCGGCCTGAAGCCGCGGAGCGAAACCATCTCGAGAATCACGGAATGGTGCCATTCCCTGAAAATGCGGAACTGCGCCTTCTCCATCTTATGAAGCTTGGAACGCGGGCTGCACTTGACGAGCTGCTCGTAGTAGGCACGCTTTTCTTCGTCCGTAGCGGCCTGGTTGAAAAAGACGAGATTTTCGAAGTAGGCGGCGCGCTGTTTTTCGAGCCCGATGCCGTGAATGAGCTTGGTAACCGTGCCCTTGGTAATGTTGCGCTTGCCATCTATAGTCAGCTTGAGATGGGCGTGACTGGAAAGGCCCGCCTTTTCTGCAAAAAAGCGAAGACTGAAGGCCGGCAAGGTCTTCTTCTTGAACTCGTAATAGTCCCGCAGGTACACCCTGAAGTTGGTGTATTGCAGAACATCGGGTTCCGTCAACTTTATATTTTCTCCATTATCCATACTATAAAAGATAGATGGCTACGGCGTCAAAAGCACAATCTAGCAAGGAATTATCGTTTACTCAAGTAAACAATTTTAATCATCTCCGGCCAGGCGGGAGAACCGCAGGTGATCCCTAAAAATGCCGTTTATTCGTTCAAAATCGCGACTTACGCCCTCTTCGGAGAACCCGGCACGACGAGCCACCGCTATGCTTTTCGGGTTGTTTACCGCAGCCGAAAGCTCCAGTCTGTTTATTCCAATCGAGAATAATTTTTGCGACACGAGCTTCAGGGATTCGGTCGCGAGCCCCTTCCCCGTGGATCTTTCGCCGAGCCAATAGCTCACGGTCGCGGAGCGGTGGACCCACTGGACCCAACCCACAATAATGCATCCGGCCACGCGGAGAGTGCCGCCCGCCTTCTCGAAAATTCCCCAACAGGCCCCGTTCCCCATCTGCGCCTGCATCTGCCAGGATTCCACGCGCGCAAACACGTCTTCGGCAGAAAGGCATTCACCGGGCCACGGGAGGTGTTCGGCAAGGAACTCGCGGCTGCTTTCGATAACCGCATAAAGCTCGTCGCAATCACGCCTGTCCAGCGACCGGAGCACGACCCGCTCCCCCGCCAGTTCGTCTACGGGAATTTCATCGAGGAAATCTTCCATGTAGTGAATATATAGAAAAACCGCCGGACGAATCCGGCGGTCTTTCAGTGCGGATGAAAGGACTTGAACCTTCATGCCCTTGCAGGCACTAGAACCTGAATCTAGCGTGTCTACCAGTTCCACCACATCCGCGTGGTGCACCAAATTTTGAAAATTATGCGCAATTTGTCAAGGGGTCGGCACTAAAATTGCGTCAGCAATCCACTGCAGGCGGTTCGACCTCCAATATTGCCAGTCATGTTCGCCCGCCGGGTCGTACCGGAGTTCACAGTCCGTGCCGACATTGGAGCAGAAGGCCTCTATCCAGGGACGGGCCTGTTCGGGCGGATAGAGCCGGTCGGCACCCCCCTGCAAAAAGCGCCACCTGCCCGAACGGAGCCTTGGAAAAGCCGCCACTTCGGGAGCCTCGCCCAGGAACTTGCCAAAGGAACTCATCAGGAGTCGGTTCCTTACGTTGCGCTTGCCGTAAAGCGAATAGATGATCACCCCGAGAGAGCCGTCCGAAACCCCAGCCAGCGACACGTCGTTCACGGGCGCCTTGCGGCGCAACGCGACAGAATCCAGCGCGGCATCGACTGCCTTGACCATATTTTCCGTGGCCCAGTGATTCGACTTGCATGCCGAGACGCTCACGACAACCACACCTGTAAAAAGTTCCGACAGGTCGCGACCGGCCACGTAGCCCTTCTCGCAATTCGAGCTGGACATCCCTCCGTGGAACCAGACGACTACACTGGATTGTTTCGACATCGCGGGCGTTTTGGACTTCGCAGGCCACCAGATTCCCGTAGCGCTCCGCATGCCAGGCACATCCACAAAAAGGGAATCCCCCGCCCACAAATGGCCGAATTCCACCAGCAACAAGACTAGCAGCAAAGAACGCATCTACCGCTTGCACCTTATGCCGAGAACCATGAACAGCATCATTCCCAACGTACAAACGGCCACGATTCCCAACCCTACCAGACTGTTGAAGAGATGGTACTCCGAAAGCGTGTCCCAATCCAGTTCGCCTTCCGACGACGAAATCGCCTTGACGATGAACCTGGACGGGGCGATGCGGACGGCGACGACTTCCACGGCAATCTCGTCGGCACCCTTGGCCGAGAAGCTGAACCATTCCGACATGTCTTCGCACATTTCCTGGGACGCATACAAAACGAACGTCGCGCCCGGATCCCCGTTCAGCTGGAAATAGGTCTTGTCCAAGAAGGGAATGTTGCTGCCCCCGAACACGCTCGGGATGGCCGCATAGCTCACGTTCCCGTAAAAGACGTGTTCTTCCTTGAAAAAACTGCGCAGCACGGGCTGCATGTACGATACAACCCAAACTATCGCTATCAGGAACAAGAAAGCGATATTGAAATAGGCGGAGCGTCGGGTACGGAAATAGGAAGGCATACTTAAATCTTGGACCGGAACAGGAAGAAGAACGTCGAAAGCAGGAGCACTATCGACAGGAAATAAAAGATCATGGGAATCTTGGACTTGAGCGACATCTCGTCCAGGGTCCTCATCTGGAAGAACTGCACCAGTTCCATGCAATACATCAGCGTGATATCGTTATCGAAACGGCTCCACGCAATCGCAAGGTCGTTGTTCTCCGAAAGCAGCGCATCCAGTTCGAAAAGCAACGTGTCCGGCAAGATCACGTCAGGACTCCGCGACACGGAGAAGCCCGCACGGGCGGAATCCAAAACCGGAGCCACCGAAAACGCAGCATCTGTCTGCAAGGCAAGAATTTCCGCCTTGACGGAATTCCACCTGTCAATCCAGTCCATTCGGGCCGTCACATAGCGGCGCATCCCGGCCACCTTGCCCAGGACTTCCCTTTCGAACCGGCTCATCACGCCAGGAGGCGGAGTTTCCGTTCCCAGGATATTCAATTCGTCCATCTCGCGCGAAAACGAGACCATCATTTCGCGAAGGGTCATCGTCTGCGACTGGATCAGTACGGAATCTACACCGTAGCCGGAACGCACATGTTCCATCGACCGCATCAGGCGAGACTCCAGGAGCTGGTATTCCGTCAGGGACTTCACGTAACGGCTATAAATGACAATCTGGGGTTTCTGAGAAAAATAGAACAGCACCGTCAGCCCGATCGTAAGGACGATAACGAGCCAAATCCACGGAGTTTTGAGCTTCGCATTGAAGGTGTCCGCAATGGACTTTTTCATAGATTCGTTCACAATTAGAAATTACCTTTTTTCTACTTTGATTTTCATGCGAGCCTTCATTTTTTCACCTTTTTTCGCATTTTGCCTGCTTATTTGCGCCTGTTCCTTCGAACGGGCCGAAGAACAGGTGATTGCGGAACACGCCAACGGCGTCAAAAAGACGTCCGTATGGGTCTATCCCGACGGTGAAATCTTGAAGCGAAACGAGTGGTACAACGACGGCATCAAGGAACTCGAAATCCCGTACAAGGACAATGTCCCGCACGGGGAGTTCAAGCGATGGACGGGCTTTGGCGACGTAGTCCTGCTCGGGCATTATAAAAAGGGACTGCGCGACGGCAAGTGGACCAGTTACTACGTAGAGCGTCTGAACAGCCGGAAGAAGGAAGCCGAACGGTTCTACAAGGAAGACCATCCCGTAGGCGACTGGGAAGGCTGGCACTACGACGGCTCCAGGGCGTTCGAGGAGCATTACGACAAGGACGGACGCGCCGTCGGAATCTGGAAGATGTGGTACGACAACGGGGCGCTTCGGCAAGAAGGGAACTGCCACGCCAAATGGGACGCCAACAGGCAAATCGAATCGGCCGAAATTGGACCGGACGGCACCAAGAGTTACCTGAAGCGCTACTCCAAGGACTGCGGGCTGCTCGAAGAATTCACCTGCGAAAGGGGCCACCTCTCCGGGGAATTCGCCCTGTACTACGAAAGCCTGGACGACAAGATCGATTCTGCAAAATGCGGGAAGGGACGAGTCCGAATCCGCGGCACCCTCGGGAAGAATTCGATCGGTACAGACAGCGCCCTCATCGGGACGGTCACCTACTACAGGGCCGACGGGACTTCCCTAAAACAGGAATACTGGAACAAGGACGGCAAGCGCGATTCCGTATGGCGGTGGTTTGACGAAGCCGGGAACCTGCTACGCGAAAGCGACCTGAGCAATGGCGGAATCATTTACGGCGCGTGCGACGGCCATAACGACAAGTTCTGCGCCGAGACCTCGTTCATCGGAGAAATTGGCGGGATTCTCGCAAATAGCAATCTAGACCAGTCCGCGAACTTTGAACAAAGTATCGGAAGATTTCCTGCAACGGTCCGCTACTTCAAGCCGGGGCACCAACTGATGTACGAGGAGTTCTGGCAAGACGGAAAGATTTCGGAAAGCAGGAGCTTCTACCCCGACAGCATGGGAGCGAAACTTGCAAGCGAAGCCTTCTGGAAAGTGGACCCGAAAGATGGCTTGTCGAAACGCAACGGAATCATGCGCAACTGGTATGCAAGCGGAGTGCTGCGTGATAGCTTGAGCTACGTGAATGGCGAACGCGTGGGCGAACAGTTCAGTTACGACAGCACCGGTAAACTCACGATACATAAAACAGAGGCTGGCAAAAATCGACCAGTGATTATGCATTTGCTGGGGGAAAAATGAGACGCAAGGA
>NZ_DGUN01000051.1 GCF_002395745.1 Fibrobacter sp. UBA4309
TGTTCATCTACGACAAGCGCGACGGCGGCGTGAACGTGCGCCGCATCGAGAACAAGCTCGGCATCCACGGAAGCCCGACCTGCGAACTTGTCTACAAGAACGCGAAGGCTGAACTCTGCGGCCGCCGTAAGTTCGGTCTCATCAAGTACGTGATGGCCCTCATGAACGGTGCACGCCTCGGCATTGCCGCACAGTCCGTGGGCATCAGCCAGATGGCTTACAACGAAGCTCTCGCCTACGCCAAGGACCGTAAGCAGTTCGGTCAGGCTATCGTGAACTTCCCGGCCGTCTACGAGATGATTTCCAACATCAAGGCTCGCCTCGACGCAGGCCGCGCTCTCCTGTACCAGACAGCCCGCTATGTAGATATCTACAAGGGCCTCGAGGACATCGAGCGCACCCGCAAGCTCACCGACGAGGAGAAGGCAGAACTCAAGCTCTACCAGAAGCTCGCTTCCGCTTGCACGCCGCTTGCAAAGGGCATGAACTCCGAATACGCAAACCAGAACAGCTACGACTGTATCCAGGTTCACGGCGGTTCGGGCTACATGCTCGAATACGCTTGCCAGCGCCTGTACCGCGACGCCCGTATCACTTCGATTTACGAAGGTACGACGCAGTTGCAGACGGTTGCCGCTCTCCCGCACGTGACCACCGGTACTTACAGCCAGATGCTCGAAGAATTCGAAGCCCAGGATGTGCGCCCGGAATACGAAGCACTCAAGGCCCGCGCAAAGGCCATGGACGCCAAGTACAACGAAGCTGTGGAATTCGTGAAGTCCGTCGAGAACAACGAGTTCACCGACCTTTGCAGCCGTCACCTCTACGAACTCGCCGCCAACTGCGTGATGAGCCAACTCATGCTCCGCGACGCCACCAAGGCACCTGAACTGTTCGACAAGAGCATGAAGGTGTACTTGAACCTCGCCGAAGCCGAAGTCGCAAAGCACTACAACTTCGTGAAGAGCCTCGACGGCGCCGCGATGGAAAGCTACAAGCAGGCGTAAGAAGTGGTAAGTGGTTAGTGGCTAGTGATTAGTGAATAATCGCGGCTACGCCGCCTACTGAAACGCGAAAAGAAATTGCCCCGGCTCGTTTGAGTCGGGGCAATTTCTTTTTTACAAGTCTTCTTTCTCTTTATCCAAGATACACCAGACACCCGAATATTGGCTTGCCACTCCTAGAGGGCGGCAAAGTCTCGGGAAGACATCCGACGAGACGCCCATATTGCGCTGGATGCACTTGATGGCATCGTTATGATACTTTCCATAACCCTTGCACGATTCTTCCGGTGTGGCGTCAGAAGCGCTTTCGTAGCCCTTGGTTGTACAGGTCTCGTTTTTAAAGATCCATGTACTTTGGGAGCCCGTTATTTTCACATTGTATTTCTCGATGAAAATGGTGTCGACATAAGCCGAACTGGAATCGTCACCGACAAACGTCACCAGGGAATCATTTTCGAAATAGCTCTTTTTCCATCCGGTATGCAAGCTTGTATCCACCTGGGGCTGCACCGTGTAACTGGGATTCCTTTTTTGCCACACGGAAACAGTCGAATCCGTCAGCTGGACCAGCATCAGGATTTTTTCAAACTCGCCATAGTAAAAGACATCTCCACCGACCGTAATTTTTTTCGTATAGGCATACTCGTCTTCGCGGCAATCGCCCCAGACATAAGTGGAACAATTCTGCACATCGGAAAACAGGAGGGAGTCCTCATGGGCAATAAGCACCCAATCCATCCAGTAACCCGTCGCCATATAGGTGACGCCCACTTCTCCGTTCGGCACTTCTTTCACATAGCACGATGAATAGTTTTTCTGTTCGCCAGATACGACATTCTTTGTATTCTCGCCATACTCCGGCTCATTTTCGGCATAGTGTTCATAGCCATATATTTCAAATGTGGCACCGGCGGTATCAAAAGGAAGCTGGTCTTCTGACGAGGAGCTAGTTACCGGCTCTTCCGACGAAGAACTGCCAGGCGTTTCTTGCGAAGACGAACTCACCGCAAGCTCTTCTGACGAAGAAAGTTCCTCCGCTTCTTCCTGTGATTCCAGTTCCTGTGTCCGCGATGAAACTGACCCATCGCAGGCCGCCAAGAGCGCGACTGCGCCGACGAACAAAAAGCCAAGACCTTTCATAACTAAATATCCTTGATGTTCAACACCTGCTCGATCACAGGCGCCATGTCATAATACCTGTACTGTCCCAGGCGGCCCCCGAAAAGGACATCCTTTTCGTCCGCAACCAGTTTGCGATATTCTTCGGCCAGGGAATTATTGCGGTCGTCGTTTACAGGATAATAGGGTTCCATCCCAATCTTGTATTCCGTAGAATACTCTTCGGAAATGACCGTCTTGGGACAGTCATAGACGGCCTGGCCAAACATTTCGAAATGCTTGTGCTCGATAATGCGCGTGTACGGTTGGTCATGCGAGGTGTAGTTGACAACAGCGTTCCCCTGGAAATTCGGGAAATCTTCTACGCGCGTCTTGAAGCTGACCGTGCGCCAATCCAGCCGCCCGAGCCTATAGTCGAAATATTCGTCAAGGGCTCCTGTATAGACGAGCTTGTCCGCCACATGGCGCCAGTTTTTCTTGTAGTCCGTAAAGAAATCGACTCCGGTACGGCACTCGACGCCCCGCAGCAATCCGTCGACAAGCTTATTGTAACCGCCAACGGGAATTCCCTGGTACTTGTCGTTGAAATAATTGTTGTCGTACACAAAGCGGACCGGCAGACGCTTGATGATAAACGCAGGCAAATCCTTACAGCTGCGCCCCCATTGTTTTTCGGTATACTCCTTGATGAGTTTTTCGAAGATATCCTTGCCCACAAGCGAAAGCGCCTGTTCTTCGAGGTTTGCGGGTTCGCGATGGCCCAACGCCGCGACCGCCTCCGCTTTTTGCTCCTCAATTTTTGCACTGGCTTCGGCAGGAGTCGTCACGCCCCACATCTGGTAGAACGTGTTCATGTTGAACGGCAAGTTATAGAGCTTGCCCTTGTAGTTGGCAACAGGGCTATTCGTATAGCGGTTGAACTCCACGATCGAGTTCACGAAATCCCACACCTGCTTGTTGTTGGTATGGAAAATATGAGCCCCATACTTGTGGACATTGATGCCTTCAACGTTTTCACAGTAGACGTTGCCGCCCAGGTGTTCGCGCTTATCGATAACGAGACATTTCTTGCCCGCCTTGGTGGCACGGTAGGCAAAAGTCGCCCCGAACAAGCCCGAACCGACGATGAGGTAATCAAACTGATTCATTTTACCACTGTATAACCTTTTGATGGAATATAAAAAACTGGCCGCCCCGCGAGGGAGCGACCAATTCAATTTACGGTCTGGATCCTTCGCGCTGTCGCGCTCAGGATGACACGATAAGCTATTTGCTCAAAGGGCCGAAGGCCCGACCTCATAGCTCATCGCCCAAAACCTCTTAGTTACCGCGTTCGAAGCGGATGAAGTTCACAACCTTCAGGCTTGCAAGACCGAGCTGCTTGGCGACGACTTCCTGGAGGTAGTCCTTGACGCTGAGCTTCTTCGGGTTCTTTTCGGACATGAAGAATTCCTGGTCTTCGAGAACGATTTCCTTGAGGACCTTAGCCACGCGGCCATCGATCTGGCGCTGCATGAACTCAGGCTTGGTCTGCTTGCCGGAGGCTTCGATCTGGGCCTTGGCAATTTCCTTTTCCTTTTCGATCGTTTCGGCCGGAACGGAAGCATCGTTCAGGGCGACCGGAGCGAAAGCGGCAGCCTGCATGGCGATGTCCTTGGCGGCAGCCTTAAGGGCGGCTTCGTCGGCAGAGCCTTCGTAAGCGAGTTCGGTAATCACACCGATCTTGCCCTTCATGTGGCTGTACACACCGAACACGGAGTTCGGAACCTTCTTGAGCTCGGCGAACTTGCGGAAGTCGATGTTTTCCTGGATCTTCACGAGCACGTCCTGGAGACGGTCGCCAACCTTGACGCCATCGACGACGGCGTTCTTCAAGTCATCGACAGAAGCGATGGCCTGAGTTTCGACAGCCTTGACGGCGAGAGCGGCGAGAGCCACGAAGTCGTCGTTGTTGGACACCGGTTCGGTCTCGCAGGAGAGTTCGAATGCGGCAGCCTTGTCGGCGGTTTCGATGAGGTAGATGCGGCCTTCCTTGGCGGCCTTGTCGGCACGCTTGGCAGCAACGGCAGCACCCTGCTTGCGCAGGAGCTCGATGGCCTTGTCCATGTCGCCATCAGTTTCGACGAGGGCCTTCTTGCACTGCATCATGCCCACGCCAGTCTTCTGGCGGAGTTCGTTAACGAGGGAAGCGGTAATCTGCATATTACTTGTCCTCGCCGTTATCGAACTTCTTAGCTTCTTCCTTGGAAGCCTTCTTGTCAGTGGAACGGGCCTTGACGTTGGCAGCGATGTAGTCCACAATGAGCTTGATGGACTTCACGGCGTCGTCGTTGGCCGGAATCGGATAGTCCACGAGAGTCGGGTCGACGTTCGTGTCGCAGATGCCGATGATAGGAATGTGGAGGCGACGGGCTTCGGCCACGGCAATCTTTTCGTGGGCGAGGTCGGTCACGACCAGGAGACCCGGAAGGTTCACCATTTCACGGATGCCGCCGAACACGCCGAGCAGCTTTTCGCGTTCACGGTTCTTGTCGAGAACTTCCTTCTTGGAGAGGGCCTGGAAGGTACCGTCCTGTTCCATGGCGTCGATCTTGTCGATCTTCTTGATGGACTTGCGGACAGTCTGGAAGTTCGTGAGCATACCACCGAGCCAGCGGTTGGTGACGGAGAACTGGTTGCAGGTCGCGGCAGCGTCGAGCACGCACTGGCGGGCAGTCGGCTTGGTGCCGACGAAGAGCACGGTCTTGCCGGATTCGGAAATCTTGGCAGCGGCCTTGGCAGCTTCTTCGAGGAGGTCACGGGTCTTGGACAGGTTGAGAACGTAGATGCCGTTCTTTTCAGCCAAGATGTAGGGTTTCATTTTCGGGTTCCAGCGCTGAGTCTGGTGACCAAAGTGGGAGCCTGCAGCGAGCAGGTCTTCAACGGAAGGCAGATTTGCCATAATGTATTCCTTTCGGTTAGTTCTACCCGGCATGCAAATAAGCCGCGAAGCGAAGCCCGAACCTAGGGGTGTGGACCGCGCCACCGAAGCGACTCTCGCAAGCCGGTGATTGGTTTCACTTAGGCGAAATTGCCCAAGCGCGCCAAAAGATAGAAAAATTCTAAATTTGTGTCCATGCCTGAAAAGAAGAAAATACTCGTAATGGTCGCGAGCCCCAAAAACGAACGCAGCGGGACGCTCATCCCGACCAAGGCCTTTGTGCAGGGAATCGAAGAAAACGGCGAATACGAGACGGAATACCTCTTTATAGACCGCCTGAACGTGAAACCGTGCCGGGGCTGCCTCAGTTGCTGGGGCCGCGAAGACGGAAGCTGCTTCATGAAGGACGACGACATCCCGATGGTGCGGGAGAAGCTCATCAACTCGGACATCGTCATCTGGAGTTTCCCGCTGTTCCTGTTCAGCATTCCCGGGCAGATGAAGGTCCTGATGGACCGCATTGTAGGCATGGTCCACCCCTACATGGGACAGAAGCTTAAGGAAGGCGCGAATGCGCTGAACTCGCACTTGCACGGGCTGCAGTTCCAAAAGGAAGGCCAGAAGATCATCTTGCTTTCGAGCTGCGCCTGGATGGACCTGGACGTCGTCTACGAACCCATCCGCAAGCAGTTCGACATCATCCTCGGGCACGAAGGCTATACGCTTATCGCCTGCCCGCAGATGCGCGCGCTCGACCACCGCGGAGGCCCGCGCCGCCTTGCCATGCTGCGTGAAAAATACCGCAAGGGCGGCGCAGAACTCGCCAAGACCGGCAAGCTCTCTCAAGAAGCGATTGACGTGATGCAGAAGCCCATCTTCAGCGACGAAGCTTACGTAACGCTCGTGACCGAGTTCGTCACGCACATGTTCGACCGCGACGACAATTTCTAGTTGCGTTTCTGGCCGAACCAGTAGGTAAAATAAAGGCGGAACCGGAGTTCGTGTATATCAACTTTGCGGTAACTATCCGTTTCCTTGTACATACCCAAGAATTCATAACCCGTCCGGAGTCCCAATTCGACGCCATTGTTCTTGTATCCAAAAGCAACCACTGCATCTAGCCAAAGGTCATTGCCGTAATCCACTTCTTCTTGCGAAAAGACTTCGGTTCCATCCACTTCAATTTTCTCGTCGACTTGCGGGATTCTGAAACTGGGACCCGCCGAAACAAACACGTTTTCCGCCACAAAAACATTCCACATCACGGTAAATTCCATACCGTAGGTTTCCACCGAGTCCACAACCGTTCGACGCAAGTATTCGTATTCACCCGCAAAACCGAAGGTTCCGTCTAGACCAATATCGGCAAGTACCGATGCCCTTGATGTAACAGGGAACGCCATTCTAAAATATATCCCGAAGCCAGCCGAATAATTATCGCTGTATAGATTTTTGTCGGAACCTGTCATGTACGACGGGCCCATGCCGAGCATGGCGCCCATACTGAACTTTTCGAAAGCGTCCACGCCATCTGCAAAAGCGGGAACGGCAAGCCACAAAGAAAGGAGAACGGTAACAATTTTATTTTGCATCGTTCACCACCGGGATTACAATGGGACTATCATTCACACCGCCGGACAAAATCAACTTATTCGGAAGCGGGCTCACTTTCAAGTAAGGATCAAGCGAATTTTTCGTCTCAAAATTAACATCCAGAGCCTCAACAACAACCATACCGGAACCAACCTCCCAATTGCCCGCAGAGTCAATCCTCTTGAGAACCTTGCTAAGATCAATGGAAAGGGAAGCTCGATTTTTCTTACCATCCGAAACAGAAAAAATGATTTTTCCAGCCGCATCGGCGTAAATCGTATCCTTAATGACGATTGTGGTATCGCGTTTAATCCATTCGTCTCCTTTATAATACCCTTCCAGCGTAATCGCATTGACAGAATCTTTTGCACAATTGAGGTTCATAACGGAGGGTACATAGGTATCGCCTTTCATGAATTCAATTTCACCCTGGAAATAGGAAATCAATGGTTTCATCTCGCCCGAACTTTCATCCTTGACTTGCAGGGAAAGGAGCGATGCGTCCTTGAATCCAGAAATCGTTTTGTAATAGGTGCAACCGGTATTAGGCGAGCAATCACTAATCCGGGACTCCTCCAAGGTAAAACCGGAGAAGACGATTCCGCAACTTTTCGACTTGGCAACCACTCGACAAGACAGAGCGAATTCCAAACCGGCAAGGTCCGTAAGCAGCACCTCGTTTTCTTTTTCGTTGACCGTGGTGATGTAGGAATCACCGCTGTTTGTGCTACAAGCGACAAACAATAAAAAAGAGAGCAATATGAAAGCAAGCTTTTCCATCAAAAACAAAATAAACTCAAAACGCACGAACAGCAAATTCATTTGTAAAATAAAAAGAAAAACCCCGGCGCGAAGCCAGGGTTTTCCATAAAAGCAATTTCGCAGATTAGCGCTTGCTGAACTGGAAGTGCTTACGAGCCTTCTTGCGGCCGAACTTCTTACGTTCAACGGCACGAGAGTCGCGAGTCATCAAGCCTTCCTTCTTGAGGGCCGGCTTGTCTTCGGCGTTGTTCGCGACGAGAGCGCGAGCGATGCCGAGACGGACAGCACCCATCTGGCCGGCGATTCCACCGCCGCGGGCGGTGACTTCGACGTCCCATTCTTCAGCGTTGCCGAGGATGGCGAACGGAAGGTTGGCGATCATGTTCTGCACTTCAGAATGGAAGTAATCCTTGAAATCACGACCATTGATAGTGCGCTTGCCGGAACCCGGCTTCAGGATCACAGCGGCGATGGCATTCTTGCGACGGCCGGTGCCGCGGTAGATCTTCTTATTCTTTGCGGTAGCGATAGATTTATCCTCCGTTCTAAATTACAAGTCTACGACTTCGGGATTCTGTGCTGCGTACGGATGTTCGGCGCCAGCAAAGATTTTGAGTTTCTTGACCATCTTGTGACCGAGAGCGCTGTGAGGGAGCATACCCCAGATAGCGGCCGTCAGCGGAGCGGTCGGATCCTTAGCCATGAGGTCGGCAAAGTTGATCCAGCGTTCGCCGGCGATGTGACCGGTGTGGTGGAAGTATTCCTTCTGCAGGTTCTTGTTGCCGCTCACAGCAACCTTTTCGGCGTTGATAACAACGACGAAGTCGCCAGTGTCGACGTTCGGGGAGAAGATGGCCTTGTGCTTGCCCATGAGGAGACGAGCAACTTCGCTTGCAACGCGTCCCATCGGCTTGTCCGCGGCATCCACAAGCTTCCACTTGCGGGAGACGGACTTCGGGTTTACCGTAATGGTCTTCATGTAAATCCTCTAGTTAAGATTTCCGGAGCAACCTTTGCCCCGTGAAAGTAGAGCCAAATATAGATGTTTTTCCAGACCCGAACAAGGGCAAAAAAAAGCTTTTTTCAAAAAAAGCCGCCATATTACGGACTTTTTTGTTGTATCAATTATATCAATTATAGCAATTAATAGAACAAAATTGCGTTTTTCGGTTTTTTCCCCGTTTTTTTTCGGGATTCCGCCCTACTTCCGGTTTTTCATCTCCCGACGCATGAACGCGAGCGCCTTGGAACGGCGACGGGCCGTTTCCTGCAGGTTCACGGACTCGTCGTACTCGTCCACGATTTCGCGTCCGAGAATTTCTTCGAGGACGTCTTCCAGGCTCACGATGCCGGCAATGGCGCCAAATTCGTCCACCACGCCCACCATGTGGCTGCGCTGCTTTAGGAACCGGAGCAACAGCTTGTCCAGGGCGACACTGTCGGGAATGAGCTGGAGCGGACGCATGAACTGGCGCAGTTTGACATCGCGGTTGCCTTCGGCCAGATGGTTGTACGCATCACGGCGCAGCACCACGCCAATCCAGGAATCCTTCTTTTCACCGTAAATCGGTATGCGGGAAAACGGCCAGTTGCCGCGTTCGTCAAGAGTCTCGCCGATGGTCTTGTCGGCCGGGAGGCTGAATACGACCTGCCGGGGCGTCATGACCTTACGCGCCGTCACCGACTTGAGCGAAAGGATGTTCTTGATGACGGAAGCCTGCTGGCGATCGATGACATCTTCGCGGAGGCCAAGGCTCACGAGGCTGTTGATGTCCTCGATACTCACGTCCTTCTTTTCTTCGCTTTCGTGCGTCCAGTGCTTAGTCAGCGTCAGGCAGAGCCAAATAACGCCCGTCCAGCCGAGAATCTTCGTGATGTAGTAGAACGGCACTGCCACCAGCGGGGCAGCAATCTTTGCCTGCTTCACGCCGAGCGTCTTCGGGGTAATCTCGCCAAAAAGCAAGATAAGCACCGTCAAGACAATAGGGAGCGCCATAGCTCCCGCCGAAGAAAGCCGCTTTACGGCAAGAGCCGTCGCAAGGGAAGCCCCCACGGTATTGGCGACAGTATTCACCACGAGCACCGAGGCGATGTAGCGGTCGATGTTTTCCTTCACATGCGTAAGGTACCGGGCCGTAAATTTCTTCTGGCGCTGCAGGAGTTCCACCGTAGAAGGCGGCACGCTATAGAACGACGCTTCCGTCACGGAGCAGAACGCCGATATCGCAAGGCAGGCAAGGACAGTAAGTACAATTTCTAGCATCGGATTCTACTCGTACATCAGCAGAGACGGTTCAATCGCCCAGAATCTAGTTTGTTCAAAATCAACAATATAATCCAGGAGAGCCCTGGGACTCGGCACAATAAAGTCGCTATCGGTATTCAGCTGGACAAGCTCGATGTCGGTAGACGCCCCGATATCGGCCATCTGCCTCGCCGCGGCGATGGCGGCATCCATGCCTCCCAGGCCATGCACCAGCCCGGCCTCGTACGCCTTGTAGCCGATCATCACGCGACCGCCGCCATATGCGGTATCGACCGTCGCCTGCGGGACTCCCGTCGCCTTCGAGACGACTCCGGTAAAGCGGTTGTAAAAGTCATCCATGTAATCCTGGAGGGCGGCCTTTTCTTCGTCGGTCCACGGGCGCGCAAAGGATTCCGCATCCGAATGTTCATGGGTCTTCACAAATTCCGTCTTGAGGCCAACCTTCTGCAGGAGCCCGCTCAAGTCCACCTTGCCTCCATAGATGCCGATACTCCCGACAATGGAATAGTCCTCGGCAAAAATCGCATCGGCACCGCAGGCGATGTAATAGCCGCCCGACGCCCCGACACTACCGATACTCGCCACCACGGGAATCCCCTGGCCGCTCACGTTCCGCAACGCATGCCAGATCTTGTCCGAGGCGATGGCGCTTCCGCCCGGCGAAGAAATGCGCACAATCAGCGCCTGGGCATCCGTAGAAGGCAATTTCCGCAAGGTCTCGCTGACCTCGGCCTCCATCTTCCCATCGATAGTCCCATCGATATTGAGCAGGGCGACCGATGCGCGGGGAGCCCAGCTTTCGTTGAACATACGGCGTTCACCCGGTTTCCACGTACTGAACTTCGCATAGGGGGCGTCCAGGTCGAAGAACGTCTTGAGCGCGTATGCCGGCACCTGGTCTATATAAAGCGTCGTATCGACAATCCCCGCCTGCATGGCATACTTCGCCGTCACCAACGGGACATTCGCAAGCGAATCCAGCTGCGCCTTGCGCTGTTCCAGGCTTGCCGCGCCGCCACGGCGGTTGTTCGCGACATTCGATTCGAGAACGCCCCACAGGTCCTTGTAGAGCGTCTCCGAATTTTCGCGGGCTTCCGCAGACATCGAATCGGCCACGTAGGGTTCCACCGCCGACTTGTACGCCCCATGGCGCAGGAATTCCACCTTCACGCCAAGCTTGTCCAGAAGACCCTTGTAGAACAAGACGCCACCGCCAAGGCCCCGCCACGTGAAATGGGCGGACGGCTCGACAACGATCCTGTCGGCAGACGATGCGGCCAGCAATACAGAAGGACGGACATCGTCAAGATAGGCTACCACCTTGCCGCCACGAGCCTTGTGCCTCTGCACCATGCGGTTGATTTCGGCAGACACGCCGAGGTTGCCCCTGTATCCCGAAAAGTCGAGGACGACAAGGCCGCACGAGGGGTCGTTAAAAAGATGTTCGAACAGGTTGCGCACCTTCAAGATGCCGATGGAATTCCTGCGGAAAAACGCGAATTCGTCTTCGACTTCTGAAACCTGCATGTTAAGCGGGACGCGCACGATCTGTGCCGAGAATGTCGCACGCGGATTACGCGCCCTGTGGATTCCCATGGAGCCGCCCTTAGGCAAGAAATCGTCAAAGACCTTTACCGACATGTCCGTGTATCCGCCGAAGGACGAAGACAGCGTAATCGTGTACTTGTCGTCATCGCCATAGATAGGCAGCTTGAAACCGACGCGGAGGTTGTACAGTTCCATTTCCAGGAGGAGCCGGTGCTCTTCCCAGTCTTCCAGATCATAGCTTACGCCAAAACTGCGGCCGAGCCTCAATGTCGCACCGACATTGTGCACCCGCTTCATGGACTCGGGCCCCACATAGAGCAGGTTGTCGCAGGAATAGCCGAGCGACACGTTCCGGAACGGACGAATCATCGCCCCCAAGGAATACATCCACTCCGTGCCGCCAAAATCGGCGCTCCTGAAAGCCGTGAAACGACTGCCGAGGAACAGGTAGCGATTCAGCAAATCCGTCGAATGGACCAGGTTCCAACGGGACTCGTCAAAACCCTCGCCATCCTGCCTATAGTCAAAAGAAACTCCCCAGTGGTCGAGATTGCCACCGACGCGGAAAGCGGAAATACCGTCATCGAACTGGTAATCGACTAGCGCGCCCCAGGAATCGAACGCGGCAAGACCCGCCGGGTTCGCAAAGAGGCCATGGTCGCCTTCCAGCGAAACAAAGCGGGATTCGCCGGGAATATACGCAAAAGCGGCGGCGCAAAACGCCAAAATACTAACTGCAAACTTCTTCATCGCAAACATATTAGAAAAAAATTATATTTGACGAAATTGACAAAGGCCCGAACCGATGCGCAAATCGCTCACAATAATCATCCCGACCTACAACATGGAACGGTACCTGGAAAAGTGCCTGTCCTCGCTGGTCGCCGATGAAAAGACAATGGAAAGCCTGGAAGCGCTCGTCGTCATCGACGGCGCCACAGACGGTTCGGAAGCCATCGCCCAGAAATTCCAGGCACAGCACCCGGAAACATTCCGCGTCATCAGCAAGGAAAACGGAAATTACGGGTCGTGCATCAACCGCGGGCTCCAAGAAGCTTCCGGCAAATACGTAAAGATCCTGGATGCCGACGACAGTTTCGATACTGCCAGCCTCGAAAAACTGGTAGATTTCCTGGGCAGAACCGACGTGGACCTTGTCATTACCGACTACAGGAAAGTGGGCGAAGACGGGAACGTCCTGGACACGCCGCATTTCTACACCACGGCCGGCAAGGACCTTGCCTTTTCGGCCATCAAGCCGAAACTTTCCATGGAAATGCACATGGTCACGTACAAGACGGAGAACCTGCGCCATATCGGTTACAGACAAACGGAGAAGGTTTCGTATACCGACCAGGAATGGATTTTCGCACCGATGATTTCGGTGAGCACGCTCCAGTATCTCGACATCGTCCTCTACAACTACCTCTGGGGACGCGAAGGACAGACCATGGACCCCGCAGTCGCAGCAAAGTCCCAGGCACAGCTGATGAAGGTCTGCATGGCGATGGCCCACACGTTTGAATCGCTGGACACCGACAGCATACACCGCGCCTACCTGCAAGAGCGACTCCACAAGAACCTGT
This sequence comes from Fibrobacter sp. UBA4309, assembly GCF_002395745.1. Classification (GTDB taxonomy): domain Bacteria; phylum Fibrobacterota; class Fibrobacteria; order Fibrobacterales; family Fibrobacteraceae; genus Fibrobacter. Next base: position 12,799 of record NZ_DGUN01000051.1, read on the forward strand.
TGCGCATCTACAGAAACTTCTTGTTGCGCTGCATCGTAAGCGACATAAGCCCGCTCGTCGACTTTGACGCAGAGCTCATGCACGCCAGCCCGACCATGTACAAGGTGACGGGCAGCTATATGCTCAACCACGTGTTTCCCTACGTAAAACTGTGGCGCCTGTTCAAATACAAGCATACACCTGCGCTATTGCGGAAAATCTATACCGGATGCAAGTCCGTGAGGAATCTCAAATAACATGGACATGCAAGAAGAAATCCGCAACGGTTACACCGTGACGGCGCAGACGAAGCGCGTATGGGCCATCCAGATGGACATGGCGAAAAAGCTCATCGACGTGTGCAACAGGAACGGGCTCAAGATATGGGCCGCAAGCGGGACACTCATTGGTTGCGTTCGCGACCACGGCTTTATCCCCTGGGACGACGACATCGACATGGTGATGCTTCGCGACGACTACGACAAGCTTCTCGCCATCGCCGACAGGGAATTCACCCACCCCTACTTTTTCCAGACGGCCTATTCCGAAAAGGCCCCGTACCCGAGGGAACATGCGCAACTGCGATACGAAGGCACCGCGGCAATCCTCCCCTACGACATCTTCGCCGATTTCGACCAGAGCATTTTCGTAGACATCTTCGTCATGGACGGGATTCCCGAGAGCGAAGAAAAAATCGCCCGCAAGCTGAAACGAATCAACAAGCTCAAGTTTTACCTGCAGAAAAAGACTTTCGGGTACAAGGTGCGCATCGGAGCCCCCTCCACCTGGATCAAGTGGCTCAAGCTCAAACTGCACTACCTGTTCCATTCATTCATTGGCACCTACCGGACATTCGAAGACGAGCTGCGCAAGGACCCGGTGAACGAGCGCAAGTTCGTCACCAAGATCGGGCTGTTCAGCACCATGCAGTACGTCTCCACCCGCAAGCTAGACAGGGAATGGTACCGCGACACGGAATACCTCCCGTTCGAAGACATGCAGATGCCCGTACCGAACGGATACGACCAGGTACTGAAAGCCCTCTACGGGGACTACATGAAACCGGCGAAAGCCCCTACCATCCATGGCGGGTTTGCCGCTCTGGACACGGAACATTCCTATAGGGATTACCTGCCCAAACTCCGGGCCGCACACGCTAAAAAGTAACTTTACCGATATGGCAGAAGAGAGCTTAAAGAACAAAGTGATTGGCGGCATGGCCTGGACCGGAGTCGAGAAGGTCGTAAGCAAGGCTGTCAACTTTGCCATCGGCATCGCACTCGCCCGCATGCTCGCCCCGACAGACTATGGCGTCGTGGGCATGCTCGCCATATTCATCGCCGTCGCGAACACGTTCACCGACAGCGGCCTTTCTAACGCGCTTATCCAGAAGCAGAACCGCACCGAAAAGGACTTCTGCACCATCTTCTACTTCAACGTAGGCGTGTCAATAGCATTCTATGCGGCACTCTTCTTCGCTTCTCCCTACATTGCGAAGTTCTACAACATGCCCATCCTCGAAGACGTGACGAAGGTCGTCGCGCTTTCGCTCGTGATTACCGGGTTTACCGCGGTGCAGCGCACAAGGCTCACGATCGATCTCAGGTTCCAGACGCAGGCGCTCATTTCCGTCATCAGCATCCTCGTGACGGGTGCCGTGGGCCTTACCCTCGCGTTCTTCGGATGGGGCGTATGGGCACTCGTGTTCCAGGCGCTTGCCGGCCAGCTTATTTCTTCCATCTGCATCTGGTACTGCTCGCGCTGGATGCCCAAGCTCATGTTCTCGAAGGAATCCTTCAAGTCGCTTTTCGGGTTCGGTTCCAAGCTGCTCTGCTCCAGCCTCATCAACACCATATACGGCAACCTCTACACGCTTGTCATCGGCAAGGCTTTCTCTCCGGCAGATGTAGGCTACTACAACAGGGGCAACGAATACGCCCTGCTCCCCACGCAGGCGCTGCAGGACATGGCACTGAAGGTGAATTTCCCCGTACTCGCCAAGATGCAGGACGACAACGAGAGGCTGCTCCGCGCCTACCGCAAGCTGCTGCGGACGCCGCTGTTCCTGCTTTACCCCGTGCTTACGACCATCGCCGTCATCGGGGAACCGCTTATCGAAATCATGATTGGCCCGAAATGGCTGCCCTGCGTGCCGCTATTGCAAGTTCTCTGTTTCGGCTACATGTTCTCGCCCCTCACCCATATCAACCTGAACCTGCTGTACGTGAAGGGACGTACCGACCTCGTACTCAAGCTAGAACTCATGAAGAAACCTATCGGTTTCGCGATCCTGTTCGCGACCCTCCCCTTCGGCATATATGCCCTGGTTATCGGCAAGGCCGCCTACGAGTTTGTCGCCTTCTCGTTCAACTGCTACTATACCGGGAAGATCCTCGGCTACGGCGAGCTGAAGCAGCTAAAGGTCCTGTTCCCGGTATTCATCCAGATTGCCGTCATGGGCGTCGTCACGCATTTTGCCATCATGCCTTTTGACGGGAGCGTTGCCAAGGTGGCCGTAGGCATCGTCACCGCCGCGGTCGTGTATTTCGGGATCGCCGCCGTCATCAAGGACGAGAGTTTTGCGGATATCAAGGAAATCGTGGTCAACAAGTTTAGCCGCAAAGCAGCCAAATAAAACTATATTCAAAAGAAAACGGAGAGCTCGGAAAGATGCAAGCAATCATCCTCGCTGCGGGAATGGGCAAACGCCTAGGCGAATACACCAAGAACAATACGAAATGCATGGTTCCCGTAAACGGGGTCCCCCTGATTGACCGAACGCTTCGCCAATTGAGCAAGTTCAGCCTCAACCGGGTCGTCATCGTCATCGGCTACGAAGGACAGAAGCTGAAGGATTACATCGGCAACGAACGCGACGGACTCAAGATTGAGTACGTAAACAACCCGATTTACGACAAGACGAACAACATCTATTCCCTCGCGCTAGCAGGAAAACAGCTGCAAGAAGACGATACGCTCCTTATCGAAAGCGACTTGATTTATGACGACGGGATGTTCGACTTGCTCTTGAGCAATCCGTTCCCCAACCTGGCCCTCGTCGCCAAATACGAAACCTGGATGGACGGCACCATGGTGAAAATCGACCGCGACAACAATATCGTCAACTTCGTCACCAAGGCAGCCTTTGACTATAGCGAAATCGGCAGCTACTACAAGACGGTCAACATCTACAAGTTCAGCAAGGATTTTTCGAAGACAAAGTACATTCCCTTCCTTGACGCCTACTGCAAGGCCGTCGGCAACAATGAATACTACGAAAATGTACTGCGCATCATATCGTTCCTGAGCAAGAGCGACCTCAAGGCCTTGCCCATCACCAACGAGAAGTGGTACGAGATCGACGACAAACAGGACCTGGATATCGCCGAAGCCCTATTCGCCGAAGAGAAGGATGTGCTCCGCAAGTATTACGGCCGTTATGGCGGTTTCTGGCGCTTCCCGCAAATGCTGGACTACTGCTACTTGGTAAACCCGTATTTCCGCAACTCCCGCATCATCGATGAGATGAACGCCAACTTCAGGACCCTGGTCGGTGAATACCCCTCGGGCATGAAGGTTAACACCCTGCTCGCTTCCAAGTGCTGGGGCGTCAAGGAAGAATACATCATCCCCGGCAACGGTGCCGCCGAACTGATCAAGGCCCTAATGGAAGAACTCCCAGGATCGCTCGGGATTATCCGTCCTACTTTCGAGGAATACCCGAACCGTCGCGACAAGGACAGCCTCGTCACCTTTGTACCGCAAAATGCCGACTATCGCTACTCCGTCAAGGACCTGATGGAATTCTTCGGCAAGAATCATGCCGAAAACCTGCTGTTGATCAATCCGGACAACCCGTCGGGTAACTTCATCGCCAAGAAAGACGTTCTCGCCCTCGCGAAGTGGAGCGAAGAAAACAGGACGCGCCTTGTCGTAGACGAAAGCTTTGTCGACTTCAGCCACGGCTACGAAGAAAACACCCTCCTCGACGACAGAATCCTGGAAACCTTTCCCCACCTGGTGGTAATGAAGAGCATTTCCAAGAGCTACGGGGTCCCCGGCATCCGTCTCGGAATCCTCTGTTCCGCAGACAAGGCGCTAATTGCCAAGATGAAAAAGACCGTGAGCATCTGGAACCTGAATAGTTTCGCCGAATTCTTCATGCAGATCTATACCAAGTACGAAAAGGACTACAAGATTGCCTGCGAGCAGTTCATTACGGAACGCGACCGTTTTGGCGACGAACTCCGCCAGGTAAAGTTCCTGCGGGTCATGCCCTCGGAAGCGAACTATTTCCTCTGCGAAATCCTCCCGCCGTTCACGGCGAACGGGCTCGTACTCGCCATGCTGAAGAAATACAACATCCTCATGCGCGACTGCAGCGACAAGAAGGGACTTGACGGCAAACAATACATGCGCATCGCCGTACGTAGCCACGAAGACAACGCGCGACTTATCAAGGCTTTCAAGGAGTTGGAAGCAGGAGCCACCGTATGAGAATCATATCCGAACAGACTATCCGCAGCCTCGGGATTTCGCCCAAACAATGCACTGACTGGATCTACGAAAGCTTTGCACTAAAAAGCGAAGCCCAGTTACCCGCCAAGATTAGCGTACACCCGACAGACACGGATTTCTTCACGTCGATGCCCTGCTTGCTTCCTGAATCCAAAAGCAATCCGGACATCCGCTATTTCGGCATCAAGGAAGTCCACCGCATCGAAGGCGCCGTACCGAGCCTAGGGAGCGACATGCTCCTGTACAACGCCAAGAACGGCGACCTCCTCGCCCTATTGGACGGCGACTGGATTACCACCATGCGGACGGGAGCGGTCGCGGCCGCTTCTTCCAAGGCGCTTCGAAAAAAGGATTCTTCCCGCTATGGTATGCTCGGGCTCGGCAACACCGCGCGAGCGAGCCTGCTCTGCATCCTTGAAGCCGAACCCGAAAAGCATTTTGATGTCAAACTGTTACGCTACAAGAATCAAGCGGAACTATTTATCCAGCGTTTCCAAAACTACAAGAATGTTTCTTTTGAAATCGTCGACGACGTCAAAGAAATCGCCCAGTCCGTCGATGTTCTCATCAGCTGCATCACCAGCGCGAACGGCCTTATCGTAGAAGACGAAAGCCTGTTCCCTCCCGGCATCACCATCATTCCGGTACACATGCGCGGGTTCCAGAACTGCGACACCACCTTTGACCGCGTTTTTGGAGACGATACCGGGCATGTGAGGAACTTCAAGTTCTTCCCGCAGTACCACGATTACAACGAAATCGGTGAAGTCCTCGCCGGCAGGGATCCCGGCCGCAAATCCGAAAATCAAAGGATTATCGACTATAATTACGGTTTAGGCCTGCACGACACTCTTTTTGCATCGAAAATTTACGAGATGACCCTCGACAAATCCCTCCCGGAAATACCCATCATCAAGGAAACGGATAAATTCTGGGTATAGGAAATTGTTAAATTAGCTCATATAAGCTAAAGGTATACTATGGCATCTGCAAAAAAAGAAGAAACCGACCTTTTTGACCTTCTAAAAGACCTAGCCAAGAATTGGCACATCATGTTGCCATGTCTTATCCTATCTGGAGTCATTGGCGTCATTGTCGCCCTGTGGATTAGGCCCGTATACCAGGTAGATGCCCTGCTGCAAATAGAATCTAAAAGTAACAAGGGAATGGCCGGAGCCATGATGGGCGGCCTCGGAAGCCTGTTTGCCAGTTCCAGCCCCGCCGAAACAGAAATCGAGCTCATCAAGAGCAGGCAGATTATCGGTGATGCTGTAGACAAAATGCACTTGCAATACATAGCTGTCCCAACGCGTAAATTGCAAAGGCTTTTGCACAAGGAAGGCCGAATGGAGCTAGTCCAGCTAGAAATTCCTTGGGACAATCTTCCCGAAGAAGAACGGGGCAAGCCGTGGGTTGCCGTTGTTAAAGACAGCCTCACATTCAAATTACTTGACCACAATAAAAAATTGATTGTCGACAACTGTCATGCCGGAGAAACCTATAAAATCCCCTATGCAGGTGATACGGTAACTTTCAGCGTTTTAAGAATGAACGTAAAAAAAGGACAATTTTTCAATCTGTATAAGAAAAATCGTCTTGACGCCATTGACGCGTTTAAAAGTGCATTTGAAATTAAAGAAAAAGGGAAGAAAACCGGAATTCTTGAATTCAGCTATCAAGACATTTACCCCGACCGCGCAACAGAAATCCTGAACGAAATTGCGACGACATACCTACGTCAAAACGTAGAGCGTAGCAACGCGGAAGCCCAGAAGACACTGGAATTCCTTGAAAAGCAGCTCCCCGAAGTCAAGGCACAAATGGATAGCGCCATGCTGCGCTTCAACCACTATCGCAACCGCGTAGGCTCTGTCGACATCAATGCAGAAACACGTCTCGTCCTGGAAAAACGCACCAAATTGCAACAAGACCTTCTGGTGCTTCAGCAGAAGAAACAAGATGCAATCCGGCTGTTCCAGCCTGAGCATCCCACCATCAAGACATATGAAGAACAAGAAAACGCCTTGAAACGCGAACTTGCTTCTAACACAAGCGAATCCAAAAGATTACCCGCAACACAGCAAGAAGTCCTAAAGCTCAGCAACGAAGTCGAACTGGCAAAAGTCATGTACACGACCATGCTCAACAACATCCAGCAGTTGAAATTGGTTTCCGCCGGCGAAGTCGGCTCCGTGCGCATCATCGACTTTGCCGAACAGGTTTCCAGGCCAACTAAGCCGAAGAAAAAAATGATCGTTCTCATTGCGCTTTTCTTTGGATTGTTGCTTGGCGCCGCCATCGTCAGCATCAAGAGCAAGTTCAGCAACGGCGTACGTGACGCCCACTTCATTGAACGCGAAACCGGCTACAGCGTCTACGCCAAGGTCCCGAAGGGCAATCCCAAGGGCACCAAGGGCACGAGGCCTCTTGCCGTGGTCGAACCTGACGATGTCGCCGTGGAAGCCCTCCGCGCCCTCCGTAGCTCTCTCGAATTCAGCATGGACGAAGGCTGCCGCCCCATCATCGGCATCAGCGGCCTTATCCCCGGCGTCGGGAAAAGCTTTATTTCTGTCAACTTGGCTGCACTATTCGCCGGGCTCGGCAAGAAGGTGCTCCTCATTGATGCAGACCTCCGCAAAGGCCGCCTACATAAGGAATTCGGAATCAAACGCGGGAACGGTCTATCACAATTCCTGCTCCACGAAACAACACTTGACGATGTCATTCACAGCACTGAAGTCGAGAATCTCTTTATCATACCCTGCGGACATGTTCCCAGCAACCCGTCCGAAATCCTGGGTTCCAAGCATTATTCCGACATGATCGACGAATTGGAAAAGCGCTACGACCTAATCATTGTCGACACGCCTCCAATTATGTTGGTAACCGATGCTGCACTTGCTTGCCGCCAAGCGTCTCAAATCGTGATGGTCATTGAATACAACAAACACGGTATTGAAGCAATCCAAGACGGCATGTCCCAATTGCTCAAGGGCAATACCAGTGCTCACGCCAGCTTTGTCATCAACAAATACCAGCATAGCCATTCCGATGGATTCGGATACAAGTATGGCAAATATTAGCCGTTGAAGCAAGCAAAAAAAATATTAGCCTGCTTTTTATTGGCTGCTTGTTCATGGGACTCTTCTAACAGTCCTCAAGACTATTTACCTCTCAACGACAGCGAATATCCATTCGCTGGCGTTCCGCGCCTTGTTATAGAAACAGATGATTTCCGAGGCCTTCGCGACAAAGAAACGTTAATCAACGCGAAATTGCAAATTTACGAGAAAGACGGGCCGAGCAGCGAAATCAAGACTTTGACCGTAAGAGGCCGCGGAAATTCGTCTTTTCGGATGCCCAAATACGGAATCAAGCTCGACTTTGACCAAAAACAGAGTTTGTTCGGAATGCCCAAAGGGACCGATTTCGCCCTGGTCGCCAATTTCAAAGACAAGACCCATGTCAAAAATTATGTGACCTATCAGCTCGCCTCCATACTGGGGGACGATTACTCTCCAAGAACTCAATTTGTCGAAGTCTTTTTCAACCGGGAGTATTTAGGACTATACCTTTTGGTCGAATCCGTAAAGGTATCCAAAAACAGGGTCAACCTGAACAAGGACAAGGCAAGCTATTTAGTCGAAAAAACAACCTCCCACGACAACAAACCCTTCTTTGAAACTAAAAACGGGAACCTCTTTGAAATCAAATACCCCAAAGAGCCCTCACAAGAATCCATAGACATCGTTGCCGAGCACTTTAGCAAATTCGAATTCGCCCAAAAAGACACCGTCCACTTCATTCCGTCCAATTGGATTGACACCCTTGACTTTGCGCGCTACTACTGGATCCAGGAATTTGCCAAGAACTTCGACGCGAGATTCCTCCGGAGCCTCTTCACCACATGGGAACAGGGCGACGTCCTAAAAATGGGCCCCGTCTGGGATTTTGACCTAGCCTATGGAATTTTCAGGACGGGGACCACAGGACATAAAGACTGGATCGTGCGCAACTTCGGATGGTATAAATGGCTTTGGAAAAACGAATCCTTTAAAAACAGTTGCCTTAGCTATTGGACCCAAAACAAGCACCTCTTCAAGAACGTCCCCGATTCCATTGAAGCAGTCTCTCAACGGATAAAAAAAGCCGTCAAAAACGACAACAAACGTTGGCCAACGCTCAATTCCACAGAAAACATGTATCACGACATCGCTTTCGAATCCTATGAAGATGCGGTAGACTCACTAAAAAATTGGGTTTCAGAACGTTATTATTGGATTGACGAGAACCTATAATTCTATTTTTCTCCTATGCCATCCAAAAACACCATCATATCGTCGCTTTTCTGGAAGTTCTTCGAACGGTGCGGAGCGCAGCTGATCCAGTTCTTTTTAACCATTATTCTCGCCCGAGTTCTTGCACCAAACGACTTCGGCCTGGTTGCTCTTGTCACCGTTTTCATCACCTTTGCAAACGTCTTTGTCCAGAGCGGTTTAAACACAGCCCTTATACAAAAGAAGAATTCGGACAATCTTGACTTTTCTACAGTATTCATCGCCAGCATTGGCGTCGCCACCATACTCTACATCGTTCTTTTCTTTTGCGCCCCCCTTATCGCCCAATTTTATAACAATGAAACTTTAATACCCGTCATCCGTGTATTATCGATAACGCTTTTCCTTGGTGCGATTAATTCCGTACAGCTTGCCTACATTTCCAAAAACATGCTATTCAAAAAACTGTTCTACCGCAGTTTAGGGGCAATGATTCCATCCGGCATCCTCGGCGTCATTTTCGCTTTAGCTCATTTTGGCGTTTGGGCCCTAGTAATACAGCAGCTATCCAACGTATTTCTCGCAATCGTCATCATGTGGTTCACGGTTCCTTGGCGACCCAAAATGGAATTTTCCTTTTCCCGTCTAAAAGGACTTTTTTCCTTTGGATGGAAGTTGCTGTGTTCCGCTATTATAGATACCGGATACAATAATTTGACCGGACTTATCATCGGAAAAATGTTTTCGCCTGCAGATCTGGCTTATTACAACAGAGGCGAGCATTTCCCAAATTTCGTGGTAAACAACATCAATAGTTCCATTCAATCCGTCATGCTTCCGTCTCTTTCGGCTCACCAGGACGACAAGCCCCAAATGAAAAGGCTTATGCGACGGGCAATCAAGACAAGTTCATTCGTCATCATCCCTCTAATGACAGGTCTAGCCGTTCTCGCCAAGCCAGTCGTCCTGTTGCTGTTGGGAGAAAAATGGCTGCCTAGCGTTCCCTTTATCCAGGTATATTGCTTCATCTATCTTTTATACCCCATCCACACTTCAAACCTCTCTGCCATAAATGCAATGGGTAGAAGCGACATCTTTTTAAAGCTTGAAATCATAAAGAAATGCGTGGGGTTAACTTTCCTCATTGGGGGATTATACTACTTCAAATCTCCCATTGGCATCGCATACGGCGCATCAATCTCGACCTTGATTAACGCCTTTGTAAACGCCAATCCGAATAAAAAATTGATGGGTTACGGCTATTTTGAGCAAATAAAAGATATCTTCCCCTCATTTTTCATAGCAGCCCCGATGGGCGCCTGCGTTTACGCCGTAGGATTACTGAATCTACCCATACTACCCGGCTTATGCCTACAAACCCTTTGCGGAATAATATTCTATTTTAGTCTAGCAAAGATATTCAAACTCGAAAGTTTTGATTACCTGTTAAACACAGTAAAGGAATTCCGGAATGGCCGAAAATAAGTTGATCACGGTTACATCACCATTGCTGCCTTCTTTGGATGATTTTATCCCGATGCTCAAGGACATCTGGGAACGCAAGTGGCTTACCAACAACGGTCATTACCACAAAGAACTAGAAAAGCAGCTTGCCGACTACCTAGGCGTCGAATACATCAGTCTGTTCACCAACGGGACGCTCCCGCTGATTACAGCCTTACAAGCCCTGCGAATTTCGGGCGAAGTCATTACCACCCCATACAGTTTTGTGGCAACAACGCACTCCATCTGGTGGAACGGCCTTAAGCCGGTCTTCGTCGATGTGGACGAAGAAACGGGAAACCTCGATCCAGAAAAGATTGAAGCCGCCATAACGCCGCATACTACTGCAATTATGCCCGTCCACGTATATGGAACTCCATGTAACACGAAGCGCATCCAGGAGATTGCAGACATCTATGGTCTCAAGATCATCTATGATGCAGCCCACGCCTTCGGCGTCAAGGTAAACGGGGAATCCATCCTAAAGCAGGGAGACATGAGTACGCTCAGTTTCCACGCAACCAAAGTCTACAACACAGTAGAAGGCGGAGCTCTAGTCTGCCACGATGAAGCTACAAAGAAGCGCATTGATTTTCTCAAGAACTTCGGATTCAACGGAGAGACTACCGTCGTCGCTCCTGGCATCAACAGCAAGATGGACGAAATCCGTTCCGCATATGGGCTCTTGAACCTGAAGCAAGTAGATGATGCGATTGCGAAACGCAAGGCGACCGCAGAAAAATACCGCGAAGCACTCAAGGACATTCCTGGCATTCGCATGTTGAAAGATATCGAAGGAATCCGTCATAACTACGCCTACTTCCCAATATTTATTGATGAAAAGGCATACGGCATGAGCCGTGACGCCCTGTACGCGAAACTTCAAGAGCACAACATTTTCGGTCGCCGCTACTTCTATCCGCTCATCAGCACATTCAGCGCCTACAAGGGACTTGATTCGGCCAACCCGAAAAACCTGCCCATCGCCCACAAACTGGCTGACCAGGTGTTATGCCTTCCGATGTTTGCCGGACTCGACGAGGAATCCGCAAACCGAGTCCTAGACGTCGTCTTGAACAAGAAATAGGTAAGCCGTGAAAAAACTGATGCTCCTTGGCGGGTTACGGTACCTGCTCCCCGTAATCAACGAAGCACATAAAATGGGTGTACACGTAATTACGGCAGATTACCTCCCCGATAACATTGCCCATAAATATTCTGACGAATACTGCAATGTAAGTATCATCGACAAGGACGCTGTTCTGAAGGCCGCACAGGAACTCAAAATTGACGGAATCCTCTCCCATGCGGTAGATCCCGGAGTAACGACTGCGGCCTACGTGGCAGAAAAGATGGGACTTCCTTTCCAGTGCACCTACGAAGCCACCTGCTTTCTACAAGACAAATCGCTGTTCCGCAAGTTCCTCACTGATAATGGATTCAACTGCCCCAAGGCAAAAGGATACGACAACATTGACGACGCCCTAAAAGACGTCGATTACTTCAACTGGCCCGTCATCGTAAAACCTGTCGATTCCGCCGGCAGCAAGGGCGTCACGAAGGTCGAAAAAAGAGCCGATTTAAAAACAGCAATCGAAACGGCACTATCGGCATCGATTTCCAAAAACTTCATTGTCGAAGATTTTCTGGACAAAGTGGGCGCACAATCCAGCGCCGACATCTTCACGGCAGACGGCAAACTCGTGTACCCGGCCTATTCCGACCAGCTGTTTGACAAGAACGCCGCCAACCCATACACACCGGCCATCGAAATATGGCCAGCATCCATGGAACAAAAATATCAGGACGATCTGACAAACCAACTACAACGTCTGTTTACGCTCCTGAACGTAAAATCCGGCATCTACAACGTAGAAAGCCGCGTATGCTCCGACGGTAAGGCCTATATTATGGAAGTGAGCCCCCGCGGCGGTGGAAACCGCATCGCAGAACTTCAAGATATGGCGACCGGACAAAGTTTAATCCGCAACGAAATCAAAAAAGCGCTGGGAATGCCGTTGGATAACATTACCGCCCCTGTTTATGATGGCGTATGGTGCAACTACATTCTGCATTCTTCAACCGAAGGACAATTCGTCTCCATCGAGATAGATCCGGAATTCAAGCAAAAATACATCCGTGACGTGGGGCTGATCGTCAAGCCAGGAGACCATATCGTACCCTTCAAGGGAGCAAACAACTCTCTCGGCACTTTGTTCCTGCGATTCAAAACTCGCGAGGAACTTGAAAAAGCTTTGAGTGACACGACGTCATGGATGCATATCAATGTGAAGTAGAATCAACTATGAAACCTATCGGCGGATATTTTGAATGGGAATTCCCCACGGTGCAGAACCGCAGTTTGCACGAAGGAGCTGTTTATCTGAACAGCGGCCGACACGCCCTCGAATACATCCTGAAAGGTATCGGAAACGCCAGCCAGCTATGGATTCCCTATTTCACCTGCGACGCCGTACTAGAACCTCTAAAAAAAATCGGCATTCCCTGGAAGTTTTACCATACCAATGAAAAGTTGGAACTTGCAGAATCAATCCATCTGCAAGATGGGGAATACCTGCTATACACGAACTATTACGGCATCAAAGACGCCTATGCGCAAAAAATTCAAGAAACCTATGGCAATCGTGCTATTATAGATAACGCCCAGGCTCTTTATTGCCCCGCACAGAAGCACCACCAATTCTACAGCCCACGCAAATTCATGGGTATGCCGGACGGAGGTCTCGCGGTCACAAGCGTGCCACTCACGGTTAGCTCTCTGCCTATTGATTGTTCTTATGACCGCTGCTCGCATCTACTTAAGCGCACGGAACTGATTCCTGCAGAAGGCTACAGCGATTTCAAGGCAAACAGCAAGAAGATTGCAGAATCGCCTCTTTCCCAGATGAGCCAAATTTCAAGACACATTTTTGCCACCATCGACCTCGACTGCATAAAGCAAAAACGCCGCGAGAATTTTGAATACCTCCACAAAATTCTCGCATCAACAAATCGATTGGAAATTCCATCGTTAGACTCTTTTGCCTGCCCGCTCGTTTACCCATATTGGTCTAAATGCGGAAATGAGCTCAAGAAAAAGCTGATTGCGCAAAACATATTCGTTGCAACCTACTGGCCCAATGTTCTTGAATGGACGGGACAAAACGACTTGGAATATGAAATGGCAAATCATATTGTATGCATTCCCGTCGACCAAAGGTATGGGAAAGATGACATGGAAAGGATAATAGGGGCAATCCTCTAAAAAGCAGGCCGTACAGAGGCCTTTAGAGCGATTCAAAATCGAAAAAAGAGTATATTTAAATTTAAAGATTCCAAGGATTTTTTTGATAGGAAAAAAAGGCAATGACTAAATTTGAAGGCAAGAAACTTCTCATAATCGGAGCAACAACTACCGAATGCGACATTGTCCGTTACGCAAAAGCGGCAGGCATTTATACCATCGTTGCTGATTACAATGCCGATTCTCCAGCAAAAAAGATTGCAGACAAGCCTGTTTTGATCAACGCACTTGATGTAGACGCCCTAGTCGATTTTTGCAAGAAAGAAAAGGTAGACGGGGTCATCACTGGTTTTGTAGACATCTTGCTTAGACCATATATGGAAGTATGCAAGCGTCTCGGATTGCCCTGCTATATTACGGAAAAAATGCTGAGCATGTCGACAAACAAGGTCGACTTCAAGAACACATGCGACAAGTATGGCGTTCCCGTCCCTCAGACTTACCTGATGGGAAATAAGATCGACGACAACACTCTCAAACGAATCACCTATCCCGTATTTGTAAAGCCGCTTGACGGCAGCGGCTCCCGCGGCGCCGGCGTGTGCCGTAACGAGCAGGAATTGAAAGCCCGCTTTGAAGAAGCCGTCAGCTATTCAGCCAGCGGCAATGCGATAATTGAAGACTATATCAGCGGAAGGGAATTCCTTCTGGACTACATTGCGGTCGGCGGGGAATTCAGGCTGCTTTCCATTTTTGACCGCTTTATGGCTTCGGACAGAGGTTCTGCCATCAATTATTCCACCATAAGCATGTCGCCGTCAAAGGCCGTTGACTTCTATCTCGAAAAAGTCAACCCGGCAGTCATAAACATGTTCAAAAGCGAAGGCTTTACGGACGGAGTCCTTTTCATGCAAGGGTACTTTAACGGGAAAGACGTGAAGTTCTTTGAAATGGGCTGCCGTTTAGGCGGTTCGTATTTCAACCACGAACAGGCCTGCCTTGGCTACAACGCCATGGACATGATTATCGAGTTCGCATTGACCGGCAAGATGGTCGAAGACATCGGAACCATCAGCGAAGAATCGGCAAGGTACAAGAAATATGCCCTCGACTGTAACTATCTGCTGAAGGGCTATGACCAGACCGTCTCCAAAATCGTCGGCATGGATAAAGTTGAAGCCCTTCCAGAATGTATTGAAATACAGAAATATCATGATGTCGGCTATCATTACGGAAAAGACCGGACCGTCGACAGGCCTATTATGGTTGCCGAAATCGTCGCCGACAACAAGGACGAAGTCACAAGACTTGTAAATTACATAAACAAGGAATACGACGTTTTCAATGAGCGCGGAGAATCTTTGTTGATGGAAAAACTCAATCCTGAAGCCTTGTTTAAATAAAAAACTCAAAGGAGACCATTAAATGAAAGTAGCGATTATTGGAGCAGGAAATTCTGGTTGTGCCCAATCCATTAAGTTGATGCAAAATGGCCATCAGGTAAATCTGATAAAGACTTCGCATAGTCTGCATGACGATAACTTTGAGCAGCTTTTAAAAACAGGCGAAATCAGTTGTCTAGACACGACCGATAACAACAAGGAATTTGCACTAAAGCCGAAGCTTATTACAAGAGATATCGAAAAAGGCTTGGAAGGCGCCGAGGCGGTCATGATTCTGACTCAGAGCCTACAACACCGCGACCTGGCCAAAAGAGTCGGTCCGCTGCTGAAGGACGGTCAAATCGTATTTTTGATCCCCGGCAATATGGGTTCGACTCAATTCGCCAAGTACACCAAGGACAAGCACATCATTTATGTTGAGGGCGAATCCACCCCGTACGATGCACGCATCATAGCTCCTGGCAAAGTCGAAATTTTATTCAAGAATGTTCGCAATGCTGTATCGTTCCTCCACAAGGCCGACGAAAAGTATTTACCGGTTGTCACATCTTTGTTCGGCACGCACAAGTATTTAAGAACCAACGTAATCGAATCAACGCTGCACAACCCGAACATGGTCGTCCACACTATCGGTGCCATTATGTCGGCAAGCAGAATCGAATACGCGAAGGGCGAATTCTGGATGTACCGGGAAGCATTTTCACCTTCCGTATGGAACCTGATCGAAAAACTTGACGAAGAAAAGAAACAGGTCATCCGCGCCTACGGTGGAGAAAATGACATTAACTACTTAGACGCATGCAAATGGAGGAACGAAGAGGACCTTTCCATAGATAGCCTACAGGTGTTCAGAAATTACGCTGCAACGGGCGGTCCCAAGGGACCGGCCAGTTTGGACACCCGCTACATTTATGAAGACGTCCCCATGGAGTTATGTATGCTGGAAAAACTAGCCGCCCATAAAGGTTTTTCAACTCCAGTTGCATCGGCCTTGATTACGATAGCATCGGCGCTAAAATCTACCGATTATCGCAAAATCGGCTACGATTTCGATGATGTGAAGGATTATATCTAAAAAACATGAACGAAAAACCTCTCGTATCCATTCTTTGCGCGGCATACAATCAAAAGGATTTCATTGCGCAAACAATTGAAGGCTTTCTCATGCAGAAAGCAGATTTCCCTTTTGAAATCATCATCCATGACGATGCGTCAACAGATGGAACGGCAGACATTATTCGCAAATACGAAGCCGAGAACCCAGGCAAAGTAAAAGGCATTTACCAAACCGAGAATCAATATTCAAAAAAAGTTCCCATTTGGTGCACATTCATTTTCCCTTTGGCGCAAGGGAAGTACTATGCCGAATGCGAGGGGGACGATTATTGGACTGACCCTAACAAAATCCAAAGGCAAGCCGATTTTTTAGAGAGCCACCCAGATTACGTCCTTTCTACAGAAAACGCCCGCATTCTCTTTACAAAGACCAATATTGTTAAGCCTTTCTCCACCGAGCCTGAGCACGACATCACTCAAGAGGACCTACTTGTCAAAAGAAGATTTCCCACAGCTTCCGTCCTTTATCGTTCAGAGTTCATCCCAGAATTCATCCAAGAAGGCAAATCCGGTTTTGATACAAGCATGTGGGCTTTTTTCGCAAGCAAGGGAAAAATTCATTTCAATCCCGTTATATCGTCTGTATACCGCCGCGGAAGCGGGGTCACAGAAAGCAATAAAATCAGCTGGGCTTATCGAAGCGAATCCTTCAACGATCTTATAAACAAGCTTTACAAGCCTTCTGCACAAGTCAAAAAAGCACGCAAAAGGACCCTTTATTTTGACTATAAAAGCGGCTGGAAAGCGGCCAAAACGCAAAAGAATTCCAAAGATGCCCGCAAACTCCTTCTAAGGATGATTTTCAAAACGCCCTCTTTTTTCATCAAAGACCTGATTAAGAGTAAGGGAAATTATTACAAAGAAAAAATTATCACAAAATTCTGGAATTACTTCTATAAGATTCTTCCTGCACCAAGCTTAAAGCAAACAAACAGAGAGATCCCGGTAGTCGTATCCTTAACTAGCTACCCCGCACGGTTCAACACACTGCACCTAGTCATAAAAAGCATATTGAACCAAAAAAAACAGCCGGACAAGGTTGTTTTATATCTTGACAAGACCGTAGAATTAAAAGACGTTCCTTCGAAAGTCACTAAATTGCAAAAGAAAGGCCTTATCATACGAAACATCTGCGAAGATATAAAGCCGCATAAAAAGTATTTCTATGCAATGCAGGAGTATCCTGACGCAGCCATCATCACGGTCGATGACGACGTAATCTATGCCAAGGACACCGTATCGTCTCTTTACAGTTCTTTCCTTAAAAATCCAGAAGCCGTTTCCGCAAGGCGAGTCCATCAAATTTCGCGGGGCTTAAACGGCGAAAGCATGCCCTACAACACCTGGACGCAAGAAGTAACCCATTTGAAAAAAGGGGACAAGGACCTCATTTCCGTAGGTATCGGCGGAGTTCTGTACCCCCCGAAAATATTCGATTTTAGCAAGCCCTATTTTCAATTGGAAACAATCATTGAACAATGCCTGAAAGCCGATGACATCTGGCTTGCCTTCATAGAACGGGTAAACAACATCCCCATTTGTCCCGTTCCGAACAAGCTTCCCCATCCCTACAAGATTACGGACCCCGTATTAAAGGAAACGGCCCTCAGAAACCAGAATGTTTTTGAGAACCAGAACGACATATATATCCAAAAGTGCCGCGATTACTTCGGCATCGATTTGTAATCAGATGTTTCAATTTTCCAATTTAAGCAAGTACAGGTCAGCCCTGATGGGAATCGGCATATTGGGCGTCATGCTCGCCCATTATCTGTCATGGGCAAAAATAGCTTCAATCATCCCGACAGCATTCTTTAGACCTTTTACAGGTTTGGTTTTTACAGAAGGGTTCCTTCTTTTGTCCGGATTAGGACTTTATTATTCTTGGCAAAAAGATTCCAATACAAAATCATTTTACAAAAAAAGAATCTACCGTCTTTTCATCCCCTACATGCTGATTTCGTTTGCATTCATCGTCTATTCCACCATTATATCTAGCTCCACATTGCTGGAATCCACATTGCGTCTTCTGACATTAAAATTCTGGGTTTTCGGAAACGACTCCATGTGGTACATATCTGTTTCCCTTGCGCTTTATTTAGCATTCCCCTTTATTTACCGTTTTCTATTCAGCGGAAAAATGAGTCCCCATGTCAAATGTCTTGTCCTTGTCACATTATGGATTTCCCTCTGCTACGCCATTCATAATCTTTTTGCAGATTACTATAAATCTGTAGAATTAGGTTTCCCCAAAATATGGATGTTCTTTTTAGGCATGCTTCTAGGCAAGTACGCCTACTCAAACACCAAGACCTCAAAAGCACACATCGTGTTGTTCGGTTGTATTTTTGTCATGGCCGTTCTTTCAAATCTTTCGGACAACGACTTCATAAAGCCATTTGCCGATTGTTTACTCAGGCTCGTTACAATCCCAATCGTCTGCGTTCTATTCAATATCACACAAAAATGGAACGGCTTCTTCCACAAAATTCTTAGCTGGTTTGGAAAGTATTCCCTGGAGCTTTATATCATCCACCTATTGACATACGAGTCCATCAAATTCAGCTATCAATTCTTCAATTCCATTCCGTACACATCCTACAGCAGAATAGGCGCCACAATTAGCATTTTTGTAGCCATCTCGTCATGTTCTTTTGTACACGACGGAATCAATCGCCTTTTAAAAAGACAGCTCGTATAAGAAATTTACATGGACCCTGGTATATTGCGTTTTCAGGTTTGTTGGAATCGTAATCTCAGGGGACACGCTCAAATTCTTGACAGAAAAGCTCATTCCCGCCAAAAACCGACCTTCCGCTTTCCGGAATTCGGGAATATTCTTTATTCCCCCAAAAACAGCGATGTCCCTCCATCCTGAAATTTTGCCAACAAATTCATAGCCATAATTGAATTTCAAATCGCTATCATATTGGGGTCTAAAGCGGCCGTCAAGTTCAATCAAACGGTTAAAAAACAACGCCCTCAAAAACAAGTCGGCCCCGTAATCATAATACGTTTGCTCATAGGTCGTCCCATAAAAGACCGAATACTGTCCAGAGAGATTTTCATTTAGATGGAAATAATAAAAGGGGCTCAAACGAACATATTGCGAAGCGTCCTGGACCCATAGCGAATGCATTAAGGCAATACCAGCGCTTCTACCAGGCCTAAACCCAGCAATAGCATATTTTGAATTTTCCATACCAACAAAAGCAACAGCCGCAAGAGCGTTTCCTGCCACAAATGTTAAAAGAAATATCAGGCATTTTAACGTTTTCATAGGAACTTCTTCAACTCATTGCTTAAAACTTCATATCCTGCAGGACTGGGATGCAGGCCGTCGTTAAACAGTTCTTTTTTTATTTCATAGCCATCATCTAAAAAGAAGGAGAACACATCGACAAAAGAGCCGTTTTCAACATCTCGCACCACGCGGTCCTTAAGGCCCTGATTAAACGATTCAATAAACTTATTTACGCCTTCATCTTGACGATCATGCAGATTCCTCGGAAGGATTGACACAACAACAACAGACTCATAAGGGACCTTCTTCAACATTTCAACATAGCGATCTTCAACGGTTTCCTTTATTTTCTTATTATCCGTATTCACATACCCAATATCATTAGTACCGATTAGAACAACCGTTTTTCTCCCCTCACAGGAAGCGATATTCCAGCCCAGCGCATCCTGGACCTTGGCTCCAGACTTAGATATCTTCACAATCGAGAATTCCGGGAAATAATAATCGAGATCCCACAATTCAGTAATAGAATCTCCGATGAAACACAACTCCGTTTCTTCATATCCGTTCGAACAGGCCAGCAAAAAGCATACGCTCAAGCCCAGCAGAGTCCTTCTTAACAGTCCAAGCATCACTTCTTTTCCAAATTGATCTTGACGACAACAGGGAAATGGTCCGACGGGAAACGGTTTTCACCATATTGGTCAGGGTAAGTATCCAAAAGAACGTTGTATTCCAAGACGTTTATATTCTTCGTCACCAGAATATGGTCCAGGCGTTTATCTGATTTACGGTCCTTTTCAAAATTATTAAAGGTTCCTGCCACTTTTATCTTTTTCTGGGCAACATTAATGCAGTCTTCAATAACACCCGATTTAGTCAAAATATCATAACCCGGACTATCCTGGTTAAAATTCAAATCACCCATAACAATAACAGCAGCATTTTCTCCAGCAATTTCACGGATTTTGCGAAGCAACATCTTACAGGATTCTGCTTCAACTTCCCCACCCGCATAATCCATATGCGTATTGAAAACCCAGAAGACACGGGAGGTATTCCGTTCCACCAATTTCACCCACGTACAAGAGCGAATGTACTTGCCATTCCATCCCAGCATCGGGACATCTTCCCGCGGTGCAAAATAGAACATTCCACTTTTCTGTTCGTCAAACCTTTTCTTCTTGTAAAATACGGAATTAAATGTGCCAACCTTGCCATTTTCATGATTAGGGAACCCTTTTCGCGAAAAATAGGGTAACATAGAGTTCAATTCGTTTAATTCCTTGTTAAAATCTTCTTGAACGCCCCAAATATCAAAATCGTTCGATTGCACCATCTTTACAATCGCTTCGCGGCGATTACCCCAAATATTCCCCGCAATAGAATCTTTCTTTATGTTAATACGGATATTCCAGGTTGCGACTTTAATAGGGTCGGCAAAGGACATCCCTACAAACGAGCAACAAAAGAAAAAAAAGATGAAAAGCCTTTTCATAATCTTTAAATTTAATCTTTTTCTAGCAAATAACCAAAAAGCAACAAGCATAAAAGAACAAAAAACACACTTTCAGCCGCAAAGTGGACTAGGCCATTTAGTTTAATTCGTATAATTTCTATTCAGTCGCATATAATTCCTTTGAAAATTAAATTATCTTTAAAATATGGGCAATTCTACCGCCAAGACCTCTCCTCCGAATCAGCGATACGCCTTTGTTGACATTGCAAAGGGATTTGCAATTATCGCCGTTGTTTTATGGCACATCAATTTTGCCAACGACTTTAACGCCGCATTCCCCTTAAAAACAATTCTTGGTGGTGGTTGGCACGTACCCGCATTCTTCATTATTTCTGGATTCTTTTTAAAGGAAGACCGATTATTAGCCCCATTTCATTTTGCAAAAAGCAAGTTTAAAACGATTTATCTATGGACTATCGCGATTTACATCCCCGCCATCTTAATGCACAATTTTTTCTTTAAAATCGGGTTCTACAGCAGCGGACCAAATCTTGGGTATAGTCAAGCGCTGCAACCGTATACTTCCGTAGACTTCATCAAAAAAATCATTGAAGCGCTGCTATTTGCCGGAAGAGAGCCCATCGTTAGCCCCTTGTGGTTTGCGTATGTCTTATGCCTCGCCTTAATCGGCTATTCATTAATCACTTTTTTCTCCCAAAAAATTTGGAAAGACCAATATCCTCTAGCTCGGGTGTGCATTTGTGTATTTTTGTCCACGGCATCCAGCGTACTTTCTAATCAATTTGACTGGACCCTAAATAGATTCAGCAACACCCTCGTCGTTTTATCCCTCCTTTGTTGCGGCCAATACTTGTTCCAAGTCAAAAAAGTCAAGTTTGATTCTCTCCCCGTTTTTTTATGCGCAGTCATCGCGTCATGGCAAAACTTCTTATTCAACGGGAACATCCTTTTAAACGACAACAAATTCCACGATCTGTTCCATATCGCAATCGGATCTACCTGCGCCCTATATGCGATCTGCTTCCTGTCAAAAAAAATCGAAAGTTCTCTTTTGGGCAAAGGAATCCAGATTGTCGGAAAGAAATCCTTTTATATCATGGGATTACATCTATTGGCATTTAAAGCCGTTACATGTATACTTCACGAATTGGACGAATCCGTAAACCTCGCCCGGCTAACCCCACTTACAAACGACAACGCCTTGCTCATAGCCATTTACCTTATTGCCGGGGTCGGATTACCAGTTCTTTTCGCTTATTTATGGGAATTCTTGTATCACAAGACTACTAGCAAGATTAAAGCGAATTTCTGTAAATAAAATTCACCGTTATCCTAGTCGTTGACTTGCACCCTTTTTCCAAAGGCGTAGAGACCTCTGGTTTCAAAACAATATGAGGCAAGTCAAAAACCACGCCCATATAGGCCCGTCTTTCCAAGTCCCTATATTCAGCCTGATTCTTTATTCCAAGAAAAAGGCCTACTTCATCCAAAGGGATTGTCTGCACCCAGGCATTATAGGCATTTTTGGACTTTAAATCACTATCATAAAAGGGCTGGAACGTCCCCCCAATCTGAAGAAGCCGCCCCACTATATTGTAGTTCAACATCAACATGGCGCCAACATCATAAAAATCCCCATTGTAACGGCGACCATAATAAAGCGTATAGGCCCCTTCGAGCCCAAAGTTTAGATAAAACGTGTAAAAAGCCGCCGCCCTTGCATATTGGAGTTCGACTTCCTCAACAAAGATGGAATTTTCCAAAGCCACGCCCCAATGCCTTGTATTCTCGTATGCGGCATAAGCGTACTTCGAATTACGCATGCCTAACATATAGTAAGACGCGAAGGAGGAGGATATAAATAACAAGCAGCAAATCAGAAGAAGTCGGATTTTCATAATTTTTCTCGCACTCTCCTAGTTAAAACCTCATAGCCTTCGGGACTTGGATGTAGACCATCATACAACAGGTCTTCATCTATTTCGTACCCCTTCTCAAGGAAATAAGGGAACACATTGACAAAAGCAAATCGAAGCGACGACGATTGCAAAGAATCTTTCAAAACGGCATTCTGCAATTCAATATTCAAGTTCACGGAGGTATCTTGTTCCCCCAAATAATTTCGAGGCAAAATAGAAACGACTACCAACTTTTCCGCATTTATTCTTCTTGCGCGTTCCATAAAAAGTTTTGCGAAATAACTTCGACTCGACTTTGCATTTGAATCACCTGATCGAATCAATCCTATATCATTCGTTCCGATTAAAATTACCGTTGTAAGCCCTTCACAATCCGACACATCCCATCTATCAATATCTTGAACCTTAGCACCCACAACAGCATGTTTTTTTATGCTATACCCAGGAAAATAATAATCCAAGTCCCATTGGTGTGTTATAGAATCGCCAATAAAGCACAATTCCGAATCGCCTTCATCAAAAGCGCAGGCGCCCAAAAAACACATCAAACCAATCAAAAAGATTCTCATAGGCATAAATCAGGACAATTAGTTTCGCACAGACTTCATTCGCTTTCTAGGATTTTTTCTTCAACATATCGTTTTTCAAATTTGAAAGAAATCCTCTGACAAAGCCCTTCAATCCTATAGTTTTCACGACACGAGAGCAATTGCAAATTCCCTTCCACAGGGATTTCTTTAACAACAAATAGAACCAATATTCAACATGTTTTGCCCTGTATTGAGCGCAGCCGTCATCAATCAACAAGCCTTCACATTTTAAAGCGACATCAAGCCTGCATCGCAAGGCTTCCACAGAAGACGCTTTAATCAAGGAGTCGTTTCTGTACGTATAATTGTATATGCGAGAATCTATATATTCAACATTTTGGGCAAGCAAAGCTATCCGTGTACTGAACCAGGCGTCATTACTCCAGCGAGTTTCATCAAACCTCACATTATTGGTTTCAACAAGCTCTCGACGAATAAACTTCGCCCATGGAGCATTTCGTCTGTATCGAATATAGCCTTGGTCGTTTTCTTTTTTCGCCAAATCAAAAATAGAATTCGCCTTATGCTCAAAATTTGCAATCACCAGGGATTCCGAATCCTTATAATTTATCTTAAAAAGAACAAGGTCACAAACATCATCCTTGAAGGCGTCCATTTGGGAATCAAGCAAATCTTTTTCAAAGAAATCATCGCAATCTGCAAATACAAGCCACTTACCCGAGGCCTTCAAAAGGCCGACGTTGCGAGCATGCCCTGCCCCCAGGCCCGTTTTGTCAAAAACGACTTGAACATTCTTTCTTTGAAGGCCTGGAAATTTTTCAAAATTGACAACAGAAGGATCGCTATTGTCATCCACGACAATCGTTTCAACATCATCCCGTTCAGGAATCGAATCAAGGCACCTCTGCAAAAGCTTCGGCAAGTTCTTGTGCGGAATAATGATGGAGTAATTATACATGGTCAAATTTCAAAGGTAGACTTATTGGGAAGCAACTTGTCAAATATTTTTATAAGCTCGTTCTTCAATTTTTCAAAATTCATCTTCGGATCAGAATCGTTCAAACAGACCATCGGCTCGCGCTGATTCAAAATGACGTCCTCAATTTCCTTCATGGATGATTCCGATATTTCCATGAACCGACCTCTGCTTTTACAAGGGACAAAGTTCCCCTTCGCATAGCGCCAGTACCTAAAGAGCCAATTGGTCACGTCGTCATTTTGCCTAAACTTATGAATCGTCGTCTTTTCAAGAGTTTCAGCTTCACTGTTCCAAACCTCTTCCATGAGAGTCTTGGTATGGGCTATCGGAAGATGGTCGTCATAAAATCCCGTAAACTGTCCCCATGGTATCAAGGCAAGATTTCTATACAGATTCAATCCGTATTTTAGCGAAAAATATTTGCAGAAGTTTCGTTTTAAACAATTTTTCTTCGAAAAGTTTTTGTTCACCAGCGCCATGTTGTTGGCCCTTAAACTGAACAAGGATTCCCCATTCGGAATAAGCGCATTAAAAACAGCCCTGTCGCAAGGGAGGCCCTTCTTGAAAAAGAATCCCGGGCGCAGACTTTTCAAAAGGAACATATCATCGTTAAAATAGACAAATTGCTCCGACAATTCCGGAATTCTATGCAAATTGAGTTCCAGAGGATTGCAATTAAACGTCGGCAAAACATCGGGCTGCAAAAAATCGGAATGCTTCACTATATGCAATTTAGGATGCTCCGTATTCAAGAATTTGGGCAAATGTCCATAGGTTACAAAATGGATTCTATTTACCCACGGAGTAAATTTTTCAACAGCCCTGAACCAATACTGTAGATTATCCCAATCACGAAAACGAATCACCGACTCGGGGGTATAATTCGGATCCCATCTGTTTTTCTCAGCGAGCCACTTCGGGTCATTCCCGTCGACCCACAAAAGAACAAAATCTATTTTTTCATTCATCTTACAGCCACTGTTTCAAAATAATCGATGTATATGGGAACGTGTCGTGATAACCATTATATATAAACATATAATACCAATATGCGACATAAAAACACATTCCCAGAGTTCCCACCACCTTTTGCCAGGTCTTATTCAAATGCGCACAAACAAATGGCAAAGCAAAAATTTGGGTTATTACGAAATAATTCATAATACGTTCGGCATCATTGCCGATAAGTTCTCTCGCTTGCGTTGCAACGACCATGACAATCAAAGAAAACGCCAAGTATATCGTTTCCTTTCTGAAAAACCTTTTCCTATAACAAAAGAAAATGATCGGCATGGGCAGTGTAATTAGGAATTTCGTAATAAAGAACCCATGCGTACTGTCTTTAAAATAATGCGCATAGTCGGCATTCAATCCCATTGTCGCTAACACCACATCCACCGACTTCTGGACCAATAAGGCCATGACAATCCCCATAATCACCATGGACCACATCATTTTATACGACTGGGTTCTTCTAAGAAAAATGAACAGGGGATAGATAGCAAAAGCCACAAATGCGGATATATGGAAGGTACAAGCAAACGCGACAACGATCAAGAAGGGCAGCAATTTACGCTTATACGCATAGGTACAGGCAAACAGGACTATTGCGCAAGCCGCACTTTGCCTCATTTGGTTCAGCGAAATGTTGTAATATGAGAAATAATAAACAAGAAGCGCCAACCATACAGGCATACGATTCCTGAACACTAGCAGAGCTCTCATCACGAAGAACATCTGCAAGGCCATCAGAACACCAAAAAAAACATTATAACTATCTGTAAACCGACTTACCAAATAATTCAAAAACAAATAACCCGGTTCCATGCGGATCATCCAAACGAGATCTATTTCTGAATACCACCTACTATGATAGACATCTAAAAAGCAATCTTTACCATACACCAAAACGTCCGTGCCAATGCAATCATCGCGCACACCGGCAATCAATGCCACCGGCAAAATGGAAAGCAACACCAAAAACCAACGCTGCCTAGCATCGCTAATTCTAGACGCTTTATAAAAAAACAGCGTTGACAGGGCGAATATGATTATATAGATAAGCAAATTTACAACTCTTTCAGATAAGCGGGAATCGACCTGCTCTGATATTTTCTAAGGAATAAATTCTTAAATTCGCCCCTGGCGGCACAATCAAATACAATTGAATCTATTCTCTTCGCATAATCCGAAGGCGATTCTGCAAGCAGCATGAAATCCGAGAAATCCTTCGAAATGCCTTCAAAGGCAAATTCATTCCCGATAACAGGCGTGCCGCACGCAAGGGATTCAACAACTTTCACCTTTACGCCAGCCCCCGAAAAAATCGGGGAAATAACAGCCTTGCTGTTCGCAATGATTTCGTACGGATTGTCGACAAAGCCCAAATATTCCACGTTTGAAAGGTTTTCGACATACTTCTTGAAATCATCCGGCAAGCCGATTCCGATAATCACATATTTTTCCGTTTTCGGCCGACTAGGATAAACATTGTCAAAATACCATTTCAGTCCATCAAAATTGTCAGGGCGTTTCCACTTGCCAAAAAAGACAAGGCGGTCCTCGACCTTTTGAGGCACGGCCTTTACAATGTTCTCGTCCAAATAGAAATTCGTATAGAGGGAAGGCAAACCATACGCGTTCTGCACCAAGTCAACGTCTTTCTGGCTAAATGTAAAGATGGTCAACTTGGGCATATGCATCAAGCGGCCTTCAGACTGTCTCACGAATTTTGCAACTAGGCCGCCATTATGCCCATAGCGTTCCGCCATGACATCGTGCGACATCAGGACCTTCTTGGCATCCGGGAAATGTTTGCCGTACAAAAGCATCTGGCTATGGTCCAGATACAGCAAATCGTAGGAATTCTGCTTCCATGCTTTTTTCAAGAAACGCAGCAACCTGTAGCTAAAACGAATGGAGAAAGTCGGGTGAAGCGTCGGATGTTTAACACTGTTCCAAAGCTTCACCAGCGTAGAATTCTTACAAACTTTCAGAACGCGAATATTTTCGTTCGGGCACACGTACTCTTTATCAAAGGAATACTTGTAATACACCAAATCTACTTGATTTTCCTTGGACAAATCCTCAAGCAACAATTTGGTGAATTTTTCTCCACCCGCCCTATCACTCGGCACATACGGCGTCAGAAACAATATTCGCATAAATACCTATTCGTGTGTTTTCCAATAGTTTTTATTCAGAGCGAATCGAATTCTGGTTTTCTTTGACAATTTCTTGTATCGGGCGCCCAGCTTATTCGCCAAAAGCTTTGTCGCACATTCAAGAACATAATAGCCTGCAGCGATAAGCCGTCCCCGTTTCACCAATCGCAAAAGGATCCACTTCACCATCTTCATGCCTTCAGATGCAGCGGACACATTGGCAAACAGGTCACCGTTCATTTTCATGAAGGCGGCAACATCAAAATTTCGAGTAAACTGTTGCTTTAGGGAATAATTGTGGGAATGATAAACTCCGGCGGTTCCCACATAGGCAATCTTGTAACCGGCAAAGATAAACTGGGCGGCAATTTTCATGTCCTCGTTCACCAGGATATCCTTGTCAAAGCCGCCGATAGCATTGTACGCCGTCCTCCGATAAGCGGAGCAACAATCCGACGAGAAGAATGTCTTGACACCCAGACGCGGCAAGTCTTCCTTGCTACGGACAAACACATGCTCCGGGTAATTGAATTCGCGGTTCAACTTTTCCGTCACGGGGGCGTCGTCCCTTGCAATCTGCCTTCCGCTCGACATCGCGATCTTTTCGTCGTCCGCAAAAGGCGCAATCAAGTTCGCAGCGTAGTTTTCATCGACGGGCAAGGCGTCCTGCGTCAAGCAGAGAATTATATCGCCAGTCGTTTTTTGAATAGCTGTGTCGCGAGTGCCGCCATGGTTAAAATTCCTGCGTTCGACATTAAGAACGGTCACACCCGCAAAAGACTTGGCGATTTCGACGGTCTTGTCTGTAGATTCCGAATCTATGACGACAATCTCGTTGAACTTTACCGTCTGGGACAAGAGCCTTTCAAGGAGAGCGCCGATGAAGCGTTCCGCATTTAACGTAGGAATGACGACACTCGCACTCATTCGAGGACCTTTCCGTCGCAATCCTTGAACCAGTCCGCAAAGGCTTCTTCCAGAGAGTACTTCAACGGGTACTTTTCCGACAGGGCCTTGCCACAGATGTTGGTGCTGACCATAAGCTTTTTAACGCGATCGGGACATATTCCCAAACCGAGCCCGCCGAGCATTCCACCAACGCGTGCAGCAAACATCATGGGCTTTTTGGGGATATAGGGAACGCAGCGATTCATTTTCGTCGCCTTGAGCATTGTCTTGACAATGGTTTCGATCGTGGGGGCCGGATAAGAACAGCAATTGTACAACTGGAACCTATCGGAATCGTTGGCCATCAGCCACATCACGCGGACCAAGTCCTTCACGTAGATATTCGCCTTGACCGTATCCTTGCGGCCGGCATAGGCAAAGCGGCGTTTTTTCAACCCCGCATACAGACGGGTCATGTTGCCGTGTTCGCCCGTACCAAAAACAATTCCCGGACGCGCAATGGACAGTTTCCGATTCGGGTCGCCCGCAAGCCATGTCTGGTGTATTTTTTCAGCCACCAGCTTGGAAATGCCATACGGGGTATTTGGAGTCGGCAGAGTTTCCTCGGTCTTGACGTCTTCGGACGCCCCGTATGGGGCGATGCTACTGGTAAAAACAATGTTGTTGATACCATGCGCCTCGGCAAACGCACAAACGTTTTCCGCACCTCGGATATTCGTTTCGAAGTAAGCCCTGTCAGGATGTCCCGGAGTACGATGGACCGCAGCAAAATTGAAAATGATAGTATCCGAGCCGAAGTCACCTTCAATGTCTATCGGATTACGCACATCCACCTTGCATTCAAATGGGCTCGACCCATCTGCCAAGATATCGGCCACATAAACCTTCAATTCCGGAGCGTTTTCCTTCAGAAAAGAAACCAAATGCGAGCCAATAAAGCCCTTGCCACCAAAGATCACGACGTTCTTACAAGCGACCATAATACCTGCTTCTTACTCCGCTTTCCCCTTTCCGATGCTGGACACCTCGAAGCCGATCTTACGGAGAGCGTCGGCATCCAAAATGTTACGGCCGTCGAACACGAAGGCCGGCTTTGCCATGCCCTTGTAGATGCGGTTCCAGTCGAGTTCGGCGAAGCACTTCCATTCAGTGCAGACAACCACGGCATGAGCGCCTTCAGCCGCCTTGTACGGGTCCTCCTCAAACTGAACCTGATCGAGAACGTCCTTCAGGTCGCGCTTGGCATCGGGAATCGCCTTCGGGTCAGTCACGACCGGCTGTGCATGTTCGGCGAGCAGGTCACGGACAACGAGGTTCGCGGGGCTTTCGCGGGTATCGCCGGTGTTCGCCTTGAAGGCGAAACCGAACACGGCAATCTTCTTGCTTGCAATCGTGTTGAACATGGTCTCGAGCATGCGGTCCACCACGCGGTGAGTCTGCCACTCGTTGATCTTCACGACGCTTTCCCAGTAGGCGGCGACTTCGGGAAGTCCGTAGTAACCGCACAGGTACACGAGGTTCAAAATGTCTTTCTTGAAGCAGGAGCCACCGAAGCCGATGGAGGCCTTGAGGAACTTGGGCCCAATACGGCGGTCCTTGCCCATCACGTAGGCGACTTCGTCCACGTCGGCGCCGGTCTTTTCGCAGAGGGCGCTGATGGAGTTGATAGAGCTGATGCGCTGCGCCAGGAAGGCGTTCGCGGTGAGCTTCGTGAGTTCGGAACTCCAGAGGTTCGTCGTGAGGATGCGGTCACGCGGCACCCAGTGGGCATAGACGTCCACCAACTTCTGGCAGGCGGCGAGACCCGATTCCGTCTGGTGGCTGCCGATGAGCACGCGGTCCGGTTCGAACAGGTCGTTGATGGCGGTACCTTCGGCAAGGAACTCGGGGTTGCTGAGCACTTCGAAGTGCAGGCCCTTGTCGTTGGAATTCAAGATGCGTTCCATCGCGGCAGCGGTACGAACAGGGAGAGTCGACTTCT
The DNA here is from genome assembly GCF_002395745.1 of Fibrobacter sp. UBA4309. Taxonomy (GTDB): domain Bacteria; phylum Fibrobacterota; class Fibrobacteria; order Fibrobacterales; family Fibrobacteraceae; genus Fibrobacter. The sequence continues at coordinate 43,066 of NZ_DGUN01000051.1, forward strand.
CGACGATAATCTTGCCTTCGTCGGCAATTTCAAGGATATTGCGTGCCGTCTTTTCCCAATACTGCAAGTCGGAAGCCTTGCCGGCGCCATGGCCGAACGTCTTGGTCGGAGTGTTCACCGAAACAAAAATGATGTCCGCTTCCTTGATGGCGGCAGGGATGTCCGTGCTGAAGAACAAATTGCGGCCGCGGGCACGCTTTACCACGTCGTCGAGGCCGGGTTCAAAAATCGGGAGATTGTCGCTATTCCAGGCATCGATACGGGCCTGGTTGATATCGACTACGGTCACTTTCACATCGGGGCACTTGTCGGCGATAACAGTCATAGTGGGGCCACCGACGTAACCCGCGCCAATGCACAAAATCTTGGTATTGTAATTCATAGTACTTAAAAACTAGCAAAAAACAGTTTTTTAGACTGTCCGGATTTCTGTTCTATACTATTTAAACGACGCCATCAAGGAGGCCTCTTCGCCAGGCATTACCGTCCGGGTCTCCCCCATCTCGCCATCGTCCCAACCGGCCCAGACACCGCCCGCCGCAGGCACCGCCGTAACAGTTACCGGGAACCCTTTAAAGAAGTTTACCGTCATGGGGGATTCATCCAATTTGAGTCCATGGACGTATACAGCTCCGGGACCCGAAACTGCCAATTTAACAGGGGCGGCAGCCCCCAGGAAGAAATACTCGCGGAGCTCGTTGTATACAATTCCGGGTCGGTTTGCCGCAAAATCCTTGATGAGTTCCAACTGGCGTTCCATGCGGCTCTTGCTCTGTCCCCAGCGTTCCTGGTCGCGGGGGATTTCCGACTCTATTTCGGACATCATCTTGTTTATCCGCGCCGTCACGCGGGATGTCGCAAAGTTCATCTGCAACAGTACGGCCATCCGGTTGATAAACGCCGCCTTGAAGCCATCATTTTCAAGCATGCGGCGAAGCAGCAACGTGTGCTCCGGACCATTGGGCCAGCCGGGACCATCTTCCGCCGTCGCAAAGTCGAAAATGTTTAGATCGCTGTATTCGCTGTACTCGTTTCCATAGCCAAAATCCAGGTCGTACAGGAACCATTTCCATTTAGTTACCGGATTCGTCCCGCGCCACTTTTTCATGTTATTCGCAGGCCAGTCACGATTATCCGCAAAGATTTCAGTCTGCATGTAGTTAATGAAATTGTCCACATCAATCTGCGACGCGACATAGGCATAATTCTCGTCGCTGTCCAGATGGTGCGTTTCGAGCCAAGCCGCCAACGCCACGTAGTCTACGGCAGAACCCGCCGAAACCGCATTATCCGCCTTGAGCAAGTCTATCGCATCCGGATCCATGCCATAATGCGTTTCGAAATAATATTCCGTAGAACGTTCGCGGATACTGTGTATGCCGAAATACTCGCCATTGTAATACACGACAGCAAATCGCCCTCTCTGGTAATCAACTCCAAGGCCTTCGCTTACGGAACTGGCGAGACGGTCACGGATATAGTCGTTAGGGAAATTGCTTCCGTTGTTGCGCAGCAGGAACACCTTGAACTTGTTCAGCTCGGGAAATTCGGGAAAAAGCGCGTATTTGAGCCGGCTATCGCCGTATTTTTCGCGAAAGGTAATGGCGACAGATTTCTTGTCGTTCTGGCGGCTGTAATTGCCGAATATCTTGATTCCGGCGTGCTTCGCGAATGCAGGATTCCTTGTTCCCGGTTCCATGAGTTCCACGAAAACGGGGAGTTCCTTGTCCAGCCAATAGTTCGCCCCGTAATGCGGTTCCTTTTCCTGCGCAAAATTGCCTTCCGCATAGATTCCCGTATCCGGGTCGAACAGCGAATTCGGATCGGCCGTCAGGAACACTGCAGGAACCTTGGGAGCATCTTCGAAGACGTAGGTCCGCGTCAGTTCATCGCCCGGCAAGTTTCCGTCTACAAAACTTGCGCACCGGAGCGTTGTAGTTTCACCGATTTGGATCGAAGTCGTCGGAGAATCGTTTGCCGACGGAGCAAGGCCTCCTTTGCCGCACCGCACCTTCGCCTCGTCCGGGAAAACAATCGTTATCTTGTCCGCATAGAACCCGGACGGAGGCATTTCCACAAGCGTATCTAGCGACGGAGACCTTCCCTGTATAACATTCCCTACAGTTTGTCCGTTCGGTGACGGCTCTGCAAAGCCGAATCCCGATTCCCCAAGAGACCAGGACTTTCCCAGCGGCATGTCGGGATACGCCACGGAATCTACTATGGCCGTGTCCGCATTCACCAGGAACAATGTCGCACCGGATTTTTTCAGCTTGAATCCCGCATGCGGTTCATGACCGCTGTTCCGGGCAATGTAGCTGAACACCTTGACAGTCATCTCTTGTGATTCATTCGCTTCAGGACTTATTCGGGTGCCGTAAATATTCTTGAGGTCCGGGAACGTCTTCCCTGTAGGAATCGCCTGGCGGTACACCGTCGAAGAATCCCCTGTTCCCGTAAGCACGATCTCATAACCCTTCCAATCATCAATATCGGGCTGGGTCAATCGCAGAGAGAGTTTCCTGTCCCTGGTGATAAAGGCCCGTATCAGGATTTCGTTTGTCTGCGACATGTCCAGGACATCTTCCTTGTCGGAACTTCCCGTTCCCACGAAGGCCGCAATCGACGACCATCCCAGTTCCTCGTTTTCGCCCAACCGCATCACCGCGCCGAAACGACGCTGACCATCTTCAGAAAAGCAGTTCTTCGTCTTGCCCGCGAGCGGTTCCGCATAGCTGAATCCCGGCGGGTCACTCTGCGCATCCGTCCATGTCCAGCAACCGGGACCAATCAGGTTCAGCGAATCATGCGGAAAGACATAGTCAGGATAATCCTTCCCCGACATAAAGACAATCAAGAAGGAATTCGGGGCCATTTTCACATTCCCGAACTTCCACTTGAACGGTTCCGCCGGGGAATCCGTCAAGAACATCCCGGACAAGTCAACCGTATCTGCAGACGTATTGAAAAGTTCTACCCAACCCGCATCGTCGCCCTCGTGATCCTTCAAATCGAGATTGACCGGATTGACTTCCGTAAAAACCACCGGGCCGCCCACATAAGGCAGACGGGGCATAGACGCATTTTCCTGTCCATCGGAATACGGTTCCGTTTCCGAGGAATAATCCCCGGAACAGGAGCAAAGGGTTCCCAGAGCCACGCAAAAGAAAAAGCTACGGAGACGATACATCATAACTTGAATATATACTCTAACACGGCAATTGGAAATGTACTGTGGTTCAGGACACGCTATCGTGCACGGAATTGCTACAGAGATGCTCCAGAATGCGACTTACGCGGCCTGCGCACCACGAAAAGCGCGGCACCGGTCAAAACGAGCGCAACGGAGATTGCCTTTCCCAGAGGGAAAGCTTCCGAGAAAACGAGAGCCCCGGCCAGGGTCGGCACGGCCGCCCCGACTGCCGCGCTGAACGGGATAATGAACAGGGCCCGGCCACGCGAGAAAGATATCTGGGAATAGAGGAAAGCTATTCCGTAGGTGGCAATATAGCCGAGCGTCCTGAAATCGAGCAGCAGGTTCGCCACCGACGACATTTCGATATGGCCCAAGTCGAAATCCATGGCGAGGCTCTTGTAGAATGCCGCCGAAAGCCCGAATCCCACGCCCATAATCAGCGAATCCACCATCTCGCGGTTCTTCACGAGCACGTGCGCCACCAGGGTAGCAAGGCAGAGCGTCCCGGCATACATCCAGAGCAATCCGACATTCTGTACCGCGGTCGATTCGCCGAGGTTCTCGACGGAATAAAGAAGCCCGGCCACTACGAAACATATCGCCACGACGATACGCTTTGTCAGGACCTCTTTCAAGATGCAGAAACCCATCAATGCGGTAAGCACCGGATTCAGCACCATCATGGGCTGCACCTGGCTCAAGTCGTACCGCGCCATGGCAACATAATAGCCCAGCGTCGCAAGTCCCGAGCAGCATATTCCCAGCCACCAGAACTTGTTCGTAATCACGCCCTTGAAGAACTCCCACGGCCTGGATGTACCGCCGGTACGCTTGCCCACCGTAGACACCCCTGACTTTTCAAGGATATTGCCGCAGGCAAACAGGAACGCCGGACCGATTGTGAGCAGAAGGAAAAGCATGGGCTAAAGACCGTCATAAATCTCTTGATAGATCCAGTAATTCCCCATGACACGTTTCACGTAGTCTCGGGTTTCCCAGAAGCTGATTTCTTCGGCTCGGACATCCCAGGGTTTCCCCTCGCCGGCAGCCTGCCAGCGTCTGGTCGGTTTCGGACCCGCATTATAGTTGCCCAGGACATACATGTAGTCGTCGCTGTATTCGGCCTTCAGGTCTACCAGGTAGCGGATTCCCAGGCGAATGTTCATGTACGGGTTGTAAAGCAGTTTCGGGTCGAACCAGTCGGCAATGGATTCCTTTTCCGCCAGCATCTTTCCGGTAGCCGGCATAATCTGCAACAAGCCGCATGCGCCTACCGGCGATGCAATCTGGAAGTTGAAAATGGATTCCTGGCGCATGACGCTGTATACGAAGAATGGGTCGATGCGCTCTCCGGAATGGAACTTGACCTGTTCTGAGAAAGGAACCGGATAGAGGTAATGCAGCACGCCGATCGGCGGGGTCATGAGACGGCGGCGGTCAATGTTGTTCTGGAACTGGCGTGCCAGGCGATAGCCCGCGGCCGTCTCGCCCATCTCGTAAAAGAGGTTGCCGTACTCGTACAAGAAGTCCAGACGCTTGTAGTTCTTCTTGCGGGCTTCGTCATAAAGCGCAAACGCCTCGTCGGCAAAACCGTACAGGAACAGGTTCCTGATGCGCTGATAACGGTCACGGTTATAGGTGGACGTATCCGCCTTGACGCCCTTCTGACTCGCACGGATCCATGCCAGAGTCTCTTCGGCAGACATCGACACCCCGTGGGCAAACGGCACGTCTTTCTCGTTCATCAGCTTGTATTCGACAAGCTTGGTACGCGAGCGGTGTGCGTAATAGGCCAACGGGAAATCGCGGATGCAGTCCAGGTACGCCTCGCGGGCAAGAGAATCCTTGCCGAGCTTCATGTACGCATCGCCCAGGAACATGCGGGCGCCACTGCCGCTCCACAAGAACGGATCCTTGGTCGCGTCGATAAAGGCGGTCACGGCCTCGTTCCATTTCTCCTGCTTGAAATAGATAAAGCCTATGCGGAACTTGGCCCACTGGCGCTTGATGTTGTTCTTGAACTTCTTGTCGGCAAGCGTCCTGAAGCAGACGATAGCGCTGTCGTAGAGTTCTTTCTGTTCGTATTCGAAACCGCGCACCCACAGGTTGTTCGCGTTTTCCTTGCTGTAGCGGTTCACTTCCTGCAACAGGGAATCCATCAACTTGATTTCGGCCGCATATGCCTTCGGATCGTTGCGGTAAAGGCGTAGCGTAGACTGCATCCACAGAGGACGCGCCTCGACCGAATCCAGAAGGTACTTGAACTGGGCGATGGATTCCTTTTCGCGCTTGAGCGTACGCAGCACGACAGCGCGTTTTTCCCACAGCATGATGCGTGTAGCCATGTCGAGCGAGCTCGGCGGCAACAGCCTCTGCAGGGAATCTTCGGGAAGCGGGAGGGCCGTCTCCGGTTTTTTCGCCACCTGCAGGGAATCCAGGATGCGGATGGAATCGAGCAATGTGAGGCAGTTGCCGATTTCGTCCTTGGCGCAGGCCAACTTTGCGTACGCAACCTTCTCGCTCAAGCTTTCCGGAGTCCCCTTCACCTTGCGCAACCTGCGAATAGCCGAGAACGCGGAATCCTTGTAGGCCGTAGCGCTAGTCAGCAACTGCATATAATAGCGCTTGGCCTGCTTGAGCTGCTTGAACTGTTCCAGGTAAACCGCATAGCGGTATTTCAGCGCCGCGGCATCGTCCCCCTTCGGGTACTTTTCCAAAAAGACTTTCAGCGAGTCGGCATGGGCATGATCCGTCAGCGTGGTATCGGCCATGGCGGCCTCGATGCGCATGCGGGACGAGGACTTGTCGAATTCAGCATCGGTAGCGAACTTCTTGCCGAGAGCCAGCGCGTTTCTCATCTGCTTGTAGTCACCCTGCATAAAGCGGGCCTTCGCCATCCTCAAAACGACGCTTTTCTCGAGCAACGAATCACGGGAACGGAGAGAATCGTAGGCGGCATAGGCGCTGTCCCAAGATTCCGAATAGAAATAAGAAGCCGCCATCGCAAAGTCGCGGACATTCTTCGGGAGTGTCGTATCGGCAGCGGCCTTCCTGGAACGCTCCGCGCGCACTACCAAGTTCTGAAAATGACCCGCGGGAATTTTTTCCAGTTCCTCGTAAGGATCCGCCGGAACTATAGGCATCGATGCAATGAGGCTATCCGTAAGGGACGCCGGAGCGACATTCACCGAATCCGCCCAGGCGTTACAAAGAAACGCGGTAAAGACTAATCCAATAAACCTAATTCTGCTTTTCACCATCATCTCCCAACAAGCTGGAGATTCCCAAGTCTTTTATCGTCTGCGCATATTTCGCCTTCAAGTAGGCGTTAACCGATTCGGCATCGTCCATCGTGAGCACCGTCAAGGCCGTCTCGCGTACGTCCTCGAAGTTCATCGAGCGGATAATCTTCTTTGTCGCCATCACGCTCCAGGGAGTCATGGAAAGTTCGTCGACACCGAGCCCTACGAGCAGGAGCACGCTGAACGGATCGGAACCCATTTCTCCGCAGACCGCCACGGGAATTCCCTGCCGGTGCGCGGCCATCACCGTCTGGTAGATCATGCTGAGCACTGCCGGATGGTGCGGCTGGAACATGTCGGTAATCAATTCGTTGGTACGGTCCACCGCCAGAGTAAACTGAATCAGGTCGTTCGTACCGATACTGAAAAAGTCCGCTTCTTTCGCCAGCTTGTCCACCAGCATCACCGCCGCCGGGACTTCGATCATCACACCGACCTTTACCGCGGCCACCTTGTGCCCGCGGCTTTCCAGCTCTTCGCGGCAGCGATTGATAAGCATCTTCGCCCTACGGAGTTCCGAAAGTCCCGAAATCATCGGGAGCAGGATCCTCAGGTTGCCACGCATGTTCGCCATGAGCAAAGCACGCAACTGCTCACAGAAAATTTCTTCGCGGTCCAGGCAAACACGGATACTACGCCATCCCATAAAGGGATTCGCCTCGTTTGCCGAGGTAATACCGGGAACGAGCTTGTCACCGCCGGCATCGAGCGTACGTATAGTTACCGGACAAGGAGCGACTGTCTCGAGGATCTGCTTGTAGGCTTCGCACTGTTCCTGCTCCGACGGAGCGTCCTTGCGGAAAAACAGAAATTCGGAACGGTAAAGTCCTATGCCCGTCGCGCCGAAATCCATGACCTTCTCGGCTTCTGTCGGAAGTTCTATGTTGGCGTGCAACGTAATGTACTTGCCGTCACGGGTCATCGGCTCCAAGCGGCGCATCGTAAAGAGCTCGCGGCGCTGGCGTTCGTAAACTTCTTGCCGTTCATGGAACCTGCGGATATCGTCTTCGTTCGGATTGACAATGACCATGCCTCCCGAACCGTCCACGATAATCGTATCTTCCGGCTTGATTAGCGCAGCGACATTGCGGAGACCCGAAACCACGGGAACCTGCAATGAACGGGCAAGAATCGCCACGTGGCTAGTGCGTCCACCCGTATCCATGGCCAGGGCGCTTACCTGTCCCGGCTTTATCGTCATCAAGAAACTCGGCAGGAACTCGTGGGCGACGAGAACCACCCCGTCATCCGTAGCGACATCCTCAAGTACCGGTCCGGAATCGTCCATCGCCCCCAGCAACCTGTTATACAGGTCGCGCAGGTCGGCAGCCTTGTCGCGCATCGCCGGGGAATCGATCTTCTCGAACTTGTCTATGTAGCTGCCAAGGACCACATGCACCGCCCAGCGGGCGTTCTTGTGATCTTTCCTGATCTTGTCGAGAATCCCGTTCACGAGTCCCGGGTCCTGCAGGATCATCAAGTGCGTCGCAAATATCAGGCTATCGCGGAGCCCGGTACGGCTTTCCGAGATTTCCTTTATCTTGTTGATTTCGGCAACGGTCTTGTTGACCGCCTTCAAAAAAAGCTGTTCTTCGGCCGCGATGCGGCTTTCGGGCAAGGTCTCTTCAACAACAGAAACTTCCCGATTGATAATCGGGAACGCTTTTCCCATGGCGAAGCCAGGGGACGCAGGAACGCCAACCAAGACGGTCCGTTCAGCCTGGTTCTTCGTTGAACTTGTCATCAAAGAGTTTTTCCAACTTCTGCACGACTTCGGCCTCGTCCTCCCCATCCACCTCGAATTTCACTTCGGAGCCGAGCGGGATAGCGAGCATCATCACATTCAGGATGCTCTTGGCGTTGGCCTTGGATCCTTCAAAGACGATAGAAACATCGCTCTTGGCCGGGCCGGTAATATCCACAATCATTCCAGCAGGTCGGGCGTGTATACCCAATTTGTTAGTGACTGTAAGAGTTTTAACTATCATTCTGTTCCTCAGAAAAAGTCCACATTCACGTCGAGGCCGTCATGCAGGATAACCCTGAACAGGCTGTCGGCGGAATGGACGGTCTTCACCAGATCGTCATGCAAAGTTCTGTCGTGCAGGAGAGTTCCCACGGTATTGTCGGTAGACTGCACACGAGCAATAAGTTCGTCCAGGTGCTTCGTCACCCCTTCCAGCTCGGCAATCAGGCCGTTGGCATTCACCATCACCTTGTCGGCACCGGCAAAGAGGTTGTCTATGGGCGGCTTCACGTTATCCACGAGTTCGCCGACCTTCACCGTCACCTCGTTCAGACCGGCAAGGCTCTTCCGGAGCTGCGGATCCGTGGTATTCACCAGGTTCATCATGCGGTCTTCGAGATTTTCAGCCTTTACGAGGATAGTCTTGAACCTGTCCTGGAAATCCGGGCTGGCAATAGTCCCGTTCAGGGCGGCCTTTACCGATTCCAACAGCACCTTGGTGCTGTCGCAGACTTCGCCAGCAAGGCCAAGGGCTTCTGCGATACCCGCATCGAACTGGCCGTTAATGGTGTCTCCGGGAGCATAATATGTCGCGGAGTCGCCCAAAATCATGCCGATCTGGCGTTCGCCCATGATACCGATATTCTGCACGCGGATTTCGGAATCCTTCGGTATCTTCACGTCGGTACGCAGACGGATCGTCACGACAACACGGTGACCGGCAAGTTCGATGTTCTCGACCTTGCCCAACTTGACGCCATTGACCTTGACAGGGTCATCCAGCACGAGGGTACTTACCTGGCTGAATCTCAAATAGAAATGGTTAAACGTTTCGCGGGGGTCCTTCTCGTTCAGGAAGAATACCCCGAAAATCAAAATGACGATGGCAAGGAGAACGACCAAGCCAACAGAAAGGTAAAGTGCAGAATTCTTTTTCATTCTACACTCAAATTAGCATATTTTGTGAAAGACAAAGCCCAATCAGGCACAAAAGAGGCTTTTTTGCACCATTTTCCTATTCTTCCACCCGCACAATCGGGCTATTGTTCTCGATGCCGTTCACATGGCGGTCGAGCCAGTCGTGCAGAAGGGCGTCCCTTTCGGCAGGGGGCAGCACGAATTTTTCGCGGCCTTCCTTTTGCATGTAGACGTCGAGATAGGTCATGAGCACGCCGCCGGCCACGGAGACGTTCATGGATTCCGTAATGCCGTATTGCGGCAGCTTGAATTCGTAGTCGGCATGGGCAAGCGTATCCGGGTGGTTCCCGTGAAACTCGCTACCGAGGTAAAAAGCGGTAGGCTGGCTCAGGTCCAAGTCCAGCACCGAATTCGTGGTGTTCGTGCTCGCGACGGCAATCTTGTAACCCTTGGCGCGGAGCTTTTCCATGCAGAGCATCCTCTTCTTGTACAGGTAGAGGCTCATCCACTTGTAGCTGCCCTTAAGGATGGACTTGTTCACGCTGTAAGCATTGTCCTCTTCGATGATATGCACATCCTGCAGGCCGAACACTTCCGCCGTACGGATAACGGCGGAGATGTTGTGCGGATCGAACAGGTCTTCCAGCACCATGCAGAAATGACGCGTACGGCGGTTCACTACTTGCGTCAACAGTTCCTTGCGACGGTCGGTCACACGTTCCAAAAGGGATTCCAGGGATTCTTGGTTCGTCATTTCAATATCCTTGTTTCTTCTTGCCTTAGGGGTACAGGCGCTTCCCGCTGTTTTTTCCGTTCTTTTTGAAGTTTTTCGAAATCGCCCAGCTTCCAGGGAGCCCCATTTACCACGTTTTCAAAATCAATCACGTACTGTACGTTCTCTTGCGACCTAAGTGCCGCATCCCGGAGCATCGGTTCCTTGTCTCCGCCAAAATACATGCCCGACGCCTTCTTGATGTCGTCAACAATGTTGTCAATCTTTTCGTTCACGACCTTCTTGAACACGTTCATCTGCATGATGGAATTCAGCACGGAATTGCTCGGGAACACGATGGCCGTTAATTTGTACTTAAGTTCCTTTCGGGAGACTTCGTCCATGTCCAGGAAGGCGATAGCGGAACCGTGCAAGGACCAGCGCAACACCTTCGCATGCCCATAGCCAAAGAACAGATTGCGCATGCCGAGCTTTTGCCCGGCACTGTCCTGTAGCGCCCAGTAGAATTCGCCCGAAAGGCTGCGGCCGTTGCTGCCGTTAAAGAAACGGTGGTTACGGCTCGTGTAGCCGAGCGTGTAGTTCGATTTCAGGTAGGCGTTGATCAGCTGCGCCGTAAAAGGCATATTGTCGAACAGGTAACTGATGATATCCGCACCGAGCGGGAGCGTTCCATGGTTCACGTAGATGGCTCGATACTGGCGCCCCAGACGGGCGAATATTTCCGTCGCCATGGGCTGCCGCAAGTCGGCAGGGAACCCGCGCTTGACAATTTCGTGGTAGGGAGCGCAGTATTCCGCATCGTACTTGACCTTCGGCCAGGGCTTGAAATCGGCCTCGGTGCAAAAATCGTAACGGGTACCAAGGCACTTCTCTACACCGGAGCAGAGGCTACGCACATCGTCTTCCTTGCCGGCGAGCTGCATCAACACGCGGCCGCGCTTACGGGATTTCATCACGGAATCCTGGTGGGCGGCCATCTGTTCCGCCTTGGAAAGCGATTCGGGCGTCGAGGGAACGGCCAGCGACGGGGCAGCAGCAAGCACAACGCAAAGAACTGCGTAGAAAATCGCGCGTATGCCCTGTCCGCCTATCCGCATTTTCTTACCTGAATTCCAGGCTGTCCAGCGGGACAACCGTAAACGTTCCCAGCTTTTCAAGCTTGGAAACCGGACCCACGACCGAGATGGTCATCTTGCTCTTGTCAAAATACTTGGCGGTCATCGCCTTCACCTGTTCCGCCGTCACCGCGTTGACCTCGTTCACGAAGTCCACGTAATGCGTCTGCTTCTTGCCGAGAAGTTCATCCTTCGCAAAAATCTGCGCAGTCGCTTCCGGCGAATCAAAAAGACTCGGCAAGCTTTCGACAATGGACTTCTTGGCCTGTTCCAGTTCTTCGGGAGTAGGTCCGTCCTTCGCGAGCTTGTCTATTTCTTCAAAGACGAGCTTGATGGCGAAATCGGCGGATTCCACCTTCGTCTGGAGGGCAATCGTCGTCATGGCCGTATCGCGGTAGTCGTTGCCGGCACTGCTATAGACGCTGTAGGCAAGGCCCTCGTCGCTACGCACGCGGTTCATGAGCCTGCTCGTAAAACTGCCTCCGCCCAAAATAAAGCTCGCTACCGCCGTCGGGTAATAATCCGGATGCGGACGCTTTACGAACGGCTGGTTCATCGAGATGTTCGCCTGGGAGATGTCCTTGTCCACGACATAGATTCCGGGCTTCCTGATGAACGAAAGCGGCTGCGGAACGGGTTTCGGTTCCTTCGGGGCAGCGACCTTCCATGCCGCAAAGAATTCCTTCAACTGCGTCACGGCAGAATCGCGATCCACGTCTCCCGAAAGGGCAAACACGATGCGGTCTGAAGAGAACACGCCTTCGGCAAGGCGTTTCACGTCGGCCACGGAGACCTTCTTGTATTCGTCGCCGGTAGCGTCCCAAAGGCGGGCGTTCGGGGCGTAGTTCACCTTGGAGCGGAGGGCCGAAAGCACCTTCGCGGGAGTATCGTAGCGGCGTTCGTAGGCCGTCACGAAATTCGCCTTCACGATTTCCAGTTGGTCCTTGTCGAATGACGGAGCGGTAAGCACGTTCTTCGCAAGGGCGAGCATCGAGGCATAGTCCTTCGAAAGGCAGTCAATGTCAATCGACGCCAGGAACGTCCCCGTCCCTGTAGAAAGCGATGCGCTGATAAACTCGAGCGAATCGTCCAATGCCGCAGGAGACATCCCGCCGCCCGCTCCCCGGCGCAGCATCGAGCCGACCATACCGGAAGCGGCCTCGTCACGGATCGTGGCGGGGATATTGGATTCCTCGAAATAAATCGTCAGGTTCACGAGCGGCAAGCTGCGGTCGCTTACGATATAGCCAGAAATGCCCTCCGCCAGCTGTATACGGAATTCTCCCGGGACGGGCGCCACATACTTGAATTCCGGGAACACCACATCCTTGTAGCTTGCAGGGAGCGCCGGTTCTGCAGCGGGCCCGGAAGCCGGAGGTTCGGCCGGAGCCGCCTGGGAAACGGGTTTTGCCGCCTCGGGAGCCGGAGTCGGCGAACACGCGGCAAGCAGCAGCGTACCGACAATGTTAAAAACAACGAAAAGACCGATTTTTTGCATTTCCCTAAATATAGATATTACGCCACCACACAGGCGCAAAAGGATTCCAATTTGGAATATCGATTTAAAAAAAGATTTGGCTCGAGCCCCCGAAAAGGCCTATATTATTCCCATAGAGCCTTTCCGGTGGATTATCACGCGGCATCGCACAGCGAGCCGACCGTCTCCAAGAGAGACACACCCACCCGAAAGGCTTTTTTTGTACCCCGTCATGGCGGTTCCGGCTCGGAGGCCGGAATGACGGACCCGCCATCCAGAAAGTTTCCTATAGCATGTACTACGAGAATCTTCCCGCGAGCTGCTTGCGACGGCGGCCTCGTTCGGACACAGTCGCCTCTATCAAGAACAACAACGCCGACAATGCCAGGAAGATCTGGTAGCGGTCCTGGTAATTTTCCATGCGGTCGGTAGCCTGTTCCTTTTTCTCGAGGCCCGCAATTTCGGTCAGCACTTTCTGCAACTGGAATTCGCCGGGACTCGCATAGAAATACAGCCCGCCCGTCACGCTCGCAATCTCCTGCAAGGTCGATTCTTCCAGGCGCGTCGTCACGATATTGCCCTGCATGTCCTTCTTGTAGGCGACTTCGCCGTTACGCGTCTTTACCGGTATGGGCACGCCTTCGCGCGAACCGATTCCAATCGTATAGATCTTTATTCCCAGCTCGGCGGCTTCCTTCGCGGCATTCACGGCGGCGTCTTCGAGTTCTTCGCCGTCACTCATGAGGATCATCACGGAATACTGCCCGGCACCGCCGGAATTCTTGTACAGGCTCATCCCCTTGCGGATAGCCTGCTCCAGGTTCGTGCCCGGCATGAGCCAGCCCGGATTCAGTTCCCTGAGCATCATCTGTACAGTGCCGTAATCGAGCGTGAGAGGCACCATCACCTGGGCTTCGCCGCTAAAGGCGACAAGGCCGACACGGTCGCCAGCAAGGCTTTCGAGGAACGCCGAAATCTCGTGGCGGCTGCGCACGAGCCTGTTCGGTTTCACGTCTTCGGCCAGCATCGAAAGGGAAATATCCTGCAAAAGCACAAGGTCCAGGCCGCGGCGTTCAATATGTTCCATCTTACGGCCCCACTGCGGGCGCGCCAACGCGACGAACAAGAAGGCGATGGCAAGCAAAAGCAGGAGCACCTTGGCCAAGCGTCGCCACGGCGAAACGCTCGTCGAAAGCTTGGGCAGCATTGAAAGCGATACGAACCGCGCTGCCAGTTTCTTGCGACGGCGGTAGGCATAGTAGAAAAGAAGCGCAAATAGCGGCAGAGTGAACAGGCCCCACAAAAAATTCGGTTCGGCAAATCTCATGGCATTCCCCCTTCCCTACGGGATCCTCACGAAGCGCGTGTTCGCGAGCAAAAGTTCAAGCAAAATGAGCAAGGCACCGGCCAATAGCCAGGGGTAAAATTTTTCGGCATAGCGAGCATAGGCGACCGTCTCGATTTCCGATTTCTCGAGCTGGTCGATTTCGGCATAGATTTCTTCGAGCTGTTCCTTGTTCTCGGCACGGTAGAACTTGCCACCGGTCTTCTGCGCCACGGCAGCGAGAGTCCTCTCGTCGATACCTTCTTCCGGAGTAATATCGCGTTCGCCCCAGGAAATTTCGCCCGTCCACGGGTTCTGCTGGAAAGAGAGAATCTTTCCGTTTTTCTTGCCCACGCCCACCGTATAGACCTTGATTCCCAGCGACTGGGCGACATCGGCGGCTCGCACGGGCGAAATCACGCTCGCGTTGTCACGGCCGTCGGTCAGGAGCACCACCACGCGGGACTTGGCATCGGACTTTTCCAGGCGGGCGAGCGCGTTCATGAGGCCATCACCGATAGCCGTTCGGCTCGCAATAATGGAATCCCGGGCCAATTCATCGGTGGCACCCAGAATCTCGAGAAGACTCCCGTAATCGAGCGTAAGCGGACACTGCGTCACGGCACGGCTACCGAAAGCCGAAAGCCCTATGCGGTCGCTGTGGCGCTTCTGGATAAATTCGGCAATCACCACCTGGGCATAGCCCATACGGCTGTACTTCCAGTAATCGCCCGATTTCAGGATGCGTTCCGCGTTCATCACGCCGAGTTTTGCCTGTTCGGTACGGGTCAGCATGTCGAGCGTCCCCATGGAGCCCGAGACGTCAAGGGCAAGCATGATATCGACGCCGTCGGTATTGGTATATTCCACCTCCATGGCGTTCTGCGGGCGGGCAAGCGCCACGATAAAGCAGCAGAGGGCCGCGAGGCGCAGAGCCGGCACGATATGCCTAAAACGCACCCTACGGCTAGGGACAGCCCTTTTCGCGATAGAAAGGGCAGGAAACTTGATAGTACTCTTACGACGGTGCTGACGGTACACGTACAGCGCAACAAGAACAGGAACCAGGATAAACAGCCAGAAGGCTTCCGGGTTCTGGAAATGAAGCGATCCTATATCCATGGCCGAGAATATACAAAAAACCGGAGCCCGAAGGCCCCGGTTTTTCAAAGAAAAACGAAGGTTTTACTTAACGCTGACAGGACGGATGTCGCCGTTTACCTTCACAAGGAACACACCCTTGTTCGGGAGGGTGACAGCGTGCGAGGCGCTAGTAATCTTGCCAGAAGCAACCACCTTGCCCTGGACGCTCATGATAGCGTAGCTGGAGCCGATCTTGGCGTTGAGAATCTGGACCTGGAGACCGCTCGTGTGGACCTTGATGGTGCTGAGAGCGTCAGCCATGGCGATGGACACGGAGCCCGAACTGGAAGAGCCGCCGATGGAGGCAGAAGAGCCCACAACCGTGCTGGAAGAAGACGGCGGGATAACTTCCTTGATTTCGATGCCCGTCAGCTTGACCGGATCGATAACCTGGCCGCTCGCATCGAGGAACTCGATGGACTTGAGGGAGATGGAAGCGTAGCCACCCTTAGGCATCTTGGCTTCGAACTTCACGCCAGAAGCAGTCTTCATGACATCGTTCGCAGTGGAGGGGTCATTGACCCAAGTCGGAACAGTAAGATCGCCAACAGTGGGTGAGCCGCCACCAGCCAATTTGAGCTTGATGGTTTCATAACCATTGGTCGTTTCCAGCATATAGCCCGGTTCACCACCCGCTTCGGAAGTAGAGGTATTGAGCAAGGCAAAGCGGATTGTTCCTTCAGTCTTGATATTGAACCGAACAGCGCTCACACCAAGAGCGGTGAAATCCACACCGGATTCATCGGCCTTGAAGTTCATGGCGATACCGGCACTCGGATAGTGACCGGCATTGGCATCAGCAGAACCATAAGCCGGTTCCGGGCCGATCTCGATAAACGCTTCGGCGGTAATGCCTTCGCTACCGAGGAACAGCGGAGAAGAACCGGAATCCGGCTTCATCTGCGTACCGGTATTGGACCACTTGTCATGATAGGCACCCCATTTCCAGAAACCAGAAAGACCGACCGAAGAATCTTCCTTAGCCTGCTGGATACCGGAAGGCATCCTGACGCCACGCATCAAGGACGGATCGGGGGTAAACTTCGTAAAGCTGTTCATATCGTAGAAGTTGGGCATGTTACCGGTCATGAGGAGCAAATAGAGGATATTCAAGGTTGCCGGGTAGTACTTTTCACCCGGAACATTGTCTTGACCGCAATTGCTGGCAGACTCGCAGCTAGTCAGAGAAGCAAGGACCTTGTACACAGTTTCCATGTAAGCCTTGTCCGCTTCACCATCGAAACTGGATGCCGCAAGGCCGAGACCGCCGGAGAACGTAGAAGAAACGAACTTACGGGCACTGATATTGGGGTCGGAACCATCGGGCTTGTAACCGGACTGGATACCACCGGCATCGTTGAAGGTGGCAGAATAGAGCCAGTTCACAATTTTCTTGTTGAAGCTCTTGGCATCATTATTGCCATACCAGTAGTAGGCCCAGGCGGTACGCCACGGAGTACGGGCGGCATCGTCAAAGAAGGCGGCCATTGTAGCACCGTCACCAACGGCAGCCTCGCGGTTGATCATCGGCTGATGGGAATTCCAGTCACACCAGTCGGTCACGAGACCCGACGTACCATTTTGGCACTGACTCAAATCACTAGCCGTAGTCGAAAGTACATTGCTCCACGGACCGTTAGTGTCAACAGATTTGAAAAGTTCAATCGTGGCGAGAGCGCCATAGCTCGGGTTGAATGCGGTATTCCACCTGTTACCCGGCTTGACATGGCCACCGTTGATATCGTTCTGGGCAATCCAACTGATAAGGGTTTTGGCGTCGTTCAAGTAGGAGTCGTTACTCCACTGCTTTGCAGCCATCAAGAGAGCGAGAGCCGCATCGAAGTCAGCGTCCGTTGCCGTGCCACCCTGGGCACCGTCACCCACACGCCAGTTCATACCACCACCGGTACCGTCGGCATTGCTCTTCCAGGTGCTATAGAGTTTATCAAACATCTCCTTGGCGCCATTGGAGCCGTCATCCATATACACGGCAATCAACATACCATAAGCAATACCTTCAGAAACGGTAGAGCCGGTTCCGTCCGGAGATAAAATCCAGCCACGGTTACCGTCGTAAAAGGCAGTCTTCCACCGATTGAAGTGCGCCTTGATCATATCCGTATCGGCAAACGGGATAGTATAGCCGTGCGGATTCTTCACGTTCTGCGGGAACGGATACTTCGGGGCAGCAGTACCCGCGACAGCGGCCAACGCGACCGCGCATGTCGTAATCTTCAGTAAAGATTTCATTCTTTTTTCCTTCGTTTTTTTTGTTTTCCCACCCACCCTAAATATAATTGAACCCACGAAATATTGCACCCCACAGTATGTAATAATTCCGTTGCACACGGCGTAAAAACGTCGGTTCGTAAACAAAAAATTTCAAACAAGATGTTGCCAAAGTGCCCTGCGTCACACGAAAACGCGGAGTGTAGGATGATTGATAATTGAGAGTCATCCTTGACCAGTCATCCTCCGAAGGAGGATCCATCATTTTTATACCATCGCTAGTCCAACCCGCCGAGGATCATCACTTTCATACAGGCGCATGTACAAGAGTGATGGGGCCCCCTCTAAGTTCTAATTACCCACTGCTTTCTTCCGCTTGCGGCGCCAAGTCTTGAACTCCATATACAGCGTACTGACCGCATACACGAACACCATGAAGAGAACGGTATTTTTGGGGCAGTTCAAGTTGCAAATGCCCCAGGCGATCGTAATGAACGGCAGGTGGATGAGGTACGGATAGAAGCTCGCGCGGCCGACACGGCGCACAATCCCGATGCAGAAAAACCGGGCCATGAACCCCTTGCCGCTCAGAAGCGACAAGACGAACATCCCGTAAACGAGAATCGGGAAACTATGGTGAATAAAGTAATTCACGCCGGGATTGTTGGACGGCCCCATCAGGAAGAGGCTCCCGTAAAGTGCGGCCAGCAACACCGCCTGCGCGAGCCCGCTAACGTAATCGCGCTTGAGAAAATCAAAGAAACCTTCCTTGTACAACCGGAAAATGACCATGCCGAAAATGTACTCGAATATGCGCACCGGCGCGAACATGTGGAAGAACCTGTACTTGGCCGCATAGCCGTCGAACCAGAGATTCCCGGTCAGGCCGAAGACCGCCGCCCAGACAATCCCCGGAACAAACACCGCGCCAAAGAGAATCCAGAGCGTGCGTCGGTTCTGCCTAAAGAGCCAGCGGCTGAACCACGGCGTAATGGCGTAGCACACGAAAAAACTCGTAAGCGACCAGGAGGGTTCGTTCAGTTTCATCCCCAAGTCGGGGACAATGGACCACGTCAGCGAAAGGTGCAAGAGCAGGCTCCGCCAGGGATGCGCCATCGCGGCAAGCCCGCGGGACGCGCAATCACCCAGCTCGCCAAGCGACGGCAAGTGCGAATACCCGCTGAACTTGAACACGAGTACCACGAACATCAGGAGCGTCATAAAGAAATGCAGCCGGTAAAGCTTGGCGATACGGCTGAACATGAACGGGATGGTCGCGATACGCCTGTCCGGGTCGTTGAACTTGCTTGCGAACAGGAATCCGGCAAATACGTAGAAAATGCCCGCCGCAAACGCGGGTGCGTCGATGATGGGCATGAGCCACTTGCAATCCGACATGTAGGCTAGCGCATTCGAGCTCCCCAGGTGGAGCATCACGATATTGATGCTCGCCAGGAGGCGCAGCCCGTCGATAGCCGGGAAATAGTTGGCCTTCCCTGGAGATGTGGTCGCAACATATTCTGCCATAACGCGCCGAAATCTAGAAATATTTCCGGCAACTTTTTCCAAGAAAATAAATAGACCCCCGGATAACTCCGGGGGCCTGCGGTGTTTTGGATTAGGATTCTCTTAACGGGCCACGCGGACGCTCTGGAGCTGTCCAGTGAGGCGGTTACGCAGGTAGTAGACGCCCGAGTTCTTCACTGCGCTGGAAGTCTTGAGGATTTCAGCGGCAGCATCGAAGCCGTAGGCGCTCAGCACGCCGAGGCGCACGCCCTGCTGGTCAAACACGAAGTAGTCCTGGAGGGTGTTCTGTTCGAACTGGACGTCCTTCACGATTCCATCGGTTCCGCCGCCGATCGGTTCCGGGTCGGTCGCGTTGGCACCCTTCACGAAGGTGAAGTAGTCCACGTCGAACCAGGCGCCAGTCACATCCATGCGGAGGATATGCTTGCCGGCCGGGAGCGTCACGTTGGCAGAGACCTTGTTGTAGTCGTCGTAGTTCTCTTCGCCAGAAGATGCGGCCGGCACAGAAATCTTGTCGGTGAGTTCCTTGCCATCGAGGGACATCTGGAAGCTGGAGGTAGAACCTGCGGCAGCCACGGCGGCAAAGAAGGTATATTCGCCTGCTTCGGCAACATTGATAGTGTATTCGAGCCAGTCGCCTTCGTTGTTGTAGCCCACCACGACCCCGGTAGCCTTCTTGTACAGGTCAACGCCGGTATCGCTGCGGTAGTCGG
Organism: Fibrobacter sp. UBA4309; assembly: GCF_002395745.1. Lineage (GTDB taxonomy): Bacteria > Fibrobacterota > Fibrobacteria > Fibrobacterales > Fibrobacteraceae > Fibrobacter. Next base: position 62,709 of record NZ_DGUN01000051.1, read on the forward strand.
AGTTGCCATGGTTTTCGGAATCGGCGTCATAGTAAGACTGGTTGGAGGAGCCGTCTTCGTTCTTGCCCTTGCCCGGAATGTCGAAATCTTCGGCTTCAACCTTGCCCGGGACGGCAATCGCTTCGCCCTTGAACGGGAGCTGCGGTTCCGGATCGACCTGAGTGAGTTCGCCCGTCGGAAGGCCCGTCGTGTTGACACCCTTGTTCTTGGAGAGGTAATCCTTGAGCCAGGTCATGGCCGGACGATCCTTGCCATCCCTGATAATACCGGAGTTACCGTTCGTGGTCCAAGTTGAACCGTAGATATAGCCCCAAAGGGTGATACCGGCGATGTGTTCATTTTCCATGAAGTAGGAGATCTGCTGAGAGTAGCAGTTCTTCTGGTCGTTATCGTCTGCAGTAGCGATATCGTATTCAGAGATGAACATCGGCATCTGGGTTTTGCTCCAGATTTCTTCAATAGCGCTCTTGAGCGTATTGATGTTCAAGCAGGAACCGCCACCGCCCTGGCCACCAGCCTGACCGCCGGAAACCTGCATGTCGTGAGCCTGCAAGCCGTAGGCGTCAACCGGAGCACCAGCCTTTTTCAGCTTGTTGATCAGGTCGATACCTTCGTTCTTCTGCCACTGCACAGTGTTATAGTCGTTATAAATGAGGATTGCATCCGGCCAACGTTCACGAGCCATCTTGAATGCGGTCACCACGAATTCGTAGTTGCCGTTATCGCCACCGAGTGCCGGAATGATGTTGTTGTTATTGCCGTATCCAGAGTGGTAACCGCCACCAGACTTGATAGCTTCGTTCACCACGTCAATCATTTCAAGATCGGGGTAATGTTTCTTGACGGCGTCCATCCAGTTCGTGATGGCCGTCTTGGTATCGTTTGCGCTAAGGCCGTTCAACCAGTTCGGATACTGGGAGCCCCAAACCAGGGCATGGAACTTGAAGTGCCCGCCATTGTTCTTTGCCCAGTTGTAGGCAGCATCGCAACCGCTCCAGTTGAAATTACCGCGGGAACCTTCGATAGAGGCCCACTTACATTCGTTTTCGGCGGTAATCTGGTTCCACAACTGCGTAAAGTCGCTACGAACCTGACCGCGTGTCGTAATGTTACCGACGAACTTGGCAGCGCCATCGGCCAGGCCGGGCCCTGCGAAAGAGACCGTCGACGCCGCAAGAGCGATCGTTGCGGCCCTAGCAACTGATGAAAGTATGTTTTTCATGATCCACATCCTTGAATTATTGTTAATAAGGCCGACAGCCTTGCCAACCCATAATAAAACTACCCCGAAAAATGTGGACTTTTTCACGCCTGAAGAGTGTTTCCATGGACAATCTATCCATAGAAACAGCAAAAACGACCCCCGAAACCTCCGTTTCGGGACCCGTTTTCTAGAATTTCGAGCTTTTCAGGGTACGATTAGCGGGCGATACGGATTTTTTGCATTTCTCCGGTAAAGCGGTTACGCAGCAGGTACACACCCGAGCACTTAATGTCGGCAGAAGAACGGAGGATTTCCGCGGCGCCGTCGAAACCATAGGCACTCATGACACCCAGGTTGACGCCGTGCATGTCGAACACGAAGTAATCCTGGAGGGCGTTCGGGTCGTATTTCACGACCTGCGGGATAGCGTCCGTGCCCGGTTCATCCTTCACAATCGGTTCCGGATCGGTAGCGTCCTTCCCCTTCACGAAGGTGAAGTAGTCCACGTCGAACCAGGCGCCGGTCACGTCCATGCGCAAGATATGCTTGCCCGCCGGGAGGGTCACATTCGCGCTGACCTTGTTGTAGTCATCGTAGTTTTCTTCGCCAGACGTTGCCGCAGGAACCGAAACCACGCCGGTGAGTTCCTTGCCGTCGAGAGAAAGCTGGAAGCTAGAGGTAGAACCTGCGGCTGCCACGGCGGCAAACATGGTGTAGTCGCCCGCCTCCTTCACGTTCACGGTCCATTCGAGCCAGTCGCCTTCGCTGTTGTAGCCAACGATAACGCCCGTCGCCTTCTTGTACAGGTCGACGCCAGTGCCCTTGCGGTAGTCGCTGTCGCCATGGTTCTCGGAATCGTCACCGTAAGAATCGTTGCTGGTGCCGTCTTCGTTACGGCCCACGCCCGGAATGTCAAAGTCTTCGGCCTCGATCTTGCCCGGGATGGCGATGGCCTCTCCCTTGAACGGGAGCTGCGGTTCGGGATCCACGGTCGTCAAGACGCCAGTCGGAAGGCCGGTCGTGTTCACGCCCTTGTTGGTCTTCAGGTAATCCCTGAGCCACGCCAGGGCGGCGCGGTCCTTGCCGTCCTTGAGAATGCCGGAGCATCCGGGAGCCTTTCCGTTACAGTCGAGCCAGGTATGGCCATAGACATAGCCCCACAAGGTAATACCCGCAACATGCTCGTTTTCCATGAAGTGCGAAATCTGTTCGGAGTAGCACTGCTTCTGGATGTTGTCGTCGGTAGTCGCGATGTCGTATTCGCTGATGAACATCGGGGTCTGGGTCTTGTCCCAGATTTCCTTGGTAATGCTCTTGAGCGTATTGATGTTCAAGCAGACGCCGCCGCCACCGGTACCGCCCTGGCCACCGCCCTGGCTCATCATGTCGTGGGCCTGCAGGCCGTAGGCATCGACCGGAGCGCCGTTTTTCTTGATGGTCTGGATAAGCTGGATACCCTGATCCTTGTTCCACTGGACAGTGTTGTAGTCGTTATAGATAAGGATTGCCTTCGGCCAGCGTTCACGCGCCATCTTGAAGGCGGTGGTTATGAAGGTATAGTCACCATTGTTGTCGCCGCCGAGAGCCGGAATGATGTTGTTGTTCTTGCCGTAGGGAGAATGATAGCTGTTGTTGCCCGTACGGATAGCCTCGTTCACCACGTCAATCATCTCGATTTCGGGGTAATGTTCCTTGACCGCATCGAACCAGGCGGTAATCGCCTTCCTGGTTTCGTCGACGCTGAGGCCGTTAAGCCAGCCCGGATACTGGGAGCCCCACACCAAGGCGTGGAACTTGAAGTGCCCACCGTTATTCTTTGCCCAGTTATAGGCGGCATCGCAGGAGCCCCAGTTGTAGCGGCCGCGGGTTCCTTCGACAGAGCCCCACTTACAGCCGTTTTCGGCTGTAGCCTGGTTCCAGAGTTGGGTAAACTGGTCATTAGGACCAGGAGCAGTGCCAGACTGAGTGATGTTACCGATGAACTTCGCGGCGCCATCGGCCAAGCCGGGCCCTGCGAAAGAGAAAGTCGATGCCGCAAGAGCCACGGCAGCAACCCTTGTTGCAGTTAAGAGAATATTTTTCATATCCTGTACATCCCTTATTTTAATGCGGCCGGCCACCACGCCAACCCACATAGAAAAAAATATCTCGCAAAAAAGGCAATGCATTGCGGGGAAATCAAGGTTCTATTGACACTTTATCCAAGTACAATTTTTTCTTACACGAATTTTTATTGTTTTTTGCGCATTTTAGGCAATCCGTTATTTATATCAACATTTTTTTACACAATACTCTAGCATTTGAGACGAAAAAGATTTACTTTTCTAAAAGAATACCGCAAGGGAGCGGTTTGGAAAAAAAGGAGTCAAAAATGAAATTTCCCCAAATTATGGGACTTGCCAGCATTTTGGCAATGTCTAGTACTATGGCGTTCGCCTGGAGTATTAGCGGTAAAGTCCAATCTGCCGGCTCGGGCAGAGCACTCGCTGGCGTAACCATCAACTCTTTCAACTACGCAGGAGTCGCTACAACGACCGCCGAAGACGGTACGTTCAGCATCAACACCGATTCGGACGCCCTGTTCGGCGTTGCCAGCGCAAGGATGTCCGCAAACATCCACGGCGGCGTTTTCTCGCTTGACGGCGTGAACGCCCACCAACTCAAGATTTCTGCAATCAACGCTCTCGGCAAGGTCACCTTCCAGCGTTCCTTCTACGAGATTAACGGCTCCGTGAGCATTGACCTCGCCAAGGCTGCCGGCCATAGCGCAAACTTCGTACGCGTAACCGCCGACGGATCCTCGCAGACCTATATCGTGAAGGGCAAGAATGCTCTCCTCAAGGAAGGCGATCCGCTTCCTTCCCTCATGTTCGCGCTGGACGGCTACAAGAACGTCTCCTACACGATGTCTGCAGAAGTGGAAACAGACGTAGTCATCAAGATGGAACGCGGCACCAACACCACGAGTTCTGCCACGGTCGCCCAGAGCTCGAATGACGTCGTCAAGTCTTCTTCTAGTGTCGAGGCTCCGACCAGCTCCGAAGAGGCAAAGTCCTCCGCGAGCCAGGACCCGATTACGGTCGACTGCTCCGGCAAGACCGCAAAGCACGTAGACAAGCAGCAAATGTACGTGACCGTCGACGGCAAGAAGCGTACCTTCATTATGCACATTCCGGACACCTACAAGGGCGACAAGCCGGTACCGCTCGTTGTCGACTACCACCCGATTGGCGGATCCGGTGAAGGCCAGTACAGTGGCACGACTTACAGGTCCCAGACCGATCCCGAAGGCGTAATCACCCTGTACCCGGATGGCACGGCCAAGGGCGGTGGCGGAATGATGGGCAACATGCCCGGCTGGAACGTAGGTCCCTGCTGCTCTAACGACGACGACGTCAAGTTCTCCCGCGAAATGATCAAGGCAGTCAAGGAAATCGCCTGTATCGACCCGCAGCGCATCTATGCGACCGGTTTCTCCATGGGAGGCGGTATGAGTAACCACGTGGCCTGTTTCATGTCTGACGTCTATGCCGCAGTCGCTCCTGCAGGTATGGACCTGAACAAGACGAACAGCGCCCAGTGCAACCCGGATCGTCCGATTTCTGTCATCAACTTCCGCGGCACCAACGACGGTACCTGCCGTTACGAAGGTGGCGATAGCGGCTTCAATGACGGTTTGAACTTCCTCGGAGCCAAGGGAACCTTCGAATTCTGGAAAGAAAAGAACGGATGCACCGGTTCTGCAACCAAGAACGCCAGCGGCTGCGACGAATACTCCAACTGCAGGGACGGCGTGAAGGTCGTGCTCTGCACCAAGCAGGGTGGCGGTCACGAACAGGGCGACGGCAAGATTGGCTGGCCGTTCCTCAAGCAGTTCACGCTGCCTGCCAGCTTCGTGAAGTAAGATTACTTTATATTCTCTCCCCCCAAAGGCGTCCTTTCCGGGACGCCTTTTCTACATCACAAAAAGCGCTCCGGTATCCCGGAGCGTTTTTTGGGTTGGATGTGGAGATCTTTCTTAAAGAATTACAAAGCCTTTATTTTAATGACCTTGCTTGCGGAACCGCAGCGGACTTGCGCCACGTAGATTCCAGATTTCAGCGAGGCGAATTCCACGACACCGGAACCCGAGCCAGTCTTCTTTGCCACCAGATTCCCGTTGGTGTCGTAGAGCACCGCCGTAAAGCCAGTACCAGCCGGCACGTTGACCATCAGGGCTACCGAGGCTCGCGCCATACGGATTTCGCGAACGGAGATCATGGATACAGCCGTATGGACAGGCATGACCGGCATTCCCTCCCCCTTGATTTCGTACCAGTCCACATTCATCAGGTACGTGTCGCCACCGTTATAGGTGAACACGAGCTTCTGTTCGCCGGCAGCCAAATCAAGGGTGCCCGTGGCTTCGTACCAATCGTTCCAACCATCTGTCTTCGAGGGGTCTACGGTAATGGAGCCAAGCACCTTCCCCGCCGTATCCGTCACGGTAATGGAGCTTTCTTCTTCGGAGGCCGTCGCCACACGGGCCGTGAGAGTGTATTTCCCTGCCGAAGGAATCTTCACCAGGTAGCTGGACCAGTCACCGTCATTGATCCAGCCGAGATTCGGCACGCCGGCCTCGTCGGGTTCAATCTGCACGCCATCCATAGCGACATAGCTCTCGGCTTCGATCTTGCCCGGGACCTCGACCGGTTCGTACGGCTGGTTCGTGAGCTTGAGGTTGCCGTCGAATTCATAGACTTTTCCGGGAACCGTCGCAGTAGTGAACTTGTTGGAGCCGTTCACCAAGTTGAGCGTCTGCCCCACATCGGACTTGATGGCGACATACGTGAGCTTGCCGCCCTTCCAGGCCATAGAATCAATCTCGAAGCCGCCGCGGGCACGGATACCCCTGATGCTTCCATCCTTCCACTGCGAGGGGAGCGCGGGCAGCAAGTTAATCCTGTTGTTATGACTCTGCATGAGCATCTCGTTCACGCCCGAGACCGCACCGAAGTTGCCGTCAATCTGGAACGGCGGGTGCGCATCGAAGAGGTTGTTGTAAGTCTTGTTCGGCGTAAGGAGCATGCGGATCATCTTGTAGGCATGATCGCCGTCGTGCATGCGGGCCCAGAAGTTGATTTTCCAGGCCAAGGACCAACCGGTCGCATCGTCGCCGCGCTGCTGCAGCGTGACGCCTGCGCCCTTGATCAGGTCGGGAGTCTCTTCGGGCGTAATCTGCGCGCTCGGGAAAAGGCCGTACAAGTGCGAAATATGGCGGTTCTTGTTGTTCGGGTCGTCCCAGTCCTGGAGCCATTCCGTAATCTGGCCGTACTTGCCCGTCTTTGTAGGCGGGAGCCTCTTGACGGTCGCTTCCATCTTGGCTCGAACATCCTCGTCGACGCCGAGAATCTTGGACGCCTCAATCGTGTAGTTCAGCACGTCGCGGATAATCTGGTTATCCATCGTCGGGCCAAAGCAGACGTTGTAGCCGCTGTGGTCGTTTTCCGGAGAATCGCTCGGGGCCGTTACCAGGTACTTGTTGCCGGTCGTCGGCTCTTCCACAAGGCTGTTCACGAAGAAGAGCGCCGCTCCCTTCATGGTAGAATAGACATCCTGCAAATAAGCCTTGTCGGTCGGATTGAAGAGGAAATGCTCCCACAGGTGCGTGCTGAGCCAGCCAGCACCACTCGGCCAGAGCCCCCACGCGCCGTCAATCGGGGCAGAACGGTTCCAGAGGTCGGTATTGTGGTGTTCCACCCAGCCTTCGTCTACGCCCCAGTGCACCTTGGCAGTCTTTTCGCCCTGCGGCACCATGCTCTTGATTTTGTCGATGAGAGGCCACACGCATTCCTCGAGGTTCGCCGTCTCTACCGGCCAGTAGTTCATTTCGAGGTTGATGTTCGTGGTGTACTTGCTACCCCACATCGGGTTCGTGTCCTTGTTCCAGATCCCCTGCAGGTTCGCGGGCTGGCCGCCCTTGCGGGAACTTGCAATAAGCAGGTAGCGTCCGAACTGGTAATGGAGTTCCACAAGCGAGGGGTCGTTCGTAGAATTGAAATTCTTCACGCGGGTGCTGGTGATGTCGCCCGCGCTCTTGTCGGCGGTGCCCAGATCAATACTCACGCGATTGAAAATCGCCTGGTAGTCCTTCAAGTGGGCATTGAACAAGTCATCGTAAGACTTGCCCTCGACCTTGCTCATGATGCCCTCGGCAATGGCACCCGGGTCACCCGAAACATCGTTATACGACTTGAAGTTTGTCGCAATCGTAAGCACGAGCATCGCGGAATTCGCGCCCTGCACGTTGATATTCCCGTTCGAGACGGAAACCGTACCGCCATCGGCCACCACGTTCAGGCGGTTTTGGAACTTGATGGAATTTACCGTCACGTCGTAAACGAGCGTATTGCCGCTATTCGACATCTTGTTGTTGCGGTGCGGAGTCGTCATGGTCGCGCCGAAACTCACCGATCCGCTCTTGTCTGCAGACAAACGAACAACAATCACGTGGTCCGGGTAACTCGCGAAATATTCGCGCGTGTACTTCACGCCGCCCGCCGTATAGGTCGTCTTTGCAAGAGCCGTCTTGAGGTCGAGTTCGCGGCGGTAATTCGTGGCACCCGAATGTGACGTGGTAATCACGAGATCGCCCACCGGCTGGAAACTTGCCGGGCCGGGGCCAATCATGTAGTTCGATACGATGGATTCGGCAGTCCTGTAGTCACCGCGCCACAGGGCATCGCGGGCATCCTTCAGGTGGCTAGCCGCCCCCTGCTTGTTGTTGTCGCCCGGGCCGCCCGACCAGACGGTACCTTCGTTCAGGCCGATGATATCCTTGGCAACGCCACCGTAGACGATACCACCCATGTAGCCGTTCCCGATGGGGAGCGCGTTCGTGAATTCCGTCCCCGCATCGCTATCGTACCAGAGCGTAAGCGGATTTTCCGCCTGCGTTTCCGTAAAGGTGCCACAAGCCAGCACAAGCGCCAGGCCGAACTTTACAGCTTTATTCTTAACGAAATGAACCATCTCTCCTCACTTTCCAGAAAACATTCCGGAAGATACTCTCCCGGAATGCTTTTGGTATGGTGTGTGTATAGGAACTTTACTTCTTGACCTTGATGCGGAATGTCTGGCCACCGTTACTGGGTTTCACCAGATAAATTCCCGAACGCTGTACCGCGCTAGCGGTTTTTTCGTGAAGGTCTTCGACACCGCGCGTCATGAACTTCGCCACAATGCGGCCCTGCATGTCGAACACGCGATAGCTTTGCTCGGTTTCGGAATTTCTGAAGACGAGAGGCTTGGAGACCTTTATCGGGAGAGTGACATCTATATCCGGCTGGTTCTCGTATATCGCGTCCATTTCCTTCTGACCATAGGGTTCCGCCGGCAAATCGTTCCAGCCAAAGTTCTTGAAGCCGAGCAGCGAGTATTCGGTCGGGTCGTTCAACAGCTGGCGGATCGGGGCTATGCGGAACTTATGCGAGTATTCCTTGTTCGCATTCAGGCGGTAGGCGGCAAGCGGTTCGGCTCCCCAGGAATTGATACCACCGAGACCCATCTGGTGCAGATCGACGCGGAGGGTGATGTCCTTGTTGCGCTTGAGTTCCCACGGGAGCTTCACGTCGGAGAGCTGTTCCGGGGTGTAATGCTGGGCGCTGAATTCCATGCGCGGGTTACCCACAATCATGAGGCCCTTGCCTTCCTTGTTCGTGAGAGTCGCCCACTTCACGTCGGTACGCTGGCCCGTTTCGCCAATTTCCATGTACTTGACCGTCATGGAGTCGGCAAGCGTGGAGAATAGGCCCATAAAGCTTCCGCGGTTACGACCGATGTAGTTCTCGTCCGGGCCGCGGCCGAACCAGCGGACCTTCTCGTAGCCTTCCGGAACCGTGAATAGCGTACCCACGTTCGGGATGTAGCTCTTGGAGCCGTCCGGATTGAAAGTGTATTCCACAACGATATCGCCACTGCCGTAAACGTAGTAGGTCATCTTCATCTTGGAGCTGCCCACATCCGGGAAACCGAAGTTGAATGTCACCTGGGTCTCTTGCGGAGAAACTTCCTTGACTTCGGAGGACACATTACGGTTCTTGCTCGCCTTGCGCCATTCGCCGTGGCCCCTTTCCATATTGAATCCCTTGTCGTTGTCGGTCGGGGCGCGCCAGAAGTTGGGAATGCCACCGTTCTTGATGATGGTATCCTTACCGAGAATATAGCTGGCAAGCGTACCTGCCTTCTCATCAAAGTTGATCTTGAAATCCGTGCCCTCGATGGAGAGCCCGCTCACGCGGGAGACCTTGAAACCGTTCATGGTGCTGACATCCACTTCGGTGGACCAGAGCTGGCCCAAATCGATACCGAACTGTTCGTGACCGACGCTATGTCCCGCCTTCGCCCAGAGTTCATCCTTCTTGAGGCGGAAATCGATATCCAGGTGGTATTCGGCACCGACTGTTGTCTCGATTTTCGGCATCTCGATGGTCACTTCCTTCTTCTGCAGGGGACCGATGTTCATCTGCGAACCATCTAGCCTGCCAGTCTTGATGACCTTGCCGTTTTCCCTGATTTCCCAGACGGCATCGAGGAAGTCGCCCAGGTTCTTGAAAAGATAGCGGTTTTCGATTTCGAGCTTGCCCTTGGCGGCATCGACATTCTTCACGCGCAGTTGGCTGTACTGGTACTTGACTTCCCACATTTCCGGCTGGATTGCACGGTCGGGGAACACGAGACCGTTCGCACAGAAGTTGTCGTCGTTCTGCCAGTCACCCCACATGCCACCGAATTCCCAGTACGGAGTGCCCTTGTGGTGCAGGCCCTGGTCGATGAAGTCCCAGATGAAGCCGCCGAAGGCGCGCGGGTTGCCATAGAAGGCGTCCATGTATTCCTTCAGGTCGCCCACGGAGTTGCCCATGGCGTGTTCGTATTCGCAGAGCATCACGGGCTTGTTCGCATCCTTGTAACCTGCGATATAGTCGTATCCCCAGTACATCTGGCTCGTCACGTCGGCATTGTTGTTGTCGCCTTCGTAATGCACGTAGCGGGTGGAGTCAATCTCGTGAGCGCGCTGGCGTTCGGAGGCGAACACGTTGCCGTTACCCGCTTCGTTACCGAGCGACCACAGAATAATACAGGGGTGGTTCTTGTCGCGCTGCACCATGCTGTTCAGGCGATCCACCACCGGGGCGCGCCAGTCGTCGCTGCTCTTGGGCAGGTCACCGTTCGCACCGTGGCTTTCGACGTTCGCCTCGTCAATCACGTAAATGCCGTACTTGTCGCAAAGATCGTACATCATCGGATTGTTCGGGTAGTGGGACATGCGGAGCGCATTGATATTGAATTTCTTCATCAGGATGATGTCCTGTTCCATGCGCTCGTAGTTCACCGCGCGACCGTTATCCGGATCGAGTTCGTGACGGTTCACGCCATGGAACTTCACCGGCATGCCGTTCACCAGCAGACGCGGGGCCCCGTTTTCCTTCTTGATTTCGACCTTGCGGAAACCGATCTTGTTGCTTTCGACCTGGATTACCTTGCCGCTGCCGTCCTTGATGACAAGCACCGCGGAATAAAGGTTCGGGGTTTCAGCAGACCAGCGGTCCGGCTTGGTAAGAGGCAGTTCAAAATGCACGCTCTTCTCGCCACCAGCGCTGATTCCCGAAACCTTCTGCGAAGAGGGAGCAATCACTTCAGCACCCTTGTCGTTGTAAAGCGAAAGCTCCACAGTGTAGTCGCCGGAAGCGGACGCCGTAGAGTTGTAAATCCATGCGGTAGTCTTCAGCAAACCGTCGGTGTAGTTGTTGGTGAGTGTCGCATCGATCTGGAAATCCTGAATATGTACCGTCGGCACGGCGTAGATATATACATCGCGCATGATGCCCGAGAGACGGATGAAGTCCTGGTCTTCGAGCCAGGAGCCGTCGCACCAGCGGAACACCTGCACGGAGATATTGTTCTCACCCTTGCGCAGGTACTTGTTGATATCGAATTCATGACCGGTGAAGGTATCTTCGCTATAACCCACGTAGTTGCCGTTCACCCAGACGTAGTAAGCAGATTCCACGCCTTCAAAGTGCAAGCGAATTCTCTTGCCATCCCACTTTTCGGGAACGGTGAAGGTGCGGCGGTAATGGCCCACCGGGTTAAAGTCCGTAGGAGCATACGGAGCAGAGACCCTGTTGTTCTGTGCCCACGGATAAACCACATTCGTGTATATCGGATGGTCATAACCAAGGATTTGCCAAGAAGACGGCACCGGGATTTCGTCCCAGCCCGAAACATCGTAGTTGTCCTTGTAGAAGTCGTTGTTGCGCTGGCTAGGCTTATCGACATGGAAGAACTTCCACTTGCCCGAAAGCGTCTGGTACCACTCGGAAGCATGGCGGTCGCCCTTGATAGCCTCTTCCACCGTAGTGTAGGGCATCGAGGTCACGTGCGGATTAAGCCGGTTTACGCCGAAAACACGCGGTTTGCCGTTCCATTCGTCGTTCGGTTGAGCCCATGCGGACGCACAGGCAAAAAGGCCGATAAGGCCAAGAAATCCAATTTTCTTGAAACTCTTGTTCATAACATCCCTCATAAAACTCCATGTGTAATAAAAAAATACCCCTTTTCGAGGCTGTTTACAATACAGCAAAAACAATCTTCATGGACGTTTTATCAAAAGCAAAAAAAGCCCCGTCTCGACAGACGGGGCATCCGAGATTTTCCTTGTGGGAAATTACCTTACTTGTACACGCTGGAGCCTGGATTGTCCCCTGTCACGAACCATGTATACCCCGCGGGCAAACCCTTCCCGTGCAAGCGCTCTGGATATCGTTTCGCCCCGCAGTTCCACGCGGCCCATGTACTGACCCAGAAGTCCGTAGACATCGAACGTGGTCTGTGCATGCACATCGAGGTGCATATCCTTCGCGATGGAAATCGTGCCGTTCGGGTCGGTAAACTGCAACCAGTCCACATTCAGGTAGCCGCCCGTAATGAGCAACTTGAGTACGTGTTCGCCTTTCTTGAGTTCCACGGAGCCCACATCGACAACCTTGTAGGTGGTGAAAACGGAATCCACTTTTTCGAACGTAATCGCATCCGTAATCGCTTTGTCGTCAACAAACAGCTGCATACCGGCAGTTTCGAACGCAGTCGCGACGTTCGCAGTGATATCGTACTTGGCATCCGCCGTGACATTGACGGTGTACTCCACCCATTCGCCTTCGTTGGTGTAGCCGATGGCGTAGCCCGTGCAGGCCACTTCGCCGCACTTGGAATCGCTAATGTCAACGACGTCGACTTCGTCTTCGCGGTAGGCCTTGCCCTGATTTTCGCGGTCGTTGTCGTAGAAGGCCTTGTTGTGGCCGCCTTCGTCGTAGTTTTCCGCCTCGATCTTGCCCGGAATTGTCGCCGGCTTGTCGTTGTAAGCCGTCTGCGGAACGGCAGTCTTTTCGCTTTCCATGTACCAGTAGTCAAAATCGAAACCGCCCTGTTTGACGACAAAGAACAGGTCGTCGACGCCGGCGGCATCGGTCACGTCGAAGGTATGTTCTTCCCAAGCAGAACTAGACGGGATATTCATGGACGCAAGGAGTGCGCCGTTTTCGGAACCGGCATGGAGTTCAAGCTTGCCGCCGTTACCCCTGGTGCAAACGATAATGCGGTCGGCACCGTCGCCCATGTCAACAGAACGCACCTTGGTATAGAATCCGCTGTTCATTTTGGTGAGGAAGACATTGCCGTATTCGGCACCGACATGTTCGATGATGGTGTAGCCGCCCGACGTATTGACAGTCATGCCGCCAACCCAAGCCTTGGTTTCGGCTTCCACGCGCACGAACGGGTCAAGGTTCTTGATGGGCTTTACGACGCCATTGTTGGTGGCGCGGATCGTGGGAATGGTACCGTCGGCATTCCAGGTGAATTCTTCGATGGCAGTAGAACGGCTGTAGCCGCCGCCCTTCACGTTCTTCTGGTTGTGATAGAAGAAGAAGCTGCGGCCCTTAAAGTCGACAATGCCGGAGTGGACGGTGAACGCGGCACCCGGTTCGTTTTTCGGCATAATGACGCCCTTATAGGTCCAGGGGCCCGTCGGGGAATCGCTCCAGGAATAGTCAATAGATTCGGGAATGCCGCCGGCGGCGTAAATCATGTAATATTTTTTGCCGCGCTTGTGAATCCATGGGCCTTCGGTATACTTGCCGTTAAAGGTGCTCATGTCGGAGACCTTGATTTCGCTTGCGCATTCAATCATGTTCTCCTTGAGGGGGCAATAATAAAGCTTCGGGTTACCCCAGTAGAGCCATGCCTGGCCATCGTCGTCAATAAACACGGTGGGGTCGATGTAGTCCCAGTTGGGACCCGCCAGGTGCTTGCCGTTCAGGGCATCCTTGAAGGGGCCTTCCTTCTTGTCGGACACGGCCACGTTGACGGCGCGGCCGCCGCGGGTGGATTCCACGGTCACGTAATAATAGTACTTGTCATTGCGGCGAATGCATTGAGACGCCCAGTCGCCGTTTTTCTTGGCAGAACCGTTAAAGTCGCCCGCTTCCAGAATGAGGGTGTTCATGTCGGTCCAGTTCACCATATCCGTGGTGCAGGAGACGCGCCAGCCGTGCATCGTGAAGAAACTGCCACCCTCGTCGTTGCCGGAATAGGTGCAAAGCGTATCGCCAAACACCACAGGCGCCGGGTCCGGAGAATAATATGTCTGGATAAGCGGGTTTTCGGCCATGGCAGAGGAGCAGAGCCCCAAAACGAGCAAAGCCGACGACAATTTCAAATTCTTTCCTATCCTCATTGTTACATCCCTTTCGCTAGAAAAAAGCGTTTTTTCCAACCCACCATGATAAAAATACCCCCAAAAACGGGGGTTTTTCACCTCAGAAAGCCACTTCGCATGGACAAGTTATCAAAGGGCGGCCTACTTCACCTGCACCCGGAGCGCCTTGCCATGGCCCGACCCGCGAACGATGTAGATGCCGTTCGCAAATCCGGCCAATTTCAGGGTTTCTCCCAGGTTCTTGCCCTTGCTGTTTTCAACACGCCCGAGAAGTCGGCCATTTGCGCCGTACACCTTGAGCGAGCGGTCCATATTCGGCATAAAGTCCATGTTGTACGCAACACTCTTGATGCCAGTGAGTTCTTCCTTGGTGAGAGCGAACTGGATCCAGTCGAGGTTCACGTAACTGCCGGTAAACAGGATGCGAAGCACGTGGTCGCCCTTCGCGATTTCGGAGGTTTCGCCTTCCACGAACCCGTAGGTGTTCCAGTCTTCGCCCTGCGGCACCGCGATGGTATCGGTAACGGCCTTGCCGTCGATGAGCAGCATGAAACTACCGCCTTCGAGGCCTGTTGCGACATTCGCGCGGAACACGAACTTGCCCGCAATGACGGAGTTCACGGTGTATTCGACCCATTCGCCAGCCTGCGTGTAACCGACGGCATAGCCGTTGCAATCCTGGGTCATGGCGGAATCGGAACAGTCTAGACCCACAACATCCACGCCGTCTTCGCGGTAGACTTTACCCTCGTTCACGAAGTCCTTGTCGCTGAACGAGACGCTCTGCCCGCCCATATCGTAGTCTTCGGCCTGCACAACGCCCGGGATGCTCATCACGGCCTTGAAGGCCTCCTGTGACACAGTGTTGCTGAAATCAGCCAGCGGGATTTCCTTGATATCGCGGATGTAGCGGAAATCTTTTTCGATACCGGCATTGTTCACGACTTCGTCGCTGTAATAGTTGTTGGACTGCTGGAGATTATTCTGACCCGCCTGATTCTGGCCCACGCCTGCAGGGGAATTCTTGAACACGTTTTCCTTCACGGTAAAACCGCTGGAGCCTTCGTCCAAGTAGATGGGCACATTCCAGTAGTCGGCCCACTTGGAAGTTCCGTTATCGTGGATATAGTTGTGCTGGATTTCGCTGCCGGTACCCTGGTTACTCAAGGTGTAAATCGGGCCGGAATCGCAAAGCAAGCGGGCAATATGGTGAATTTCGTTCCAGTTCACATGGTTATTGGTCATGGCCGTCTGGGCCTTTGTCCAGCCAAAACCGATGGAAATGCCGGAGTAGTAAGTGTAAGAGACTTCGTTATGCTCGATCACCACGTAGCGGGGGTAACCGGCGCCAATGCCCACGGCTCCCTGATGCTCATTCGTCACGTTGGTGACCAGGTTGTTCTTGACCGTATCGCGGGTGCTGATTTCGTCCTTGTCGCTAGGATTATAAGCGATATGGATTTCGGTCGTGGAGTCCTGATAGAACTTGCCAAGCATAATGCCAGCGGCACCGATTTCGAAGAAGGCGTTACCCTGGATCATGTCATCGTTAGTGCCCGAGACAAAGTCGAGGCCCGTAGCCGCAATCTGCGAGAACACGTTGCCCTGCACCAAGAAATGATGGGCATTTTCTACGCGGAACGCCGCATCGGGGCGCCACAGCAAATACTTGTTGCTGTTCAGCTTTTCCCAGTTTCCACGGCCAGGATCCGGAAGCACGTCTACATTGAAGTTTGCCGCCTGCAAATCCAAAAAGCCTTCGTCACTGGGGCGGGTAAAGTTGGAATGGGCGAAGGTCAGGCCTTCGAAAGACATGTAGCCCACTTTGTTCTTGGTATCCTTACCCAAGACGCTGAACAAGGTATTGAGGCGAGGTGCAACCACATGGGCAGTCGCCATGCTTTCGCCTTCACGGGGCTTGTAATAAAGCGTTTGATTCTTTTCGTCCAGGTACCATTCACCCGGAGCGTCAATCAGGTCGTAGGAATTTTCCAGATAAAAGACCTGCTGCTTGGGCGGATTGCTCATGAAGGCGGTGCCGAGCATGGGGAAAGCGCGGTGGAACAGCTTGGTGCGTTCGGGATCCTTGGGAATGAGCTTTGCGGTGCCGCCGTTCACCTGAGCCTTTTCCAAGCGCAAGATGTTTTCGGACCAGGCAATCATCAAGTGGATTTCGACATCTTCGATGTTCTTGATATTCTTGACGTAGTCAGCAGAGACATCGAAGGCGCGGCCCGTAGAGTCCACCTTCGTGAGGCGCACAAAGTCGTGGTCGAAACCGCCGTTGCCTTTTTCCTTTGCATCAATCACGTTGGGGAAGCACGCACGAACCGCCTTGCGGTTGTTCACGTAGAGCTGGCGGAATCGACCGTCTACGCCTTCGGCTTTCCAGATGTTGTTCGCTTCGTCATGCAGAGTCCAGCCCGTAATGGGCATACCGCCGGTAATCAAGGGTTTTTCGCCATCGGCCGCCTTATAGCGCACGTAGTGGCCGTCCTTACCGCCATCGGCTTCGGTGAAGTTGACAGTTGCCGGCAACGCGTAGGTGCCCTCGCGGAGAATCACCTCGATGTCGCCCGTCATAGTGCCGTTTATGGCACGCACGGCTTTTTGCGCCTGCGTAATCGTCTTGAAGGGAGCATCCTTAGTACCTTCCGCGGCATCGTTGCCCGAAGGGGACACGTAGAAGGTTGCCTGGGGGGCAGCAAGAGCCGCAGATACCATCAAGGCAGTCGCACAAATGACCGATTTCTCGGCAAGAATCCATAATCCCATAGATCTCCTCATACACCCCTTATTGGCGTATAGTTCCGAAACAAAAAATACCCTCTAAAAGAGGGTATTTCTAGGTAAAAACACTTCTTTTCATTGACAAGTTATCAATGGAACTACTTTATGCGGTGCCCCGTCAAGTCAAAGCGCACGCCGTTCCTTTCGACAAACAGCCGGCCACCCTGCTTGCGGAGGCGCGGGGCCGAAGTCCTGGTAACGGATGCAGGCATGATTTCGTGAATTCCCAAAGTTTCTTCGCACTTTTCGCCTTCGCAGAACTTGAGCCAGTCCACGTTCACGTAGCTCCCTGCAATAGCGAGTTTCAGGATGTGTTCACCTGCCGTAAGGTCTGCTACGCCGATATCGACTTCCTTGTACACCGTCCATACAGTGTCGACCTTCTCGAAAGTCACCGTATCGCCAATCGCCTTGCCGTCGACAAAAAGCTGGATTTTTGATGTCTCGGATGCGGTCGCCACGTTCGCACGGATTGCGAACTTACCGCTTGTGGCGACCTTCACGCTATATTCGAGCCACTCGCCCGCCTCGGTATACCCGACGGCATAGCCCTTGCAGGCATCGCCGTTGCAGGTTGCGCCATCCAGGGTAACGACATCTACAGCATCTTCGCGGTAGGTTTCGCCCTTGTTCGCGGCATCCTTGTCGTAAAAGCTGAAGCGATTACCGCCCTTGTCGTAATTTTCGGCCTCGATTACGCCCGGAATTGCAGCAGGTTCGCCATTAAACGCCTCGCGTACGAGCGGGGTCGTCTCGACCGTATCGGCCCAGGCCATCTTCATGCGGTCCACGCCCGATTGGTTCACGATTTCGAGCTTGATATTGGCGCCTTCGCCGGTGCGCTTAGTCATGCTGTACCAGTCGCCATCGCGCAGGCCCGGCCAGTAAAAACTACCCATTTCCCATTCGCGCAATTGATCGGACATGCCGCGAATGTAGGCCGTAAAATAGTTGTTAGGCGGCTGGTTGTAATCCATGTAGTCGTAATGCACGCCATTCTTTTCGCCCGGGCCCATGGCGCCGCCCCACTCCGTACACACGGTGCGGTCGGCATACTTGCCCACCTTGCCCTTGAAGCTGTTCTTCCAGCCCTGCTCGGTGGTGATGCTCATGTTCCAGAACGTGTATTCGTGCACCGCGAAAAGGCAACCCTCGAAGCGCGGGTCGTCGGCAATATCGGGCACGTTCCACGCAAGGCCCGAGCCGTCAAGCAGAATATGGTCGCGCGGAACATCAGGGAACTTGCTCAACCACTGGGCATAAAGGTCGCGCAGTTCAGTCTTGCTGTACATGTGCGGTTCGTTGAAGATTTCAAAGTAGGCATTCGGGTGGTCGCCGTATTTTTCGACGATTTTTGCCCACATGCTCCACCAGTCATTCATATTCTTGGGGCCAGAAGGCTGTGCGGGGCCCCAGTAGCCCATCACGACACGGCCCTTGGAAAGGCCCATGTCGATAACGCCCGTGTAGGTGTCCCAGAACGTGAGGATTGTGGGTTCGTTCACCGGAATGCGCACGCTGTTGGTGCCGAACAGTTCCTGGAACTGTCCGATAACGCGGTCTGCCACCACCGATGCCGACTGGTAATTGTCCGAAAGGCTCATGCCCGAAAGAACGAGCACGCCAGAGACGAAATTGTCGCGTTTGTCCGCCCAGTTTACACCGCGGAACTGGCTCGTAACCGCGAAAGAACTCACCGCCGAAAGTGCGGTTGCAATCAAAACGGAACAGGCGATTCGCCTATACTTGATTCCAAACATCTTCATACTCCTTGTTCCTGCCCCCAGGCAACAACTATAAAATATCTTTTACAAGCCTTCAAAAGAACCCCCTGCGGGGGGATTCTTATGGACAGAATGTCAAAAGCCGCCCTTCCTGAACAGCGTAGAAGCATAGCTGAAGCCATCGCGTTGGATTTTCAGGATATACGTGCCGTTACCGAGCCCCGCAATACCGATACCAAAGCTGGACTGACCTGCCGGAAGCGCAACGGATTTTACCAGGCGTCCGTTCATCGCATAAATTCTTGCGGCAAAGCCCTGCGAAAGTGCCGTTGCGGAAGCAATTTGCAACTCGTCACCCATCACGCGCGCCTTCAAGTCGGGGTGCGCGGGCGCAGTAACCGTCGTCGGAAAGGCATCCGTCACTTCGGGCTTGGGCTTGTTGCGGAGCAGTCGCACGCCGTAGAGGCCGCCCACCATGTTGCCCGCACCCGCCTTGAACGTCACGCGGACTTCTTTTTTGCCCTTGATCATGGCGTCGGGAATCGCGTAGATTTCGTTCACGAATTCCTTCTTGTTCCACTTGCCTTCGATGCTTTCGGTCGCAAGTTTTTCGCCATCGATCATAATGTCAAACGTACGCGAGCAGGATTCGTTGCCCCAGTAGCGAACCATAAGGCTCAAGGAATCTTCGCTATTGGTTTCGAGCACGTAGCTAATAGAGCCACCGTCGCCCGCATTGCACTTACCCGCGTCGCGGTAGAATTCACCGTTTGCCGTGCCAGAGGTCGTATTTTCGGTTTTCATCTGGTGGTCCACTTCGGGCTGCTGCTCGCCAGGCGCTACTTTATCTACAGTCTTCTCGTCAAGCGCCAACGCTTCTTCCTGTTCCTTTTTCAAGCGTTCCAGAATCGAGGGGTCGGTAAGTACCATCCAGTACATCATGTAGCGGGCATCATGCACTTCGTAGAACGGCTCCAGCAACAAGTTTGCGTCCTTCTTGTTCGCAAAAAGGTAGGGCGCCTTGAAGTGCATCGGCTCGCCCTTCACGGGTTCCACTTTTGAAGGGATATCTTCCTTCTTGCTCGCCAACATGGGGGCCTGATCCAGGGATTCAAGCGCTCCCGACGCGATATGGCTCCAGCGTCCGTCATCGGCAACGAGGCCGTTCAGGTTCGCAGTCCCCGTCTTTGCGGAAAGCACGATGGGGCCATGCATAAGCGCCACGTAGTCAGAAACATTCGGGAGTTCTTCCACGTGCGTGTACATCGGGAACAGCACCTCGATCACGTCGCCGGACTTCCAGGACTTACCCGCAGAAACGTAGCTCGACGGGTCTGATTTCTTCACGACGGTATCGCCGTTCACGATGACCTTGAAGGCGTCTTCCTTCACCCAGTACGGATGGCGGATCTTCATGTCGAAACTACCGCTTCCCGTAATGGTAAACTTTGCGCTTTCGCCCTTCGGAAATTCGGTTTCCTGCTTGATCTTGACGCCCTTCGCCTTCCAGTTCAAAAGCGATGCACTAAACAAGTTCACGTACAGGTCATCGCCATCCTTCGTGTAAATGAACTGGTTGTACTTCGCGGGGTTTTCCATACCCGAGCCCACGCAACACCACATGGCGGCATTCACCTTGGAATACACCCGATAATGACGGGGACGTGCTGGAGTGAAGTACACGTACCCGCCATGTTTCGGGTGTATAGTAGAAAGGATATGGTTGAATAAAGCGCGCTCATAGAAATCCGCCTGTTTGGCGCCGTGGTCCATGTTGAACAGGCGCTCCGTCAGCTTGAGCATATTGTAGGTGTTGCAAGATTCGGGTCCTTCGCGTTCTTCCACGTACTTCTTGTGGTTGTCGAAAGACGGGAAATGTTCCGAAATACTGTTGCCACCAATCGCGATGCTCCTCTTGTTCACGACGCGGTCCCAAAAATACTCGGAGCCCTTCACGTAAGTCTGGTCCCCCGAAAGTTCCGCGATACGCGCAAAGCCCACTACCTTCGGCACTTGCGTGTTCGCGTGAACATTCGTGAGGTTGTCGTTATTTGCCGACATCGCATTCAAAAGCCACTTGTGCGACCAGCGCTTGGCCTCGTTCAAGTACTTCGTATTCTTGGTAAGCGCATAGGCATCGGCATAGACCTCCGCCATGCCGCCATGTTCCGTACCGAGCATGGATTCCATCTTGGAATCGTTGAGCCCGCCCGTAATGGTAAGCCCCCAGTCACAAAGAGCAAGGAACATCGTCTTCGCCTGCTCGTAGCCCGCATAGATGTAGGCATCACGAAGGCCCGCAAAAAGCTTGTGGATGTTGTACCAGGGGACCCAATAGCCGTTCTGCGCACCGGCATTGCCGCTCTTCATGCTGAGCCACATCTTTTTGCCGTTGGGCACGCCGCTAATGTAGCCCTTGAAATTATTGTCCTTGGAATTCTGGTCCTGGATAGTCTTGAGCTCGCTCAGAACGTACTCCAGACGCTCTTTTACCAACTCGTCACCGCTTGCCGCATAGTGCATCGCCAAGGCGCTCAGGTAATGGCCCAGCACGTGGCCATCGAGGCCCGCCCAGTTCGGGAACTTGGAAGCCTTCGGACGCATTCCCGCCTCTTCGTAAAACGGGGCAAGCAGGCGGTCCGTATCGTAGCTGAGCAGCGTTTCCACGTTCAGGTCCTGACGGTCCTTCAGGGGCCCGCCAAGCAACTGCACGTCGCCCAGCGCGAACATGTCGGGGTAAAGCAAGTCTTGCGCCAAGCCCTGCGAAACAGCGCTCCCCAATACAGCGAGAACGATGCCGGCGAACCGATCCATCTTAAATCCAAACATCTTATACCATCCTTTCCCTATGTCCATGCACCCATATAAAAAATAGTCCCGATCACAGGCGAAAAACACCCCTTCGGGAGTTTTACTTTTGACAAGATTGCAAAAGCTAAAAAGCACAAAAAAAAAGTTTCCCGTCATTGCCGACGGGAAACCTGCATTGTCAGGAGAGTATTCTTATGGAATTTTTTACTTGAGTCGATGGCCGGTCAAGTCGAAGCGCATACCATTCTTCTCGACAAAGAGCGTATTGCCCTTCTTGACAAAGCGCGGTGCAGAAGCGTCGCCGCGAACGACAGGCATCAGCTGGCGAACAGCGTCCGTACCCGGCTCAGCGAACTCGATGTAGTCAATGTCCATCCAGTCGCCAGTGACAGTGAAGCGGAGAATGTGTTCGCCCTCGGTCAGGCTCACTTCGGCCTTGACCGTATTGTATTCATCGTAGTTGTCCTCACCCGAGGTTGCAGCAGGCACTGCGATTTCTTCAGTGATGTCCTTGCCGTCCATAGAAAGCTTGAAGCCAGAAGTGGCATTGGCAGAGGCAACGGAAGCGTTCATCGTGTAAGTTCCCGTCTTGGCGACCTTCACGCTGTATTCAAGCCATTCACCCGCCTGGTTGTAACCGACGATGATCCCCGTAGCCTTCTTGTACAGGTCTACACCGGTACCCGGACGGTAGTCAGAATCGCCGTGATTCTCGGTATCGTTTTCGTTGTAGGCGGTGTTGCCCTGTCCCACGCCGTTAATGTCGAAATCTTCCACTTCGATTTTGCCCGGAATGGCGAGAGCCTCGCCCTTGAACGGCTTGCGCGGAACCGGCTTGAGAACCAAGCGGAGGAGTGCCGAGCCGTGAGCAGGAAGTTCGATAGAAACGTGCGAAACCGGGCCCAGGTCTTTCTTTTTCCAGGCATCGCGGACTTCCACTTCGCCTTCCACGCCGACGTCTGCAAAGTTGCATTCCACAGTCTGGGTAGAATTGTTGTTGTTGAGGAGAGCCACGGCAAGGTCACCGTTCTGCAAGGGCTTGGTCCAGACCTGCTTGCCTTGCTTGTCAGAAACGCGGTGGCCCTGAACGCCCAGGGAATCCTGGTTGATGGCAATCATGTCCTTGTTCAGGTAGAGTTCCTTGGTCTCGTTGCTCATGTTGCGCACGTCGGAACTGATCATGATGGGAGCGGCCATGATAGACCACATCGTCATCTGGGAGCGCTGTTCTTCGTAAGAGAGGCCCCTGTTGCCCACTTCAAGCATGTCCGGGTCATTCCAGTGACCGGGTTTTGCAATCTGCCAGTACTTGTTGTTCGCATCGATAATTTCGTAGACGCCGCGGTACCACGAAGTCGAAATCCATTCAGGGCCGATATCGAAAGTGGTACGCCAGAGGTTAGCGATTTTGGGCATCCAGTCCTTGTATTCCCACATGCAAATGCTGAACACGATATCGCGTCCGGAATTGCGGAGAGCGTTGGACATGGCAGTGTAATCTTTTTCCTGGGTTTTCGGATCGGAATCGCAGTTATCGTACTTCCAGTAGTCCACGCCCCATTCGGCGAGTTTCTTGGCATCCTGTTCTTCGTGACCGTTGGAACCGCTTTCGCTCTGCCAGTTGCTGTTGTAATGGTGGCAGGTACGCTTGCCGCGGTCGCCGTAAAGACCGAACTTCAGGCCCTTGCTATGCACGTAATCGGCAATGGCCTTCATGCCGCTCGGGAAAGTCTTCGGGTTGTTCTGGAGGTTGCCCTGGGCATCGCGCTTGGTATCCATCCAGTTATCGTCGAGGTTCAGGTAAATGTAGCCCGCATCCTTCAAGCCGGAATTGACCATCGCATCGGCAATTTCCTGAATCTGCTTTTCGTTGATGTTTTCGTGGAACACGTTCCAGCTGTTCCACCCCAGCGGGGGAGTAAGCACCAAACTATCGGGGTGTGCCAAAGCCTGGGAGGCCATTCCAAGCGAAACAAGAGCGAAAGCTCCACCAATAGAGATCTTTTTCAATCCAAACATCTTTGTCACTCCTTAAAGACTATGGTAAAAATACTCCCCAAAAGCGGCAAAACACCCTTCAAAAGGGAAGACGCCATTGATTATTTATCAATGGCGCACTCCGAAAAAATGGCGATTTTAGCGTTTTTTAGCGAAAAACAGGCACCAGGAGGTAGGCTCCCTTCGTATATCTCGCACGTACAAGCGCCTCCGCCTCGGTAGCATCGCGCTTTTCGACCGTCCCGAGCCTGTGTCCGCGCAGGTCGAACACGGCATACGCCGCCGGCTGTCCGCGTTCAAGCCGCACCCCGCGCAAGGCGGTCGTTCCCGTATCGGCAGGGGCTTCCGTCTTCGCGATTTTCACGTTGTCGAGCGTGAGCGTGCCGGTGGCGGCCCCCGCATTGAAACTCAAACGGCTGTTGGTATCGGTCGCGGCCGTCATCTGGAACTTGAACGTGTACGTTTTCGAGGTCGTCCCGATTTCGAAATTCTGCTTTTCCTTGAGGTAAGATGCCCACGGATCGTTGTGCTGTTCCACGTTCACCTCGAGCGTACGGGCCGCTCCCGCGTTCGCGTCAAAACTGATTTCGTACCACTGGCCCTTTTCGAGGTGCAGGTCATGCTGGATAAGCTGCACCTGGTAATTCTCGGTACCGACGGCAGAAATGGCCAGCTGGTACTTGCCATCCTTGGCATCACCGGTTGCAGCGGCATCGCCGTGCACCTGCAAGTCCCAGGCTACCGCACTGGAATCGAAGCCACCGTTAAAGATGCTGTCGCGGTTGGTGGGCACCACAATCGCGGGCGGGGGCGGTGTAATGCTCGAGCCGTCCAGCGAGTAATTCTTCACGAAGTTCCATATTTCCACGCTCGTATTGACGCTCACGGCCTCGTCCATGGAATACCAGTGGCCCTTGCCGTCAATAGTCAGCAGGCGCACCTCGACGCCATCGGTGCAGCCACTCCAGATTTCGAGAGAAGCGGCAGACCCCGGCTTGGTCGACGGATACGGCTTGATCTTCTGCGAATTGCCGGAGCACTTCTGCGCGTTTACCCAGCCCTTGAGGGTATTCACGGTGCTGTTGTAGTTCACCACGTCGTCGGTGGTGCCGTGCGTATGCATAATCGGCATCGCGCGCTTGGGCGAATTCACGCCACCGCCACCCGACACAGGCGCAATGGCCGCAATCTGGTCGCCCATCTTGTTTGCCACATGGTAGCTCATCATGCCTCCCATCGAGAAGCCCGAAACATATACACGATTTTTATCAATTCCGTACTTTTGATACATTTCGTTGATGATAGCCTTTATGAAATTGAGGTCCTTATCGCCTCCGATATCCCACGCCTTGTTTTCGCCATTCGGGAATACCACCACAAAGCGCGCCGTGTCGGCAATGGGCTCCCACTTGGCGGCATTCTTCTGGTAAGGCGCATCCTGGTTCATGCCATGCATCTGGATGATGAGCGGGCGATTCTTCTCGATGCCCGAGGGGGCATACACGAGCATGCTGCGATTCTTGCCATCGACAGTTATATTGTCTGCAAACGAAGGAAGAACGGCAACAGAGAGAATTGCCGCCGTAAGGACGGCGATTTTCTTCGCCGAGATAAGCTTAATACCAAACATCTATTCTCCTTGGGGCATACACCATTCTGCCCCATCTTAATATATTCCTCTAAATTATTGAAATTCCGTTCCCCAAAAACATTCCATTGTCATTTTGTAAAAAGGGCTTTGACAAAGCCTCCCGAGACAACCGCCACGGGAGGCATTATTATGGGAGTACTCAGGAGGAGTTTCTTTTTTTAACGTACAGGACGAACGTAGAAGGCGCCCTTGGGCTTCACGACCGTGCGAACCTGCTGTTGCACTTCCGCAGCGTTCTTCGCACTAATTCGCCCGAGGAAACTGCCGTCTAGGCCGTACACACGGTAGGTCCGTGCACCCTGCACATCGAGGCGCACCGCATTTGCAAGGTCCGTCCCAATGGGCTCCGGATCCGTAGCGTCCTTGCCCTTCACGAACGTGAAGTAGTCAATATCGAGCCAAGCGCCAGTAACCGTAAAGCGGAGCACATGTTCGCCAGCAGGGAGCGTGACATTTGCCTTAACCTTGTTGTAATCGTCGTAATTCTCTTCGCCGGAGCTTGCTGCCGGCACCGCGATTTCTTCGGTGATGTCCTTGCCGTCCAGGGAGAGCTTGAAGCTCGAGGTAGAGCCAGCCGCAGCCACGGCCGCGAACATGGTGTAATCACCCGCATCCTTTACGTTCACGGTGTATTCGAGCCAGTCGCCTTCGCTGTTGTAGCCCACAATGACGCCGGTCGCCTTCTTGTAAAGGTCAACGCCCGTGCCCTTGCGGTAATCGCTATCGCCGTGGTTTTCGGAATCGGCGTCATAGTAAGAGGTGCCATCCTTGCCCTTGCCCGGCACGTCGAAGTTTTCGGCCTCGATCTTGCCCGGGAGCGCAATTGCCGGGCAGTTTTCGCCGGCGGCACAGAACGGAGTCTGCGGTACAGGTTCAGAACCTGCGCCGTCGAGATAAATTTCATCGTTCACGTCAACACCGACCTTGAACCAGTCAAAGTCCGCATAGCCGCCAGCCTGCTTGGTCGCAAAGTTGAAGAGGCCCCAGCGCACGCCCACGAACATGTGCAGGTCGTAATTGAGCTTCACGTCGCTACCGATCTTTGTCCAGGTATTGCCATCGGTGCTGTAGTAGAAGTAAGCCGTACCACGGTCAATCGGCAGGTCGAAATCGATACGCAGGTAAACCTTGGAACCCGAAAGGGCCTGGCTTGCAGCCTGTTTTTCACCATCCTTATTACCGGTGTACATCACCACCTTGTAGCTGCCGCCATCTTTAGCAAGCGCCACGAAGCCCTTGTCATCTTGCAGGGCAACGAGGCCGGCCATATCGCCATCCTTCATGCCGGTGCCATCGACAAGCGTACGGCCAGAACTCTTGGGGCCAAAGGAACGCTGGGTCAGGGTGTTCTTCGCATTCACCACGCGGCTATCGGTACGGCTCGTAGTAATGCGGTAGAAGCCCGGATTTGCGGAGAGACTCCAGTTCTTGTTATCGGGGTTATGGTTGAACTGCCATTCGAGAGCAAGTTCACTAGATTCAAAGTCATCAGAAGTCACCATGCCGTAGCCCGGGAGCGGAGATTCCGGCAAGTCAATTGTGGAGGGAGCCTTGGAGCCGCTAGTCGGGACCGGCCAGCCGTCCTTCCATTCCATCGGAACCAGGTGCGACATACGGCCAACCGGGCCAGAATCGCGGAACAGGAGGGCATACCACTTGCCATCGGGAGTATCGAAAATGCCACCCTGCGCAACGCCGTTATCGGAGAGGAAGTACCTTCCGCTGTAACCGGAGAGCAGGCTCTTGGAACGATAAACGATTTCGCTACGGCTTTTGCCGGCCGGCCAGGAAATCGTGAACAGGTAGTATTCGCCGTTCACCTTTTCCATGTGCGAGCCTTCCTGCTGCACGTAGTAGTTGCTGGTGCCGGTCACCTGGTTCACGCTCACGCCGCCGAGCTTGCCGCTCTTGCCGCCGGCCTTCACGCCGCTCGCATCGTCATTGAGCTGCACGTAGCTAATCTGGTCGCCGCTGCCGTAGAACACCCACACGGTGCCGTCGTCATCGAAGAAGAGGGACGGATCGTGATAGAACGGAAGCTGCACTTCGCTCCACTGGCCGCTTTCCACGTCGGCGGTCTTGTACAGGTGAGTCTTGCCTGTCGTGTAGGACGGGGTCAGCACGTAGAAGAATCCCTTGTGGTAACGGATGCTCGATGCCCACGAGCCCTTTCCGTAGGCGTCCTTGCCGCCATTCAGGTTTTGCTGGTCGTTGTTGGTGAGCGTCTGGTAGGCATAGCCCACCGTGCGCCACTGGGCCAAATCGGTGCTCTTGAAAACGGGCACGCCTGGGGCAAAGTGCATCGTGGTGGTCACCATGTAGTAGGCGTCGTCAACGCGGACAATCGAGGGGTCCGGGCTATCGACATACATAATCGGATTGTTGACCGTTGCCGCAAAGGCGGTCACCGCAAAAATGCCTGCAAAAAAGGCAGACTTGCCCATGCTCTTGAAACATCCCATAAGAACTCCTTTTCAGTTCCCTATAAAAATATTTCACGGAGCACAAAAATCCCATAAACAAATTCGATGTTCTATGGATGTTTTATCAATAAAGAGGGGTTTCGCGGGCAAAAAAACACCCCGGCACGTTGCCAGGGCGTTTTTATGATATGGAGGTTTAGTTCTACCCGTAGATAAAGCCCAACGTTACAGCAATTGCCATAAAGAGGACTATCTGCTTCACGATGACGATTTCACTACTTTTCATAAATTACCACCTTTTTCATGAAATGGTGTTTACTCTTTGTATTAGAAATTACAAAAAACACCCCGCCAGAGACCATGTTTTTCGTCACATTTTCCCTAGTTTTTTTAACGGCCTCTTCCATGGTTGTGGCCTTAATCACACCCAATTTGCGGCCCTGCATATCAACGATTGCAAAACTGGTTTCCGTTTCGGGAACATCCATACGGATTTTCACCAAATTGTCGGTTCCAGTCGCCGTCTTGAATTCCACGTAGTCGATGTCAACCCAGTCGTTGGTAATCTCAAGTTTCAGTTCGTGCTCGCCCGCCTTAAGCGTAGCCTTGCCGCCGCTTACAACTTCGAACGCATCAAAGCCGTTTCCGGTATTGGCCATCCCGGTACCGATAGGCTGGTCGTCCATGTAAAGCGTCAAGCTACCGGTGCCATTCTCGCCCGCCACGTTGGCAGAAATCTCGTATTCGCCATCGGCGGCCACGTTCACGGTGTACTTGAGCCATTCGCCCTTCTGGCAGTGGCCCACGACAATGCCCATGTTCGGCTGATAAATATCCACATCGTCCTTACGGAGCTTGCCGCCTTCGTTGCCCTTGCTCAAATCGTAATAAGCCTTGTCGGCACCGCCCTTGTTGTAGTTCTCGGCCTGCACCTTGCCCGGGATTTCGATCGGGTCGGTATACGGGCCATATTCCTCGGGAGGTTCGTCAGGAACCGTAGACTGGCTCGGGTCCACCAGGTTTACCGGCGGGGCATCCGGGTCAATCGTCTTGTCGATAAGCTTGAGCATCTCGGAGCAGTAGCGCTTGCCGAGTTCAATCACGCCCGCGCGCCCGAAGTGGTACGGGTCCTTGCCGTTGCCCTGCAGGCCCTTCGAAGATGCAAGCCCGAACTTCTTGAAGTTGTTCTTGAGCTGGGCAATGCCGCCATTCTTGCTTCCGCAGCAGTTGTTACCTTCTTGCAGCAACTCGCCCGCCACGAACGGGACTTCGTTCTCGTCGAGATCGAGCGCGTCGATAATGTCCTTGTAGGTCTTGTAGACGGTGCGGCGCCAGTTGTCGTCGGTACCGTCACTTTCGCCCTGGTGGAAGATGAAGCCCTTGATGACGCCCACTTCCTTAGCCTTCTTGGCGAGTTCCAGGATGCGTCCCGGAGGATTGTTGTCGTAATCCTTGGGCCAACCCCAACTCATGATGTCCTTGCCGTCGCCCTTGAAGTAACTTTCATACTGGTCCTTGTCGAAAGCGCGAATGCTCACTGCGCCGATAGCCACCGGGATGATACCCACGGTCACGCCCGGGAGGGAATCGACCATCGCGCGGCCGAAGTAGTCCGCCGGGGAGAGGTTCTCGAAGGGGTGGAACATCGGGGGGATTGCCGTATACCATTCGCCAGTCTTGATGGACTGATTCGTCTTGCCGCTGCGCTGGCTCGCGTTTGCGTTATGCGAGGCGAGCATCAGGAACTTGTCCTTGTACTTGTCCTGGTCTTCGGAAGGGACGATATCTCCGTTACCGGCCATATTGGACTGGCCATAAGCGATATAAATGTGAAAATTGGGATTCGGGGCGGCATTCGCAATTGCCGTGAACATCAAAAGTCCACCCACAAGCCACAACACGATCGTCAAGAAATCCGAAGCCTTTTTTACATCCATAGCACACTCCTTGTATACTTTAAAGATACCCCCTAAAAAGCGAGAAAACACTCGAAAAAAGGCTTTTCCCATGGACAAAAAATCAATACCTGGAGACCAAAAAAAGCCCGCTTTCGCGGGCTTCTCGTCAACAAAAATTTACTTCGTAATTTTCAGGTTACTTTGCAATTCTGATTTGCAGGGTTTTGCCCGAAACAGACCTCGCCAGATAGGTTCCGCCACACTTGACAAGGCCAGCCGCACTTTCGCGGAGATTCTGCATCCCCACGGCACGAACCATACCGAGGTAGACGCCATTCATATCAAAGATGCGGAAGTTTTCGACTTCAGTCGGCATATCCAGGCGGACATCGGCAATCCCAAGGCCGCATTCTTCGCAAGGATCCTGCACCGCCGAGAAGCTGATATAGTCAATATCGAAATATTGCTGCGTCGCATCCATGCGCAGAACATGCTTACCGGCAGGAAGATTCACCATCTGCGTAACGTCAGTGAAATCATCGTAGCTAGAACCCGTAACCGTGAAT
This sequence comes from Fibrobacter sp. UBA4309, assembly GCF_002395745.1. Lineage (GTDB taxonomy): Bacteria > Fibrobacterota > Fibrobacteria > Fibrobacterales > Fibrobacteraceae > Fibrobacter. Next base: position 92,528 of record NZ_DGUN01000051.1, read on the forward strand.
TCGGCAATGGACTTGCCGTCGATAGAGAGCGTAAAGGCGCCTTCGCCCTCAGTAGCGACAGAAGCCGTAGCAGTGTAATCGCCAGCTTCGGCTATATCGACAGTCCATTCGAGCCAGTCGCCGGTAGTGTTGTAGCCTGCGGCAATTCCGGTAGCCTTCTTGTACAGGTCAACGCCGGTATCCTTGCGGTAGTCGGAGTCGCCGTGATTTTCGCTATCGTCGCCGTAGGAATCGTTGGTGGTACCGTCTTCGTTCTTGCCCTTACCCGGAATATCGAAGTCCTCAACTTCAATCTTGCCCGGGATAGCAAGAGCTTTTCCCTTGAACGGGGTCTGCGGTTCAGGCTCGACCGGCGCCGAGCTGATGTGCTTGAGCATCTCTGCAGCATAGCGGCGGCCGAATTCCTGGTAGGATTCGCTACTGAAATGATACGAGTCCTTGCCGTTGCCCTTGAGACCTTCGGACGAGACGAAGTAGGTATTGTCCATCACGTTCGGGAGCGTCTTGATATTGTTGTCGGTAAAGCTCCAGCAGCAACCGCCGGCGGCACGGTCTTCCAGGCCGCCCGCAAGGAACGGAACCGTATCGGAACTCAAGTTCAGGGCCTTCAAGATATCGTCGCGGGTCTTCTTGACTTCTTGCTGCCAGTTATTGCCGTTCATGGCACCCGATTCGCCCTGATGGAAAATGAAGCCCTTGATGACGCCGACCTGCTGCGCCTTCTTAGCGACTTCCACAATACGGGCATATGCGTTACCGTCGCTGCCGTAGTCCTTGGCCCAGTTCACAAGCCAATTCTCGGCAGTAGAAAGGTAATTGGCGTACTTGTCCTTGTCGAACAGTTCGATTTTCGTTCCGCCCACGGCCACGGGAATCACGCCCACGGTCACGTCGGGGAGGCTATCAGCCAGGTAACGGCCAAACCAGTCGGCCACAGAAAGACCTTCGCCGCAGTGGAACATCGGGGGAATTGCCGGGTAGATTTCGCCTACGTTCGGGTAGCGAGTACACGACGTGGTCGCGAACATCTTGTAGCGCGAATGCTCCTTGTCGTCGGTACCCTTGCGGATATCGCCCGCGCCCGCCATGTTGGACTGGCCGTAGGCAATATAGACGTGGAAGTTCGGGTCCGGAGCGGCAGAAGCTTCTGTTACGGATCCAACGCCAAGAAAAGCGGAGATCGCGGCAGCGCCCACCGATAGCGACAGGAAATTCTTCATACCCATTTTTCCTTCTTTCGTAAAACTCTAACGTTAAAAATATTCTCTAAATCGCAAAATGTCTCAAAAAAGAACCTATTTCTTTAACTTTCTAAAAAATGCCCCTGACCGAGGCGCAATGTCCTGAATCTGCGTAGCAGAAAAACGTCCCGCCAATTGGCGAGACGTTTGTGGTAGTGTATGAGGAGAGTCCTTGCGATTTTCCGTATGCGGTCTATTTTGCCACGGAAAGTCTAAACATCTTTTTGCCCTTGGCCGACTTGATGACGTATACCCCGCCCTTGCTGACGAGATTTTTCACCTTTTGCGCGGCATCTTCCGCATTCATGGCCTGGATTCGCCCAACGCAGGCTCCATTCAGGTCGAAAACGCCATAGGTCGCCATCGCATCGGCCTTTTCAAATTTCACACCGACAAGTTGCGTGCCGCCGCCAATCGGTTCGGGATCGGTCGCGTCCTTGCCCTTCACGAAGGTGAAGTAGTCCACGTCCATCCAGTCGCCAACCACAGTAAAGCGGAGGATGTGCTGGCCGGCAGGGAGCGTCACGTTCTTCTGCACCTTGTTGTAGTCGTCGTAGTTCTCTTCGCCGTCATTCTTCGGGACAGAGATATCGCCCGTGAGTTCATTGCCATCGAGAGTCATGTTGAAACCGGAGGTCGCATTGGCGGAGGCAACCGCGGCAAAGAAGGTGTAGTCACCCGCTTCCTTCACGTTCACCGTGTATTCAAGCCATTCGCCAGCCTGGTTGTAACCCACGATGTAGCCGGTAGCCTTCTTGTAGATATCGACACCGGTACCTTCGCGGTAGTCAGAGTCTCCGTGGTTATCGGAATCGTTCTCGTTGTAGGTCTTGTTTTCCTTGCCCGTACCCGGAATGTCGAAATTTTCAGCCTCGATCTTGCCCGGAATTTCAGCGACCTTGCCGCCGAACGGTTCGCGAGGAATAGGATCGGCCGGAGTGCCCACGCCCACGAGCGTCACGATGCAGTCCTTGAAGTTGTTGCCACCAGACTGCATTTTGATAGTCACTTCGCCGTTCTTGACTTCGACTTCGCCTTCGTCCTTGGCGTTCTTCGTTTCGCTGGTGGTGTACATGTGGAAAGTCTGGACATCGGCGCCCTGCACCTTGACGGTCACTTCCTTGTCGTTGCCGTAATCGCGGTTCACGAGCACCACGATGACGGAGTCGCCACCGGCGCTCTTGTAGGCGCTCGCAAACAGGTTCGCCTCGGGCTTTGCCGTTGCACCCACGCGCACAGCACCCGGGCGGATAAAGCGCGCGAACTGGCTCATCACGTAACCACGCTTGGAGACCTTGCCGATTTCGTTGGACGGTATCTGGAGTTTGTTGCCGAAGTCCTTCTCCATGATGAGGCCGTAGCAACGGCGGATATACCACCAGGTGTACTGATTGAAGTTGCCCACGACCATCGCTCGATGGATTTCGTAAGCCACGTCCATGGCGTTCACGGTATCGCGCTTGTTCTGGTTCGCCTGGTCACCCGTATTCGTAACCGTGCGCCAGTAGTTGCCGCTTCCCTGGCTTTCGGTGTAGTGTTCCGTCATCCAGCGTTCCACACCCTTCTGGTCTGCAAGGCTATACTGGAAGAAATCGTCCCCAGTTCTTCTGTCGCTTGCGTAGAAGTGCGCACCGAGAATGTCCCAGTTCTTGAGGGCGTTGGCGTCATTCAACACCTTGTTGTAGAGGTTTTTGTCGTAGCGGAACGATTCCGTCGAAATCACCTTGGCACCGTTCTTGCGCATTTTATCGGCATAGCCCTTGGTGAAGTTGTAGATTTCGTCTGCACTCCAGCAAGCCCATTCACCGCACCAGTCCGGTTCGTTACTAATGGAGATGGCGTACAGGGGAACGCCCTGGTTTTTCATGTAATCGTTAAAGCCGTTCAGGTGGTCCACATACTTCTGGTAGTTAGACGAAGACATGTGCTGGTTTGCGCCCGCATACGGAGAAGTCCACGGGGTTGCATACAAGATAAAGTCATCTCCGGCGTACTTCTTCGCGTACTTTGCGGCCTGAACTTCTTTATTGAAATCACTGGAATTTGCATATACAGGAATACGCAGTGTGTTGAGGCCAATCTGGCCATCGCCCGTACCGAATGCGAGCTTGGCATCGGCCTCGGAAAGTCCGCCACCGCCCTGCCACTGGTTATGCACCATGCCGCCAAAACCGCGAATGACCTGGTGTTCCTCGGTGACATCCACATTCACCGTCGAAGCATATGCTGCAACCGCAAAAACAGTGCAGCCAAGTATAAAGCTGTGAGAGCTTTTCATACACGTACCTTTTATCCAAACAGAGCCCGCTGAATTACGGGTTCCCATCACTTATCTTAAAATTACCTGCTTTATGCGCTCTTTTCGACCATCATCAATATTTTTCCTTTTACATTTTGTCAATGCGAATCACATAAAATTCCATAAAAAAAAACTCCACGGAACATTCGTCCCGAGGAGTTTTCTGACGCCGAAAAGGCGCCGGTTTGGATGTGCGGTGTTTAGGGATTCCTTTCGGGTCCGCTACCTAGAAACGGACACCATAAACTTCTTGTCACCGCGGACAGAACGGAGCATGTAGACACCTTGAGAGTACCCTGCAGCACGGAGGGCGTCGCCCACCTTTGCGCCGTCGAGTTTCACGGAGCCCACCTGTTTTCCCTTCAAATCGAACACAAGGAACATATTCGAAGCGAACGGATTGAACTGGGCCGTCTGCTGGATTGCATCCGTGCCGCCGCCAATCGGTTCAGGATCAGTTGCATTTTCACCTTCGACAAACGTGATGTAGTCGATATCCATCCAGTCGCCCGTAACGGTAAAGCGCAAAATATGTTCACCGGCAGCGAGATTCACATTCGTCTTGACCTTGTTGTAGTCGTCGTAGTTCTCTTCGCCTTCATTTTTCGGCACAGAAATCTCATCGGTAATGTTCTCGCCATCAATAGACAGCTGGAAACCGGAAGTCGCATTGGCGGAAGCGACAGCGGCAAACATCGTGTAAGCACCGGCCTTCGCCACGTTCACCGTGTATTCGAGCCATTCGCCAGCCTGATTGTAGCCAACCACGTAACCGGTTGCTTTCTTGTAAATATCGACACCAGTACCTTCGCGGTAGCTCTTGCCGCCGTTGCTTTCGGCGCCATGGTCATCGGCATCGTTATCGCTGTAAGAATCCATTCCGGCACCGCGGCCCGTACCCGGTTCGTCAAAATTTTCCATCTCGATTTTGCCGGGGATTGCCCAGGCCTTGCCGCCAAACGGTTTCTGCGGTTCGGGAGGAGTCGTTCCGCTGCCCTCGAAGCCCCAGGCCTTGACAACCATGGTGGAATCCTGAGAGCCCTTGAACACCAGGAACACCTGTGCCACGACACCCTTGAGACCTTCGACATCGCACTTGTTTTCGACAAAGGTCGTCTTGTTGCCAGTATTCTTGATTGCACAAGTACCAGCCAACGTTCCGGTTGCAGAACCGGTGTGGATTTCGATCTTGTTGCCGTCGGCAATGCTTGCCGCCTCTACCGCGAAGCCAGTGGCGGCCGTACCGAAGTCAACACCAGACACGCGAAGCCACGATTCCTTGGAAGAAAGCGGAAGCAAAACGTGTTCGGCCTTCTTGCCCTGCACAAAGTTGGAGCGGCTACGGATGCCCTTCTGCTTGGAACTCGTGAGCGCCGGATACCAGTCGTACGGATCGAAGTTCTCGATCTGCTTCGGGCCTTCGTTAGTCACCGTGACAGTCTTGATAGTGCCGTCGTTATTATAGAACATTTCGTCTACAGAAACGCTACGGTGGTAACCTTCGTTCGGTTTCGGCTGACCGTCATCGGCCGGAATAATTTCAAGTCCGTTATGGCCCTTGGCAATACGGCGGTCATGGTACACCACATAGGAATGTCCCTTGAATTCGGCAATACCGTGGTGGTTGTTGTTGCCGTTGATGCTCCTGCCGTTCATGCTCGGGTCACCGAGAATCGTGCCCTTCCAGGTGTACGGTCCCATTACGTTGTTCGACATACCGTAATCGATGGTAGGCGCACCCTGCTGCCAGCCGGTACTGTAAGAGAAGTAGTAATTGCTCCCGTGCTTGTGGATGTAAGACGCCTCAAGCATCTTGCGGGTCGGGAGGTTGTTCACCTTCACGTGAGAGCCGTTACCCACCGGAGCATCCTTCGCGTCGTTCAGTTTGACGATATCGAAGTTGTCGGTATTCGGACGGCTATTGCTTTCGCCGCCGCCCCACGTGACGTAGGTGGTGCCGTCGTCGTCGATAAAGATACCCGGGTCAAAGCACCAGGAAACACCATCGCAACCGATAATGCCACGGCCGCCGACAAGTTTGTCCTTGCCCTGGCCCACGGCATTTGTCCACGGGCCGTCGATTGCAGGCGCCTTGATGTAGCCGATACCGCCGCCACCGCCATCGGGGAACACGATGTAGAACGTGCCGTTATGCACCGCGATGCCGGATGCCCAAATATCGTTAATGCCGTTCACCTTGCGGGCATCGTAAATAATGCCGTAGTCAGTCCAGTTCTGCATATCCTTGCTGCGGAATGCATAGAGGGCGTAAATCTTGTAACCATTGGAATTGTACGGAGCCGGGTCATCGGAGTCCGTGATGATGTAGAAATATTCGTCGTCGGCGGCTGCACCCGGATCCGCCAAGTAGTGATAGGTAGAAATCGGATTGTCGGCAAGAGCCGCACCGGCAAGGCAACCAACAACCAAGCCCAGCTTTCTTATAGAAATCTTTTTCATCTTAAACATCCCTTTTGACCGCACCATACGGCCTATCCACTTTAAAATTTACCCCCTAAAAGGACTTTTTTTCACCCATTGCAGCAAATTATCATTGACGGATTATCCACACCCACCCCCTAAAAAAGCTTTTTTTGCAAAAAAACACCCCGGAACGGTATCCGGGGTGTGTTCTCCTAACTCCTTTATGGATTTTTTTCTATACGTGCCCTATTTTGTAACGCGGGCCATGAACTTCCTGTCGCCGTGCACGGAACGGAGCATGTAGACACCCTGGATATACCCTGCCGCGCGGAGAGCCTCACCCGCACTTGCGCCGTTCAGGTTGACAGTGCCCACCTGCTTGCCCTTCAGATCGAACACTCGATAAGATTCGTACTGTTGAGCCTTGAACGCGACAGAATTCCTGATAGCATCCGTGCCAATCGGTTCCGTATCCGGAGCATCCTTGCCTTCAAGGATATTGAAGTAGTCGATATCGAACCACGCACCGACAACCGTGAGCCTCAGGACATGCTCGCCAGCCGGGAGCGTGATGTTGGCCTTGACCTTGTTGTAGTCTTCGTAATTTTCTTCGCCCGAGCTTGCCGCGGGCACGGAAATCTCTTCGGTAATGTCCGTTCCGTCGAGAGAGAACTTGAAGCTGGAGGTGCTTCCGGCGGCAGCGACAGCGGCATAGAGCGTGTAATCGCCAGCCTTCGACACATTGACAGTGTATTCCAGCCATTCGCCTTCGGTATTGTAGCCCACCACGACACCGGTAGCCTTCTTGTACAGGTCTACGCCGGTACCGTCGCGATAGTCGGAGTCACCGTGGTTCTCGGAATCGGATTCGCTGTAAGAATCGACATCGCCACCGCGGCCCGTACCCGGTTCATCGAAGTTTTCGGCCTCGATCTTGCACGGAACGGCCCAAGCCTTGCCGCCGAACGGCTTCTGCGGTTCCGGCGGCGTCGTACCGCTGCCTTCGAAACCCCAGGCCTTGATAGCCATCGTGGAGTCCCTATTGCCCTTGAACACGAGGAATATCTGGTCTACAATGCCCTTGAGGCCTTCGACCTCGCACTTGTTCTCGGCGAAGGAATTCTTGTTGCCGGTATTCTTGAGCGTGCAGGTGCCGGCAAGCGTACCCGTCGCAGAACCCGTATGGATTTCAATCTTGTCGCCATCGGCCGTGCTTGCGGCCTGCACCACGAAACCGGTCGCGGCAGTACCGAAGTCGACGCCGCTCACGCGGATCCAGGATTCCTTCGTGGAAAGCGGGAGCAACAGATGTTCGGCGACCTTGCCCAAGCTCCAGTTGGAGCGGCTGCGGATACCCTTCTGCTTGGAGCTCGTGAGGGCCGGATACCAGTCATACGGATCGAAGTTTTCGATCTGCTTCGGGCCATCCTTGGTAAATGTCAGCGACTTCATGGTACCGTCGTCGTTGTAGAAGAATTCATCGACGCTTACGCTACGGTGGTATGCCGGGTTCGGATTTGCCTGGCCATCTTCGGCAGGAATCTTTTCCAGGCCATCGTAACCGTTCGCAATGCGGCGGTCATGGTAGGCAACGTACCAGTGGCCCTTGAATTCGGCAATGCCATGGTGGTTATTGTTGTTCGCGTTGATGTTCTGGCCGTTGATGCTCGGATTACCCATGAAGATTCCCTTATATTCATAGGGACCCATGGGATTGCTCGACATACCGTAGGCAATGCGCAAATCGGCCGTACTGTAAGACAGATAGTACTTGCCCTTGTACTTGTGAATGTACGAGGCTTCCATCGCCTTCGGGCCACCAATCTTCAGGTGAGTCTTGGAACTCACATCGAAGCCCTTCATATCGGGGTTGAACTTGTATATGTTGAAAATATCGTTGTTGTTGTCCCTGGCCGGGCGGGAATCGCTGCTACCGCCACCAAAGGTGAAGTAGCCCGTGCCGTCATCATCAAAGAAAATACCCGGGTCAAAGCACCAGCCGATGCCGTCGCAGTCCGCAAGGCCGCCGCCCCAGTTATTGATGAGTTTCTTGCCACCCGAAACAGGGTTCGCCCACGGGCCGGCAATGCTGTCGGCGCTAATGAGGCCCACACCGCCGCCACCGCCATCGGGGAACACGATGTAGAGTTTTCCGTCCTTGGGGTTCACGTCAATGTCGGACGCCCAGATATCGCCGATACCGTCCACCTTGCGGGCATCGTAAATGATACCGAAGTCGGTCCAGTTTTTCATGTCCTTGGTGCGGAAACCATAAAGGGCCTTGATGCTGTAACCATTGGCATTTGCCGGAGCCGGATCGTCGGAGTCGGTGATGACATAGAAATACGTATCGTCAGCAGCTGCACCCGGATCCGCCAAGTAGTGGTAAACAGAGATCGGGTTGTCGGCCAATGCGACAGAGACAAAACCCGCAGCAAGACCCATTATCCCCGCGCGACTCAAAATCCTCATAGAATACTCCTTATGGGGGCCCTAAACAATTTCTCCCCACGACAATAAAGTTATCTACAGGTATGCAAAAAGTGCTGCCCAAGGCAGCACTTTCCGTGGATGTTTTATCCACAATTGCTATTCGTCGTCTTTTGCCGGTTCCTTCTTCTTGATCTCGAAGGGGCGCAGGCCGTAAATTTCGATATTGTCTATCCAGAATTCGCCGCCCGTACCGCCGAAAATCGAGAACTTGCTCACATGGGCCTTCACGGAATCCCAGCCCACGTTTCCGGCCGTATTCAGGCTATCCGGCTCAATCAGGGCGGTGGGAATCACCACGTAGCGGGTCCACACGGAATCGATATCAAAGCGCTGCCAAGCCTTGCCCTCTTCGATACCCTTCGCACTATCGGTGACCATGTCGAACGAGAAATGGACAAAAATACTTTCCATATCCGGTTTCGTCTTGGCGGCACGCGCCCAGAACACCACCGAGTCGAGCTCGCTCATATCGACCGCTTCTCCGAAGGAAATCCCCATCAGGACCCAGTTCGCGTTGGAATCGTTTTCGCAAACGAAATGCGCCACCTTGCCATCGCGGCCCTTGCCCGCATCGGCGGCATCGATTTCGCCACTAGCGTACCTGGACGAGAATACATACCAGTTGTCGACGCCGTTTTCGAAATCCTCGAACACGAACTGCTTGGGCATCTTGGCAGAATCGCCGATAAACACGGTTCCCTGCTTGCCGGGTTCCAGCTTGACAACCGTCGAGCCGTAGCTGACGAACGATTCGTCTTCGTCCGCAGAATCGCTATAGGCATAGGCGACCATGTTGAGTTCACCCGCAGGCAGCGACTCGAACTTGAAATTACCGATGGAGTCCGTCTGGGTGCGGTATTCCAAACCTTCGACACCCACGGATACAGAAGCTACGCCCTTGGGCAGGTAGACTTGACCGGAAACGGCACCCGGTTCTTCGACACCCATGGAAAGCTGGACAGCCCCGCTATCCTGGTCGTCGTAAGACACCTTTGTAACGCCCTTCATCGAAACGCCACGCGCTTCAACAACATACTTGCCCGATTCGATAGACTTGAATTCAACCGTACCGTTATCGTCGGTTTCAAAATTCATGTTGGCATTCACCATAGAATCGGCAACAGCGCCCTCGGCTCCAGGCAGGTATCCTTCAGGGCGTACAAAAATCTTCATACGGGCGGCAGGGGTGCCGTCCGCCAAACGCACAGTAAGCGCGATGGAGTTCTCCGTCTCCATCGACGAACCAGCAGTATCGTCACCGACGCTACTGCTGCAAGCTACAAAGGCGCCTCCCAATGCAGCCAGACCTAATATCCACACCCATTGCTTCATTTTTTCGCTCCCGCATTTTCCCCCATATTAGCAATTCCTGAAGCATCCTTCTTGCGTGCAACAGGGTAAAATGCCATCGAAAGCTGCATAACGCGGTCCGGATTCTTGGATTCGTCAATACGTTTTTGTACTAGGCGACGGAATTCCCTCAGCATATCGCCAAGATCCTCGAAACAGGACTGGTCCACAGACACCGTAAGTGTCGAAATATTACGTTCGTTCACCGGAATATTTTCCAGTGCGTCGCTGGCCAGGCTCAACACCTGACGCTGGAAATTGCGGACGGCCTTGGCCTTTTCCGGTCCACCGACCGTCAAGTGCGCTTCCGTCAGGGCAAGGCGGCCGCTAGCCAACTTCTTGACCAGGCCGACTTCCTTCAAAATCTCGATGGCCTCGGTCGCCTGTTCTTCGGTGATAGGCGGGCAGATGTCCTTCGCAATCTGTTTCACGTTCACCACGCCACCGTTCAGTTCCAGGTAGGCGCGTACGGCGGGGATCCACCAGTTTTCCAAGAGCTTGAGCTCGGCAGCCTGGAGGCTATGGCGTTCCACATCCCTCAGGGAGAGGGCCTTGGCCATCAGTTCTTCCTGCTTCGCCTTGTCTTTGGTAATTGCAGCGGTAAACAGCAGGTCGAAAAACTCGGCCTGACGTCCGTTCAACGCAAGGATTTCCTTCGCTGCCGGAAGAGCGTGCGCCGGCAGGTGCTGCTTCTTCTGCAGTACGCGGTACAGGTAGCTGGAATCCAGTCCCAGCTTGTCACCCATCATGCGGTAACTGTAGAAGGGCATCTCGGCCTTACGGCGCTCGTAGTAGTCCTTCAGGAAGTCGCGGTAATCCGCTATGTCTGAAAAAGTAACCATCAATAACTAAATTACTTATTCGAAGGGCCTTTTGTTTATGCAATTTAACAAATTCTATTGACTTTTTATCCATGCACCAAGTGGCGTAAATTCTCGAAAATCAGCAATTTAGCCACAAAATGAGACCGTCATCACACCTATTCGATGGTCAATATGTCACTGAATCCCGTAACATCGAAGATTTCGCGGACTTCCTGGCAAACCTTCTTCAAGACCATGTCCCCCTGCTTGCTCATGATCTTCTGCGCCACGAGCATCACGCGGAGCCCCGCCGAAGAAATATAGGCGAGCTTCTCGAAGTCGATTACGAGATGGGCTACACCGTCCAGTTTCCCCTGAATTTCGGATTCAAGCTGCGGAGATGTTAACGAATCCAGTCGGCCATCGAGAGCAATGGTCAATGTTCCACCCTGTTGGGTCTTGACGATCTGCATAATAACCTCACTATAGTTTCATCGTTTAAAACTTATAACCAGAATTACCTGTTATCCTTCTCCCCGTCATAGCGAACAGCAAGCATCGCAATATCGTCCATCTGACGCGCTTCGCCAACGAAGCTGTCCATACGGGCCTTCACGAACTTGCACAATTCTGCCGGATCGTGTTCGCAGCATTCCGACAGAGCCTTAAGCAATTCAAACTTTCCAAACGGTTTCCCTTCGCTGTTTTCGGCTTCGATGATACCGTCCGTGTACAAGAAGAGCGAATCGCCCGGAGCAAGCGTCATGGATTCCTGGGTGTACCTGGATTCTTCCATGACAGCCATCGCCAGGTTGGGCTTGCCCTTGACAAATTCTACAGAGCAGTCCTTATGGTGGATTACCGGAGGCCTATGGCCGGCCGAAACGTAGTCAACGCGTCCAGTCTTCAAGTTCAGTACGCCCATCCACATCGCCACAAACAGGTTATCCTTGTTCCTGCGCGACAGTTCATAGTTCGTCTCGTTGAAGATTTCGGAAACGGAATCGACATGCATTGCCAGGGTACGAATCACGATACGCGACACCATCATGAGCAGCGTCGCAGGCACGCCCTTTCCGGACACGTCCGCAATCACGATGGCGAGGCGGTCGTTGTCCAGTTTGAAGAAGTCATAGAAATCTCCACCGATATCTTCTGCAGGCAAGAGCAGCGGAGCAAGCGCATGCCTATCATCAGCCGTATTTTCTTCCGATTCATCCTTGGGAAGAAGCCCAACCTGGATCCCGCGCGAGAAATCCAAATCCCGCTTGACGCGGTCCATGCTCTTCTCCGATTCGAAATAGGCCTGCAGCGATTGACGCATATCTTCGAAGGACTTGGCCAACTGGGAAATTTCGTCGTCACCCGGAAGCGCGGGAATCTCGGCACTGAAATCGCCCTGCCCAATCTTGCCGGCAGCCGCGGCAATCGCCTTGAGAGGGCGCGAAACGCGGAACATCGACACAAGGACAATGACAAACAAGATAAAATAGCCGCATAGGCTGATAAATGCGAACATATGCCCCACGGAACGCTGTTCTTCCATGAAGACCTCCGCCGGCCACACGATCAGGAACTTCCAGTTGATGGATTCCATCGCCGTAAAATAGATAGCCGCGTCCTGGCCATCGACAGAAGTGCCCAGGAACAATCCGTGCTTCATCTGGTCCACCGCGTTTTCGAATTCAACGAGCCTCTTGTGCGAAGCGCTCCTCGAAATCGATGCGAAATTGGACTTGAACGTCAATTCATTTTTCGGATGGGCGATAATCGTATTGTCTGCAGAAAGCACCACCGCATAGCCCGAACTCGATATCGGGATGCTCGCGATGGCATCCTTGAGGAAGGCGATGGAAATGTCGACACAAAGAACACCTACGAACTCCTTTTGCCCCGATGCATCCGTACGGAAAATAGGCGTCGTGTAGATTACTATCGGTTCCTTGATGAACTGCCCAATGAACGGTTCCTGCCATTGGCCCTTCAGGCTATCCTTGGTACCCTTGTACCATTTCGTTTCCCCGTAATCGCCACCGTTAATAACGGACGTTTCCTTCCCCGAATAGTACGCAAGGCGCATGTATTCGCCCTCAACACCCCCCGGGGCCTTCCCCGGCTCAAAGGCGACCACCATGGCCACCACCTGCGGTATCGTCGCACGCACGCCCGTAAGCGAATGCAGCAGGAATTCATCGAGTTCCTCTCCGCCAAGATTCTGTGTACCGATCTCGACCGAAAGTTCTTCGCCGATACTCTTGCCCGAACTGAAAAGGTTGTTGATGAGGGCCACGTTCGCCCGGCTAATTTCTTCGCCCTTCTGCAAAAGCATCTGGGACAGCTTCTCGTTGATCCGCAGACCGCCAAGTCCGAACAATATCGCGAACACGATGCTGATGCTCACGAGAACCGTTACAGATTGCTTAAACGCCAAGCTTTGCACGTTTATCTTCATCGTTTCACCTCCAAAACTACCCGTTCTGAGATTCCATAAAGGCGAGTTTTTTTGCTCGGCTATACATTTTTTCAGCCCGCTCCCGATTGACATCAGAAGTTCCGTTCAGCTCGTTCAGGCAACGGGTCAATTCCAGGACTCCGCCCCCACGCTTCAACAAGTATACCGCGCAGAGGTTCACTACCGCTAACGACGAGTTGATGATATCGAGGTCCGTATTCGCCAACTGGAACGCCGCCAGATGGTACGCGTCTTCGGAACAGCTGCGAATCATCTTCTCGACATCGCCCAGGGTCGTGAATCCAAGGGAGCGGAACACCTTAAGGAACCCGAAAAGCGACGTCTCGTAAATCTCCGCCTGGTTGATAGCGGCGATGCGCTTGTTCAGCGAATCGAACGGACGCAGCTCCAGGTAGTTCCCGAAGGAATCGCCATCCAGGGCCACTTCGTCAAAACGGCCGGAGCTCACCAGGGACTGCACATGGCGTCTGTAATTGCTGAGGCCGGCACGGATTACGCAGAACTGTTCGTCGATCAATTCCAGCATTCCCGCCAAGCGGCTCAAGTTGCGCTGGTATTCCCTGGGTACTTCGAATCCGGACTTGTAACCCGTATCGTGGTCGAGGACCGCCCACACATGCTGCAGGGCGGAACGCATCTGCACTTCGAAACGGATTTTATTCAGCTCGGGATAATCGGGATCTTCGTAAAGGCTCTTGGGAACGCGGCAAATATAGTGGAGCGAACTGTAACCAAAGCTATGGATTTCGTGCATCCTGCGTTTGTCGATGCTGTTTTCCCAATCGATTTCGAACAGGCGGCCAACCAGCGCGGCAATCTTGTCGACCTCGTCGTTATAGCAGGTGATGACGCGAATACCGACAATATCCGTCAGGCTGAGCAGGTCAGAATACTTGTTACCCTTGCGTTCGAGCTTCCCGGCCAGGCTTTCTTCTGTCTTGACACGCGCCTCGATTGCATTGACGTAGAGATTGTTTTCCTTGATGCTTTTGGTCAAAACGTCTTTCACGAACGTCATCAGCCTTTCATAGGCCGCGCGCTTTTCACGGAGTTCCTGGATAATCTTGACTCCGCGGGGAGGAAGCCTGTAATCTGTCACATCCCTCTTTTCCATCAGGACCTCTCGAACACCTTGTCGACGGTTTCTTCGAATTCCTTGTAGGCAAACGTTTCGTGCAGGCTACGGAGGGCGCGGGCCAAGCCGCGGAAATGCCATTCATGCGACGCGGCATCCTTGACGCTGAACAGGTCCCATACCTTGTCGCCTATCACCTGGTAGTCGCGGTAAATGGCTCGGATATTGCTCAGTTTGTCGGCTAGCGCGACGATTTTCGCATCGTTGTCCGCAGCAGAAAGGCGTTCGATGGCCTCTTCCTTGCGTAGCCTCCAGCTTTCTGCCCGGCTCTTGCCGGCAAACTCGATGTCGGATTCCACTTCGACCAGCATGGCTATCCGCTTGCCGAACTCGCGCTCGATATCCTTGAGCGTAATGGACGAATCTTCGACGGTATCGTGCAACGCCGCCGCCGCCAGGAGTTCCTGGTCGTTCGTCATGGTCGCAGCAATCGCCACCGCTTCGAGGGGATGCACTATATAGGGGAAACCCTTTCCCTTACGCTCCGCACCTTCGTGCACCTTGACAGCGAAAACAATCGCCTTGTCCAACAGTTTCGTGTCCATATCAATAATGTAACAAAAAAATGAGGAGTCCGCCTTCAAAGGCCTTTTTTTTACTTTTTTTATGCAACCGAACCTCTCCCACCGGCATCAAAAGGGTAACATGGACGAAAAAGTGATACTTCAACACCTCAAGGACGGCAGCCGTGAAGCGCTATCCCTGCTCTGGCAGGAACACAGTGCAAACGTGCTCAATTTGGCCTTCCGGATGCTGAAGGACCGCGACCAGGCCGAAGATATCCTCATGGATGTCTTTGTGCAGGTGCCGAAAGCCGTACAGGGATTCCGGGGGCAGTCCGCGCTCAACACGTGGCTCTACCGGCTTACGGTCAACGCATGCCTCATGAAGCTCCGGGCACAAAAGCGACACCGCGAGCTCGAAGAGGAAAAGCTGGACGTCCTTGTCGAAGAAGTATTCGGCAAGGACGACTCGCGGGAAGAATCCTTTGACGTCGAACTTTTGGAAAAGGGGCTTGCGCAGTTGCCGGCAGAAACCCGCAGCATGCTCTGGCTCAAGGATGCCGAGGACTTGGACGTGAGGGGTCTAGCCGAAATTTACAAGATGCCCGAAGGCACCGTCAAGGCAAGACTCAGCCGCGCAAGAAACTTTGTTCGAAACTATTTGAAAGAATACAGACAAGGAGCGTAACCATGCCAGACAAAATCGACTTCTCGAAAATGGAACGGCTTAGCCCCAGAGCAGACTCCTGGGCGAAGGTCTGCGCCCGTCTGGACGCGGAAGCCGCTACCGCGCACAAGACCATCGACATAAAGAACTGGTACAGCGCCATCCCGATTGCCGCGAGCCTCGTGCTCGTGAGCCTCACGGCCATCCTTCCCGCCATCACCGACAACGTCGGCAGCCCGGAAGAAACATCGGTCGAAACCATTTCCATCAACAGTTCCGCCCCCTCCGAAGTCCTGAGCTGGTACTCCAGCCTGGGCAGCTCGGCGAGCGACGAGTTCGAAACGCTCGAGGAAACTATCGGATTCAGCTATCTAATCAAGGAGTAAAATATGAATGGAGCAAAACTCTTCACCGCAAGCCTTGCCGTGCTTGCCCTGGCCCTGGGATTCTTCCTGGGCAGTTTCTGCGGCAAAAGCAGCCCGTGCTGTAGCAAGGGCGAAATGACCTGCTGCAAAAAAATGGACGGCGACTTCAAGAGCCACGGGCCACACGGCGACTTCAAGGGCCACGGTCCGAACTTCAAGCACAAGATGGACCCGGCAGCCATCGATTCCATGCTGGAAGTAACACCGGAGCAGAAGACTGCGCTTGAAGCGAGCCGCGCCAAGGGCGATTCGATTTTCAAGGACTTGCGCAAGAACAAGCACGAAGCCGAGAAGGCCCTTGGCCAGGCCCTCGAGAACAGCGATCCGGCCGCTATCGAAGCCGCGAAGGCCCAAGTCCTCGACGCCGACAAGGCCCTGCTCGAACACCGTATCAACGGCGTTGCCGCGCTCGCCAGCATCCTTTCCAAGGAACAGCTCGACAAGTTCAACCAGTTCCACAAGGAACAGATGAAGAAGTTCCGCGAACGCAAGCACGGCAATCCACCTGCACCGCCACAGGAATAAGATTCAGCTTCTTACAAGAAACTCCCGGCAACGATGCCGGGAGTTTTGCTTTTTATGGTGTTGTGGCTGTTAGTCTTCTAAGAAATACTGTACGTTCGTAACGACGCGGACCTTCTTGATATAAGGAGTATTCTCGTCGCGGTCCTCGATGGAGAACAGGCCCTGGCTAGCCGTCTTGATCTTGCCGAGCTTGCTTTCGGAATCCGTAGCAAACTTCTGGGCAGCGGCACGGGCGTTCTTGTTCGCTTCGTCGATCATTTCGGGCTTGACGTCGTTGAGACCGTTGAAGGAATAGACCTTGCGGTAACGGTAGTCGCCCTCGCTAAAGGCGATTCCCTGCTTCAAGAGTTCGCCCTGCTTGCCCATAATCCCGCGGAGCTTTTCGACATCCTTGGACGCGACCGTCATCACCACCGTCGCCACATAGCGCTGGGACCGTTTTTCGCTCGCATAGATTTCGCTTTCGGTATCGGTGATATCGGGAGAAGCCTTGCTGATTTCTTCTGCCGCGACCCCGTTATCCAAAAGGAATTTCTCGAGTGTCGCCGTCTTGTTCTGCACGGATTCATAAAGCGCGACCAGGTCGTTCCTCACCTCCTTGAAAACGATCGGCCAAATCACGTAGTCGGCCTTGACTTCGCGTTCCGAAAGTCCCTTGACCGAAACCACGCGGTCGCGGTCTTTCGTATGCATCATGGCGCAATAGAGGAACGCCCCCAGCCCGAGAACAGCGATCGCGAGAACAACAGACTCTTTAATCCTAGACATTTTCAATTCTCCTTTTTTTATTAGATAGACCTTGCGTCCCAGCCGTAATCCTTATACATGGTGACGGCGAGATCGTGCGCTTTTACATATTTAGCAATCGTCTTTGCACGAATCTTTTCGCGGATTTCCGTATTGGCCTCGACATTCTTGAACGTGCCGTAGAACTTCCCGAAAATCTTCTTGGCGCTCTTAGTGTACTGGGAACCGTCGGCAACCATTTCGAAAGACTTGACTTCGTAGCCGTCGACCGTGTGTTCCAGGCGGAAGAGCCCCGGATATTCGCCACCCGACGTGCAGATGAGCGTATCGCCTTCCAGGTCATAATTGAACACCCAGAAAGAACCCCAGACAAGCGTTTCGTTCTTGTTGCTGTAATCGACGGCAATCACGTTCACCACAGGGATCGAGACGTCGGCGACATCGTCTTCCGGAGCATATTCGCTCAACACGTAATCCGACACGGCCCCTTCGATAACATCTGCACCATCGTAATGGTATGCAGGAATTTTAAATCTGTCCCTACCGGAAGCGAACACGGATGTGGCGGCCAAGGCACAGACCATTGCGATTTTCAAAAACGTTTTCATTTTAGGCTCCTTTTATAAAGGTTTGTATTATTCTTGTTTACACCAAAAATATACCTTGGGAAATTCATAAAGTCAAATGCATAATTCTAATAGTTTTAATCATATTTTTTGATGAATAGAAGCACTGCCCCGTCAAAAAAAAATTGAAATCCCCTCCAGAATCCTGGAGGGGATTGTTTGATGGAGCCTAACTCGTCGATTTAGCCATTTTCTCTCTCTTTAGAATCGCCCACGTCGGCCGCAGACAGTTCCACCACTAGGCACGAGCTACGTTCCATCTTCATGTTGAGCCCGAAGGATAGCGCTAACTCCTCCGGACTCCCCCTCGATATTACCGTGATCTTGTCGCCTTCGCACTTTACTTCATCCCCCTCCATATCAAAGCACTCGGCCGCCAAGAAAGAATACGGCGCGTCCTTGTAGGTACTGACGCTTACGAGGGAATCCCCCTTCAACATCGTCACGCGATTGATGCCTACGCCATCTTCTATCGCGTCCATCTCGAAATAAGACGTCGAGTCCGTCTTGAAAACACAGGAGTTCACGGTCGCCGCTGTCATTTCGTTAATCGCGCCCGCCATGTCGCGGGAGCACCCCGAAAAGAGGGCCTGCGCACCGGAGCACAAGAAGTAAGCCAAAGGCAGAATAGAGGTTCTTGCTATCGCGGCCTGCGTATTGTTGTTCGTCTGAGTTTTCACGGCAAAGTCCTATATCGAAAATTTTCACCGAAAATATACCCACGCCAATTCATAAAAACAAATGCATTATTCTAATCGCTTTAATTATTTTTTTTGATAAACGCTCGTCAAGCCCATATAATACGGCGTCACCACATATAAAAAACGCCACCAGACGTCAAAAATAAAACTCATTTTTTTTCGCACCATCTGCTATATATAGTCACACGTTTTTCTTTCATCAACAGAATTGATTAATTCGATGAAAATTATGCATTTGACAATATAGTTTTCAAACACTATATTAGTGACATAAAAGAAAACAAATTTTCAAAGGAAATCAACATGAAAATAATTCACGCACTCTTGAGCACCGCTTTACTCACCGGCATCTTCACCACCTCCGCTATCGCCGCCCCCTCCGACAACGCCCCGTCAACAGCAGAAAAGAGCTGGACCCACACAGGAAGCATAGGCTTCGCGGCACCCGTTTCAAAATTCAAGACCGGAGGGAAGGACGTAGGCACCGTCGGCTTCGGCCTCGACCTCAATTATATCGGAATGGCCCGCAACGGATTTTCTATCGGGGCATCCTTTGCGGGAGGAGCGTCCGCCACGGACGACATCAAGTTCGAAGGCTCCAAAGACGACTCCCAGACCGGCAGGTTCACCGCTTTCGACATCGGTCTCGGCTACACCTTTGGCGCCGGGAAAAAATTCAGCGTATCGGTACTCGGCACCGTCGGATTCGAAATAGCGTATTTCGAAAGCGAAAAGAACGAATACAAACACGAAGAGTTGGGCAAGGTAGACAAGTACTTTACGGAAACCCTGGGTGGGCTCGCCCTGGGCGGCGACGTCGTCGTCTACAAGGGCCTCTCGGAACGCGCGGGCATTTACGCAAGCATCGCCGGCCGTTGGCTAGCAAAGTCCGCATCGATATCGACGACAAACTACGAAAAGGGTGACGACACCCGCACCGACACCCACGCCGACGCCCACTCCGGACTCTACAGCATCGTCCCCGCCGTGGGCGCGATGTTCAACTTCTAACCGAACGACACAAGAACAAACACCCGCCATTTTTTGCGACGGGATTTTTCTATAACGAAGCCACGCGACCGAAAAAGACGACAATCTCGGCGTTTTCCGGACCAACAGCTTCACGCAGGGCTTCCAGGAAATCATCGGCAATGCCCCAAACGTTTCCTTGCGGGATACGTATCTGGACCTCGCCTGCAAGGTCACGAATTCCCATGTGCACCTATATAATACGGAAAATTACGGCAGCGTCTACACGGAAGATTTGAGCGAGTTCTTCGGCTCCTTCTAAACCGGTAGGGCGCTCGCCCTATTCAAAAATTTCTAAATTTGCACGCTTCGCGTGCATATAGCACGGCTCGGTCATGTCAGAACGCAAGCGTTCTGCCGCGACGCTCGCCTTTTGACGCCTTCGGCGTCCGTGGCTGCGGTTCGCATATACGAAAACAAGTTTTCGTGCATGGCTCACCTTGCACACTTTTGCTATATTTGCCCCTGTAACAAATACCCGCGTGTAGCGGAAAGGATTAATCTATGTCGAAACTGACTGATTCTCAGGAATGGAAGGCCCTCGAGGCCCACGCCGAAGTCGCAAAGACTTGGCACATGAAGGAACTCTTCGCGAAGGACCCGGCCCGCGCCGAGAAGTTCAGCCTGGAAGCCTGCGGACTCTTCCTGGACTACTCCAAGAACATCATCACCGACGAGACCATGACCAAGCTCCAGGACTTGCTTAAGTCCGCGAACTTCGAAGACATGCGCAAGAAGTACTTCGCCGGCGAAAAGATTAACACCACCGAAAAGCGCGCCGTGCTCCACACCGCGCTCCGCTACAAGGGCAACGACCCGATTTGCGTCGACGGCAAGGACGTTATGCCCGAAGTCCGTGCGGTCCTCAAGCACATGGAAGACTTCACCCACCTCGTCCGCAGCGGCAAGTGGAAAGGCCACACCGGCAAGTCCATCAAGTACGTGGTGAACATCGGTATCGGCGGCTCCGACCTCGGTCCGGTGATGGTCACCGAAGCCCTCAAGCCCTACGCCGACAAGCCGATTGCCGGCGAAACCTCTCCGGAAGTCTACTTCGTTTCTAACATCGACGGCACCCACATGGCCGAAACCCTCAAGAAGGTGAACATCGAAGAGACGCTCTTCATCGTCGCTTCCAAGACGTTCACGACTCTTGAAACCATGACGAACGCCGAAACGGCCAAGGCCGCCGTCCTCAAGGCCTTCAATGGCGACGAGAAGTCCATCGCCAAGCACTTCGTTGCGCTTTCCACCAACACCGAGGCCGTTGCCGCTTTCGGTATCGACACTGCCAACATGTTCGAATTCTGGAACTGGGTCGGCGGCCGCTACTCCCTGTGGTCTGCCATCGGTCTTTCCATCGCGCTCCGCATTGGCTTCGAGAACTACATGAAGCTTCACCAGGGCGCCTATGAGATGGATCAGCACTTCAAGACCGCCCCGGCCGACAAGAACATGCCGGTGATCCTCGCCCTCATCGGCGTGTGGTACAACAACTTCTTCGGTGCATCCAGCTACGCGATGCTCCCGTACGACCAGTACCTGCACCGCCTCGCCGCCTACTTCCAGCAGGCCGACATGGAATCGAACGGCAAGACCGTTGACCGCGACTCCAAGCGCGTGAACTACCAAACCGGCCCGATCCTCTGGGGCGAACCGGGCACGAACGGCCAGCACGCCTTCTACCAGCTCATCCACCAGGGCACCAAGATGATTCCGTGCGACTTCATCGCCCCGGCAAACAGCCACAACAAGGTCGGCGACCATCACCAGAAGCTGCTCAGCAACTTCTTTGCGCAGCCCGAAGCCTTGATGAACGGCAAGACCCTCGCCCAGGCCCAGGAAGAACTCCGCAAGGACGGCAAGAGCGAAGAAGAAATCGCATTCCTCGCCCCGCACAAGGTGTTCGAAGGCAACAAGCCGACCAACTCCATCATGATGGACTACGTTTCTCCGGAAACGCTCGGCGCCCTCATCGCCATGTACGAACACAAGATCTTCACGCAGGGCGTTATCTGGAACATCAACAGCTACGACCAGTGGGGTGTTGAACTCGGCAAGCAGCTCGCGAAGAAGATCCTTCCGGAACTTGCAAAGGCCGACGCCGAACTGAACCACGACAGCTCCACCAACGGGCTCATCAAGTGGTATAAGGCTCACCAGAAGTAAGCTGAAGACAAAGCTTTAGAAAAGGCCGCGGTTTAAAAGCCGCGGCCCTTTTCGTTTTTTCAAATCGATTTAAATGAACATCATCGTATTGAGTTTCGCCCGGTACTTCCAGGTAAGCTCGTGCTTCGGCCCCAGAACGCCGAACAGCGTAAGCATCGCCTTCTTGGCGGCGCCATCGTTCCACTCAGGGGCTTCCACGAACAAGTTAAGGAAGGCCTGCAGGGCGCTTTCGAAATCTTCGGCGGCAGCCAACTTGCACGCTTCGTGATAGACTACGGCTTCCTTGCCCTGCACATCCTTCTTGGCAGCTTCGGCATGGAAATCCAGGAGTTCCAGAAGCGACTTGGCTTCGCGATACTGGTCGTCGGCCTCGGTGAACTTGCCGAGAACCGTTTTCGCCTTTTCAGTATCGCCCATGCCGAGACTCGCCTTCGCCCACAGGAGCTGCATTTTCTTGTCGTCGGGATTTTTCTGCAGGGCATCTTCCAGCAAGGGAAGCGCCCGGTCAAAATCCTTCTGTGCGATAGCGTCTTCAAGCGAATTCGCCAAGCGGGCCTCTTCGGACACATAGAACTTCTCGAGTCGCTTTTTCAGTTCTTCTTCGGGAAGGACTCCCTGGATGACATCGGCAATCTGCCCCTTGTCGACCACATGGATTTCGGGAACGGACTGTACACGGAACATCTGGATCAACCGCATGTTTTCACGGTCATCGCAGCTGACGACGCCCAGGGTGAAATCCATGCTCGTAGAAAGCTGGCCCATCAGCTGGGAGAATGGACCGCAATCCGGATATTCCGCAGAAGAGAACAGGACTGCGACAGCGCGGGTTTCCGAAGCCTGGATGACCTCGGTTTCAAAATTTTCAACGGTTATCTGTACAACTTTAGCCATAGTGGTAAATATAGAAAGGTATGGGCTCGGGGCGATGCCCCTTTGAGTAATGGGGTCGGCACGGCGTGCCTTTGAGCGATTGATAAAAAAAATTCCTCATATCTCATACCCCAGAGCGCCATAGGCGCGACCTCAAACCTCAAAGGGAGCCGAAGGCGACCGACCTAATTACTATATTCCCCTCCATGAGTACCTGCCCTTTCTGCAAATCAGAGGTTGCCGCAGTCAAGATTCTCCATCTCGATCTGCGCATTTGCCCCAAATGCTTTTCGACGTTTTTCCCGTGCAACCAGACCATGGCCCTGCGCGGAGACATTCCAGACCGCTCCCGCGAGCTCTGGTACAACGCCCTTAAAGCGAAGAACGTTGCCGACCCCGACATGACAGAAGCCTGCTGCATCGATCACGGCGAACCCTTGGTCGACGGCAACATCCCCGATTACGGGATTCCCGGGAAAGTGACAACCTGCTGCCAGATGTTCCACCTGCCGCCTTCCCAGATGCTCCAGATTCTAAAGCGCACCCTGGATTCGCCCTTCCACAAGCCGGCTTCGCAGGGCAAGCACCATTTCTTCTTTATCCGCGCACTGGACGCCCTCGTGTCAAAATTGTTCGGAGAGAAAATGCCCGAAATCGACCCTCTGGACGAAATGCAGTACAACCTCCACCTAAAGAAATTTTTTGAATAGATGAAAAAAACTTACGCCATACTGGCTTCCATCGCGGCGTTGGTACTGATCGTATACAACCTTCTGCCCGATTCCCATTTTAGCGAAACCGTTTTTCCGCTAGAAGAAGGCGTCTCCGTTTTCGGATACGATGACCTCGCCGATGGCGGAGCGTCCGTAGTCCACACGGACATCGCAGATTCCGTCCTGTCTTTCGACTGCTCGCTCAGCCCGGATTCCGTCAAGAGCGCCTGGTGCGGTATCTTGTGGAACGCCGACCCCGATTCTGCGGGAAACTTCCGCAACTGGACCTTCGTGGATTCTATCATTTTCGATATCGAAGCTCACGGGACAAAAGAAGTCCTTATCAAGGTCTGGGCGTATGACCCCGACGTGACGGACATTAGCAAGCCCAAGACGTTCAGGCTCCTGATGAAGGAGCTCCCGCTGAAGGAAGGCCGTCAACGGATCGCCGTCCCCATGGAACAGTTCTACACGCCGGAGTTCTGGTTCGAGGAAGGCAACGTCGACAAGTCGCTCAACCGCCGCCACCAGGAGACCATCGCGCGTTTCGAAATCGCTCCCGGATGGAACCAGCCCCGCGAAAAGAAATTCTCGCTCAAGATTTACAGCATCTCGGCTACCGGTGTGAGCAACATCTATTTCGGTATCGTACTCGGGATTTTCCTGCTCCTGACCATTATTGCGGTAGGCCGCAGCCACCAACTGAAAAACGATGCAGAAAAGAAATAAGATTCTCGGGTTCGTCCTCTTTGCCGTCGCTTTCGCCACATGGGGCGTACTGTTTTCCGCATTCAAGGGAAACTCCCTGACGCTATTCCCGAATTGCGGCTACGAGATATACGCGCTTACCGACGAAGCTGCCGGCGGTTTTTCCACTTCGGATATCTCTATCGGCGATTCCGCCATATCTGCCCAGATAAACATCCGCAGCGGCAAGGCCTATCCCTACGCAGGGATTGGTTTTAACCTGACATCGCTGAACAGCCGGCCGGCCGGCCCGTTCGACTTCTCCCGCTTCGACACCGTCGCGGTAACCGTATCGACCGGCCGCATGCGCTCGGTGACGCTCCGCATCTGGACAATGGACCCCGTATATTCCACCCAGGGCAAATACCTGACCTACCGACCACTCGAAACCGAAATTTCCGTTCCGGCATCTGCAACAGAAGCAAAAGTCGCCGTCGAAAGTTTCAAGAACAAGGAATGGTGGCTAGCCTCACAGGGCCTCGACAAGGACGACGGCCTCGCCTACTTCTTTTTATCGGCACTCTTCGAAGTCTTTAACGGCGAAGGGACGCTCCGTGGCATCCCCGACAATATCGAGATCCGCCAAGTCCGCATGTGGGGCGAAAACAGGGATTTCATAAAAGGCATGTATTTCGGCCTGGCCGCGCTCGTATTGCTCCTGGCCGGATTCGCGTACATGGCGTTCCGCAAGCGCCCCGATTCCGCCGCATTCGAAAAGCAGATGAAAGAAGCGGCAAGGCTCCTGAAACAGACGGACAAGTCCGTCGCCGAGATTGCGATTGCCGTCGGGGCGAAATCCGCAGCACGCCTGGAAAAAGATTTTTGTAGATTGTTCGGCAAGAAACCACTCGAATACAGGAAGAAGGATGCATAGACGTTGGACTCTTGACAGGGTAATGCATTTTATTTTGATCGTGCTTGGAACGGTCGTGGCGCTGCTCCTGGTGAACTACCTGCGCGGCGTTTTATTCCCGTTCTTCGCGGCATTCCTGATGGCCTACATAGCCGATCCGCTCGTCACGAAGTTGACGGTCAAGGTCAAGCACCGTATTATTGCCGTCCTGATAGTGCTTCTCGGGGCGATTCTCGTTATTGGCGGTTGCTTGCGGGTCTTTGTGCCGATGGTCGTGAGCGAAGTCCGCAACCTCGGCGTACTCATCTCGAAAATGTTCAACGACTCCGAATGGTCGGCGCGCATTGCGAACCTGATGCCTGGCGACTTGTACCAGACTATCCGCGGCATGATTTCCTGGGAACAGCTTGCAGGAGCCATGCAGAGTCTCGATTTCTGGAACGAAGTGCAGAACGTCGCGTCGAAGGTGCTGCCCGGTGCGTGGGGTGTCCTGTCTTATACAGGTTCCATATTCCTGTGGTTCTCCGGCGCGGCAATTATCTTCATGTACCTCGTGTTCATCATGCTCGACATGCCCAAGCTTCGCAAGGGCGTCTTGAACCTGGTCCCTACGCGTCTCAAGCGCGACGCGAGTTCGTTTGCGCACGAGACCGACAAGTTCATGGGCACGTATTTCCGCGCGCAGTCGCTTGTCGCGTTGACGGTCGGTATTTTGTATGCAATCGCTTTCGGCGTGATGGGACTACCCATGGGTGTTGCGTTCGGCCTCTTCTCCGGGGCGCTCAACATGATTCCCTACATGCAGCTCACCACCATCCCGCTCGCGCTGTTGCTTGCCCTGGCGTATTCACTCAACACGGGCATGCCCTTCTGGGAAGTGGCGTTAATCATTGGCGTCATCTACCTCGTGATACAAGTTATCGAGGACTTTTTCCTTGTGCCGCGCATTGTCGGGAAATCCATGAACCTGCCACCCGTAGGCATTTTGCTGAGCATCTCTATATGGGGTAAGTTGTTGGGATTCTTAGGGTTACTAGTTGCAATCCCCTTCACTTGTCTATGCTTGGTGTACATCGAGAAGCTCCAGCAAAGGGCTAGAGAAGCCCGAACCACGAAGGCAGGACCGCCCTCGGAGGCTTGATTTTATAGGCCTTGAAAAAGAATATTTTTTTAAAAAAGCATTCCACAAGGCAAAAAAAAAGGTATAATATCACCATACAAAACAAAACCTAACCTAACTCAAGGAGTTACAAAATGAACAAACAAGATCTCATTGAAGCCGTTCTCGCCAACAAGGAAGCTGGCTTTGAATCCAAGGCCGCTGCTGGCCGCGCTGTTGACGCCGTTCTCGACGGTATCGCCGCCGGTATCAAGAAGGACGCCTCCGTTCAGCTGATCGGCTTCGGCACCTTCACTGTCAAGACCCGTGCTGCCCGCACTGGCCGCAACCCGCAGACTGGCGCCACCATCAAGATCAAGGCTTCCAAGACCGTCGGCTTCAAGGCCGGTGCTGCTCTCAAGGCTGAC
This sequence comes from Fibrobacter sp. UBA4309, assembly GCF_002395745.1. GTDB lineage: Bacteria > Fibrobacterota > Fibrobacteria > Fibrobacterales > Fibrobacteraceae > Fibrobacter. The sequence continues at coordinate 118,851 of NZ_DGUN01000051.1, forward strand.
GCTGCCAAGGCCAAGGCTAAGAAGTAATTCTTACTTTGCTTGTAACAGAGAAAAAGCCCTGCAATCATGCAGGGCTTTTTCTTTTAGTGGTCGATACAGAACTCGAATCTGTGACCTCTACCATGTCAAGGTAGCGCTCTAACCAACTGAGCTAATCGACCATTAAGGTATGCCAATAGTAGAAACTTGCTCCCGTTTTGTCAAGGGTTCGGCACGCCCCGAAAATTGGTTTTTTAGGGCGTTTTAACGCTCGTCCGCCGGAATCCAGTACCTAAAACGGCCCGTAACATGGATTCGCGGCAACGAATCGCTGCAAATACCGCTTCGGCAATCCTGCACGTACAAATCCAGGTCCGCAGTCCAGGTGGAATCGTCTTTTTGGTCAAAACGGATAACGCTTTCGTCACCATAGACAATCCCCTTGGGAGAGCCCTCTATGCGCGCCCAGGAATACCCCTCCACGACGGGATTGTCCCCCAGCGACGGATCGTACACCATCGCCGCAAAGGCGTCCTTGCGGTCGCTCTTTTCAATCCTTGTCTGGAAAAAGAAATAGTGCCGACGGGTGTTCGGCAGTTCCACGTCGTCTTCGCCGAGTTCCAAGGTATACGTCTTCGAATCACCGATCTGGTACTTGATATACCCGCCGCCGTCATTTTCCCAACTGCTGTTAAGGTCGCCGCAGGCCTGCAGCAACACTATACCGGCCAGGAGAAATCTAGTTGGGCTTAACACGGGGCGCTTCGAGAATGTACAGGGGCAACGTGGCGACTTCGGCGTCATCGATGCTCAAGCGGACAATGTACTTGTCCGGACGGGCAATCTGGAGCCTCTGCATGTTGAGAATCAAGTTTACCGCTGCAGTGTCGAAACCCGTAGCTACAGGCTCGAACGGGAACTCCGACTGCATTGCCGGGACAATGGCATGCCCGCAGACATCCTCGATGACAAGCGTAATCTTGTGGGTGCCCGCCTCTGCACGCTGATAGCGCATGCGGAAGGCTGCCGCGCACTGGGGAATGACAAACGGGAACTGCTGAGGGAAGACCCTGTCAAAAGCTCCAAGGATATTGAGGCGTCCACCAACACCGTTGGCGGTCGCCGCGTCACAAATAGATGCGATTTCAATGTTCATTAATGTACCGTCCAAGAATCGGCGCCATACTTCATGACTATGGGGCCGAAGTTTTCACCGCGACCACCGGCATTTTCCCAGCCCAGCATGCTGATATAAACGCCCCCGTCGCTCGAAATTCCGATATCCGGAGACGAACCGCGCAGGTAGTAGCCATGGTCATTGTAGAAAGAAACCTTGAAATAAGGCAGTTCGTTCTCGCCGTAAATCTTCCATGTCGTCCCGTCAAGATGGTAGGCATGCGACTGGGCAAGATTCAGCCTGCCGTTATCATCGATAATGGCGTACAATTTACCGCCATTCACGGCAATGCTCACGCTATGGATAAGCTTGCCTTCGGTAAACGGCCGTGAATACCGGCTCTCGCTGGAGAAAGAAATATTGCTGCCGTCCAAGGTTCCGCGCTTGACAATGGGACCGTACTTTTCCGTATCGCGGCAAGAATAGCCGATATACAGCACATTCCCGTCTACCGCCAGGTCAATGGAGCTCATGTCAGGTTCTATTTGCGCTTCTCTCTTTTCACCGAAACTGCTGTTATACATGGCATAGTAACCCTGGTACTGGGCCGTATTGCCGACATACACGGCGATAAATTTCCCGTTCGAGGCAAAGACTCCCTTGATCTCACGGGACCTGTTCGAAGAAATCCTGGTAGAACTCCACGTATTACCGCTCTTGTTTGCAAAGTAAGGCAGATTGTCGGTTTTTCCAATATACAGGACTGTCGGCGACGAACCTCCATTCTTTACGGCAATATCGACAAACGAAGCCGTTTCGGTAATCAAAGACCCGATAGACGACCAAGCCGACGTGCCGTTGGCCGACTTGTAGGCATCGACCTTACCGGAGCTCGTAAGCACGGCAAGGAACGCGTCTGTACCGTTATTGGCAACGGCAATCATCACAATGGAATCCCTCGATGTAAAGGAAGATACATCCATCGAAGTCCAGGCAGAACCGTTATAGTACTTGGATCCGATCATGTTCGAGGCTGTCAGGTAGACCTCCAGCGGCTTGCTGCCCACAACCGTGAGCACCGGCGGCGTCGGAAACTTGGACTTGGCCAAAACCGTATCTGTCGCCAAGTTCTTCCATGCCTTGGCAAAATACACCTTACGGCAGACTTCCTGGGCGCGGTGACGCAAGTAGAACGCCTCGTTTACCGCAGTCGCATTGCTGTCACGGTAATCCAGGCAGAACCTTCTTTGGTCGCCATCCGTGCTGCTGCGGACGAACGCCTGGTAGAACTCGGCTATATTCGTATCGAGCGAACCATCCTTGGGGCCTTCGAAGGGACCTCCGGCGACATTGCTGAATCTCCAGTTGAACTTCTGGTTGTCAGGATCGCCGATGGGTCCCATGGTAGAATTCATGCCGCCCCATTCCGTCGTGTAGAAGCTATAGCCCTCTGCAGAGACCGAGGAGTCCCCGCTCCATACGTAAACGGTATCGGCAGCGGTAATGACGCCCTTCGGCGGAGAAACGATAATCTTGACTTGAGTCGTATCGCTGAAGGTCATTCCCGTGCTGATTTCTTCGGCAGTGACAACGCAGTAGATGTCTTCGCCTTTTTCGGTGTACGAAGAATCCCTGAACGCGTAGAACAGCACGACCGGGTTGCCGTGGTCATCGTACTGGATATTGTCGATAAAGCTGTAGAGTGGCTCATCCTTTATGGCCTTGTTGTTGCTGCTGTAGTAGCACTGCCACTTGTACCAGCTCACGTTGTTGTTGGGCCATACGTCATCGTTCTTCGTCGCCGACAGGTCGAATGACTGGCCGGGCATCACGTAAATGAGTTCGTCCTTTACGGTAATCACCGGAGTCCCGGTGCTATAGGTGATAAATGTCGTGTCGCGGGCGGTATTGCCGTCATCGTCGGTCACGCGCACGATACAGCTGTAGTTCATCGTCGCGGCCGGCGCTTCCCAGGTGGCGCTCACGTCACTGAATGTCTTCCAGTTGTTTTCGATGGTCGATGGCGTACCGCAGCTCCATTCGTACTTGACAATGCTGCCGTAGCCGTCATGCGCCGTCGCATCGAGGACGATATTGAACCCTTCGCGGACAGTGATATTTTCGCGCTTCACGGTAACCGTCGGCGGGTCGAGAAGGACCGTGATATGGGCGGTATCGCGGGCCGTATTGCCGTCGTCGTCGGTCACCTGGATAACGCACCAGTAATCATTATAGGCCGTAGACGGCATCGTCACGGAGTGTTCCGGCGAGGAATTCGAGGAGTAAGTGAAATTGATGGCGGAACCGCTCGGGCCGCAGCCCCACTCGTATTTCTTGATAGAACCGTTCAAGAAGGTGCTGTTGTACTGCGTGGAATCCCTGGCATCCGCATCGAGGTTCACGACATCCTTGATCGTGACCGTCGGATTGTTCAAGACATGGACCGTCGGCGATGCACGCAACACGTTGTACGTCGCCGTATCACTTGCCGTATTGCCGTCATCGTCGGTCACGCGGACAGCGCAGAAGTAGTTCCCTGCGGTATTCGGCATGGTGACCTTCGTGGTGCGGTTGAACGTAAGCCAGTTTTCGTCCAGGAAATCCTTGGACTTGGCACAGGACTTCTCGTACTTGACAACCTGGCCAAGGGAATCGCCCGCCATGAACAAGAAGTCCACTTCGTCGTTGATGGTGAGCGTCTGCTGCTTGATGTTCAGGTGTACGTACGGCTTGTCGGCGACTACCTCGAAGTCGAGGGTATCGCGAGCAGTTTCTTCGTCATCGTCAGTCGCCTCGAAGACGCAGAAGTAGCTGGTTTCTTCGCCAGGGAGCGTAACCGTGACCGTCTCGCTATGGGTCGCAGCGGGCGGATCAATCGTAATCTTGTGGTCCGAGAGAGCCGCGGCAAGGCCGCTCTTTTGGGCGCTGCAGCCCCAAGAAATCTTGTTGACCGTACCAAGCTTGTCGCTTGCAGAAACATTCACCTCGACCGAGGACTTGATCTTCTGCCTTGTCCTGCTTTCCGTCGTCGCGGTAATCTTCGGCGGGTCAGAAATCACGTTCACGGTAATCTTGTCGGTGCTCGTCTTGCCGTCGTCATTGGTAATCTCCACGGAAACAACGTGTGTGCCCTTCGTTTTCCAGGAAAGGGAGCCCGACGTGGTGTTGGCTTCGATGCACGATACGGCACCACCGCAGTCCCAGGAGAGCGTGTACTTGTCGTTGGTGGGGTCGTCGTTGTTCGGGATGACCTCGAGGTTCACATGGATAGTGTCATTCACGGAAATGGTCGTGTCGCTACCCGGCTCGATAAAGAAGGCGGCGGGCTTGTCACTCAAGAAGCCGAAGCGAACGACGTTGGAACTGCTGCCACCCTTGCGGTCGGTTTGGGCCACCATGTTGTAGAATGTAGACGCCTTCATCTCGGCGGGGAAATCCTCTTGCTTGAGCGAGACCTCGGCGGTACTGTCGGCCTTGACCTTCACGGCGACAGCCGCCATCTTGTCCACGTTCGTCACGAAGAACAGCGAGTCGGGCATCGGGTGCGCGTCGGCAATCTTCACGGTGAACTTGAGTGTCTCGGTATTCTTTTCCATGGCGGCGGCCTTGCCGTTCACCGTCAACCGGATCGAAGACGCCATGACGACAAAGTCCTGCTTGATTGTCGGAGACTTGAGTCCAGCACTGTCGGTCGCAAACACCTCGAACGTGTGCTTGCCATCGGTAAGGTCATCCAGCTGCACACGCCACGTCCACTTGTTCGTAAACTTGTTGTACCCGCCAAAGAACGAGAGCTCCTGGCTCTTGCCGTCCAGCAGCGCCTCGACCGTCTTTACCTGCGAACCAAAGTCTTCCGCCTTGCCCGAAAATTCCACGGAGCGGCCAAAGAGCGTGTCTATCGGGGTATCTAAAATCACGTTCGGTTCCACGGGGTCTTTCATGACCCTGTTTCCGAGATTGATTGTCTGGCCCACTTCGATATGGCGGTACGGAAGCGTATCAGGATCGTAACCGTATCCGGCCGTGTCGCGAACAATCATGCGGTACGAACCCGACGGAACGTTCACGCTGTAATAGCCCTTGTCGTTGGTAGTCGCCAGGTAGCTATTTACGGAATCCTTGAACTCGACGAGAATTCCCGAGTGCCTGGAACGGCCCTGGTACTGCACGTGTCCCATGAATACGCCATAGGGGTTCTTCAAGTCGACAAGGAGGAACATGCGCGGGCGCTTGGTCCCGTCCTTGTCCTTAATCTTATCGGCATAGACGGTATCGTATCCGTCAGTCACCCAGACATCCCAATAAATACGGCCTGTAAGATTGAGCTTGTTATTGCCGTCCGCATCCACTGCGACAAAATACGATTCCTTGAGATCCTCGGCAACCAGGTAGCGGTTGGTGAAATTGGGAACGAATTCTTCGATGCTCGTGTCGCTCTGGATCGGGTTCGCCGCACGGACAAAGTAGCGCAGGGCGGCAGGATTGTCGGCATCGGTCGCCTCGAAATGCAGGATAAGGCGTTCCTTCTCGTTCTGCGTAGAATTGTCGTCCGGGCTAATCAGCTTGAGTTTCGGGAGCTGGTTGAAATGCAGGTTCACGCTGTCCCTTGTCTCGTTGCCATCGTCATCAATGGCGATGATATAGATTTTCTGGTTGCCGACGGAATCCACCTTGGCGGAATCGTACTTGATTGTCACCGAAAGCGTGTCATCGCCCAGTTTTTCGAACTTCCACTTCTCGGGTTCACCCTTACCGCCGGCATCGAGGTCTATCTTGAGGCTCTCGATGGAACCAAAGGAATCCAGCGCCACCATCGGGAACGTGATCTCACCCTTGTAGTTCGTCCACAGGGTATCCTTGGGAACATTCAGGTACGGAGGAGTGTCGATAACACGAATGTACTGGCCGATGCCAGCCGTGTCGCGGGCATTGTTGCCGTCGATAGCAATGAACAGGGGGCTGTAAAGACCCGTAGCAGTATAGACACGGGCGAACGGAGTGGCGTTCGCGCTATTCTCGGTCACGTAGTTACATCCCTTGCCCGTCTCGCCCTGGGAGTAGAATTCGCAGTCCTTCTTGAGCGTGTCCTTGTTGTCCTTGCTGTACGGTTCCTCGAAATGCCAGATATAGCGGTAGACCTTGTCGGAGTTGTAGCGCAAGAAGCCCATGAGGTACACCGTATCGTTTACCGTAATGGTAAGGGTGTCGTACACCAGCACGGAGTCCGGATTGCTCAAGTTGATGATGGAGTCAGCGAAGGCTTCCGCATTCTCGAACGGCTTGTTGAACGCGAATACGACCGAATGGTTGTTGCGGAGGTTTACGTTTTCCTTGATAGAGGATTCCCTGGAGCATCCGAACAGGCATGCCATGCTCAGGGCAAGAAAAATGGACAAACAAGGTCTTCTAAATCGCATATCCAATCCTTTTTTATTGACGGACAAGAACAGGGCCCTTCGTGGGGGCTCTCTTGATTTAAATTTATCTTTTTATTGGCGAAAACAAACACTATATTATTCTTTATATATTCCCGAATGTACCACTTTTGAGGTTTTTTATGGACATTATCCCGCTTTGGTATTGGCTGGCCGTCTTTTTCGCCCTGGGCGCCTGTGTCGGGAGCTTCTACAACGTTATCGTCTACCGCATGCCGCGCGGCATTTCGCTTATCAATCCGCCGAGCCATTGTCCGCTATGCAAAAAGCACATCCCTATCCGCTATAACCTGCCCATTGTCGGTTGGCTCTGGCTCCGTGGCAAAAGCGCCTGTTGCAAACAACCTATCAGTATCATCTATCCTATCGGGGAAGCCCTCTGCGGCATTCTCGGGGCCTTGTCGCTCTATGCGGCCACCGGTTTCACGCTCGATTTCGGCGCTCCGGTCCTGGATGTCGAAATCTGGGGGCGCGCCCTCGGCCTATTCTGGCTATTGTTGGGAGCTTATCCGGTATGCGCGGTCGACACCAAGTACAAGTTGATACCCGACTCCATCTCTGTCGGCGGCATTGTCGCCGGATTGCTGATTTCGTTTATCCCGGGAGGCGTGACTCCGCTGCAGAGCATTGTCGGCGCCGTCGCCGCAGGCGGCGGGCTGTTCCTTATCGGCTGGACCGCAACCAAGATTCTCAAGAAAGACGCCATGGGTTTCGGCGACGTAAAACTGCTCGCAGGCTACGGGGCGCTCATGGGCGTTACGGGAGCCGTAGAGACCCTCATCATCGCCGCGGTCCTTGGCATCGTGGTAATGGTTCCGTACAGCAAGATCAATGCGGACAAGGGCGACGGGTCGGGCCAGATTCCCTTTGGCCCGTTCCTCGCGGTGGCGGCTCCTTTCATGTACCTGTGGGGAGAGCCCCTTCTCGAGCTCTACATGAAGTTTATCTTACCCGAATAATGCGTTGCCGGTTCATGCCCGGCGCAACAGTCTTTTCCACGTAGACCCCGCCCGGAAGTCCTTCGGTAGAAATCCTTGTTCCTACCGCTTGCCGTATCAGCATGCCGTTCACGTTGAACAGCATCGTCCTGGCTCCGGTTCCCGCAGCGAATACGCCACCGGCAAATTCCCAATAGATTGCCGTCGTTCCCGTATCGGACTTTTCGACATTCACCGCGGTCAGTTCCAGCTGGTCGAGGTTCGGGCCGTCGTTTCCGCCCACGATAGAGAATGTAATGTAGCTCGCGCCTTTTGCGAGCTTCACGGAGATTTCCTTCGTCTCGTAGGTAGTCCAGTTCGCGGTCGTCGCGAATTCGACTTCCTGCGCACCGCCGGCTTCGCCCTTGATGGAAAGGCTACGGGCCGCACTGCTACCGTTCGCGTATGTCATGGTCAGCTTGAATTCACCCGCGGCATCGGCATACACCGGTACCTTCACGCTAGACGTTCCCGTACCGAAATTGATGTAGCCCGTACCGGCAAAGCCCGCGTTGCTGCTCTCGTTGATAGCGTTCTCGATAACGCCTTCTTCGGCCTGGAACTTATTGGTGCCGTCACCGACGAACGAAGGCGTAAGTTCGATGTCGCCCGTAGCCTTGATGGTCACCGGAGATTTGTCCGCATTGATGCCCGCGGCACTTGCTCCGCTCCAGCCTGCGAATTTCCAGCCGCTGAGCGGATTCGCGGTAAACACCGCGTCCTTGCCTTCCATGACCTTGTCGCCCGCGATGTTCGTCGTGACCTTGCCGCCAACGGCTTCGCCAATCGTTACTTTGTAATAAGTCGCAGTGGCATCGACCGTCGTGACTTCGTTGGAGTAGGCTCCGAGCCCGCCCATGGAATTGGCGGCACGCACCGTAATCTTGGAACCCACGGCTACGCCATCAAGCGAGAAACTCGGCGTAATCACGTTGGCCTTGTACTTGCCGTTCACGAACACCACCCAGGCGCGGGCGTTGCTGTCGTCGGACCAAGTAATTTCGGCGCCTTCCTGCCCGATTTTCGGGGCGGAAACCTGTGCCGTCAGCTTGGTCGGGTCCCAGTTGTCGCTGCCCTTGAGTACATTTGCGAGAGTGTACTTGGCGGCATCGCTTGCATTCCATACCGTCTTGAGCGTCGTCGCCGTCGAACCGTCCTTGCCTCCATTGAAATAAGTCTTGCGCTGGCTCGTATTCACCGCGTTGCCGTTGCCGTCCTTGCTGTTGTATTCGCCAAAGACCTGCGGGGCGGAATTCATGTCGGGGCCCCAGCCTTCGCCCGCAGGCTGCGCAATCATCGTCGTGTTCAAGAAGACCGTCTTCGCATGTCCCCAGGAACGCCCCAGGTAGAACGAGCCGTTGAAACCGTTGTTGCTCACGGTGATGGTGGTGTTGTTGAAGACGTAGCCCCAGTCCCCCGGATTCTGGGAAGCCGTAATGTAGCCGCCCTTCCGCGTCACCACAAGCTTGGTACCTTCGAAGAATACGTCGCCGCCACCGCAGATAAAGTCGACCGTTCCGTCAATTTCGCCACCTTCCCAGTAGGTACGGCCCTTCTTGGTGTAATAGGTGTCTTGTCCGCTTAGAAGGCGTACATTCTTGTAGATAAACTTGTCACCTTCGTTCTGCTGCAGGGCCACCTGGCGCTCGGCGTTACCGGAGTTATAGGTACCCCTGTTCTGCAGCGTGATATCTTGCATGTACATGTTGTTGTTCTTTGGGAAATAGAGCGTTGCCGTGGTACTGATACCTTCGGTATCCGTCGTGTTCCAGATAATCGTCCTGTCCACCGATTGCCCGACAATAGAGACGTTCGATGCCGAAAAAGTCGTCTTGCCGTGTTCATCGCCTGTAAGCTTCGTAATTTCGTATTCGCCATCGGGAACAAAGATGACGAAACGGTTGCTGGCAGACGCACCCGACTTGCCCGCGGCGGCAACAGCCGCCTTGAAGTCGCCATCGACACCGACGACGAAATCGATTTTCTTTTTTTCAACTGCAGATACGCTCACCGTGAAAGCGAGCATCGCGACAGTTCCAAACCAGATTTTTCCCATAACATCCTCGTCGCCTTGATAACGATCCTTTGTTAATCTAACATAATATATGTCTAAATTGCCTGCTGGAAACGTTATTTTTATTTACAAGTTGTCCATAGGCAACGCTAGAAATGGCAAAATTTGCACACGCAAGAGTCCATTTATATACGAAAAAAACTCCTGCAGGCCTTCAAAAGAGAGTATTTTTTGAAAAAAAGGGAAAAAGATGGTCCTAAAATTTGCAATTCTCGGGTGTGGCCATATCGCCACAAAGATGGCAGCTGCGGTCAAGGCTCTCGAAAAGAACGGTATGGGCGTGGAATGCTACGCGGTGGCGTCGCGCACGCTTGACAAGGCGAAAAAATTTGCCGACGATTACGGATTTGGCCGGGCGTACGGTAGCTACGAGGAACTCGCGAAGGACCCGGACGTGGACTTGATCTACATCGCGACACCGCATTCCGAACACTACAAGGACATACTGCTTTGCCTGGAACAGGGCAAGAACCTGCTCGTGGAAAAGGCCTTCACCGCAAACGCATTGCTCGCTTCGGAGGCCATCGCCCTTGCCGAAGAGAAGGGCGTCTTTTTGAGCGAAGCTATGTGGACGCGATTCCTGCCTGCAGTGCAGATGGTGAAGGACTGGATCTGTGCCGGGAAGATCGGGACGGTGGAAAGCGTGGAAGCCGACTTCTCGATGCCGCTTTCGCATATCGAGCGCCTGCGGAACCCGGCCCTCGCGGGCGGGGCGCTATTGGACCTCGGAATTTACAGCCTCACGTTTGCGGACATTTTCTTGACGGATGAAAAAATCGGCGGCGTCGCGAATCATATCGTGCAGACAAAAAGCAAGTGCGTAAAGTTCCACACGGGCGTAGATGCGACAGACTGGATCGATCTCGTCTACAAGAACGGGCAGGTAGCACATCTCAAGACTTCGATGGTGGCGCCGCTCAAGAACGAAGGCGTGATTTACGGAACCGCGGGCTTTATCCGGGTGCAGAACCTGAACGACATGGTGGAACTACAGCTATTCGATGTCGCCGGGACGCTCGTGGAATCGGTGAAACCGCCGCGCATCGCGAACTGCTACGAGTACGAGGTTCTGGGCTGCAAGTCCGCGCTTGAAAAGGGCCTCAGGGAAAGCCCCGAAATACCGCACGGCAAGACCATGCAGATGATGACGCAGATGGACAAGCTCCGCGAAAGCTGGGGAGTCGCTTACCCGTTCGAGCAATCGCCGGCGCAAGTATGGGAACGCAGCGGCGACAAGTCGTTCCTCGAAATATGCGATATCGAGACCGGAAAAACGGAACTGATCAAAGAATTCGACTGCGTAATCGAAGCCCCGAACTGGAGCGCCGACGGGAAGTTCCTCACATACAACAGCAACGGGCGCATCTACAGGTACGAGCTTGGGACCGGAACGATTTCGGAAGTTCCTTCGCTCTTCGTGGACAACTGCAACAACGACCACGTACTTGCACCCGACGGCACGGGACTCTACGTAAGCCACCATACCAAGGAAGACGGACTTTCGCGCATCTACAAGATTTTCTTCGACGGACGCATGCCGGTACTCGTGACACCGCTTGCACCGAGCTACCTCCACGGCGTAACGCCCGACGGAAAAGTTCTCGCCTATTGCGCCGAGCGCGACGGCGAATACGACATCTACACGATTCCTGCCGAGGGTGGGAACGAGACGCAGCTCACGACTGCATTCGGGCTGAACGACGGCCCGGAATACGACTGCGACGGAGAATACGTCTGGTTCAATTCGGTGCGCACGGGACGAATGCAGGCCTGGCGCATGAAGGCGGACGGTTCCGAACAGACGCAGATGACATTCGATGCGCACTCAAACACCTGGTTCCCGCACATCTCGCCCGACCGCACGAAGGTCGTGATGCTCGCCTACCACGAACGCGACGTGCGCCCGGGAGACCATGTCCCGAACAAGGACGTAGAAATCCGCATCATGACAGGCAACGATAAAACCGGATGGAGCAAGCCGCGCACGCTTCTCAAGCTGTTCGGCGGGCAGGGAACGCTCAACGTGAATTCCTGGGCGCCCGACAGCAGGCGTTTCGCCTACGTGCGGTACGCAAGAACATAAAACGCGCTTTTTGTTCCTACAGAAAAAGCCCACGCTTGCGGGCATTCTGTTTTTCCGGCTTTATTTGCCTGCCGGCTACGGCGTTATTTCCTTTTCTTCTTGCCGGGAGGCGTGGGCATGAAGGGGCTGCTCGCCTCGGACTTCTTGAATGCCGACGCACCTGTGCTTTCCTGACCCACCACGACGGAATCGCCCAGGCTAAGGCCCTCGAGGATTTCGACATTCACGCCGTCGTTGATTCCGGTCTTGACCGGGCGCGGGGCAAGTTTCCCGTCGACATTGAGCCACACACGGTCGCCCTTGAGCTGGGGCGGCAGGGCGCCGGGTTTGGCCATCTGTGGACCGACGCCCGGGCTGAACTTGAGCGCCTTCACGGGAACGGAAATCGCGTCGACAACTTCCCTGGTAACAATCGTGCAGGTAGCGGTCATGCCGGGCAACAACTTCTGGTCAGGATTCTCGGCAGCAATCACCACCGTGTAGGTCACCACGTTGCTCGTGGTCGTCGGGTTCAGGCGAACCTCCTGCACGCTGCCGTTGAAGGTTTCGCCCTGGAAGGCGTCGACGGTGAAAGTCACCTTCTGGCCAGCCTTCACCTGGCCGATATCCGCTTCGTCCACGTCGGCCATGACCTTCATCTGGCTCAAGTCCCTCGCGATGACGAACAAGGTAGGAGTGCTCATGGAAGCGGCGACGGTCTGGCCCACTTCTACGGCCCGCTTCAGCACCACGCCGTCGATCGGGCTCTTGATGGTCGCGTAACTCAAGTTGAGCCTCGCTTGCGCCACCTCGTTCTTGCTGCGTTCCACGGCGAGCTTCGCGGAGTTCATGTTGTATTCAGCCGTCTCGAGTTCAACGGCGCTGGCAGCGTTGCTCTCGGAAAGTTTCTTTATGCGGCTGTAGGTGGACTCCTTGTACTTGTAGTCGTTTTCGGCGGACTTGTAGGCGATTTCGGCCTGCGTGAGCGTCGCCTTGAGTTTCGACTTGTCGAGTTCGGCGATGACCTGGCCTTTCTTGACGCCGGAATTGAAATCCACGTAAATCTTGGAGATGTCGCCCGAAACCTGCGTACCCACTTCCACCTGGTCTACGGGATCGAGCGTTCCCGTCGCCGAGATCGTGGTAGAAATCGTCATCTGCTTTACTGCCGAACTGACATAAGCCCCCGGAACATCGTCAACGCTTTCCGAAAAAAAGAAATGCTTGACGCCGAAGGCAATGGCGGCAAGGACTGCGACAATAACGATGAATTTCAGCAACTTTTTCATAAATCAGACCCAAAAAATAAAAAGTATTTCCGGCTTTTTCGAATATTTGGATGCACATGGGCGGAGTTTGGTTGCAAATTGTTATATTACACGTGACAACAAGCACCTGTTTACCGACCTCTCCCCCATGACCCGAATCCTGAAAAAAGACGATTCTTCCGAAGTCCGGCACGTCACGCTGGTAGGGCTTGCCTGGAACGCCGCACTGTCGGCGGGCAAGTTCTTCGCGGGTTATTTCGGCGGGTCGCAGGCATTGGTGGCGGACGCCATCCACAGCGCGTCGGATTTCACCACGGACATCGCAATCATCGTGGGTTCCAAGTTCTGGAACGCGCCCCCCGATGCGGACCACCCTTACGGGCACCGCCGTTTCGAGACGCTCATCTCGGTGGGCATCGGGCTTGCCGTATGCGCCGTAGGTATCGGGCTCGGCTACAACGCCATCGTGGCCCTGAACGAGGGCAAGGCAAGCAAACCCGAATGGATTGCGGGAGTCATGGCCGCGCTTTCCATCATTATCAAGGAAGCGCTTTTCCGCTACACACGCGCCAAGGGACGTTCCATCCGCAGCGAGGCCGTAGAGGCGAACGCGTGGCATCACAGGAGCGACGCCTACAGCTCCATCCCGGTGCTGATAGCCATCCTATTCGGAATATTCTTTCCTAATCTCTGGTTCGCCGATTCGGTGGGAGCGATTATCGTATCGGTATTCATCGTGCATTCCGGTTTCGAGATAGCCTGGCCCGGCATACACCGCGTCGCCGACGAGGGCGCCTCCGAGGAGGTGGCCCAGAAGCTGAAAGGCATCGCCCTCGCCTGCCCGAACGTCATCAGCATCCACGGGTTCCGTACCCGCTATGTAGGCAGCGACCTTCACGTGGACTTGCACGTGGTCGTCCCGGCCGACATGTCACTCCTCGAGGCGCACGACCTCGCCGAGGAGGTGGAACAGAAGCTCATCGACAGCGGCGAGAACGTCGTAGATGCGCTCGTGCATATCGACCCCTATAGCGAAGAACGCGCAAAACGCGGCGAGACCAAGACCATCGAACGGTAGCGGCCAACATCACTTGTACTATTCCAAAGTGGTATTTGACGGGGCGTCCTTTTGCCCCGTTCCTTGTTTATATTAGAAAAGTTGAACGTGAACGAAGGGGCTCTCCCATGGTGGTTGACGAAGTATACAAGATGAATAACGGGGAAAAGATTCCCAAGCTGGCCCTGGGGACATGGCAGATTTCCGACGAAGACGCTGAATTCGCCGTCCAGACAGCCATCGAGGCGGGATATAGGCATATCGACACGGCTATCGCCTACGACAACGAGGCCGGTGTCGGCCGTGGCATCAAGACCGCCATAAACCACCTCGGAGTCACCCGCGAAAAGATTTTCGTGACCACCAAGATTCCCGCCGAAGAAAAAACTTACGGCGGAGCGATTCGCTGCATCAACGAATCCATCGAACGCCTGGACAGCTTCTATACCGACCTGATGCTTATCCACGCGCCCAAACCGTGGGACGAGATGTGGAAACCCGGCAAGAACTACTTTGCCGAAAACCTGCAGGTATGGAAGGCATTGGAAGAGGCCTGTACCGCAGGCAACTGCAGGAGCATCGGCGTATCGAATTTCGATATAGACGACCTTAAGAACATCATGGACGAGTGTTCCATTATGCCCGCAGTAAACCAGGTGGAAATCCATATCGGGCATATTCCCTACGAGCTTGTTGAATTCTGCGAACAGAACGGCATATTGCTCGAGGCCTATTCGCCCAATGCGCACGGGCGCCTGGCAAACGTCCCCGTCATTTGCCAGATGGCCGACAAGTACGATGTTTCTGTACCGCAGCTGGCAAGCAGGTTCATACTGCAGCTGGGAATGCTCCCCTTGCCCAAATCGGTCCATGGCGACCGAATTCTCCAGAACGCCGATCTCGATTTCGAAATCATGCCTGCCGACATGGCGGAACTTCTCGAAATCGACGGTCTCTAGAGCCTAAAATTGTGTAAATTTACCACATGAAAAAAATCGCCGCCTTAGTCGCCGCGAGCCTGTGGTGCGCACCGCTCCATGCCGCCGTCGACCTGAATGTCCACAAGGAAGTCCTGCCTAACGGGCTGACTGTCTTGCTGCACCCGAACAAGCAGGCGCCAACCGTGAGTTGCCGCCTCTTCTACGTCACCGGTTCCGTACACGAGGTTCCCGGCAAGTCCGGACTCGCCCATATCTTGGAACACGAACTTTTCAAGGGAACCAAGAAGGTCGGCATCCAGGACAGCGTCGCCGACGCTCGCTTCATGGCGGTCCAAGATAGCCTGCAGGCGTTGATCCGCCCCGCAAAACTCGCGGGCGACAGCGCGCTTGTCAAGAAGCTCACCGCCGAACACGATTCCGTGCTCAACGAACACCGCAAGATTTTCGTGAAGGACGAACTGTGGAGCGCCTACCAGGCGGCGGGCGGCACGGGCCTGAACGCGTTCACGAGCGACCTCATGACCGCCTATATCGTGACCCTCCCGAAAAACAAGGTGGAACTGTTCATGTGGCTGGAATCGGACCGCATGCAGAACGCCGTATTGCGCGAGTTCTATTCCGAACGCGACGTGGTGCGCGAGGAACGCCGCATGCGCTACGACGACAAGCCGACCGGACGCTATTACGAAAGCCTGAATTCCCTTATCTACGAAGCATTCCCCTACCGGGTGCCCACCATCGGCTGGCCTAGCGACATCGCGAACCTGACCCGCGAAATGGCAGAGGAACATTACCGCAAGTACTACAAGCCACGTAACGCCATCCTGGTGTTGGCGGGCGATCTGGAAGTCGCACCGACCATGGAAATGGTCAAGAAGTATTTCGGGAGCATCCCGGCAGGCGAAGCATTCCCTCCGCTTACGATTCGCGACCCGGAACAGGCAGGAGAAAAGCGGCTGACCGTAACGCGCCCCGATGCGCCCAACCTCTTCACGCTGGTGTTCAAAACACCTGAAGTCGGCGACAGGAGCCTGTACGCGCTCGACATAGCCGAAGGCGTGCTGAACGGACGTTCAGGCAGGCTCTACAAGCGCCTTGTGGAGCAGGAAAAGCTCGCCGTGAGCGTGGGAGCAAGCAACAGCCCGAACAAGTACGTTTCCGAGTTTTCTATACAGGTAAACATGAGGCCCGACGCCGACGTGGCCAAGGTCGAGAAGATAGTCTGGGAAGAACTCGAGAAACTGAAAACCGAAATTGCGAGCGAACGTGAGTTCCAGAAGGTCAAGAACCGCGCCTACGCTGGACTGGTACGCAGCCTGACCGACATGGAAAACGTCGCGACGATGCTCGCCTACTACGAGATGTTCGGTGATTACAAGATATTCCTGAACTGGGCCAACGAACTCGACAAGGTCACCGCCGCCGAGGTACAGGCCGCCGCCAAGAAAACCTTTGTACGCGAAAAAAGCGTTGCCGGGTTCCTGCTGAAGAAATAGCGGAAACAACCCATTACTGAAAACAGAAAAGCTCCCCTGCGGGGGAGCATGTTTAGTTATTTTAAATCTAGTTGCAGTTTGGTTTTCCAACTGTAACCGAAGACCCGTCATTTCGTCCTGTAGCAGTCTGAATATAATAGCCACCATCAACGGGGTCAGGATAATCGTTACAGCACATTTGCGAATAACCCGAATATGATTTTCCATTTATTACATAAGTAGCAGGAGTATTGATATATGCAATAGAAGTTGCAAAATAGCACTTTCCATCGGTATTGAAGGATCCCGTCGTAGTAGGAGAGCATCCCGTTGGTGCATGGCAATCTCCAGAGGGTTCATCTCCACCTCCTCCGCCAGGATTATCACCACCAGATCCGCTACCAGAACCAGAGCCACTACCACAAGGGTTGCTAGAGGACGTATTATTGATAGTGAAGTTGCAATAAACGCGATCACCACCAGCAGGAGATCCATCATGTATGACTTCAAGATAATAACCTTCATCCACTTTATCTACGCCATAATTCTTTATTTCAGTTTCCGAATGAGTGCCAACTATCGGCGTTCCATTTATTTTTATACTTGAGCATACATGATCTATTCTTAACTTGGCATTTTCGTTATCAATATAATAACAGTGTTTGAGAGCTTGATACTCATTCGCTCCTGATGCCGTCAGCTCTATTGTTGAACAATCACTACATGTACAGCCACAAACATCTTCAGTGGAGCTACTCGAACTATACGTCACACTAAAAGTGCAGGCATCCGTTGTATGTCCACCACCATCAGTCATCGTCAAGGAGTAACCAATCGTTCCGGACGGGTTTGTCGCATTAAACGTAATGTCTCCACCAGTGTAACTTCCAGTCGCATTGGTAACAGCGGCGCCAGTTGTCGTTGCAGCAACCGTATATGTACAACCATCGCAATGTTCAACAGTCAGATTGCCATAGGGAATCGTTATCTCGACTGAAGTTGCAGTCTCCTTATCGTCTATAGCGATACTACTGCAAGAAAGCGTTACATTTTCTTTCGCGGTCACCGTTTCGGTGCAATACGCTGTATCGCTTCCGTTGTAATACAAGCTATAAGTACCAGCGTCCAAGTTATCAACCGATATACTCGTACCGCAAGTACTTGACGACGAAACAGGATCTGTCACGCCATCTTTTTTCAAGATCCAGCTATCGCAGTGAGTCACGTTGGAAACAGAGAACGTTGCCGACTCATTGGAGTATATGGAGCTCTTGTTAACAGAACATGTTCCGGTAGGTTTTCCGACGGGTCGCTCGTAAGTCCCACAATCCGCCTGGCCATCAGTCCCATACAGAACAGACAGAACTATCGTCCCTCCTTCTGCAACAACAATATCTCTATTAAGATCCAAAGTGGTCTCCACTTCATCTCCATTTATCGCCAGAGTTTGCGACCACAAAACATTCCCCAAAACGTCCGTTTGAACGATGGCAACAGAAACTTCTACCGCTTCGTAATTTGAACTCGTGGCAGAAATACTCAACGTGTTCCCAGATATACTGCAGCTCGCCGTAGCTTCCACAGCGGCAAGGACCTCAAATTCATCTGTAGTACAGCTGGCATACTCACCACCAGTGCTATTTGTCGCCTTGACCGTATAGCTATAAGTTCCGGTAGTCAATCTATCTGATTTCGTATTGACTTCGGGCTTCCAGGTTCCTCCCGTTACAGGAGTTTTTCCATTACCATATCCAACTTCCGTGATATCACTTGTCAGCGAAACAGAGTAATAGCACCCTGTACTCGGGCAGTTCTCAAACGAATAAGTCAATGTTGGAACACCAAGCCCCTGAATCACAGTCTTTTCGTTTTCCGGAATGCTACAATCTATCGTCATTTTCTTGTATTCTTCGGTAGTAGCATCGCACGAAGCAACTCCTTCACTAGTGAACTGCGCCTCCTCATCATCGTAAGCGCTCACCGTGAATTTATATTGCAAGGTACTGGTTCCCGTATGCAAGTGTTCCTCGAACGGCTGGTCCGTATTGTCCGGCACTTCAAAACGCCCGCTTTCGTTGCAGCTGACAAAAGTTCCGGGAACCGCGATATCGTTCGAGTTCGCCGTTATCTTACATTTTTTCGCATTTTGGACATTATTTATCGGAGCGTGGACAACCCATTTATGCGAATTCTTGTCGAACTCAGCCGAGCAGTTGCCAAAACTCACCGCCTTGGCGCAACTGCTCTTAATCTCATTTAACGTATAAGTCGAAGAGCCCGTCAACTTCACCTTTTTCACCTTTTCCGGATCAAAGCCAAATTGACCGGACATTTCGTCCACATCCAACGAAGCATTGCTGTTGGAGATGTACCTTGCAGGCGATTCGATGCCGTTCACATCGACAAGTACGACCTTGATGTCCGCATTATCGGCCAATTCCGTAAAAGAAAACTCCAGTGACGCTTCCCGCAAATTGTAAGTACGAGTTCCTTCAATTACTTCCTCATTCAACCCCAAATAACGAGTCGAGTTCAAAAGGACCTCGTTCCTGGAACACGCGGTCAATTCGCCCACATTGAACAGGCCGCAATTGGCAAACAGTTCTATACTGGTGTTCTCCATATTCGGGCACGTTGCCGTCACGGAACCGTTACGGACAAAACCGTTCTTGTCTTCATGCAGATACCCATGAGGACCATTTTCTTTGAATTTGAATTTCTTTTCCAAGAGCTTCAGGCCATCCTTCTTGTCATTTGTCCGATTGTAATAGCCGTCGGAACTTTGCGTCGCGCAAGATCCCGTAAGATCTCCCGTCCCGTGACTGTGATAGTAATCGGAAGGCATGTCGCAACCATTGTAGAAGAAATCTCCTACACTGCAACTTGCCGTATTCTCAAACCAGCTAGAATACCCGATCCAAGGCGCAACATCCTTTTCCAAGGGAACTCGGCCGCCAAGATACTTTGCGGCAAACGAGCAGCTTATCGACGGATAATCGAAACAGGCTTCATTATTGAAATCAGTTGTTCTCCAGCCAATATCATGAATCTGGAATTCCGGATTGGACAGCTTGAAACCGACGTACTGGTGATCGACATCATTCAGCACTCCGTAGTTCCAATCAGACGATAGGTTAAACTGATGGGTATATACACCGCCGGTACCCCCGACCAATTCAACATTCAGGTTTACCTTGTCCAGCGTAATTTTCACATTCATTGCTGCATCAGGAGTCACCGAGAAAGAATTGCCGCCGGCATTCTTCAGCTGGCTCTCGATACATTTATTGGTGTTGGCAATACGCGGAGAATTCACGCCCGTCGAATAGCACACGCGCGCATACGCCTTGTTGTCGTTCTTCCCGTAGATATTGACCATAAGGTATTCGCCCACAGTCTTGTTCGACCTGAAGACAAAGCCATCGTTCAACATATCCTTTTCACGACCGACCGGGATCCTCGCCGTCTTTATTCTGGCGGTCAAGATTCCATTGGGGCCTGCAACATTGCGATGCATAATGAAGGCCACTTTCCCGCTATTGTCGTTACTCAAATACCCGCTAGACGCCGACGGCATGGGCCATGTAGAATTGTCCGCAAACACCATCAACCATTTGGCATTGTCAGCCTTCAATCCGCTCGCCACCGCGCAACGGGAATTATTGTTCCCGCATTTGTCAATGCACTCTTCCGCCTTGGTAGAAGGATAGCTCATGCATTCTTCGGCCATATGGTCGAACGAAGAGTAGAAACAGTGGTCATCGCGTTCATTGAAATGGGCCTTGTAGGATTGAGCAGAACCCATCACGAACTCAATCGTCGGCGAAACGTTATTAACCCAGTTACAATCAGAGGAATGGCAAGTCCAGTAATTGAAGCGGTCGTCTCCCGTCGCGTTCGCCACGACCTTCACATACGTTCCGACAGGAATCGAATAGTCGCAACTGACGGCCGTACACTCGTCATACGATTCGTATTCCGCCGATTCTGTATTTTTCGTGTACACCATCAGTTTACTGGCTTTTGCGCCTTCTTTTTCAAGGTGCAGCCCGAAGCTTCTCTTTTTGAGCGACGCGTACAAAATGTAGGGACTGTTGGGGTTTTCCCCATCATCCTTCGCCCCCACAATGGAATTGTTCAAATCCGGCTTGTACAAGACGCACTTACTATCATCGTACGAGAGAGCCCTAAGCTGGATGGGATTGTTACTGCTGTTACCCGACGGACATTTCCACTGTTCGTTAGCCATGCCTTCTTCTGTCGTACAATTCGGCCAGGCCTCAATCCATATGGCGGGGCCCAAATCTCCACAATCTTCTTCGTTCGCAGCGGTCGCATACTTTGAATTCGCCCCCGTGCAATTATCGGGATAGGTTTCGCAATACTTCGCTATGCTTTCACGCTTGATAGTTGCAGAACCCGTAATGCTATACGTCTTGGTCGCATTCCCTACAATGCTACAACCTTCCGGTGATTGCAAAGCGAATATAACAGAACCCGCCTGCGCTCCAGCATCTGTCTGGACCGTGAACAAGGGCACCGTCTGGTTCGAGGCACCCGCAGTTCCGCTATATACAAAGACGTGTCCACCGGACCCTGGTTTTTCTTCAAAATTTGGTGTTGCATCAATCTTCGAAATCGTCCAGCCCGTAAGGCCGTTGTTCATTATATAAACTTCAACCTTAATATTCTGCTGTTCCGCACCGTCAATCGCCGGAATAAGGAGGTTTACCGTACTGGAGCTAGAAGAGGTCGGTTGAATGAACACTGAAGCGGGGCTTTCAAAGGAAACACGGGCATCTCCCGAGGCTTCTCCCGTCACCGCAACAAAGAAATACGTCCTAAAGCTTCCTTCCGTATAGGTACAGACATAGCTCTTGCCCTTTCGAATTACATCCGGCTGGGAAGCAAGCGCCGTTGTCGGAGAGGGACCGCCGTTTGCACACGAAGTAGTGCCGTTTCCTTCAACATGAGCGCCATTAAGAGGCATGACCGAGAAATAATCCGTCAACTTGCCGACAGCATCTTCATTCAAGTAGACGATTCGGGGCAATGCCACAATGGACTGCGCTACCGGATTGGCGTTGGACACCGCCTCCGTATTGGCATACTCGGATTCCACTTCTATGTGCAGTTGCGCTCCGGTAGCAATATGGTAGGAATCATGACCGCCATCAAAAACGACTTCATTGTCTATCACGATACTAGAGCTGGAACCGGTAGCCCCATCACCACAAGTTTCTGCCGATGACGGGCAAATGATCTTACTAGAAGTGAGATCGTTAAGAAAAGCCTGGTTAAAGTTAACCGTCGGAGCATCACCGGACGAGAAGGAATGTACTTTTGCACAATTTGCCGAAGACATATAGAACGAGCCCGTCCAGGCACCGCCCGAAGAACTGATTTTTGTAATATCCTTTTCGGAATAGATGAAATAATTGAAACGAGAGCCATTGTTCTGATCAATTTCTCCAGCCCCGTTGGGCAAATAAAGGAAAACATAGGCGTCAGTCGCCGTCGGAGGCAACTTGACTTTATCTAGCTTAGATGTGCTATTCGGCTCTTCGTCCACATAAAAGATATATTTTCCTCTAATTTCCTTTGACGCATTCGCCAATAGCTTGTTCATCCAAGCCGCATTTGCCTTGACCACCAGATAGCCATTATACTTTTGACTTTCTGGCGTAGTAGAAGAACAACTGTTCAATAAATCAATTCCGTTACCATTGTTCAAATCAGCATTTGTATTTGCGATGAGATTGGTAACACATTCGCTTATTTTTGTCCCGAAAGATTCCTTGGCATTTTTCAGCAAGTCCGCCAAAGTTTCCTTGGCAGAGGCACCATGCCCACATTTGGTCGTAGGCTTGTTAAAATAATTGTCGCAGAAATCCTTTATCTCAGTATTGCAGGTAACACTGGGAGCACCTGCAACATTCTTGTGCAAGTTTTCCTTTTTAGCCATGGAGGTAAATGCCGTACGCATTGTAGAATATGCCCCCTTACCCGATTGTTTACAAGTTTCAACAGCACCGTCGCACGAATACTTAATATCGAACTGAACCAAATCATGACCCTGATAATAATACGTTGGTCTGTCGCCATCCTTGGGACAGGCGCCATCTGACGTAAGTTGCTGCCAACCGGCCGGGCCCAGATTAGCATAATAATTTGTTGTTGGTGTTGTATAAAAAGAAGCTCCCCAAGGAAGATATTTTGCACTGCACAATTCCACATTTTTTATATACAGCTCCGAGTTTTCACTCGTTCCCAACGTAACATATACATGTTTTCCATCGCTTAAGCTATTATTTCCATTTCGCAAACCAAACGCACTCGGGACCCACATAGAGCCGTCTACAGTAAACGGGCCCTGATTCTCATTAGTCGGCGTTCTAAAATCAATCCACGCATTCTGGGCCAGGCACATGTTTCCGCCGATATGGGTTTTTTTGATTTCGGAGTTCGTCCATTTCCCTCCTAGCGTGACATCCCCTGTAATGTTGATATCGGCGCCCTTCGTTCCTACCGTAACATCCTTGCCAAAATATGCGTTGGTCATGGCGGCGCCCGTCTTCATGTTAAATTTTGCGTCACCCTTTACATATATATCGTTTACCTGTTCAAATCCTTCCTGATTCGTAACATCCATTGATCCCTTGACACACGTGTGGCCTCCGACACGAAGATGGTTCGTATTGTCGTCACCAAGATCACCAAAAACAATCAAATCGCTCTTGGCCACGAGTTCCTTTCCCTTAAGGTCTCCATACACAAGCATCGCCGCCATTCCCGATTTAGTTGAAGAGTTGTTATCAAGCGTAGTGCCGCCCCCCACATAACCAAAATTGTAATCCAACTCTATGTCTTCATGAACTTCCATTGACGGAACCATTACCCTGTAAAGCCCGGACACCTTCATAATCGCCGCTTCGGTATGCGTAGTCCCTTTACTTGATGTTCCCGTAGAAACAATCTTCAACTTGTACACATTTGTGCTGACATCGGCCGCCACTATAGACACGTTGTAATTCTGCCGTCCCTGCCCAATGCCGGGGAGGACATTGTTCAAGCTAATCGGTTGTTTTCCATTGTCAAAAAATTGCTTGACTATAGCACCCACATCATTGGCATGGTACGTCATCCACGACCTGGCCGCTTCGATTCCAGAAACAGCCGATTCCTTGGCCTCGGCCTGCATCAGCCTTGACGCACTCGACCGGCTCTCCGAGGTAAGCCACTTGTATGTCGCCGTCGCGGCAATTGTCGCGACAAGCATGAACAGAAGGACCGTTATGAGAGAAACACCTCGTTTCATGTTCTTCATATGCTACCTACCCTTTAAACGCCGTTGCTCGGAACAGGAATAACCACCTGGGCATTCGTTCCTTCCCCGTTTCTTGTGACTTTCATCTCTATGCGGAAAGCCTTGACATTTTTCTTGTCAACAGTCAATGGCGTATAAGCTGCATCAAACGTATAGTTACCGTCATTTACAAGACGTACCTTGACATTCGTCAAAGAAATCGGCATCAAGCTTACCGTCGGAGAAAACAGCGACACGGTGAACGTAACACATCCTGCAGCCACATCGACTTTTTCACCTTCGCCGTCATCCAACCCGTTCGTCATGAAGCTGACGGAACGTTTTCCCGCTCCATTGCCATGAGCCGGCGGATAAACAAGAAAATCGGGGACATCCGGAACCAAAGCCGGAGCAGTCCCAGAGACATCGCGAATCCCTACCGCGAAATGGTCCACACCCGGCCTAAACATTCTCAAATTTTCTCCACCGTCTTGCAAATCAAAGCTAATCTCGTACGTCGCATTCTTTCTAAACGTAAAGGACTTGCAGTCTTTCCAGTCCGAGCTCGCGTCCGCGGGAGCATTAACGGACTCTGCAAGGAAGAACAGGTGTTTCACAGGATTAGCAACCACCGCATCACCCCCATTGTAATTCGTCACCATGTTCGTTAACGAAACAACATCTCCTCCCTGAACAGGATCGGTACTCGCCAGCATAAACTGATCCGACGTATTCTCATAGGGAATAAACCGGAAGCTTTTCTTGGTCAAATTGCCTGGATAATGTGGAAACAGGGCGTTTTCGGCAACCAGGACCTTGGGTTTGGCTTCCAACACCCTAAATTCTTCGACGCCCTCCGCGATTTCTACCTCGACGCCGTCTTCCGTACAATCATCTCCGTCGGCGTCTCCGTCCAAAGTCTTGCAGGAACGGTAAAGCTTTTTATCGGTTTTGGCGTACCAGGAGATTTCGTCCGTACTCAGATACTCTCCAGCATTACTGTAGCGAACTCGACGAAGAGCGAGCTTGTCCAGGTCCGTGCCGAATTCCGCCTTGGACAACTCGTACGAGGAGGAATCTATATCCTCGGGCGCCGCCGGATCGGTAGGATGAATAAACACTTCGCTTTTCAGGACGAACGCATCTCCTTCGTCATTGGATGCAGCCAAATCAATAGCACTCTTGGCCCCCATCTGCGCCACGTCTTCTTTAAGGAGAGCTTCCACGTTTTCTGCAACTTCCGAGGCCTTGAGCATGCTATGCGTACGGATGCGCATCTTGGTCGAATTGCTATACGCCTGACCGGCCACGATAACAATAATACCGAGGATGGCGATATACACCATGAGTTCCATCAAGGTGAAACCGGATTTGGACTTTACTTGGTTCATCGTATCACCGCCGACATATCTATGGATTGGGTCGACCCCTTGAAATTCCAGGAAACTTTTACATTGACCTGTTTTGCATATACGTGGCTCACGGACTCGTAACTAGACGTATTTTCGGCGACATAGTCATTTGTAGGAGACACCGTCACGGTCGGCGTATATTCAATGAAAGAATTTCCGCCACCGACTTTGCTGCCCCTATCCCAGGAACGGGTAATCGGGTCCAGAGTATAACTGGTAGAAGATGTCGGGTCCGATGGAATAGAGGCGATGCCTATACGGTTGAGCGAATCCAGCACCTGCTGGGCCACCTCTACGGCTCCGTCACGGCCACGGATGCGCAACAGCGCCTCGCGGTTGCCCGTCTGCATATGGAGAACCGCCATGTACAGGAGCCCCAACACGAGGGCAGAAACCAGCACCTCCGTTATACCGAAACCTTTCTTGTTTTTCAAGACCTTTTCCATAGCACCACCTACGGTTCAATCCAACTGGAACCAGCATCGTAACTTAGTTTGTAATACGCACCGAACTTTGTCGCAAGCTTGATAGAAGAAGCAAAGCGGTCAGAACTTCCATAACGGACAAGGAAACAGCCTGCGGGAATCGGCGACTTCCCTATTTTCGGGGTAAGCGTCATATTTGCCACGGGAGATTTCTTGCCGGCCGGCAGTTCCGGACAATTGACGTTGTTGCTGGTCGTCACGAACTGGTTCGCCGATTCCAGATTCATCTCGTCGATCTTTTCGTCGAGTTTCTCGGAATCCGTGCATTCTCCCTTGAACAGCTTCATGCTCTTGCCGCTTGCCGTCAGGCAGAGTTTTTCGTTCAACCGGGTCGCCTCGTTGGCTGCACGCTGCATGAAGGCGGTCACGTTGATACCGGCATCCTTGATTCGGCTGTTCATGATGGCCGCGCGCATATTCGTGACGCCTATACCCGCCAAAATCCCCATGATGGTAACCACCGCAAGGACTTCGATCAAAGTAACGCCGCGCTTGTCCGAACACGAATTCAGCATACAACCTCTCAAGGGAAATCGCAACTCATTGCCTTGCAAGAAGTTAGCAATTTACCGCTTTTCCAAATACGACAAAACACGCATAAGGCGCCATTTGGCGCCCCTGCTTCTTTGAAATATATATATAAAAAGGGGAAAGCGGTAAAGTTTTATTTACTTTCGTGAGAAAAATCGCATAAAATTGCGATAATTGGCGTTTTTTAGCGTTTTTTGCCGAATGTGGACTTGCCGTCATAGCACGACACGGCACCTTTGGCGCACCTTTTGGAATCGGAACCGTCGTTGCGGAACACCTCGCCGAAGATTTCCTTGCCCGGACCGTTGCTCCCCTTGGCAAACTGTACATCGTAAAAGATGTCGGAATCGCGCGTGCCCACGAGAACAGTCGCGTCGACCTTGTACGACCCGTGCGCCCCCTTGATGCGGAACCCGTACGGGAGTTCTTCCACGACGATGTCCGGGAGGGATTCCTTTTTCGGGAGTTCGTACTCGAGATCGGCCCAGGTCGCGGCGCCGCCCTTGTCGCGCAGCTTGAACCAGCCTTCGGCATCTTCTTCCGCGGCCGTCTCCATGACCATGTTGATGCACGCCAGGTAACCGTCACGGACCAGCGAAAGCTGCTCCTTGAACTCGTGGTACTCGTCCATGTCGCCATCGTAGGCGAACACGGGAACGGTCAGCATATACAAGAAAAAGACCAGGAAAAATACCGAATGCTTCATGCCCACAATCTAACAAAAGAAGCCGGGAGCGGCGCAGTCCCTATAACGCAGGGAGTCTTTTTTTTGTATATTTGCGGGGCACAACCTGCCCGGGTGGTGGAATGGTAGACACTGGGGACTTAAAATCCCTTGGGGGCAACCTCGTGCGGGTTCAAGTCCCGCCCCGGGCATTGTTCTTTAACGAGGTCGGAAATGATCGAATTTTACCCGAACAGCATCTATTACCCGCGCGAAGCGGTCGAAGAAAAGCTCGCCAAGGGAGAGCTCGAAAGAACCGAGAAGCACCTCCTGGGCTGGACAGAGCGCCACCGCGGCGAAATCTGGGACTGTGCCCGAGACGATTCCGAAAACCCGACCGACGAGATCCTGCTCGACAACCTCCGTGCACTCCTGCTGTGCAAGGGTTCGTTGCAACCGGCCGCCGAGATGGGCGACATGATCAAGGAGATCACCAAGGAAGTGTGGTACAGGAACGAGAATGGTCCCGAGGCGCCCGACATGGTCGCTGCCGAATGGCGTGCCAAGTACCTGACCAAGTGGCGCGAAGCCCGCATGTTCGAGGCGTTCATCCTTATCGAGAACAGGGCCGAACAGCTGCTCAAGATTTTGAAGGGCTAGTATTTCTCCATCCAGCGGATGGGAATCCAGAATTCAAGCGTACCGGAAGCGCTCTTGGGATAGCGCCAGTAATACTCTACGTGGTTAACGAGGCTTTCCTTGAAATCCTCGTCATCGGTGTTCGAGAAGACAAACTCGTCCAGTTTAAAACGACCGAGAGAATCGAGAGTCATGCGCACTCCGACGACGATGTCGTCCACGGAGGCATCTCCCGCCTTGCGCGCCTTTGACTTCTTGTGGTTTTTCTTGAGGTTCTTGAAATGTTCGCCGGCTAGGTAATGGAGGCCGGCGGCACGGCCCTGCAAGAATTTCTCGAGCTGCTCCAGGTCCCTCCCCGCGGAATTCTCCAGGATGTAGATGTCGTCGAAGCCAGGCATCACGACACGCCCCGTGAACCCGTTCGTCTCTTCTTCCGGTTCGGGCACAAAGGGCGCCGCCGGCTTAGGCACTGCCCGCGGGATGTTGAACAGCACTCCCAGCATCACGGCAAACACGAGGAACAGGAGAATCAGGGGAAAGTTCCGTTTCAGCATAAGTTCCCCTACTCGATAGCCTTCACGCAGAGCTGCAGCGACTTGCGCCCATTGTAATAGTTCCACGTCGGCTCAAAGATGATAGTCACCCTCTGGTTCGAACCTATCTTGGACTTGCTTTTGCGGAGGCCGAAGGCGATGGCCGGATAGACGCGGCTCCCGGCCTGGGAGATTTCCATCTGCAGGTGGCCTCCGCGCAGTTCGCGGAATCGGTGCACCTTCACGTTTTCCGCCCTGAACGTCGGATACGGGAAATTCCCTCCGAAGGGCTCCATCAAATCGAAATATTCAAGAATGGTATGTTCGCGGTTCTGCCCGGCAAAGCGGTTCCCGGCAGGTTCCGAGCAATGCAACCCATCGACAACCAGTTCACGCAAGGCCACCTGGATGTCGTACGAATGCGTCTCGTCGACAGATGCGGCTTCACCATCGTAACCCTGTTCCTTCGCAGACGCTTCGAGACGGACACGGAGTTCGTCAATCTTGTCGGCAGGTAGCGAAAAGCCGGCCGCGTTGGCATGCCCGCCCCAGCGGTCAAACAGCTCGCGGCTTTCGAAAAGGGCCTTGTGCCAATTGAACCCCGGCACCGCACGGGCGCTCGCATGGGCCATACCGTCCATAATAGAAAGGACTGCGGCAGGGCGCCCGAATTCCTGGGCAAGCTTTGCCGATACAATCCCGATTACGCCCACATGCCAATTCGCACCGGCAACGACAAGCACTGTCGGAATCTTGTCGCCATAGACCTTCTGCACCTGCTCCAGGGCCATCTCGGTAATCTCGGCTTCTTTCTGCTTGCGGCGGCTATTCCAGTCCTTGAGTTCGGCAAGCAGCGCAGGCGCTTCACTCTTGTTGTCGCACATCAGGAGTTTCAATGCGGGATCCGGGCGTTCCATGCGGCCGGGCGCATTCAACAGCGGAGCAATCTTGTACATCACGTCGATGCCGCCCACAGCGCTGCCCGGCTTCATCAAGTTCGAATACATCGCCTGGATTCCCGGCCATTCGCTCTTTTGCAGCTGGCGCAGGCCGGATTTAGTAAAGTAGCGGTTTTCGGGAGTCATCTGCACCAGGTCGGCAAGAGTTCCCAATGCGACCAGGTCCAAGAACTTCTCGGGAACCGGGAGGCCAAGCCGCGCATAAAGGGCGCACATGAACTTGTACGAAACGCCTACGCCGCAAAGTTCCGGATTGAGGTACGTATCCCCTTCCTGGTGCGGGTCTAGAAGCACGTCGCATACGGGAAGGCCGTCACCGCTAGGCTGGTGGTGGTCCATGACCATCACCGCCATGCCGAGGTCCTTGGCATGCGCAATCTCGGCATTGGCCGTAATACCGGTATCGACCGTAATCACGTAACGGGCGCCAGCCTCGTGCATCTCGTCGACGGCAGAAAGGGAAAGGCCATAGCCGTCACCGAAGCGGTTCGGCAATCGCCATTCCGACTCGACTCCAATTTCCTTGAGCCCTCGGGTCAAAAGCGTCACCGACGTAACACCGTCCAAATCGTAGTCGCCGAAAATAAAGACTTTTTCATGAAGGTCACGAACTTTCAGAATCCATTCGATGGCCTTGTCCATGCCCATGATATGCATCGGGTCCAGAACGTCTTCTACAGAGCCGCAAAGGATGCGGTTTGCTTCGGAAACGTTCTTCACGCCCCTCGAAACGAGGAATCTCGCTACGAGATGAGGAATCTTGAGTTCCTGCGAAAGCGTCGATGCAATCAGGTCTTCCATCACTTGTAACCTTCAAAAAGCTTTATCGCAAGCGATTGCAACAACATGGGCGGGGCCGTACGGCGGCTTGCAACACGGCTCATCGTTTCTTGTACCGTATTCAAGGCCAGTTCCAATGCGGAGTGGTCTATACGTGGGAACGCATCGATGTTCACCAGCGCCGTCGTCGCGGGAATACGCAGGCGCGCCCCCGATCTGGAACGCATCAGGTCCGAAAGCAGGAACGACAGTACCTCGAGGAACCTGTTGGCATCGGCAGCCTCTTCCATTCCGGCCTCGGCCAAATCCTGGAACAAGTCGTAATAATCTGCGAGGAGGGATTTCTTGACGAACGCGGCAGCGAGCTCGCACCATTTCTTCCCGTTTTCCACGTAATACAAAGCCTTTCCCGGCGACCCTACGGAAAGCCCGACAATATCGTCGGTCACATCGTCCGCATCGGCATCTTCGCCCAGCATGCGCAACGTCTCGCTACGGACTTCGTCATCGGAAAGGGGCAACAGGTGCAAGGCCAGGCAACGGCTGCGAATCGTCTGCAGCATCTTTTCGCGGGAAGACGTCGTCAAGATGAAATACGTGTTCGGCGGGACTTCTTCGAGAGTCTTGAGGAATGCGTTTGAGGCGGAATCGTTCATGCGGTCGGCCTCGGCGACAATGACCACACGGACGCGGTCGCCCTTGAGGGCGAAGGCCGATATCATGGAACGGACAAGCCCAACGGAGATTTCTGCTCCGGCATCAAAGATATCGATGCGGTACGGGTTCTTGAAAATTTCTTCTATGTAGGCCTGCTTAAAATCCTGGACCGTCTTGGCGGAGCTCCCCGCAGAAACATCGTCGGCGCTTTTCGCATGCGCTTCCTTGCTTTCCATGGGCACGACCCAATTGTCCGTGACGCCGGCATCGGCAGCCATCTTGCAACCGAAACAATGCCCACAGGGACGCATGTTCGGGTCGCTGCACTGGAGCGCCTTCGCGATTTCGATGGCCAGGGCCTTCTTGCCGATGCCCACGGGACCGTCTATAAGAATCGCCTGCGGGAAACGGTTTTCACGCAACGAAGCCATCAGCCTGATGCGCTGACGTTCCTGGGATACGGGTCCTTTTAGCCGGTATTCAATCATTTTGTCTTCAACCATTGTAGCGGGTCTACCGTCTGGGTGCCTTCGCTGACTTGGAAATACAATTTAATTCCATTTAGGCTCGCGATATCGCCCACTTCGCCAATTTCTTCGCAATTGCGGACTTCACTCCCCTCCTGGACCCGGATTGAGCGCATATGGCCGTACACGGAATACGTCCCGCCTTCGTGTTCGATAATCACCGACGGCCCGCGTCCGTCGATTTCGGCAACCATCGCTACCGTACCGGCAGCGGCAGCCCGCACGGCCTTGCCGCGCTTGCCCCGGATTTCGATACCCAGGTTACGCGTGGCAATATGCAGCACGGGATGTTCCTGCAAGCCGTACTGACTGATAATCTCGCCTTCCAGCGGCATGCACTTGGGGCCCTTGACCGTCGATGCGACCGTCTTCTTGGGCTTGGAAACTTCTTTCGGGGCCTTCTTGCCCTTGGCTTTCTTGCGTTCCGCCTCGGCCTTCTTTGCCGCGGCAATTTCCTTTTTCCTCTTCTCTTCCAGCTTCTTGATAAGCGCAAGCATCGTCTTCTGGTTGCGTTCAAACTCCTCCAGGGCGCGGCGCTGCATGGCCTTGTCGTGCTTGAGGCTCACCAGCATCTTTTCCTGGTTGCTCATCTGGCTTACAAGGCCCTTCTCTTCGGAGGCCTTCTTGCTGCGCAATACGGCAAGGTCCGCCAGACGCGCGGCCTGCTGCGTCCTCATTTCGTCCCGTTCACGCACCATGCGCGAAAGGGTCTCGATTTCTTCTTTGTCCCGATTCAAGAGGCGATGGACCCAATAAGCTTGACGCTCCGGGTTACCCTCTTCCGAAAGCAGGCTGTACAGGGCCTTGGCCTCGCTACTCCGGCCATTTACGTACAAAGTACGTACACGGCGTTTCATTGCCTCGCGGCGCACATGGATCTTGTTGTCCAGGGAATCGATATCACGGGCAAGTTCTTCCAGGGAGCGCTGGACCATCACCTCGTTTTTCGAAAGCTCGGTAATATAGATTCGCGTCTGGTTCAGGTTCTGGTCCAACAGCGAAATCGTGTTGAGGACTCCCTTCTCCTCGTTTTCGAGCTGGGCGATTTCCTTGCGCTTTTTGGCCAGGTCCGATTCCAGTTTCTTGAGGGCGGTCTTCTGTTCCTTGATCTGCGCGTCCGTCTTCTTGGGTGCGGCAAAGGCCATGCCCACGAACAGGCACAGCAGCAACGTCGCAAGACGGAAGGCCAGGGTGCGCATCACTTAACCTGCTCGTTCCTCGTCGCAATCAAAAAACTGCGGACCGTACGGAAACTGAAGTAAGCCGACAACATGCTCACCATCAATACGACGAGCACCAGCAGGAGCCCGTACCCGGTCATATAGGCGGCAACCATCGGCAAGGCTTCTGTCAAGGAATCCATCATCACGACGAGCAGCAACACGGCAAGGCCGCTGCCGACAACACCCTGCATCAGGCCTTCGAGTATGAACGGGAATTCAATGAAACCGTAGCTTCCGCCCGCATACTTCATGTTCTCGACCAGGAGTTTCCGGTTCAACAGGGAAAGCCTGACGGAATTGCAGATGATCAGGGAAAGAGTCACCAGCAGCAACACGCATAGGCAAACCGGCCAGAACACCATCCTGAATTTCCATGCCGAAATTTTTTCGACCCATTCTACCGGAGCCTGAACTTCTTCGAAATAGCCGCTGCGCACCACCGCGTTGCGGACATCGAGAAGGTCTACCGGGTTAGCGCTTTCTTCGTCTAGCTTAATCCTGAAAAACGGGGGAATCGGGTTTCCTTCTACAAGTTCCAGCATTTCCCCATTAAAGTGCCTCCGGAAATCGGCCAGGGCGGAATCCGCACTGACATACTCGACGGAGCCGACATGCTTGGAGCGTTCCAGTTCACGTTTGACGACCGCCACGGAATCATCGGGAATTTCGCCCGGGAGGAACGCCTCGACGGCATACAGGGATTTTTCCGTCTCCAACAGACGGAGCACGCCGCCAAAAGCCACCAGGGACGAGGCAAGCAAGAGCGAACACAGGAAAATCGTTATAAGCGACGGCAATATAACCGTGCGTTGTTGCTTCCAGCCGCGAAAAGATTCCGCTATTAAGTAACCAAGTTGTCCGAACACGTCTGGAATATAATTATTTTTTATGGTGTTCTTTACAGGCGGCTTATGAAACACCTCGGATTAAAGATTACCGCATTCCTATTCGCCATTGCGCTATGGCTGTATGTAATGTCCCTCAACACGTTCCAGATAACGATGGACGTACCGGTCAGGTTGGTCAAGTTGCCCGAAATGCTCGCCATCGCGTCGAAGCCGCCCCAGGCAATCACCATTACTGTCGAAGGAGAGGCGTTCGACCTCATGCGCATGCGCAGCCGAATCAACCGTGGCGATTCTTCTGTCGCCTCCATAGTCGTCGACCTGCAAGATGCGGAACTCGGAGCGTCGCGTAAGCATATCTACGCGAGGAACTTTGTGGCACCGAGTTTCCCGAACATCAAGTTTATTGAACCGGACAACCAGTTGCTCTTTATCGACATCGAACTCGACACCCGGATCGAAAGGGACATTCCCGTACACTCCAACGTGACCTTCAATACCGCCTCGGGTTACCTGCTTTCGGACGAACCGACTCTCTCACCGAATTTCGTCACCGTATCGGGCGCGCGCAATGCCCTTACCCGAATTTTCGAAATCCCGACAGACTCCATCCATTTCGATACGCTCAAGGGCAGCAGGGCGTTCTCCGTCCCGCTGAATTTTAACCAGTTCCCCGCCTACGTCTCGCCCAGCGATTCCAACGTCACGATCAAGGTGAACGTCCAGAAGATAGCCACCAAGGAATTCAAGAACATTCCGGTGCACCTCATCGGCAGATACGACAAGTCCCTTGTCAAGCTCAATCCCGACACCGTTTCCGTCAACATCACCGGCGGTTCCGACATCCTGGACTCCATCAGCAGCGAGGACATCGAACTGTTTATCGAATTCAACCGCTTCGCCATCGAAGATGTCGACAGCCTGACTCCGACAGTCAAGCTAAAACTTGACGCCAAGATCAACCGAGACCTTTCTATAAAGGCAACCGAAATCGTCCCGGACAAGATTGCCCTCGTCCGCAAAGAAGTCAAGCCCGTAGTCCCCGTACAAAAGAGCAACGAAGATTACGGCGAAGAAGAAGACGAGGAGGACGACGAGGAATGATCTGGCTAGGAATTGAATCCAGCTGCGACGAGACCGCCTGCGCCGTACTGCAAGACGACCCGCTTAAAGTACTTTCGAACCCGCTATACAGCCAGATCGACGAGCACGCACTCTACGGCGGTGTCGTTCCCGAAATTGCCGCGCGCGCCCACCTGCAAAAGATTGCGCCTATCGCCGAAGCTGCCGTCAAGGAAGCCGGCATAGAGCTCAAGGACATCGACGCCATCGCCTTTACTACAGGCCCCGGGCTCATGGGACCGCTGCTTGTCGGGGCCAGCTTCGCCAAGGGACTCGCCCGCGATCTCTCGATTCCAGCATACGGCATGAACCACCTGGAAGGACATCTCGCTGCCGCATGGCTCAGCAATCCCGATATCGAGCCTCCGTTCCTCACGCTCACGGTTTCGGGCGGCCATACGGAGCTCGTCCTGGAAGAACCCGGATTCAAGTACACTAGCATCGGCCGCACACGCGACGATGCCGCCGGCGAAGCGTTCGACAAATGCGGAAAGCTGCTCGGGCTCAAGTACCCCGCAGGAGCCACCATCAGCAGGCTCGGACAAAACGGCAACCGCAAGTTTGTCGAATTCCCGAGAGCACTCCATACGCACGGCAACTGCGAATTCTCGTTCAGCGGCCTGAAGACCGCCGTATTGCGCTACACCGAAACGCACGACCCCGAATTCATCAAGGCCAACCTGGGCGACATCTGCGCAAGCCTCGAAGACGCCATCGTCGACAGTCTCGTGACAAAGACCATTTCGGCACTGAAACAGACCAGGATGAAAACGCTCGTCGTCGGTGGCGGCGTCAGCGCGAACGCCTGGTTAAGGACAAGATTGCAGGACTACTGCTCAAGGCACGGAATCCGTTTCTGCATTCCCGACAGGAGCCTGAGCACGGACAACGGCGCGATGATTGCCGCGGCAGCCATACGCAGGGCCCGACAAGGGCTTTTGAAATCCATCGACGTCGTGAAGCCCTGGATGCCGCTTGCGGTATAATTGGCCCTTTTTCCCCGTATTTTAAGTCACACTTTTTTGCCCGGGGCTTTGCTTTGCAATGTTTCATTTGTATATTATAGGCATGGGTTTCAAGGTGACGCATAAAACCTCGTCGGCGGCTTGGATATGGGCCGCGTTTTTAGTCATTTGCCTTTCGGCATCTGGCTGGGCGCAGGATATTGCCAAGCCGGTAAAGGACGTCGACATCTTCCGTCCGGAAAAGCGAGAGACCAGGGTCGAGCTCGTCGATTCCAGCAAGAGCAATTCTGTCATGCTGAACGTGGATATCTTCGGAAGCCTCGACGTACAGTCGTACTATATTCTCTGGGACCATGTCGACCTCTCGGAAGACATGAAGAAGCTGATGACGACCCGCGATTTCGCACGCGATGAATTCTTTATGCAGAACATCGACCGCGAGCAGTTCGAGCAGGAACGCATGTTGCAGCTTTTTGAAGACAAGAAACGCGAATTCTTTGTCATCTTCCCCGAAGAAGCGCTCAAGGAACTGCAGGAACAACAGGAAGACGAATAATCGGACGTCGGCAAGACAGCCGCCATCATCATGTTTTCTGAAGAACGAAAATTTTGCGATTGGGAACTTTCCGGATTCAACGGGGTTCCGGCCCGTCTCTTCGACACTATAGAAAGCACCCACTCCCTCATGAAATCGCTCGCCGCCGCAGGGGAAATTCCACCGGGAACGCTGTTTGTCGCCGACTCCCAAAGCGCAGGCAGGGGGCGGCACGAACGCACCTGGAGTTCCCCCGCAGGCAAGAACCTCTACTTCAACATCCTGATTCCGCTAGACGGGATTCCGATTGCATCCGCCCCGCAAATAACGCAAGTGGCGGCGCTCACGTTTGCCGAAGTATTCAGACAGCTGCAAGACGACGCC
The DNA here is from genome assembly GCF_002395745.1 of Fibrobacter sp. UBA4309. Lineage (GTDB taxonomy): Bacteria > Fibrobacterota > Fibrobacteria > Fibrobacterales > Fibrobacteraceae > Fibrobacter. The sequence continues at coordinate 154,803 of NZ_DGUN01000051.1, forward strand.
AACACCCAGGGACTGGGCAACCGCGATATCGGCAAGGTTACCGTAAAGTGGCCCAACGACATACTCTGCGGCAAGCACAAATTCTGCGGAATCTTGGCGGAGTTAATTTATATAAAATGCGCTGCCGGGCAAGTTACGCCGGCAATCAGCATGGGTATCGGCATCAACGTCAACAGCGATGCGTGCGACTACGCGCACCTGGGACGCGACGTCACCACGCTCAAGGATATCGCCGGGCGGCAAATCAACCGCGAAAAGCTTTTACAGGTGCTGGTAGCAAGCCTTGAACGGGCTGTCGGCCAGTTCCGCGCTTTCGGGATTTCTCCCTGGGTAAGCGCCTGGCGCAAGATGGACCAGTTTATCGGCATGCGCGGCACAATCATCGTGAACAACCACTGTACCGACGAGAACCGCAAAGGCGGCACGGGCGTACAAAAGAAAACAGGCCGCATCGCCGATATGCGCGACGATGGCAGTCTGCTATTCGAGTGCGATGACGGAACTACGGAAACCGTCTACTCCGCCGATCTGGAAGTGTAGAAGACTAAACATCCATTTTTAAATTTTTTCTTAAATCGCTCAAAAGTTTTTGATACCGCTTGTCAGCATCATCAGACTTCGCATAAGCTTCGGAATGGTATTCTTTATACATTTTAGCAACGCTGTCATTGTGAGTCAACCAAGTATATATGACGCCAGCAAACAATGGCTTTGTAACCAAATGAAGCGTTTCTGCATCCTCAATAAAACCGGCTTTCCATCCATTTAGCTTTTCTACAGCACAACTTTTGCAATTGGTCAATTGTACGTGCTGATCACAATCACAATTTTGCCCGCAGCTCATGCACAAACTAATATCGGCATTTTTTATTTGGTTATACAAATTTGAAATATATGACCATTGGCTCACAAAACGAGCGTAATACGAAGTGTAAACCGCAGCGTAAATTCCACAATACTTCCACCAATCTTCTATTAGAACACATCGTGCAGTATGATCCCACCAATTCGAAGTGAAAAGAGATCCTATGGAAGAAAGATCTCCAGAAAACACACAATAAATCAACAGCACTATGACAGAAACAACGCTTCCTGAGAGAAGTGTTCTGAAAAAAACGGCAAGTCCCCCATTTCGTAAAAACTTGAATACAATCTCGGCGAATATAAAATTTTCAATAAATTTTATTACCCAGTGACATATATACGTTATCGGAATCATCATACACATCGGAAAGACATTCACAAGAATCAATTTCAACAAAGCCAAAGTAAGCCCCTTGAGCAAAAGCAATATTCCGCAAGCGACAGAATATCAACTACGATTCCGCAGCGTCCTCATCATCGTCTTTTTCATCCCATTTATCCGGTCTATTCATCTTTTCCTTACAGTTCCCACACATTTCCTCATGTGGATGCAGAGTGATATTAACCTTGAAGGGTTCTCCACAGCAAACACACCGATAGGTTCTCCACTCTCCATTTTGTTCCGCCAATTCAACAGCCCAATCTGACCCAACGCTCATTATACAAACTCCTTTATTTCGTTTTTCACAAAAAATATCTTATTTTATCCATAATTCCAAAATAAAAGAAAAAAATATGCATACGAATTTCTTACACAACGTTATCTGTGTTATTTTAGACAAAACATCAACAAAAAATCCCCAACCAAACGGCTGAGGACAATTCTTAACCAAAAACAAACCTAAAATTTGCTTTATTTCCGCCTGTTCTTGAAAAACACGCTCCCGACAAGCGAAACGGCAAGGACTACGATCATCGCGGTAAGACCCGTTTCGGCGAGACCCTTGTTTTCGCCAGCCAGGCCAGTTTCGATGAGGATTACAAGAGCCAACGCGATTACGGCAGAAGTCGAGCCCATGCGTTCGAACATCTTGATTTTATCTTCGGTGGTAAAGGGCTTGTTAGTAAAGGGCATCGGCGTTACCTCCCATGCAAATCCACACAATTAAACCGGCCATTACGAGTACGCTGATGGCCACGTTCGCCAAGAAAAAATCGCGGTTCATGGCATCGAGATCGTCGGACTTGCGGAACAAATGAATATAAAGAACTGCAGCAGCCATCAAAGCCGTCACGACCCACCATGCGGTGCCGACCGCCCATACAATACCGAAAGCTACGCAGAGAGCGAGCATCGCAATATGGCTCCAGAAGGCAATCTGCAGGGCCCGCTTGCGACCAAAACGGGCCGGAACGGACTTGAGCCCCATCGCGCGGTCGATTTCTTCGTCCTGCGTGGCATAGATGATATCAAAGCCGCCCATCCACAGCATCAGAATCACCAGCAGGAATATCGGGAAGACGGCAAACTCGCCGCGAATAGCAATCCAGGCGCCGAGCGGACTCATTCCGATGGCAAAGCCGAGGAACCAGTGGCAGAGCCACGAAAAGCGCTTCCAGTAGGAATACGAGAGCAGCAGGAGCCACACAGGAAGCGCGAGGGCGCCCGCGAGGGGCTGCAGCAGCACCGCAAACAGCACAAAAAGGATCCCGTTCACGGCAAGGAAGGCGATAACCGACGCCCGGCTCAAGCGGCCGGCGGGCAGGTGGCGTTTTGCCGTACGCGGATTTTTCGCGTCTATTTCGGCGTCGGCGATGCGGTTGAAGCTCATGGCGCTGTTGCGGGCAGTCACCATGCAAAGTACGATGAGAACGACAATTCGCGCAATCTCGGCAGGCTCCATGCCGCGAAAACCGTTCGCAGCGACCCACATGGAACCGATGGCAAAGGGCATCGCAAAAAGCGAATGGCTAAAACGCACAAGGTGACCAAATTCAAGAATCTTCTTTAGCATATAGAGCCCCCGAGCGGGGATTTCCACGGTTTCGCAATTCCGCCATAACCCTCACCCGGTGCCGCCCCCAGGTGTTTCAGCACCTTCACGACCACGGTATCGACAAGTTCTTCTAGAGTCGACGGCTTGCTATAGAATTGCGGCGAGGCGGGAATCACGATTCCGCCGGCACGCGTCACACGCTCCATGTTTTCCAGGTGAATCAGGTTATAAGGCATTTCGCGAGGCACAATCACCAACGTACGGCGTTCCTTGAGACACACGTCCGCCGCACGCACCAACAAGTTGTCCGATGTCCCGGCAGCGATACGTCCGAGCGTTCCCATGGAACAGGGAACAACGGCCATGCCCGCATAGTCGGCGCTCCCGCTTGCACATTCCGCAAAGAAATCTCCCACGTCGGGTCTCTCGTCGCAATAATCGTAAAGCGAAGTCTGTCCCTCGTATTCCAGTACTTCCCTGCCAGGGCCTGTCACCAGCGCCGTCACGTGGTGCCCGAAACGTTTCAGATACATCGCCGTACGCGCAGCGTAAATCGCACCGCTCGCACCAGTCACTCCGAGAATATAGCGGCTCATGCCGAACCCTCCGCAGAATTCCCCTGCGGGGCCTTTCTCAGCAGAACGCGGTATGCCACGCCGAAAAAACAGGGCTTCACATGCACAAGTTCAAAGTTGTTTTGCTCCGCCAAGGCAACGAAATCCTTGACCGGCAAAAAACGGATAATCGAATTCACGAGATATTCGTAAGCATCGCGCTTACTGAAGAAAGCCCCGAGTACCGGGATGAACAACGGAGCAAGGCGCTTGTAGAAAAACTTGTTGAACGCATTCCGAGGCGAAAAGAATTCAAGTACCTGGAGATAGCCGCCATCCCGGAGCACACGGGCGGATTCCCGGAGGCCGGCATCGGTATCGGGCAAGTTGCGCATTCCGAATCCGTTCAGCACTACGTCGAAAGTCGCATCGGCAAAAGGCATCTTCATCGCGTCGAGCTGTACGGGAACCGCCGTCATCTTCTTGCCTTTGGCCCCCTTCAGCATCCCGTACGAAAAATCCCCGAGCACGGCAACTTCGGGTTTCCCGTTGAACTTCTCGTAAGTTACCGCGAAATCGCCCGTACCGCCGCAAAGGTCAAGCAGGCGCTTGCCGGGGGTCATCTTCCGCAATTCGCGGCAGCAACTCCTGCGCCAAAGGATATCCTGACAACCGCTCAACGCATGATTCAAAAAATCATAGCGGTTGGCAATCTCGTCGAACATCTTGCGCACGGGGCTTTTCATGATACCAAATCTAGAAAATTCCAAAAAACAGAAAGCGCGGGTCTTAGCCCGCGCATTTTCTTAAAGCGATTCCAATCAGCTCGTTACTTGAACGTTGCCGAAATCGTCAATCCGTCGGTAATCGTCACGATGTGCGGGTTGTCCGTCGAACCGTCAGACCATTTTTCAAACACGGAGCCGTTCGAAGGAACAGCGGTCAGTTCCATCTTGTTTCCACTAAAGAAGTCTCCAGTGTAGCTGCTACTCGGCAAGTTCATGCCTTCCATCAACACGGTGCCGCTCCCTGTAGAGGAGATCGTTACGGAAACCTTCCCGTCCAGACCAAATTCAGACTTATATTCCGAGAGAACCTTGGAATCGCGCTCGCTGGCCCACGATTTCAAGTGCGTGCCCTTCCAGTCAAAGCCATCCGGATAGTACATTTCGTCCTGATGGAACTTTTCAAGGTCTCTCTTCTTTTCGGATTCCGGGATAGTAGAAACCATCTGGTCGACAATCGTCGCCACACGGGAGGCATTCAAGTGGTTTTTCCACATCACGCAACTGCGGTTGATGAACATGCGCTTGAAATCCTCGTTTTGGATAAGCTTGATATAGAGGTTCGCAAAGCAACCCGATTCCTTGCAGGGCTTGTTGCCGCCGCCCTGCTTGATCCAGGTAAACATGTTGGTTCCGTCGTTAAACTTGTCGCCCTTGGGATCGTCCACGCCCCACTTCCAGCCAAAGCCGTGGTCTACGTCGTAGACCATGAACTTCCACGGCTGTTCCGGGCTGCGCCAGGCACGCACGTTGTTGTTCGGCCAGTCACCATTGTGGTAATAGATTTCTGCAGCCATATAGTCCGCAAAGTTCCCGACATCCAGAAGGGTCTTGGCCTTTGCGTAATTCTCCGCCACGGTCATGTCGTTTTCGCCGACAAAGTGGAGCATGTTCACGTAGTTGTCAATCGAGCCGCCGCCGCTTGCCGTAATCGCAGAATCGCTACCGAGATGCTTGATCATTTCGACCTGGTTCGCATCGATATGATAGTTCGTCTCGACATAGGCGCGGTTATAGCGTTCGCGCATATCATGGATGCCGTAGTACTTGCCATTGTAGAACACCACGACCTGGCGGCTACGCTGGTAATCCACGCTGCTACCTTCCAGGAGGGCACCGGCCATGGCATCTTCGACATAGTCACTCACAAAACGGTTACCGTTGTTGCGCAGGTTGAACGCCTTGAACACGGAATCGGACTTGCGCGTCTCGAACAGCGGGTATTTCAGACGGCCGTCCTGAAATTCTTCGCGCATGGCAATGGCGACAGACTTCTTGTCGGCCACGCGGCTCCAGCCGCCCATCAAGGAGATACCGGCCTCAATTTCCCATGTAGGGGCCTTGGAATTGCTGCCATTTGCAAAGTATTCCACATGGACCGGATATTCCACCTCTTCCAGCAAGCCGGCCGGGCAGCTCTTGGGATCGGAGCTACCGCACTTGGACTTGGGCACATAGTGCTTTTCGAAGAATTCCGGATCGACACTGATAGCCACGACAGGCATGCTTATGCTTTCTCCGATAAAGAACGTCTTCGAAATGACTTCCTTGGTAATTGTCCCTTCCTTATAGGCCGCGCAACGGAACGGAGAAGTGGATTCAAACGTGATAGGGCTGTTAAATTCCGGGGAAGAACTTGTCGGGGCAGAACCGTCACGCGTGCAACGAATCTTCACGCCCGCACCGAGATCCGTCGGCGGGTTCAACGTCAGCTTGTCGTTATAGAATCCCGACTTGATAGCGTCCATATTGACCTTGGGAGCCATATCGTCGTAAGCTTTCTCTTCCGTATTCACCTTTTCGGGAGTCGGCTTTTCAAAGAACTTCCAGACGCCACCATCCATGATACCCCAGCTTACGCCGGATTCCATAGCGGGATAGGCGACGGAGTCGCGGATTCCGTAATACGGGTCAACCAAGTAAATCGTCGATCCGTCCTTTTCCATCTTCCAGTTGGTGTGCGTACGGTAGTGGGCCGTATACTCGCCATCGCCGTTCGTAAGCTTCGTGTCGTTGGCACCGGCTGCTTCCGGCCGGTTCTTCTTGTCGCAGAACACGATCCTGAAAGACTTGGCCTTGATGATTTCGTTTCCGAACACCCACTTGCGGGTGGCCTTCAAATTCTCGATAAGGGAATATCCCTTGAGGTTGGCGTCTTCGGTACCGGCGTTATAGATTTCCACCCAGGAGCCATCATCGCCGTCTTCGTCGGTCCAGTTCAGGTTGAGCGGCATGATTTCGGTTATCACCAAAGCGGAATTGCCGACCCAGTGCAACGTAGTATCCAATCCGACATAAATTTTCTCGGTCACGTAGGTCGTCTCGCCCTTTTCCGTGATATGCATGATGGTATCGATCTTCTGGCGCATCGTATCCTGGACATACACAGTATCGCCATGTTCATTGACCAACGTATCCGTCTTGACGATAAACGGATTGTTCAAATCCTCACTGTTCGCCGAAGTGGAATCATCACCAGAGCATCCGACTAGGAGCGAGAACGCCAGACTGCACCCGGCAAGGAAAGCAAACTCTAATTTCATCAATTGACGCACGATACACTCTCAAAAAAAAGATTAAATCTCCGCAAAGATTCCCTTGCGGCACCTTGTTCAACCATCCTTCCTTAAATTTAGTAGATTATGCCGAAAAAGCACATTTTTCAAGGTAATATTCTATTTACCCTTGACAGATGTCACAGATTCTACTATCTTTAGCCCTACTAAAATGGTTCTGTAGCTCAGTTGGTAGAGCAGTGGACTGAAAATCCGCGTGTCGTTGGTTCAACTCCAATCGGAACCACGAAGACCCCCGATGAAAATCGGGGGTTTTCTTTTTTGCGTTTTCTTTTTTTTACGAAAGAAACGGTAAAAAAAGGGGGGGGGACTATACCGCAGCAGCCTGGCGGAGCGCTTCCACCTCGGCCCTGATCCTGCGGAAATAATTGAACATTTCGTCCCAATGCTCAAGAAGAACGTCCACCAGCTCCGGTTGGAACTGCTTGCCGCGCTGTTTCTGGAATTCTTCGCGAACTTTATCTTCCGGCCAGGCCGGCTTGTAGCAGCGCGGACTGGCCAACGCATCGAGAACATCCGCAACGGCACAGATTCTTCCTGCCAGGGGGATTTCTTCGCCCTTGAGGCCACGCGGGTAACCGGTCCCGTCCCAACGCTCGTGATGGGCGCCGGCCAGGGTCGCCGCAAAGCGCAACAGGTCGCGCTTGGACTTCTGGAGGATTTCTTCTCCACGGACGGCATGGGACTTCATCGTCGCGAATTCTTCGTCGGTAAACCGGCCGGGCTTGTTCAGCACGGCATCCGGAATGCCCACCTTGCCAAGGTCATGCATGGGAGCGGCCAGGCGAATCCGTTCCGCCTCGGCCTTGGGCAAGCCGTAATAAACGGCCAGCTTGTACGAAATTTCGGCAACTCGCTGGATATGGTCGCCCGTCTCGCGGCTCCTGCTTTCGGAAATATCGCCTAGGATATGGATAAGTTCTTCCTGGGTCGCTTCCAGTTCGTCCTTGGACTTTTGCAATTCTTCCGTCAGCTGCGCCGACTCGATCGTCTTGGCAGAATAGACGGCAGTCAGGGCCAGGCGTTCCAAATCCTGTTTCGAAAAGACGGCGCTGTCGCCCTTCTTGTTAATGGCCTGGTAAACGCCCATGACCTTGCCGTTCCCGTCCCTGAGCGGAACGGTCATCACCGAGGTCGTCCTGTAATGCGTAAGGTTGTCGCTGCGGCGGTCGAAGCGTTCGTCTGCGTAGGCGTCCTCGACCAAAAGAGCTTCGCCGGACTTGACCGAGTAGCCGACAAAGCCGGCTCCGATAGGAATGCGCAACTGCTTCACGCCGTGCGCTACCTTGGTCCAAAGTTCATTTGTATCGGAATCGATCAGCCATAGCGAGCAGCGGTCCGCCTGCACCAGGGAGCGGCCAAGATCGGCCATCAGCACAAGCAAGCTGTCCATCCGGCGCTCTGCCGCGATTTTCGGCATATAGGAGAACAACAGGTCGAGAATCCTTTCGGAGTCCCCCGCACCCGATCCTACCATAGCCTTCGCAATGTCCATATCCATTCCGGATTCCATACACCTAAAAATAGCTATTTATCGCCATAGATGCAAAACCATTTGACGAAAGAGCCCTCGTTTTTTATCTTATCAGCGCCCGGAGGAATAGGCTAATTGGTAAGTCAGCGGTCTTGAAAACCGCCGCCGTAAGGCTTGGGGGTTCGAGTCCCTCTTCCTCCGCTAGTTAGGTCGCTTCACGGCAGTTACTAGTCAATAGAATTACGGGTTTCGAGAAGCTTCTCGAAACCTTTTTTACTAAGAACTCGGAACTCCATATTAAACATCCCACTCCATCCGGCAGTCCGCCACATAATCCATCGCGGCAGTCGCCGGCTCATCGAAAAGCAGCGTGCACACCTTTACCGGTAGCGGGAAATCCTTGCCGAACGCACTCACACAGGCGGAAGTGGTCGCTCCCGTAGTATACACGTCGTCGACAACGAACACCGTCCCCCGTGAAGGAACCTTCGCAGGCAGCCTGGCCGCAAACGCCCCGGCGACGTTCCATTGCCTCTGTTCCCTAGAAAGCTTGGTCTGCGATACGTGGAAAGTCTTTCTCCAAAGCCATCTGCAGACGCTCCCGCCTGTCGCCGAGGCAAACGCCGCCGCAATTTTTTCCGCCTGGTTATAGCCGCGTTCGCGGTACCTTGCTCGGTGTAACGGAACCGGCACAAAGAAAAAGGGCTTCGCGTAGACAGAAAAGAACTCCACCGCATCCCCGCCGCGACCAAGGGAAGAATTTCGCACCAGGTACGAGGCGACTCCGGAGATGTTCCCGTATTTGAGCACATGGACAAGACTGCGTGTCAGCGCGCGCATCGGGAAGAGGCATAGCGTGTCTTCGTTAGGGAACTTGGCACAGCGGCCCTCGTTCCGCACAGCCTCCCTGCATTTCGGGCATAGCCAGGGATCCAGCCGTTCCGAAGTAGTTCCGCAACCGAGGCAGTCCATGCCGAACAAAAAATTGGAAAAGCGTCTTGCGATATCCATAAAATCCGTCCTTTCCTATAAAGACGGATTTTTTGCGGAAAATGTTCCCTACTGCCGACGTCCCTGGTAGCGCATGCAGATAATGGCGCCGACAAGGACCATGCAGGTCATCGCGAACGAACCTCCGTACGAAAGGAACGGGAGCGGGAGTCCGGTTACCGGCATGAGACCGATGGTCATGGCGATATTCACCAGGATATGGAACAGGAATATCGTCGAGGACCCCATGACAATGAGCGTGATGAAGGGGTCGGAATAAAGCTTGCACGTAGAAGTCGCACGCCAGAGGAACAATGCATACAGGACAAGAATCAGGAAGCATCCGACAAACCCGAACTGCTCGCCCAATACGCTGAAAATGAAGTCCGTATGTTCTTCGGGCAGGAACGCCAAATTTGTCTGCGTACCGTTACCGAATCCCTTGCCCGTAAGACCGCCCGAACCGATTGCCGTCAGGGACTGCAGCACTTGGTAACCGTCGCCAAGCGGATCGCTCATCGGGTCGAGGAACGTGTTCACGCGTTTCTGCTGATGTGGTTCCAGCATGTTCCAGGCCATCGAGCTCGCGTAGCCAGCAAGGATATTCGTCGCCAAGAAGAAAATAGTCTGGGCCTTGGGCAAATGCCTGCGCACCAGGGCAAATACGACTGCGCAGATAAGCAAGCCCCACAATACCTGGTACACCATTGTCTGCGAATGGGAAAACAGGACCGAAAGTACCGGGCTGGTTATCAGGAACATGTCGACCAGCGTGAACCCGGCAAAAAAGAACGCCACATACGTTACCGCGATAAACACGAGAGCCGTACTCAAGTCCGGCTGTTTCAAGACGAGCGCGAAAGGCACGATAAACAGGAAAAACGGGACAACGAAAGTCTTGATTTTAAACAAGCTAACAGGATGGCGGGAAAGCCAATACGAAATAGTAAGCAGGTAGGCAATCTTGGCGAATTCCGACGGCTGTAGCTTGAAGAAGCCGAAGTCTATCCAGCGACCGGCGCCCTTGACCACATCTCCCGCAAAAAAGAGCACCACGCAAAGCAAGATGAGGGACAATATATAGAAAGGGGCGGTCATTCGCTTGATCCAATCGATTTTCAGGAACACGATACCGCCTGCAAGAACGCAACCGCCTATAAAGTAAATGATCTGCTTGAACCAGAACGATTCGTAGAATACGACCTCTTCGTTTGCCGTGGCGGAATAGACCAGTGCGATACCGCAAGCCATCAGGGCGAAAGTCGTGAGCAAGAAAACCCAGTCGAACTTCAAGGACTTATCTAGAAAACGTCCGGAACTCATCACTTCACCTCGTCTTCCTTGCCGAAATACGCCATCAGCACCTTGCGTGCGATAGGTCCGGATACGGCGCCACCGCCACCGGCAGCCTCCATGATTACGGCCACGGCGATCTGCGGGTCATCCAGCGGAGCGACTGCTGCATACCAGGCATGCGTCTTCGCACCCTTTTTCCATTCCCCCGAGCCCGTCTTTGCACCGACGCGAATTCCAGGGACAGCGCCGCGCTTACCCGTTCCGCCCGGATGGTTCACGACGGAATCCATAGCCGCCATGAGCACCCTGTGGGTTTCCGGCTTCATCTTTCCCGGCCTGATGATTTCCGGTTCGTAACGGCGAACAACGTTGCCGGCATCGTCGCGCAATTCCTTCATAAGGTGCGGACGGTAAACGCCCTTATTCGTTGCCAGCGAACCCACCATGACAGCCTGCTGCAACGGCGTCACCAGCTCTCCCTGGCCGATAGCGAGGTTCAGAATCAAGCCGCGAGCCCAGCGCCATCCCAGGCGCTTGTTTCTTTCGTTGAACGATGTAGAATCCACAAGCCAGCCGCCTTTTTCGCCAGGAATATCCACTCCGAGCGGCTTTTCGCCAAGACCAAAGCGTCTGCCAAATTCATTGATACGCGCCATGTCGATATCCAGGCCGGCCTGGTAGAAAAAGACATCGCAGCTGAGCCTGATGGCATGCACGACATTCAGGTTGCCATGCGTTCCCCAGCATTTCTGGTAACGGGCGCCATACTGGTAGCCGCCAGTGCACGGCTTGGGATAATATTTGCTTTCGGAAAGGATTCCATTCTCGAGCCCGGCTCCGGCCGTGATGAGCTTGAACACGGAGGCAGGCGTGTACGTTCCGGAAATGGCACGGTTCGTCAGGGGACGCAGGGAGTCGAGCGCCACCTGGGCCCACCCCTTGTTGCGTTCACGCTTTTTCAGGGAAAAGATATTCGGATCGAGACGCGGCGAACTCACCATGGCAAGAATTTCACCATTGCGCGGATCGACCGCCACCAACGCACCCCTTGCCGTATCGGGAATAGCCTCTTCCGCGACCTTCTGCAATTTCAAATCGATTGTGGAAATCAGATGCAGTCCAGGAACAGGCGGTTGCGCATCTACGCCCTTCACAAGGCCGAGTTCCCTTCCGGACGCATTCACCTCGACCAGCTTGATGCCGTTCTTGCCCCTGAATTCCTGGTCATATCCCTGCTCCAGGCCCTTTTGCCCGATGCGGTCACCCTGGGAATAGCCTTCGTACTCGGGCAGCTTCAGCTGTTCTTCGGAAATCTCGCTCGTATAGCCGAGCAAATGCGAAGCCAGCGTACCGTAAGGATACTCACGCCTCGACTCGATCAACGTCACCACGCCGGGCAACTCCGAAGAATGTTCTTCGATTATCGCCACCTGCTCCGGAGACGCATCCTCGAAAAATCCGATAGGACGGTTCTTTATCCAGCGGCTGCGCTGGAAAGCGGTATCCAAGGAAAGCGAATCAAAAAGACGTGTACCATCCTTGTCGCGGATTCGGAGCAAGCGATTCATGACAGAGTCACGGTCCGCCTTTGCACGGGGCAAACTCATCGCCTGCAAGGCAATCTGGTACGAGGGCCTATTGCGGACAAGCACGACCCCGTTGCGGTCGTAGATATAGCCTCGTTCTGCAACAAGGACTACCTTGCGGATTCGGTTATTTTCGGAACGCTGGAGGTTTTCGTCGTAATGAGTATACTGCAGGGAATAAAGGCGGATCAGGAGAATCACGAACAAGATAAGGACCATGCTCATGAACACAAGGACATTCCAGTTCCTGTTCTGCACATAATCGTTATCACCAGATCTAAACACGACGTTTCATCTTCCCTGACGACAAATGGAACACTACCGCGCCAACTACTACCGTATAGAGACACTCCGGAACCGTCTTGGAAAAGAACAGGCTGGTGACAACATCCTTTTCGAGCCCGGTCAAGAGGAAATAAATCATGTCACAGACAAAGAAGCCTATGGCAAGCACGGCCGTTTTCGCAGGCAGGTTCAGCGTAAGGAAACGTTCTTCCAGCTGGCCCACCACGAAACCGAGAACCGTCATCGCGATAGTGTGCGCCCCGAGCCATTCAACGGGAGCATAGATGTCCTGCATAAAGCCGGCAAAAAATCCCCAGAAACATCCCGTAGCCGGGCCGTACTTGATCGCTATGGCGACAATCATGATAATGACGAAATCGGGACCTACGTCGAAAATCTTGAGCCAGTCCCCGACAGTCGTCTGCAAGACAAAGCAGAGGATAAAAAGCAGGAACAGCTTGAACCATTTCATCTTATTCATCAAGCATCTCCTGGATAATCCAATCCGGTTCCTTTTCCATCACAAAGACTTCTTCAAGCGTGGAGAACTCCTGGAACGGTTCCACGTACATCTGACGCATTACATCCAAGTCCGCCTGGCGAACCGTCTTCACCGTTCCCACGGGAATCCCCTTCGGGAAAATTCCGCCAAGGCCAGAAGTAATCAACGTATCGCCAACCTTTACACCGGCATGCGTCGGCACCATCGCCGAAAGCATCAGGCCATCAACCGATTCCAGGAAGCCGACTACGCGCGTACGCCGCTCCATTACAGACAACTTAAGATTCGGATCTACGAGCAGCTGTACGCGCGCATAGCCGTAAGATGCCTTCGTCACCTTTCCCACCAGTCCGTTCATGGAGAAAACAGGCATGTTTTCATGTACGCCATGGTGCGTACCGCGGTTGATAACCATCGTCGTCAGGAATCTTCCGGGATTGTGTCCGACAACACGGGCCGTTACTATCGGGAACCCCCACTTGTCGTCGAACCGCACCAGTGCATGCAGTCGCGTCAGTTCTTGCAAGCCTTCGCTCGCGTAATACGTTTCTTGACGCAACCGTGCGTTTTCTTGCTTGAGCTGTTCGTTTTCGGCAACCACGGAGCGATAAGCGTCCAAGGACGACATCGCCATCTGTGCCGGATACAGAATCGAACCCAGGATAGAAGAAACGACATTCTGTTTGACGGTGTTGGGCGCCTGACGCATCAGCAAGCCCACGAGTAAAAAGAACACAAAGGCAACAATACCGTGCCTTTGCGTAAACAACTCGACTACAAAGCGAAAAGCCCTAAGCATCGAACCGTAATATGAAGCTTGTTCTAGTTAGAAGTCGCAACCAAGACAGGACGATACTTGTCCAGATCTTCCAAGATGCGGGCAGCGCCCTTGCAAACGCAGACGAGAGCATCGTCGAACACGTTCACGGACAAGCCCGTTTCGTTACGGATACGTTCATCAAAACCGCGCAGCTGCGATGCGCCGCCAGTCATGATGATTCCCTTGTCGTAAATATCGGCAGAGAGTTCGGCAGGAGTCATGCTCAACGCCTGCTTCACAGCTTCGATAATCGCGGTGACAGGTTCGTTCAATGCTTCACGAATTTCTTCGCTCTTGATAGTCATGGTGCGGGGCATACCGGCGATAAAGTCGTGTCCCTTCACTTCCATCGTCAGTTCCTCTTCCAGCGGATAGGCGGAACCGATCTGAATCTTAATCTGTTCGGCGGTGCTTTCGCCAACCTGCAGGTTATACATCGTGCGGAGGTAGCGGACAATCGCATCGTCCATCTCGTCACCACCGACACGCACAGAGGCGTTGCACACGGTACCGTTCAAGGCGATAACGGCAATGTCAGACGTACCGCCGCCGATATCCACGATCATGTTACCCACGGGATCTTCGACAGGGATGCCCATACCGACAGCGGCGGCCATCGGTTCATGAACCAGATGCACTTCCTTGGCACCGGCCTGGCGAGCAGCATCGATAACGGCACGCTTTTCCACTTCGGTAATGCCGCTCGGGACACCGACCACCACACGCGGTTTTACCATCCACAGGGGGTATTTCTGCACGCGCTTGATAAAGGTCTGCAGAAGCGTTTCCACAAGTTCGAAATCGGCAATGACACCGTCACGCATCGGACGTACTGCGCGGGTCTCCCCCGGAGTACGGCCAAGCATCTTCTTCGCTTCGAAGCCGATAGCGCTTACGCGGTTATTCTTGCTATCCACAGCAATAACCGTAGGTTCGTTGATTACAATACCCTGGCCGGCAACGTGGACCAAAGTGTTCGCCGTACCAAGATCAATTCCAATGTCGCAAGAAAAGAGACCGAACAAAATACCGCCCTTTGTTAAGATTTAATCTGACAGAAAAAAATATAGTATTTCCCCTCATAAGGGAGGGGCTATGGCAAACTATCCTTGCCAAAATGGAGAACCTTCAAATACCGGTCCCAATGCCGGGCTGCAACATCGTAACGGTACTTGCGTTTCTCGTGCATGGCAATGTCCTTGTAGATGAAAAAGTCCACTTCCGCATAGGCCGAATAGATTTCGGCGGCAGCGCCTTCGAACAAACGAAAATCCTTTACCCGGTAGTACGGCTCGTCCAAAAGCCCGTCCCTGTTGCCGGAAGCATGGATCGTCTCGGCGACCATGAACTTCAGGTCCTCTTGAAGATACGACTCCAGTTTCTTCTCGATGCGGTCCGTCCTTTCAGAACAACCTAACAAACAGGTGCAAGCAAAAACAAAGGCAAGAAATTTTTTCATGGCATAAAAATAATAAGAAAAGGGACCTTGGAAGAACCAAGGCCCCTAAGCTCAGTCAACCTTCGACTAGAAGCTGTAGGTTGCAGAAATTCTCGAGAAGAGACGGCCTTCGCCCTGGAACGGGTTGCGGAAGAGCATGTCTTCGGCAACGGTCACGTCGATCTTCAGCTTTTCTTCGATGTTGATACCGAAACCGAACCCGACATGGTCGTCAGCCGTACCGTCGGCAAGCGGATTCGTCGTGAAGAAGTTGCCGCTTTCCTTGCAGATGCCATCGGTACCCTTGTTCTTTTCGTGCTGGTCGCATTCCGTGTAGAGAATGGACTTCTGGCCACCGACGCGGATAACGAACCAGTCCCACCAGATGTTACGTTCGATACCGAAGCTGATCATGCCACCGATATCGCCGCGTTCGTCCCAGTGCGGATCGTCCACGTTGCTGGCGTCGTAGATGGTTTTGCCGGTGTTGTAATCAAACGTCCAGTCGTGAGCCCTCATCTTGTTCCAGATGAAGTCACCGCCCAACCAGAAGAAACCACGGTCAAGAGCGACGTTGATACCGAGGCCGACCTGGGCATGCTTGTCTTCGATGCCCGGAGCCTGAATCAAGTTCATGGAGAATGCCGGAACGAGTTCACCATCGAGAGCTTCGAGAGTGAAGAACGCACGTGACTTGGCCAAGAAGCTGAAGTCGCCATCGTCAAAGAAGTTCTGGTGTTCGGGACCATACTGGATACGGGCCAAGCCGAAGCTGATTTCAAAGTCGATATTGCTGCCGAACTGGAGGTTGAAACCACCGTCCGCCTGCACGATAGAGGCAAAAGCGGCGGCATCGACCTGGTAAGAGCCGCTCGGAGTTTCATAACCACCATCCTGGTGGGCAATGTAGATATGCAAGCCCCAGGCATCACCGCTGGTCAAGGTGCCACCCAAGAACCCGTCGAAGTTCGTCACGGTCTGCGGCGTGACAGAAGCCTTGCCGTCATCACCGATAACAACGGTCGGGAAATAACGGGTAAGCTCAGAAATACGTCCAAAGAGGCCGCCTATGGAAAGACGCGGATCCGGATTGTTTTCGTCGCCAAGAGAGATGGAGAAAATGCCACCAAAGTTCGGGAACTTCGGATCCTGGTTAGTTCCGGCAGGAACGTCCTCGGTATAAGGACCGAATTCGCCGATCAAGTAGTTCGGATAGAGGTTGATGTTTGCCGGATTATCAAAGATGCTCACGTCATCCATGATATAGGTGGTGTTCTTGCCCATGGACTCGATGCGAGCGAACGTCGCAAAGGCGGTTCCTACGCCGAGGACACCGAAAGCAACACCGACTGCTGCAGCAGATCTTAAGTTCATTAGAGGACTCCTTGTAAATTCTACACTAAAGTTAATTTTATTCAAACGAAAACGCAACTAAAAAATGCAAAAAAGACCAAGCTTTTGGGGCTTGGTCCTTTTTTTGCGCCTTGCGCAAGTCGTTCAAGAAGATTATTCGGAGAACGTGAACGGAATTGTAACCGTCGTGTTACCAGACTTAACCTTGCTGAACTTCCAGCGGCTCACAGCGCCCTTGATTTCGCCATCAAATTCGCCGTACCCGGTTGTAGAAGAAGCAATGGAAATGCTGATAATTTCGCCACCCGGAGCAATCGTGAACTTCAAGGTAACCTTACCCTGGAATCCCGGTTTCTTCTTCAGGAACTTGTTGTAGATGTGGCGCAGACCCGGAGTACGCTGACGCACAACCTTCATGATGTCTGCAGCGGAACGAGATCCACCACCAGCACCCATGTCGATATCGCGTTCAGACGGAGTCTTGATGGAACCCTTGGCCTTGGTAGCGATACCACCGCCACCACCACCGAGGAGGCCAGCCAGGCCGTCACCGATACCACCGGAACCGCCTTCTGCGTAACCTTCGTTGAAGCCACCGTCAGCCTTACCGCGACGGCCACCGAGAACGGTCTTACCCGTCGTCTGGAGACCAGCCACGTCCTTGAGCACCTTGTCGATGTCCTTGGAGAACTTCTGGTTCTTCATAAGGTCGTATGCACCGGCAGAGGCATTCTTGGTCTGGGCAGTAAGGAGCTTAAGCACACCGCGAGTCTGCGGAGCGTTGGGCTGACCCTTACCACGCGGCTTACCACCGCCACCGGCCTTCTTACGCGGCTTCTTCGGCTCTTCCTTCTTCTTCTCTTCCTTCTTTTCTTCCTTCTTCTCTTCCATCATCATGGAAGCGGAGAGGTCTTCAGCAGCGGATTCTTCGAAGATAACTTCGTCGACCACGGCTTCGTACATGGAAGCCCAGAGGGAGAAAGCGAGAGCAACAATCACGGAGATACCGGCGATTGCACCCATCTTCTTGTCGGATTCCGGCATCAGGGACGCAACTAACGGATCTAATTGCTGTTTTTTAGCCATAATTATTCCTCCCCGCCGTTCTTCTGCATCACGGCAAATGCGATATTCGTGTATCCGGAGAAGCCACAGGTGGCCATCACCTTGTACATCGCATCGTACGGGATATTCTTGTCAATCTGAACAATGATGTTACCGGCTTCATCGGCAGGGAGACCCATCTTGAGGGCGTGTTCCTGTTCGATAGCGCGACGGTCCTTCAGGATTTCGTCCAGCTTGGTGACAAGCAGGTCTTCCTGGGCGATCACGTCGGCAGTCGGCACAACCTTTTCATTATCAGCAATGACGTAGTTCGCATCGACCACGACAGTCAGAGAAACAGTCTTCGGCTGCACCTTGGAGGTGGAGATTGGAAGAATCAGGTTCTCGGCCTGGGTGAGCAACTGACCTTCGGCGTCCATGTTCTTAATCATGAACACCAGGATGATGGTCATCATGTCCATCATGGAGGTCAAGGAGAAAGGTACGTCTTCGCTATATTTACGAGTTTTTCTAGCCATGATTAACCTCCCAACTTAGCAAGATTGATCTTGGTGAACCCAGCTTCCTTGGAACGGTCCATGAGCTGGATGATCTTGTCAAATTGAGTATCATCGTTAGCAACGATGATAATGTTATCAACGTCTTCGAGGTCAATAAACTGCGTATGGATAGCAATGAGGTCCTTCGCAATCAGATCGTATGCGGAAAGCGGATAGATGATGTTTTTAGCAGCGACATCCGGTTTGAGCGTACGAGCCGAGTTCGGGGTCAGGGTAGCGAGGGCTACACCGGCAGCAGGCTTCTTGAGAGCCGGCGGCGGAGTGAGGCCGAGGGTACCTTCACCCGGAAGGGCGATAAAGTTGTTGTTGCCGTCCACGTAGGCACTGTCGGCAGCCGGTTCTTCGGCGCTACCCCCGTTGGAGTAGAGAGCCCAAATAACGCGGCCCGGATCTTCTTCAGATTCCTTGTTGATAGCCCAAAGTTCGATGGTCTCGATTTCATAGAGATACTTCTCTTTATCCATCTCAGAGCCATCCTTGCACTTCGGTCCATGTCCGCTTTCAACAGTAGCCTTAACGTCATCCATCGCGTAAGTGACGAGCTTAGCATCGGACTTGCAACGGAACGTCCACATTTCCTTAAAATAGACGTTCGGCTGGAAACCACCACGAGCACCAATCACGAGGTAATCGCTGGTAATCGCGAGGGACAAGTTCAATGCCTGCTGGTCCGGTTCCGGAGGCGTTTCATTGTCGAGGTTCATCATGCTGCGTTCCGGCAGGTTGACTTCGACAATAGCAAGCTTGGAGAAAGCCGTCATGGTCAAAAGCATAGGAATCAGAATGGTAAACAAGCCCATCGCCGGCAACAGGTCCGGTTCTTCGACTTTACCAGGTTTCTTGATTTGTTTTGCCATGTGTTATAACTCCAGTTTTAAATTACTCTCAATGAATTACGAGAGGGAGTTGATGATCTTGAGGCCCTTTTCTTCCATTTCCTGGATCAGGCGTTCGGAGTTCATGTTGAGGATACCGACGATGACCAGAAGAGGCACGGCGGAGAGAAGTCCGAGGAGCGTGGTACCCATAGCGATAGCGATACCGTCAGCAAGAGCCTTGGCACGTTCAGAAGCGGGTTTGTTAGCCACAGCGTCGAAGGTGTAGATCAGACCGTAAATCGTACCCATAAGTCCGAGCAACGTAGAGATGGAAGCCATAACGGAAATGAGGGAGATGTAACGAGTCAGACGGGGAGCTTCAGTCAGGAACACGGCGTCGCAAGCGGCGGACATGTTTTCGCGGCCACCGTTACGGGCAGCGACGATGGCAGCCATCACCTTGGCAATCGGGAGGTTGGTCGCATTGGCGAGGCTCAGAGCCTGATCAAACTGCTGAGAGCTGATCAGCTTACCGAAGTCGGCAAGGAACTTGGCGCGGCCCTTCGAGCTCTTCACGATGATGTAGACAATACGTTCGATGGCGAAACCGAGACCGATCATGAACACCATCAAGATAATCCACATGAACTGGTAACCATCAGATTCGGGGCTGAAGGATTGAAGCATTTTAGACATTAGAGTACTCCTTTAGAGTGTTTGTTTTTGGTTTGTTTTTGAAATCTTTGTTCAATTTTATTTTTTTTAGAGCTGTTTGGAAGGTCGCATGCTGTAAAACTTTATTTACTGCATAAAAACCGCCCTAGAACCCTAAATAAACGGGGGTACCCATGAAGCTAGGCCCCCCCGTAAAATTGTTTTTACCGCTATTTTCTCTTACCCTTCTTCTTGCCAGAGGCCTTCTTGGCAGGAGCAGGTGCGGGAGCAGGTTCGTCAGAACCCATAGAGGTGTCATCCATTCCGCCCATGGAGGTGGACGGAGCAGGAGCCATCTGCTTCTTGAGTTCGGCGAGTTCGGCCTTCAACTTTTCGTTCTCGGCCTTGGCGTCCTTGATAATGTCGCGGTAGGTATTGATCTGTTCTTCCGGAGTCATGACTTCGGACTTGGAGATCTGTTCCAAACGAGCCTTGGTCTTGAAGTAAGACGGGTCTGCGAACAAAGTAGACGGGTCGAACTTTTCGATCTTGGTGTTCAGTGTTTCGTTGTTTTCATCCAACATCTTGAGGGTTTCGAACAACTTGGCCGTCCACTGGTTGTCAATACCATAGTGAGCAGAGGCCTTGATACCCGTTGCGCACTGCGGCACGGCAAGTTCCTTAGCACCGTTAGAACGGTTGGTCAATTCTTCACGGTAAGCTTCCAAGTCTTCGTGGGCCATTTCGATGGCGTCTTCCTTGACGGCACCTTCGTATTCCACGTATTCCTTGACGATAGCGGCAGAGTCAGGCAGCGGAGAGTTGGCGAACGCGTCGGCGACTTCGACGAACACGGCACAACCCTGGTAGTACATTTCGATGTAGCCTTCTTCAGCCTCGATCACGTCCTGGTTGTAGAAGCCCTGGTCACGAGCAAGGTCGATGTTCTTCTGGAAAATCGGACGGGCCTGTTCGTAGTAGCTCGGCAGCTGCTGCACGACCGTAATACGTTCGGCAAAGCGCTCTTCGTCCTTCTTGCCGTTGAGTTCCTGTTCACGGATCTTGGCGGCCATCGTCACGAAGAGCATACCCATCTTGTTGGTGGCCTTGAAGGTCCAACGTTCAGAAGCGTAGGTTGCAGACTTGGAGTACTGGCTCATTGCCTTCTGGAGGATGTCGACCAACTGCTTGATAGTCTTGGCCTTTTCCTTTTCCTTACCCTTCAGGACAATGGGTTCCATCTTGTGATATTCATGTTCACCGAGGTAGAAGGCGGCTTCAGCCGGGACACCCGGGTCCGCGTTCTTGATCTGAAGACCGTACTTGTCGTAAGCTTCGAGAGTCTTGCGGTAGTCTTCGACAGCCTTTTCTTCTTCCTTAAGTTCCATGTAGGCACGGGCAGCACCGATGTAGGCAGCAATCAGCTTTTCCTTGTCGTCGTTGCCGTAGTTCTTGATGAAGAAATGGTATTCCTGAGCAGCGAGATCCCACTTCTTGGCGTTGCCGTAAGCGACCGGGATGCTGAACGCGGCGTCGAGAGCGTAGGTGCTCTTCGGGTAGTCGCGGACGAGGTCCTTGGAGCAGCGGATGGCTTCGTCAGTCATCTTGGCTTCATCGTAGCTCAAGCAGGCGCTATAGAGGAATGCCGGAGTCTTTTCGTGCTTCGGGTAACGCTTGTAGGCAAGTTCGAAGGTCACAGCGGCGTTCTTCTTATCCGGAATGGAATCGTAAGTCTGGGCAGCGAAGCCGATAGCCTGGAAGGCCATGGAATCCTGCGGGAAGTTGTTCGTAATGAAGAGGAACGTGGTCGCAGCCTGCTGCGGCTTGCCGCCCTTCTTGTAGTTGCTGGCTGCACGCAAGATACCCTTGATGGTCAAGGAGGAGGATGCGTACTGCTTGGGCAAGATCATGAACGTTTCGGCAGCTTTGTCGTGCTGCTTGGCGTTTTCGTAGGCAACACCGGCTTCGAACACGGCCTTGTCGGCGAAGGAGACGAGCGGGTAGCGCTTGACGAGAGCCAAGTAAGCCACGGCACCTTCTTCGTAACGCTGAGCCTTCACAGCCTTTTCAGCCATCTGGAAGAGCACGGCAGCGATAGCCTTTTCGATTTCCTTGGCCATGGAGTCGTTCTTCGTGGCCTTCACGTCGTGGTACTGCTTGTAGAGCCATTCGAATTCGGTCAAGGCTTCGTCGAGCTGGTCGGATTCGAGGAGCGACTGGGCAAGCATACGGCTGATGAGCAAAATGTACTGGTGGTTCGGGTACTTCTTGCGAAGTTCGCGAAGCACGGTCACAGCGGTCTTGTACTGCTTGGCATCGTAATGGACGATGGCGGCGTTGTAAGCAAGTTCGGCAGCTTCCTTGTTGTTGCCGTACTTGGCCATGTACTTGTCAACCTGGGCGAAGTAAGCCTTGGTTTCCGGAAGGGTGTAGGCCTTCTTGGCGTCGTCGCCGGCCTTCTTCTTCTTGGCGTCTTCACGAGCCTGGTCCATCATGAGCACGGCGTTATACGCAGCTTCTTCCTTCTTCAGGAGAGCTTCGGAGCCCATCGGGCGACGGCCGTAACGGGTGGTATCGGTATCGACGATCCAGTTGAACATCTTGGCGGCGTTCGCATGCTGACCCATTTCCTGGTACACGAGAGCCAAGTTGATGTGCACCTTGTATTCGTCCCAAGTCGGTTCCTTGGCGTAGCGCTTCAGGAACGCTTCGTAAGCCTTGATAGCTTCGGCATACTGCTTCTTACCGGCTTCCAGGTCGCCTTCCTTGGTGAGCTTGGCAGCGCGGGCGTGGTGGTACTGCGGAATGTCGAGCATGGCGCCGCGAATCGCGATTTCAGCGTTCTTCACGGATTCCGGATACTTCTGGTTCCTCTTGTACCAAGAAGAGTTGCGGTCGTAACGCTTAACGACAACGTAACGATGCTGCTGGGCTTCTTCGAACTTCTGCTGCACGATGAGGATTTCGATCATGGCGATGTCCGCGAGCGGAGCATCGATGTAATCCGGGTTGATCTGCATCAAGCGCTTGAAGGACTGCACGGCTTCTTCGTTACGGTCGTGGTCCTTGTTCTTCATACCGATACGGTAGTACACGGAATCCTTGAACGGGACCTTCTTATCCTTCAAGAAGGCTTCAGCTTCCTGCACGCCACCACCTTCAAGGTCGGAGAACGATGCGGCCATGAAGTCCATAGCTTCTGCACGAAGGTCGTTGGGGTATTTACCCTTGTCGGCACCGATAATGTAATCGTAGTACTTGACAGCAGCGGTTTCGTATTCAGCAATGTTGTAGTAAGATTCAGCCAAGTGGTACATGGCGAGAGCCGCTTCCTTACCGGTCAGGTTCTCGAAGCCAGTCACCTTCTTGTAGGCCTTGATAGCGTCGCGGAACTTGCGGTTCATGAAGTGGTATTCAGCAATACGGAGCCAAGCCTTCGGCACGAGACCGTTGTCCGGGAAGCCTTCGACCAAGCGCATACGGAGCTTGTATGCCTTGTCGTCTTCACCACTGGCTTCCTGCACGGCTGCAGCCTGGTAAAGCACCACCGGAGTCTTGTCTTCCTTCGGGTACTTGTCGATATATTCGAGGAAGTAGCCGAGGGACTTCTGGTGGTCAGCCTTCGGGAACTTGTCGATGTCTGCGCACTTGGCCGGCTTGTTATCGCGGTCGGCACACCAGGCGACATCTTCTTCGTACTGCTCCTGTTTGTCGAGGAAAAGCTTTTCTTCCAACTGGAACTGGTAGTGGCCCAGCTGCTGGAGAGCGGACGCGCAACGCTTGTTCTGCTTGCCCTTACAGTTGTTTACCTGTTTTTCCCACTGGGCAATGGCGTCTTGCATGCCCTTTTCATCAAGGCCGCCGGAACGGCAAGCCTGGGCCGCTTGGTTCTTTGCCACCTTATAGGAATTTGCACATTCCTTATACTTGGGGGAACCCTTTTCCATGGACTTGCACTTGGCAAGCAATTTCTTAGCTTCGTTGGTCTTGTCCTTACAAGGATCTGAGGCAGCAAAGGAAGTCCCGACAAAAGAACATACGATCGCAGCCACAAGGAAGATTTTTTTCATCGTTCTCTATCCACCTATATAATCATAAAAAAGGGGGAGTCCCCGGATTACTCCAGGTCCTCCAGTTCTTCGAGTTCTTGTGCCGCTTCGGTAGAGGCCGCACCCTGGCTCATCTTGGTCTTCACAGTAGCCAAGGTAAAGCCGGCGTCTTCAAGGATACGCTTACGGTTGGATTCGAAGCGATCACTTTGGATAGACTTTTGAGTGAACGCTGCGTAATCTTCGATAGACTGGTTGGCCTTGTCGAAGGTCGGGCGCAGGGCTTCACGCTTGCTTTCCACACGAGGCGTGGGAAGCTGACGAGCGAGGTCGAGGGCCTGAACCTGAACGGAGTCAAATTCGTCCTGCATCGCTTCGTAAGCCTGGCGGGCACTATCGCGGGCAGCGACAGTCACGACCGGCTGTTCGGTACGCTTTTCGGCCTGTTCAAGGGCCTTGGCAGCACCGTTATAGTCCTTTTTCATGAAGTGGCAGTAACCAATCACGAGGTAGGCTTCGGAAACCAGGAAGGATTCCGGAAGATTATTGATGATCCACTGGGCCGGCTTCATGGCTTCGTCAGGCTTGTTCACCTTGAGGAAGGACCATGCGATACCGAGCATAGCTTCGTCGTACACCGGAGAACCGGCTTCGACCTGGCCGTACATCTGGGCGGCGGCAGCAATGTCCGGCTTTTCGCCAGAGAAGTAGATGTGGCCGAGCTTCACGCGGGCGGCATCCTGCAAGTCGCGTTCGGACTGGTTGGAAACCGGCTGTTCCGTAATGTCGCGGAAGCAGTTTTCGGCTTCGTCAAACTTGCCCATACGGCTGTAGGCGATACCCATGGTGTAGCGGGCGTAGAAGTAGTTGGCGTTACCCGGAAGAATGGCGGCGAGCAGGTCGACAGCTTCCTGGTAGAGGCCCTGTTCGAACTTGATCTGGCCGGCAACGTAGTCAGCGTCAGCCTTCACGTCGCTTTCACCGAACTTCTGTGCGATGTTCTGGTACTTGGCCATAGCTTCGGTGTACTTGCCTTCCTTATAGTCGATGTTCATCAACTGGAAGTGGTACTTGGCGCGCTGGTCGCTCTGCGGATAGCGCTTGATAGCGTCTTCGTACACGGCCTTTGCAGCCTTGTGCATACGGAGGTTTTCGAAGGACTTTGCCTTGTAGAACGCAGCCTGGTCGACCAAGTGGAATGCGGGGTACTTCGTCTGGACCTTACCGAAGGCGTAAGCAGCTTCGAGGAACTGACGATTCAAGTACAGACGCATAGCGGCACGGTAGTCGTTTTCAGGTTCGATCTTCAAACGGCGATAACGTTCTTCACCTATCTTCTCTTCACGGGTGTCACCGAAGCGGCTGGTGAGCTTCACGGCCCAGATAAAGCCACGGTTCTTCTTTTCCCAGAGGTCATCGTGAGACATTTCGAGGTCGAGAGCGAGGTAACGGAAGATGCTCACGTCCTTCACGTTCACGGTAGCGCCGATTACCGGATAGCATTCCTTAGTGAAGCGGGCACGGACACCGAGGTGCGGAGAGAGGTAATAGGTCAAGGTGAAGCTTTCTTCAAGATTCATGCCTTCACCACCTTCGGAAGATTCATGCATCACGTCGATGATGGAGATTTCCGCCTTGGCTTCGAGAGCGCGGTTGAGACCACGGTAGAAGAAGCTAATGTTCAGGTTGGAAGGAATCTTGTAAGCTTCGCTTTCAGTAAAGAGCACGAACTTCATGCCGTCTTCTTCGGCAGCGGTACTGATGGCCGGCTGCAGAGCATTCTGCAAGGCGACACCCACCAAGAGGTAACCGTACTTGGAAGAAGCGAGCGGGTTCCAGCTCAAGCCCACGTCGGCGCCGAGAGTCAACTGCTTGACTTCGTCGAACTGGTTGATGTAGAGCACGGAGAGGTCTACACCCAGAGCGAGGAACTGCATTAAGTTGTACGCATAACCGAACATGAATGCGTATTCGCCGTAAGACGGACCGTCGTCAATGGAAGCGCCGTTCTCGAAGAACGAGAAGCCGAGCGTATGCTTGTAGTCCATCGGGAACGTCAAGCTGACGTATTCCTGGCTGGCTTCGCCACTGATGGAGCTGAAGAACGCAGCGCTGAACTCAAGCTGTTCCGTTTCGGAAATGCCTGCCGGGTTCACGTACATGGAGGTGTTGCCGCCAAATTCGGCGAACCAGTCATTCTGCTGATACTTATGCGGAGAATAGGTAGCCTCAGCGAACAAAGAAGTGCTGGCTAAAGCGAGTCCAAAGACTGCTGCTTTCTTGATGAAACTAGTATGCATCATCACCTACTCCTTTACTTGATGTCCGTGCGGGTGAACTCGATACGACGGTTCTGCGCACGCCCTTCGGGGGTTTTGTTAGAAGCGACCGGCTGGGTATCACCCTTACCGCTCGTTACAATACGGCTTTCGTTAATGCCCTTCTCGACGAGGAAGTTCTTCACAGAGGCAGCGCGGTCAGCGGAGAGCTGCATGTTCTTTTCCTTGTCACCGACATTGTCCGTGTGGCCGACAATTTCAAACGTTGCTTCGGTGAAGGTTTCCATGATGTCCACGACCTTCATCAAGGAGATGTAGGAGTCGGGAGTAATGGTGGCCTTACCGGATTCGAAGTTCACGCCTTCGAGAACGAACACCTTCTTCGGCGGCTGCGGGACTTCGTCCGGGCAACCATCTTCGTCCTTGAAGCCGTTCTGAGATTCCGGCTGTTCCGGGCAAAGGTCAACACCCTTACAGATGTGAGCGAAGTTGGCGAACATAGCCTTGGCTTCGACCCACGGATCGCAAAGACCGTCGCGGTCGTTGTCCGGATCCGGGCAGCCATCGTCGTCCTGGAAACCATCAAAGTCTTCTGCTTCTTCGGGGCAGTTGTCGACGCCCGTGCAAACAGAAGCGTACTTGTCAGAAACACCTTCTTCGGAAACCCACGGATCGCAAAGACCGTCGGCATCGGTATCCGGGTTACGAGTTTCTTCAACGACCTCTTCTTCCTTCACAACTTCGGTAGCAGTAAGACCGATGTCCAACTTGCCCTTACCGCGCTTGAGCATCGGCGAGGTGGACTGGCAATAGAAGTTCGGCTTCGACAGAGAGTGGTTGATGAACTTCGGATCCAACGATACGTTCGTGCGGTTCACCTTGATGAACTGGTTGAACGGATAGTAGTTCTTGTAGATGTTGTTGTACTCCACCTTCGTCTGGCCAGCAGCCGGATCGGCGAACACACCGTAGTAGTGGTTCTCCATGAAGATGTTGTTACGGGCGACCAGGTTGGTCGGTCCCTTCAACGCAAGGCCAGAGTAGCCGTTGCGGAGCACGACGTTGTGTTCGACGTACGCATCGAGCGACTTGGCGCCCCAAGCGAGGATGCCGGACCAGCGGTTGCCGTACACCACGTTGTTGCGGAGCCAGGGAAGCGAGATGAACGCACCAATACCCGTGCAGTGGTTGTCAATCACGTAGCAGTGGTGAATGTAGGGGGCGGCGTTTTCGCAAAGGATACCTTCGAGACCGTTCCTCACTGTGAAGTGCGACATTTCGGCGCCCGAAGTACCCATGACGGTCGGACCTCGACGGCCACCATCAATGATGGTCGTAAGGGGATCCTCGCCCTTAAGTACAACACCCATAATCAGGGTGATGTTTTCGTTATAAGTTCCGCGTTTGACGAGGATGGTATCCCCAGCATCCGCATTACCGAGAGCATCGGCAATCTTAGAGTAATCACCAGGCACGTTAATATTCTTTGCCATGGCGGTTCCGGTAAGAAGCATTGCCCCGGCCGTAATTAAGACCAGTTTCTTTAGGGTCATACTGCTACGTTTCTCCAATCATAGAACACATAAAATCGTTAAACTTATAGTTTTGCCAAACTGACAAATCTAAACCCAAGTGGGAATATACCTTCAAAAACGCCTTTAGTCAAACGTTTTTCGTGAAAAAAAGGCTTTTTCACACAAAAAAGTAAACTAAGGGGACGTTTCGGAGGACTAGCTATGTCAGTTCGCCGGGGGAAGGCTGGACTTCTCCTCCTCCTTCTTCGCGCCCTGGATGGACACGCGAATTTCCTGGCAGGTCTTCTTGATATCCTGCAGAACCTTACGAGCACGCGTTCCGGCAGACTTGTTGCCGCGTTCGAACTTTTCGTACTCACGCTTGAAGTTTTCAACTTCGGTGTCGAGGTCGTTAACTAAACTCATAAGCGAACTCCCAAAAAAAAGATGCTTTTTGGAAAATAAATAAAGTTTTTCGCAAAAATCGGCTATTTTGTAAAAACTCTTTTTACAAACATGAATTATTACAATTTTTTTTGTATATCAACAGTTTATCAACACTTTTTGAAACCCCAGAGGGACTCCAGGGCCCGCCGACCGGCCTCGCCGACCCGCGCCGAAAAGTCATTTACGAACATTTCGATGTGAGATTCGACAACTTTTGGGTCGTCGATTTGGGCTTTTTCGCAAATAAACGGAGTTATAAGGGAATCCCGCGAACGTGCGATTTGGAGACTTTTTCTAATCTCGGACTCGATCTTTTTGATGGTCTCGTAATAAAATCCGCGACGCGCCACAGCGATTCCGAGCGGAATCGGCGAGCCCGTTTCCAACTCCCAGAAAGCGCCCATGTCTTGCAGCAGGCGGAGTCCATCGCGTTTCCACGTGAAGCGGTGCTCGTGGATAGTGACGCCCTGGGAATACTTTCCCGAAAGAAGTCCTTGGTATACTTCGTTGAAAAGCGCGTATTCCACCTTCGGTTCCCCGCCGAATCTTTTCGAATACCAAAACCTGAAAAGCAGCGCCGCAGTCGTATTTTTCCCGGGAAGCACGGTCACGCTTTCCGGATCGAAGCGGTCTCCACCCGATGAAAGGAGCAGAGGGCCGCAACCGTAGCCGATGGCCCCGCCACAATCGAGGCACACGTAATCGCGCTCAATCTGCGGGTATACCTGGGCACTTACCTTGGCCACGTCCAGTTCCCCACGCGATACCATCTCGTTCAGCGTCTGCACATCGGCAAAGTGGACATTCCATTCAAACGGGGAATTTTCAAGACCGCGGACAAGCGCCTCGTAGATGTAGGTGTCGTTGGGACAGGTGGAAATGCCGAGGGAAAGACGCATGGGTAATTGATAATTGATGATTGATAATTGATGATGTGGGAGGCGGGGGCGGGACGTTTATCGCGGGTTAAAGGTTGTCCAGGACCCGTTCCTTGAGCGCGGCCATGGCTTCGGGGATGCGCCAGGTAGAGGTATCGCGGTCGGTCGCGATATTGCTTACGGCGCGGAACTGGTAGGCGGAAACGCCGAAACGCTTGCAGACGGCAAAGCAGGCTGCTCCTTCCATGGTCTCGACATCGGCGTGGAACAGGGCGCTACGGCGGAGAGCCAAGTATTTTGTTCCCGTGCAGCAATTCACCGTGACTCCCACGGCCGAACGGATCGATGCCATCGGAAGCGTCAGGAACCGCGGGGACTCCCCCTTGTAAAAGCAATCTTCACCGGTCACTTCGCCCCACGAAGAAAAATGTCCGTCGCTAGTCTGCACGCCCATATCGCCAATGACATCGCTATCGACACGCACCACGTCGCCAATTTCCAGATTCGCATTCGGGTAAGCCCCGCAAATTCCCACCTGGATTACACGCTCGTACTTGCAACAAGAAAGAACATAGGCCAGGTTCGTCGAGAAGTCCAACGCGCCAACGCCGCAAACGGCCACATCGAACTTGATGCCGACAGCGACAGGGGTAGAGGCGGCCACGACCGCCGATATTTGCGGATAAACTAAGTTAAATTCCTGGCGAGACGCGAAGGCGACAAGTGTTTTATTCAATTTTTTCCACCTGTGTTGCCAATTCCTTTTCCAGTTCGGCAACCCTTTCTAGACGCAGGTTCCACGGACGTTCCACTTCGCAGCGGGCAACAGCGACAGATGTCGCCTTCACGAGCGACTCCTCGAAACCGAAACCTTCACCATCGGCATAGAGCCAGCCCGCGAAGAAGGAATCCCCTGCACCGATATCGTTCTGCACCGTAATCGTAGGCGGCTGCAACTGCACACCCTGGAACTTCTTTTCGACCAGGCGGAATGCGCGGACCGGGGACTCCTCGTCGGTCACGACAAGATTCTTGATGGGGAGGCGTTCCAGCACGGCAGTCGCGGTCATCTTCCAGAACTGCGGACTGGATGTCACCTGAGGGATGCCCAGGTTACTCAACAGCTTGCAATACTCGCGCAAGTTGACCTTCAACAGTTCGACTCCCTTTTCGAGCCAGGCACCGACATTCTCCACGGCATCCACGAAAACGCGCTTGCCCGCAAAGTCCACGGAATTGAGCAGGTCGATATTGAACCCTTGCGGGAACGATCCGCAAAGAGCCACGCGCTGGGTCGAATTCCAGTATTCGTTGAGCGTCTGGATAAAGTCCTGGTTCTCGTTTTCGGCAAGAATCGGGGACGGTTCGATCAGTTCAGTAGCGTCGCCACCGCAGACGATGGTCGTACAGATTCGGGTAGCTTCCTTGATCCACACGGGAGCCTGGTTCACGCCGCATGCGGACAGTTCGTCAAATATGCGGGAGCCGTGTTCGGAGCCCAGGAAATGCATGAGGAGCGGGTTGCCGCCCAGGAGCTGCAGCACGCGACCACAGTTGATTCCCTTTCCCGAGGCATATTCTTCGACCTTCGAGATACGGTGCACCTCGCCCGGCGTAAACTTGTCCAGAAAGAACAAGCGCTGCCAAGCGGGATTAAGACCGAGAATCAACGTTTCCTGAGGCATAGGACCTCCTAGAAGTTCACCTTGTAGAACTTGCGCTTGCCCACCTGGACCACCAGCTGGTCTGCGCCCTTGATTTCAATCTGGGACTGCGGATCGGCAAGCTTTTCGCCGCCAATCTTCACGCCGCCGTTCTGGACCATGCGGCGGGCTTCGCCCTTACTGGCGAAGGCCTTGATTTCCACAAGCAGGTCCAGGGCACCGTAGGTGCCGGCCGCCACGCTGCATTCGGCAGCATCGCTCGGGATGGCGTTACCGCTGTGAATCTCACGTTCCTTAGCAGCGGCGGCCTCGGCGGCTTCTGCGCCGTAGTACTGCGTCACGATATCGATGGCGAGACGGTGCTTGGCATCGTTCGGGTTCATCTTGCCAGCAGCAATGTCTGCCATCATCTGCTTGATTTCTTCGAGCGGGATGTTGGTGAGGAGCTCGAACCAGTTCTCGACGATGCTGTCGGCGAGGCTGTAAATCTTGTGGTACATCACGTCGGCGGGCTCGTTCAGGCCCACGTAGTTGCCGATGGACTTGCTCATCTTGACCTTGCCGTCGGTACCGAGGAGGATCGGCATGAAGAGGCCGATCTGCGGTTCCATGCCTTCGAAAAGCTGCAAGTCGCGACCGCGAAGCACGTTGAACTTCTGGTCGGTGCCACCGAGTTCCACGTCACTCTTGATGGCCACGGAATCGTAGCCCTGCATCATCGGGTACATGAACTCGTGCAGGCTGATGGGCGTATTTGCGGTGTAACGGTTGTGGAAGTCTTCGCGTTCGAGCATCTGGGCTACAGTGAACTGGCCCATGAGTTCGGTTACCTTGCTGAACGGGAGCTTACTGAACCATTCGCCGTTGTAGTGGATTTCCACCTGGTCGCGGCGGACGACCTTGAAGAACTGCTCCTGGTATTCCTTCGCG
This sequence comes from Fibrobacter sp. UBA4309, assembly GCF_002395745.1. Classification (GTDB taxonomy): domain Bacteria; phylum Fibrobacterota; class Fibrobacteria; order Fibrobacterales; family Fibrobacteraceae; genus Fibrobacter. Next base: position 186,121 of record NZ_DGUN01000051.1, read on the forward strand.
TTCTCGAGCACCTGTTCGTGGGTGAGACGCGGGCGTGCCTTGTTGCGGCCGCTGGGGTCACCAATCTGGGCAGTGTAGTCACCCACGATGAGCACGACAGTGTGACCCAAATCCTGGAACTGGCGGAGCTTGCGCATCACCACCGTATGGCCGAAGTGCACGTCCGGGGCAGTCGGGTCCACGCCCATCTTGATACGGAGTGGCACTCCGGTATCGTAGGACTTCTGGAGTTTCTTTTCGAGTTCTTCCTGCGGCACGACATCGATAACGCCGCGCATCAAAATATCAAGCTGTTCCTTAACGGGACGAAATTGCATAATTTTCTCAGTTGTTAGAGGTTAGTGATTAGTGGTCAGGGAAATTACAAGTTTTAACCGCTAATCACTGAAAGCCCATGTAGAAGGAATGGATTATCATACGGGGTAAATATAGAAATTAACGTCGCCATATTTTATATTTAATTATCCAATTAAGGAGGCTTACATGAAAAAACTGCTTTTTTTCGCAATTACGATGATTTCATTTGCTTTTGCACAATCGGAATCCTTCACCCACGACGGTTTCTTCCTTAATATTTCCATAGGTTTCGGTCCCCAAAGCATTGACTTTGCTTATGACTCCGACCTGTACAACGAAGACGACCAAAAAATTCGCGAATTCAACCTGAGCGGCCTCGCCACGGATCTGGATATCAAGATCGGCGGAAGAATAGCCAACAACCTTTTGCTTCATTTAACACTTGCCGGCGTCACCAGTACTGAACACACCGATGTCGGAGAAGAAGACGACATAACGGCAAACCTTTCCATATTCGGTTTAGGAACCACCTACTACTTTTCGAACAATTCCTTTGCCACAGCCTCTTTTGGCATGAGCGAATTCCATATCGGCTCAGACGTCGCCACCTTCACCGCTAGCGCAAACGACATTATGGGAAATCTCGTCAGCGGGCTTGCCATTCAAGCTGGCGCCGGCAAGGAATGGTGGGTCAGCGACAACTGGGGGCTCGGTGTATCGGTAGCACTGCTCTACGGTTTCGATTTCGGGGAATTCGATTATAGAGACGCATCGACCTCTATTACGATACGTTTTTCCGCAACCTACAACTAGCTTTGGGTAGCGGGTCAGATCTATTCCACAATGCGAAGGATAACATATTTACCACTATAGAGACCTCCAAATCGCTCTCCCCGGAGGGCATAGAAGTTTCCTTTTGAATCCGCAATCACGCTAACATAGTCTTCTTTTGACCCGCAAGTTTCCTGGAGTTTGAAATCCCTTCCGTTCTTGGAGGCATAAACATGCCCATAGGCGCCAACCACAACCAAAACTCCATTGGACACCGCCATGGAACCGTATATCACTTCATTGCTCTTTAAACTTGTTTGAGTCCAGTTCCTTAAATCCTTGGAATAATAAAGGTATCCTGAACCGCCCCATCCCACATTCGATACGTACACATCCCCAATATGCGCAAGAGACCACCCTACATTTTCCATCATGTAAGTCGTATCCCAAGTAACCATATCCCTAGAATGAAGAAGCGCAGTTCTCCAACTCACATCAACCGTTTCACCAGCATTATTCCGAATAGGATTCCAGTAGCCAACTAGAACAAAATGGGCCGAATCATTAGAAATCGCATCATTAATTGAGTGTATCCCATCCGCAAAATCAAAAGCAATCGGATTCCAAACAGATGCATCCTCGGAATAATAGAGTTTGTCATTTTCACTCTTGTAGAAATACTTATCATCACAGGTTAAAAATATTTCACCATGAACGGAATCGCATACCCAATTCCTAGCATCGTACGAATGACAGATTTCGCGATTCGAATCGTCACCACTCCCATCGGAACGAACTAGCGCTAGTTTGTTGCCTACAATGCAAAGTTTGTTACCTTCCTGCTTGTACCAATAATGTTCAAAGGCAGAATACTTTTGCCACAAAGACGACCCGTTCTTTTTGACATAAAAAGTATCTATAGCGGGATCATCTTCATGACCATAAAACCCTCGCATATTGTAATGACGGGGTATGGCAATCAAGTCATCGCCATAAAATCCAAAACTCTTGATAAAATACGAAGTATCCGGCTTAGGTGAAAATTCAAATTGCAGACCTTCTACCAATTCACAAGAGAGCGTAGGCGGTTCAACATATTCCACAACAGTGTCTACGACAGCGCCAGAAGAAAGTTCTTCCGAAGAAGACGAATCCCCGGCATCGGGGCCATTGACTTTAGAGCTACTGGAAGAATCGCCAGAACAGCTACAAACAAAAACCGATACGATCAAAAACAAAAAAATCTTATAGAAAAATCTCATCATGAGTCCCTTTATTTTGTGCCAAAGATAATTATTTCGTAAAGGAACCCAGATCTATACCGAGTTGGTTTATCTTGTAAGTAAGAATCCTGGGTGTCGTGGAGAGGCTTCGCGCCGCTGCGGCAATCTTACCCTTGCTGCTCTTGAGCGCATCACAGATAATATCCTTTTCGTAGGCTTCGACCATCCGTTTCAAGTTGCCCGATACTGGCGTGCCACTTGTTTCGGCCGTCTGGAGCGTGGTCGGGAAATGGTGCGGGTAGATGACGTCTTCGTCGGCAACGAGGACGGCGCGCTCAATTCCGTTTTCGAGTTCGCGCACGTTTCCGGGCCACGGGTAACTCATGAGCATGTTGATGGTCGTGCGTGCGAGGCGGCGCACGTTCTTGCCCACGATGCGGCAGTAATGTTCCACAAAGTGGTCTGCCAACAGCACGATGTCTGTCTTGCGGTTCCTGAGCGGCGGCACGTAAATCGGGAAGATGTGCAGCTGGTAATAGAGGTCTTCGCGGAACGTGCCTTCTTCCACCATCTGCTGCAGGTTCTTGGTGGTGGCCGCAATCACGCGGACGTTCACCTTTTTAGCGATGCGGGCACCGATGCGTTCTACTTCGCCGTGCTGCAACAGCCGCAAGAGCTTTACCTGAAGGTTCGGCGAAAGTTCGCCCACTTCGTCTAAAAACAGCGTGCCGCCTTCGGCCTGTTCTACGCGGCCGGGAGTCTCGGCAAACACGCCGACGAGGGCACCACGCACGCTGCCGAACAGTTCACGGTCCAATACCGATTCCGGCATGGAGGCGCAATGGACGCGGACGAACGGGCCCATGTTGCGGTCGGAACGGTAATGGATGGCTTCGGCCACGAGGCCCTTGCCCGTACCCACCTCGCCCACGATGAGCGCGGGGAGCGGACTGCGGGAAACCTGGTCAATCTGCGCGTACACGCGCTGCATCTCGCTCGAACGCCCGATGATGTTGTCGGGCTGGAAGCGGTCCTTGAGTTCGAGCGTCAAGCGTTCGTTTTCGGCCTTCAGGAGTTCATTTTCTTCGCGGGCTTCGCGACGGAGCTTCACGGCTGCCGCAAGCATCTGCGCGATGATTTCCAGCAGACGCAACTTTTCGGGAAGTTCGTCTTCTACCGGGTTCTGCACGTCGGCACTGAAGGCGCCAATCACCTGGTGCTCCATAATCACGGGAACGCAGAGGAACGCCTTGTCTTCCGTCTTGCCGCGGCCCGTACGGTCGAGGAAGTCCGGATCCTTCGCGACCGAGGGAATGATAATCGGCTTGCCCGTTTCCACGACGCGGCCGGTAATGCCCTCGCCCACCTTGTAGCGGCCCTTGCGCGCCTGGCGGCTGCTCAAACCTTCCGCAATTTCGATGGAAATTTCGCCGGTGTGGCGGTTGTACAGCGTAAGCGTCGCATGCTCCACGCCCATCGTTGATTCCACCACTTCCAAAATCGGGTGCGCGACGCTCTCGAAATCGAGCGTCTGGTTCAGGATGGAACTGATCTTGTAGAGCAGCTCCAGTTCCTGGATTTTGGATTGCGACGTGGGCATATATGAAATTTACTTAATCCGGTCGCCGCAGAATTCCTGGCGGCCACAGTTTTTGCAGTGCGAGCCCATCCAGAGCGTGTCGAACTGTTCAATAGCGGGCTGTACAAGCTCAGGGTCGTTGGTGAGGATACCCGCCTCGAAGTTGCGGCGCAAGCTGCTCTTCATGCCGATGCCCGCACCCGTCAAGTTCGCGGAGCCGATGTAGGCGGTCTCCAAGTCGAAAATCATCATCTTGAAATGCACCCGCGGGCACATGACGCGCTCGAGGTCGGTCGCCAAAATCTTGAAACGGTCAAAGTCCTCGCGAAAGTTCGGGCCCGGCTCCTTCGCATGAATAAGCCGCACGCCAACGCCGCGCTTCAGGAGTGCGGCCAGTTGCCCGAGCAGTGGCATCGATTCGCCGTCCTGCTTTACATAGACATCCTTGATGTCGGCAGTGCCGATCCACAACGTCTCACGGACTTTCGCAATCCGCGCGATGACCTCGGAATAATGTTCCTCGTTCTGGATGTACTTGGTGAATGTGGGCACGGGAGTAAATATAAAGAAAATTTGAAAAAAAGAGATGCCCGGTCGAGCCGGGCATGACAAAGCTGGTCTGAATGGGGCATGTCCCAACCTCTTCGGCTCGGTCATATCCATACAAGTATGGCTGCGACGCTCGCCTTTTGAGGTTGTCTTCGGGCTTACGCCCTCAGGATGACCTTACTCATTACTTCAACGCTTCCTGAACCAGGGCGCTGGCGCGCTTGGCGTCGAAACGGCCCTTGACCTTCGGGGAAAGTTCCTTCATGATCTTGCCCATGTCCTTGGGGGTAGAAGCGCCGGTCGCGGCCTTGATTTCGGCAATGAGGGCCTTGACCTCTTCTTCGGTCATCTCGGCGGGCATGTACTTGCGGTACAGGGCGATGCAGGCTTCTTCGGCCGGAATCTTGTCCAAGAATCCACCCTTCTTGAGGATGTCAATGGCTTCCTGCTTCTGCTTCACGCTGCGGGCAAGGACGTCCACACACATTTCGTCGGTAATACTGTCGGCAATCTGAGCCGGGGTGGCGCCAGACTTCATAGCCTCGTTCTTGATGTCGGAATGGAGGGTACGGAGCGTACCGAGGGTCTCGGTGTCGTGCGCCTTCATGGCGGCCTTGATGTCATCGAGAATTCTTGTCAACAATGCACTTGCCATAATTTGTTTCGCGAAATTGTCCCGCCTCGCGACTAGCGATATGGTTTATATACAAGGAATGAGCCCTCGACCGACGGTCGACGACCCATTCAAGACCAATATACTAAAAAAATTAGTAGAGACGCTTGCGGTTCTGGTCAGCGATTTCTTTCAGGCGCTTGCGACGGGCAGCGGTCTCGATGCGCTTCTTCTCTTCGGAAGGCTTTTCGAAACGCTGACGCTTCTTGACATCGGAAATGATGCCGTTCTTTTCGCAGGACTTGGTGAAACGCTTGAGAGCGCGTTCAAAAGGTTCGTTGGACTTAACAATAACGCCGATCACGATTATCCTTTGGTTAAAAATTCAGTTTGGGTAGCCAAATATATTTAACTCCGGGGGATTCGTCAAGGGTGCAAAAGCCGCCAAAAAGCCGTTTTTGGCACAATTTTTTTCACTTTTTTCTTTTATAACTTGCGATTACTCAAAGAGTTATATATATTTTACATATAAAAATCCCATTTTTGGAGTTTAACGACAACCTGGAGATATTAATGAAATCGCTTTCGGTTTCCTCCTTGGGTGCATTGGCACTCGCCTGCGTCCTCACCACCGCTTGCGGAAGCAACGAAGAAGAAGTCGTTCCGCAGATGAATGCGGCAAAAACAACAAAGACTGAAGCCGCACCAGCTCCGGCCGCCGACGAACCCGAACTGGTGCCCATCCAGTCCCTGTCCGGACAGAATTCTGCCCCGGCCGCCGAAGAGGCCAAGCCTGCCCAGGCTCCCGCTGCGGCACCGTCCAGCGACGTCAAGCCCCTGAGCGACGGCCCCTATGTCATCCAGGTCAGCATCCAGCCTTCCAAAAAGGCCGCCGATGCCGTTGTCAAGAAGCTTTCCGAACAGGGCGTCGAAGCCTATGTTGTCGAAGTCGAAAATCCGGGTGAACTCGAAGGTACCTACTACCGCGTCCGCGTCGGTTACTTCGGATCCATCGCGAACGCCCAGGAATACGGCAAGCAGGTGATTTCTGCACTGAACTTTGCCTGGTGGGTCGACAACAGCAGCAACGACCAGGTCGGCAACCCGTCCGGTGACGACGATGTCGATTACGCCTCCAGCTCTTACTATGCGCCTGCAGAAGAAACGCAGACCGAAGCGGCTCCGGAACCTGAACCGGCCCCTGCCGAGCCTGCTCCGGCACCCGAACCGGCACCCGCACCCGAACCGGCCCCTGCCCCTGCGCCCGAACCGGCTCCCGCACCCGAACCGGCTCCGGCCCCTGCGCCCGAACCGGCTCCCGCAGCAGCTCCGGCTCCTGCCGCACCGGCAGCAGATGTCGTGGACGACTGGGAATAAGCGAAACTCGCAAAGCCTTTAAAAAGAGCCCTCCGGGGCTCTTTTTTTCGTGCCCCCGTTTTTCTAAATTTGCTTACATGCCTACAAAGAAGCCCAAAGTTTTCGTAGTCCATTTAGGATGCGCAAAGAACCAGGTCGACGCGGAAAACCTCGTCGGCGAGATGCTGCACGCGGGATTTGTGACATGCGACTCCGCCTCCAAGGCGGACTACATCCTGGTGAACACATGCGGGTTCATCGAGGCCGCCAAGGAAGAATCCATCAACGCGATTCTCACACAAATTAAAGGCAAGAAGGCAAGGCAGAAACTGATTGTGTCGGGTTGCCTCTCGGGCCGCTACGGCGAGGAACTCGTGAAGGAACTGCCCGAGGTAGACTACTGGGTAGGCACGTACAAGCCAGGCGAGCTCCTGAAGAAGATGGGCATCGTGGCTCCCAAAAGCTGCGACGCCGAGAACCTGCCGCGCATGAACCTCGGCGGATTCAAGCACCACGCCTATCTGAAGATCGCCGAAGGCTGCAACCGGCGCTGTGCCTACTGCGCGATTCCTTTGATTCGTGGCAAGCAGGTTTCCCGCTCCATCGAAGACATCGTCGCCGAAGCGAAGGAACTCGAGGCGCAGGGCGTACAGGAAATCACCCTCATCGCTCAGGACACGACCTACTTCGGACGCGAGAAGGGTAAGAAGGGCGGCACTTTGGCCAGCCTGCTCCGCGCCATCCTCGACAACACGAACATCCCGTGGATACGCACGCTGTACTGGTACCCGATGTTCGTGGACGACGAACTGCTCGACCTGATGGCAAGCGAGCCGCGCCTCGTGAAGTACGTGGACATGCCTATCCAGCATGCCAGCGACAACGTGCTCAAGAACATGAAGAGGAACTACCGCAAGAAGGAACTCGTCGACATTTTGCACAAGATCCGCGAGCGCATCCCGGGAGTCACCTTGCGCACGACCGTACTTGTCGGATTCCCCGGCGAGACGCACGAAGATTTCGAGGAACTGATGGAACTGCTACGGGACATCCAGTTCGACCACTTGGGTGGATTCGTGTTCAGCCCCGAAGAGGGCACACCCGTGATGGAGATGAGTCTCCCCGCAGTAGACGAAAGCGAGGCCCGCGCAAGGCTCGACGCGGTGACCGACCTGCAAGAGGAAATCGACGCTGAACACGCCGAGAACATGATCGGAAAGACGGTACGCATCATCATCGACCAGGAAGCCGAAGAAAGCGAATACCACTTCTACGGGCGCACCGAAGGCAACTCGATGGAGAACGATGACATCGTGAAGGTGCTCGAGGGCGACGGCGACGTGGGCGAATTCCACGATGCGCTGGTGGTGGACGCAGAACCGCACGAGCTGATTGTCAAAATTCTGGACTAAAAATTTAGACGAGAGACGAAAGACGAGAGACGAGAGATTGTCCGTTTGTCTTTTATTGCTATATTTGCATTCGCAAAACCGGATGGGTTCCGCACAACGCGGGATTACATTGGCCGGGCCCGTGTATCACAATGGATAGTGTACCTCCCTCCGAAGGAGGTTATTCCGGTTCGATTCCGGACATGGGTATTAACGCTCCCCCCGGGAGCGTTTTTTATAGGAGCATCATAAGGCCGTCGACGCCGAGGACGGTCACGCAAGCCACTGCGGCAACGCCCACGAGCCCGAGGCCGAGCAGCGACGCCAATACCGCAGTCACCAGCGCGCACGCACCCGAAAGCTTGTTCTCGGTCGCGTAGAAAATCGCGGGCACCGTCATCGCGGCAAGCACCGTGTAGGGCACGTATGCGAGGAACGAACGCCAGAAGCGGCTCTTGAGCTTGCCCTTCAAAAGAACGAACGGGACGGCGCGCAACAGGTAAGTTACGCCCGCCATCACCAGAAGAAAGACAACGTAATCCTGAGTAGCGATCATGCCTCGCCCTCCGACTCGTCCTTGACAGGGAACAGCGCCGCACCGATAAGCGATGCGACCAGCGCGCAGATGATAATCGCAAAGCCGACCGTCACGCCGCTCAAGGCCGGGACGTACTTGAACGCAAGGCTGCAGGCAATGGCAATCAGGACAGCAATAAGCGTGGGGCGATGCGCCTTCATCTGCGGGACGACGATGGCGACAAACATCCCGTAGAGGGCAACGCCCAGGGCATTCGTCACAATTGCCGGAAGAATCTCGCCACAAACGGATCCGCACAGGGTTCCCGAAGACCAGCCGATGTAAGGAAGCACCATCAGGCCAGCAAAGTATCGCGCCGTCACGGGTTCAGTCCGGCTTACCGCAAGCGCGTAGATTTCGTCCGTAATGCCGGTCGCGAGAAGCAGGCGCTTGAATGTCCCGAAATTCGGCGCGACTTTCTGCGAAAGCGAAATCGCCATCAGGCTATAACGCAAATTGATAAAGAACGTGGCGATAGCCATCTCGATGAACGTGCCGGCGGCATCCGCCATAATCTGCAGGCCAGCGAACTGCCCCGCCGAAGTCAGGTTCGTCATCGAGATGAAGGTGACCAGCGGCCAGGAGAGCAGCTTGGAGCCCGCAATCCCGAAAGAGAACGATACGGCGAAGTAGCCGAGACCTATGGGAAGACCGTCCTTGACACCATTAGAAAATTTCATGCGGGGAAATATAGAAAAAATTTATAACAGCGCTATGCAAATATGCAAATTTATGCACAGTAGATTCGGCCTGCCGGCAAGCTCCCCGGCAGGGAAACAAAAAAATCCCGCACAGGGCGGGATTCAAAGTTCGGGCGGAAGAGCCAACAACTAGTTTTCGTTGTTGTGCATTTCCATCTGTTCGCGGTCCATCGTGTGCTGCAGGTATTCCTTGAAGTCACGGTCGATGTTCACACCGTCGAAGTCGATATCGTCGTTTTCCAACACGAACACGGCGCTCGGGTTATCGAGCCAGCC
>NZ_DGUN01000018.1:0-14271 GCF_002395745.1 Fibrobacter sp. UBA4309
ACCGCCGGGAAGCGGTCAAACGAAAAATCCACGCCCGCATATTCGCTCAGGTAGTAGGAGCCGAAGTAAATCGCCACAATCTGGAGCAGCAAAGGGGTGCCGCGCATCACCGAAATGTAGAACGACACCGGGTAACGCACCACGCGCCACTTGCTCATCTTGAGAACCGCAATGAGCAGGCCCAGCGGAATCGAGAACAGGAGCGTGAGCCCGAAAATGGCGAGCGTCGTGCAGAAGCCGCCCCAGAGAATCGGGAGTAAATTGCTCAAATCAGACATGGAACCGCGCGCCGGCTGTTACTTGCCGAACCACTTGGCAGAGATTTCGTCGAACTTACCATCGGCCTTCATTGCAGCCAAAGTCGAGTTCACTGCGTCGCGCAGGGCCTGGTCCTTCTTGCGGAAACCCACGGCGTAGACTTCGTCGGAAAGGCCTTCCTCGAGCACCGTGTAGTCCTTCGCGTTCGTCACAATCCAGTACTTGGCCACAATTTCGTCCAGGAACACGGCATCGACACCGCCCTTGTCCAAATCCATGAGCGCCGTCTGGTTGTCATCAAACGGGACGATTTCCTTCGCGGCCTTGCCCGCTTCGGAGGCATCCAGGAGCTTCTGGGCGGTAGAGCCGTTCTGCACGGCAATCTTCTTGCCGGCGAGTGCAGCAAGACTTGCAAGTGCCTTGTCCTTCACCGTGAAAATCATGCGGTTCTTGAGGTACGGATCGCTCAGGTTCATGGCCTTCGCGCGGGCGCTGTCCACGCTCATGCCGTTCCAGATACAGTCAATCTTGCCGGTGTTCAGTTCCTGTTCCTTCGCATCCCAGGAAATCGGCTGCGTCTTGAGCTTCACGCCCAGGCGCGCGCAGACTTCGGTAGCGAGGTCGATATCGAAACCCACGATGTTGTTGTCCTTGTCGCGGAAACCCATCGGCGGGAAGGAATCGTCGAGACCGAGCACAAACTCGCCCGCCGCCTTCACCTTGTTCAGGGATTCATCGGCCTGAGTCTTGGATTCCGCCTTCTGGTCGTTGCAGGCAGAAAGAACCGCGGCACATGCAACCGCCGCAAACATCGCAAGAATCTTTTTCATAAACGCTCCTTTTTCATTTACAAGAGAAATATACAAAAAGGGCCGCATCGCTGCGGTCCCTTTTTCAGGTGGAAGGTTATAGGTTACAGGTCTTAGGGGAAGTATCACGCACTTCGTGCGTCCTTATAGGGCGGCGAAGCCGCGATTATCAACCTAAAACCTAACCCCTATTACCTAATTCCTAATTAGTCTTTCCCGTACACCTTTTCGGCGTAGGTGACTGTTGCGCCGAGGTATTCGCGGTTCATCTTGGCGATGTAATCCACGGTGATACCCTTCGGGCATGCGGCCTGGCATTCGTAAAGGTTCGTGCAGTTGCCGAAGCCTTCCTTGTCCATCTGGGCGACCATGGCCAAAACGCGCTTCTTCGCCTCGACCTTACCCTGCGGCAAGAAGCTGAGGTGAGAGACCTTCGCAGAAACGAAGAGCATTGCAGAAGCGTTCTTACAGGCGGCCACGCAGGCACCGCAACCGATACAGGCGGCAGCGTCGAATGCACGGTCGGCATCAGCCTTGGGAACCGGAATCGTGGAAGCTTCAGGAGCGGCACCGGTGTTCACAGAAATGAAACCGCCAGCCTGGATGATGCGGTCGAATGCGGTACGGTCCACGGCGCAGTCACGGATAACCGGGAATGCGGCGGCGCGCCACGGTTCGATCACGATGGTATCGCCATCCTTGAACTTGCGCATGTGAAGCTGGCAAGTGGTGGTCGCATGGTCAGGACCGTGCGGCATACCGTTGATGACGAGAGAGCACATGCCACAGATACCTTCGCGGCAGTCGTGGTCGAAGGCGAAGCCTTCCTTGCCCTGCTTCATCTGTTCTTCGTTCACGATGTCGAGCATTTCCAGGAAGGACATGTCCGGAGAAACATCGTTGATCTTGACAGTTTCGAACTGTCCCTTGGTCTTGGCATCCTTCTGACGCCAAATCTTCAAAGTCAAATTCAGTCCGCTCATTATTTGTAGCTCCTAGTAGCGAGGTGGACGTTATCAAAGGTAAGAGGTTCCTTGGAAAGTTCCGGTGCGACACCGTCGCCCTTGTATTCCCAGGCACCCACGTAGCAGAAGTTTTCGTCGTCGCGCTTGGCTTCGCCTTCCGGAGTCTGGCTTTCTTCGCGGAAGTGGCCGCCGCAAGATTCCTTGCGGTGCAGGGCGTCAAGAGTGAGGACTTCGGCGAATTCGAGGAAGTCAGCCACGCGGCCGGCGCGTTCGAGGTTCTGGTTGAAGGAACCTTCGGAGCCGAGCACGTTGACGTTTTCCCAGAATTCGGCACGGAGGGCCGGAATCTTCTCGAGGGCGGTCTTGAGGCCGGCCTCGTTACGGGCCATGCCCACGTATTCCCACATGATGTTACCGAGTTCACGATGGATATCGTTAACAGTGCGGTGACCCTTGATGGAGAGGAGCTTGTGGATGCGTTCTTCGGTCTGCTTCTTGCAGTCTTCGAACGCGGCATCGGATTCGGAAACCTTCTCGAGCTTGGTGCCCGCGAAGTAGCCGCCGATGGTGAACGGAATGACGAAGTAACCGTCGGAGAGGCCCTGCATAAGAGCAGAAGCGCCGAGGCGGTTTGCACCGTGGTCGGAGAAGTTGGCTTCACCGAGAACGAAGCAGCCCGGAATCGTGGACATCAGATCGTAGTCCACCCAGAGGCCGCCCATGGTATAGTGGATGGCCGGGAAGATACGCATCGGGACCTTGTACGGGTCTTCGTCGGTAATCTTTTCGTACATCTGGAAGAGGTTGCCGTACTTGGCAGACACGCCGGCAACGCCCATGCGCTGGATAGCGTCGGCGAAGTCGAGATAAACGGCCTGCTTGGTAGAACCCACGCCGAGACCTGCGTCGCAAACCTGCTTGGCGTTACGGGATGCCACGTCACGGGGCACCAGGTTACCGAAGCTCGGGTACTTTTCTTCGAGGTAGTAGTAACGATCTTCTTCCGGAATCTGGTCCGGGCTGCGGGTGTCGCCCGCCTTGCGCGGAACCCAGATACGGCCGTCGTTACGGAGAGATTCACTCATCAAGGTGAGCTTCGACTGCAGGTCGCCGTGGCGAGGAATGCAAGTCGGGTGAATCTGCGTGTAGCAGGGGTTAGCGAACAGGGCGCCGCGCTTGTAGGCACGGAAAGCAGCCGTGACGTTAGAACCCTGGGCGTTTGTAGAAAGATAGTAGACGTTACCGTAACCACCGGTGCAGAGGCACACAGCGTCACCCACATGGCTTTCAAGTTCGCCAGTGATGAGGTTACGGACGATGATACCGCGAGCCTTGCCGTCGATCACGACGAGGTCCATCATTTCGCGGCGGGGGAACATCTTCACCTTACCGGCGGCAACCTGGCGCATGAGGGCCTGGTAGGCACCGAGCAAGAGCTGCTGACCCGTCTGACCGCGAGCGTAGAACGTACGGGAAACCTGCGTACCACCGAAGGAACGGTTGTCGAGGAGGCCACCGTATTCACGACCGAACGGAACACCCTGGGCCACGCACTGGTCGATGATGAGATTAGAGTTTTCGGCCAAGCGGTGCACGTTGGCTTCGCGAGCGCGGAAGTCACCGCCCTTCACGGTGTCGTAGAACAGACGGTAAACGGAGTCGCCGTCGTTCTTGTAGTTCTTGGCAGCGTTGATACCACCCTGAGCAGCAATGGAGTGTGCGCGACGGGGGCTATCCTGGATGCAGAAAGACTTGACATTGTAACCAAGTTCGGCAAGGGAAGCGGCAGCGGATGCACCGGCAAGGCCAGTACCAACCACGATCACCGTGAACTTACGCTTGTTGGCGGGGTTCACGAGCTTGAGTTCGAACTTGTGCTTGGTCCACTTTTCTTCGATGGAACCACCGGGGATTTTAGAATCAAGAATCATTAGTGGGCTCCTTAAAATTAAGCGTTAAAAGAAACTTCGACGGTGCCGACAGAAGGAATCACGAAAGAAGTCTTGGCGGCTTCCTTGGCCTTCTTCATCTGTTCGTACTGCGGCTGGAGGCTGCGGGACTTTTCGATGAGGGCCTGGGTACCCGGCTGGTTAGCGAGGTAGAAGGCTGCAACGGCGGTGATACCGAAACCGAGGGCAACGATAATGCTGTAAGCGATACCGGCGATATCGATAATCGGGGTCCACTTCTGGTGAGCAATGCCCATGGTCTGGAAAGCAGAAGAAATAGCGTGGAAGAGGTGCATACCGATCACGAACATGCTGACCACGTAGAATGCAGCCCAAGCCGGGTTAGCAAACATCTGGATGGTGGTGAGCCACATGTCGCGGACGATTTCACCTTCGGCATTCACATAGAGGTAGTGTTCGCCGAACTTGAGCATCATGAGGTGCTGCACGAGGAAGCCGAGAATGAAGAGACCGGACCAGATCATGGTGAAGGTCGCGAAAGTCTTCTTGCCCTTGCGAGCGTTGACTTCGTAGTCGATGCCACCGCGAGCCTTCTTGTTCTCGATCTTCAGCTTGATAGCAAGGAAGATGTGGAGAGCGAAAGCAGCCACCAGCACCAGTTCGACGAGATAAATCATCTTGATCGGGAAGTGGAGCGGGTTGAATCCGGTCAGGAATTCGGTGTAGGCATTGTAAGATGCCTGAGCCGCAGCCTGATCGAAATTCAGAAGCTGGAAGTTACCACACATGTGGCCGAAGATGAACAGGGCGAGGAACGCGCCTGTGCATCCCATGATCTGCTTCTTACCGATGGAAGAGGTAAGATACTTGACGATCCATTGCATTGAGTTGTGTCTCCTTGAGGGGGGTTATTTTTGAAACTTAGAGGACGCAGCAGGCCTTGAGGCTCGGCATTTCGTAAGCGTAGCGTTCGTCTTCCTTGAACCAGAAGTCCAGTTCGCGCTTGGCGGATTCGGGACTGTCGGAGCTGTGCACGACGTTTTCGGTCATGGAAGGGGCAAAGTCGTAGCGGAGGGTACCGGGTTCCGCCTTAGCCGGATTGGTGGCACCGTTGATGGCGCGGACCTTGGCAATGGCATTTTCGCCGCCGAGGGCGAGCATCACGGACGGGCCCTTGGTCATGTAGGCTTCGAGTTCCGGGAAGAACGGCTTTTCCACGTGTTCGGCGTAGAAACCGCGAGCATCGGCAGAGGTCATCTGGTGCATCTTCACGGCGCAGACGGAGAGGCCTGCAGCGATGTAACGGTCGATAATGCGTCCGATGAGGCCAGACTTGACCGCATTGGGCTTGATCATTGCAAATGTCATTTCCATAGTAGGTACCTTTTAGTTAAAGATGTGAGAAATATAGATTTTAGACGAAAGACGATAGACGATAGACGATAGATTATGCTGGTTTTAGACGATAGATGATAGACGAAAGACGATAGACGATAGACGAAAGACGATAGACGATAGATTGTGCTGGTTTTAGACGATAGATTCAGTGTAAAAAAGCAACGATTTTCACCTTTCGTCTACCAGCGAACGAAGCGAGCGGTCTTTCGTCTATTCTTCGGCCTCGATCTTCTTCACGAGGTCATCGGCGAGCTTTCCGCCGCTGCGGATGTTCTCGGCCAGCCAGTCCACCGACTCCTTCAGTTCGCTCTGGGGGTAGCGTTTCAGGAACTCGTCAAACAGCGTAAGAGCCAGCGAATCGTTGTTGATGTTCTCGTCGAGAATGAACCCGCGCGTAAAGAGCGCCTTCTCGGCGTTCGGAGAATTCGGCCACATGGTATAGAAGGCGTAATATTCCGCTTCGGCATCGTTATATTCTTCGTTCTCGTTCTGGACCTGAGCCATCTCGTAGGCCACCTTCTCGAAAAGCGAGTCGTCTGTCGCGTAGGCATTCATCACCTTGCGGTAGGTATTGTATGCCGAGGAGCGGTTGCCCGCATTGCGCAAGGAATCCGCCTTGGCCATGAGCTTTTGCGGATCGTATTCACAGACGTGTTCCTCGACAGAGGTGTCGTAGATGTGCCTCGTAGCCGAAGCGTAGGCCTCGTCCATCCAGCGCTGCTTCATCCAAATCTTGTATTCGGACCCGCGCTTCCCGTAAATCCTGGGGATGCTCTGCTCGTAAGTAGAACCGGCAGGGTTCATGCGGTAGCCCATGTAGTATTCGTGTTTGTACAAATTAACCGGCAAGGTCAGGTAATTCAGGAGTTCGGGCTTGGCCTTTTCGAAAGGCAGCCTTTCGCGGAACACCGAATCCATACGGTCATACAGGGTTTTGAGGCTGTCGTCGCTCACCTGGGCAGAGATTTTCTTGTCGATATAGGAATCCACGATGAACTGGGCGCGCGTGTCGCGAACAATGGCTCGGTATTCCCAGGTATGGTCCAGCTTGAGATCCCATGCGACCAAGGCATAGGAGTAGCTTTCCACGATGCTCCTCACGACATATTCAAGAGCCCTTATATTGTTGGGAGCATGGAAATAGCGGTTATTGAAACGGAAGAAATCGGCCATGGTGAACAAGGGCTTCCCATCCAGGGATATCAGGACAAACGAGGAATCCAATTCGGGCAAGCCATCGACTGCAGCGATTGCCGCAGCATCGGCCTTAGCGCGGTCAAAGGGCTTCTGTTCCGGGGGCACCTGGCGCACGAGGAAGAACTTGTGATAGCTCTTCGTTATCTCCGACATCATCGCCGGGGTCACGAAACCCGGTTCGCGGTTCATCAAGACTTCATCCAGGCCCCTTACCACGCCGATATTGTACGGCAAGGCGTACCCCTGTTTCACGACGCCCACGTAACCGCTATCCTTCGCCGTATACTCGTTCTTGTCGGACTTGGCGGCAATCTTCTTGAACTGTTCCAGCGAGATTTCGCCCTGGACTAGTTTTTCCAGCTTTGCAGAATCTGCGCCCTGGACCTGGTACAGTTCGTAGCCGGGAACCGTCATGAACTTGTCCTTGTGTT
This sequence comes from Fibrobacter sp. UBA4309, assembly GCF_002395745.1. Classification (GTDB taxonomy): domain Bacteria; phylum Fibrobacterota; class Fibrobacteria; order Fibrobacterales; family Fibrobacteraceae; genus Fibrobacter. The sequence goes on from NZ_DGUN01000018.1 coordinate 6,969, forward strand.
TCTCGTAATATTCTTCTGCCGACATCGGCTGAACCGGGTGAACAACCAGGCGCTTATTATCCTTGGCCTTCTCGATTTCGCTCGTGCGGAGTTCCTCGCGGCGCTTCGTCACGAATTGGTCGCGCGCAGACAGCGTGTCCTGGCGGGTAACGTTTGTCCAGCCGGCATAGAGACTACCCAGGAATTCTTTCCAGGCTTCCTGGTTCTTGTGGATGTAGTACTCCCCCGCCACCACGGAGCGGTCGAACACCCTGTTGGAATCCGACGGGAAAAGTCCCGAGTTCGTGTCGTAGAAAAGGCGCAGTTCCTCGTCGGAATACGTGAGGCATTCCATCACATAGAAACGCTGGAACACCATCGTGAGAATCCTGACATCAATATCCTTGTAGTATTGCTCCCACTCGGCATTCAATTCGGGATATTCAGAAAGGGCCCTGGATACAAGGGCGGCCGGTCCAAGGAGGTTTTCGTACAGGGCTTCCTTGCGGTCCTGGGACTTAATGCCGGGAGAAACCTTGTACAGGAGATCTTCGTCTTCGGTATAGACCTTTTCGTCATTTATACGGGCCAGGATGGAATCCTTTTCGCCAACGCCGTTACAGCCGCACAAGAAAAGAAAACCGAAAGAAAGGAGAATACCCAGAAATTTCTTCATGATTACCTCTATAGCAACACTGGCAAGAAATATTAGAAATTTTAGGACAAACAAAAATTACGGTTTCCCTCCGGCACCAAAAGTCCAATTTTTCCCTTCTCCCCGCCCAAGTGTAAACAAAAAGTTTACATCATGCATTTTTTCTAACATCAAATTGATGTAACCCTTTGAATACCAACGAGTTACACGTGTTTTTCAATCTGTTTTTAAAACGGTCTTGCCACGTGATTTCTATAATTTTTAGCAAGTTGAAGAAGATAACTTCGACATTCGGAATAACCGCCGTAATAGTTACGGCGATTGTAGGTGCACTTGCCCTGTGCGCCTGGTTCTCCTATGTTCTCTTCAAGACCTACCTGGAGTCGCCGCACACCTACGGAGAAACTACGGTCACCCCCTTCGGCCACCAGATGGACGGCCCGCTGACGCACTCCTGGGACTCGCTACAAATCGAAACGAGCGGCACCGTAGTCACGCTAAAGAACATCGCGTTCGACGTAACTATCCTCGGCGACGAAAAGGGCCTCAAGGCCATGGCGAACGAAGTCAACGTGAATATCGACCTGGATGCGCCAGACAAGCCCAAGCCGCCCGACGAATCGCCGCCTACATTCCCGTCCAGGGCAAAATTCTACCTGCCCGTGCAGGCTAACGTACAAAAGGTTTCCGTCTCTGCCGGCGATAAGCACTGGGAAGCCAAGAACATCTCGCTGAAAAGCGAAGGCATAGAAGAAGCCAGTTTCCAGGCAAGCCATATTAATGGCACCAACATAGCGCACGAAACCAGCATCAAGCTGAAGGCAAACTTCAGCGGGGACAACGTAAACGTAGACGCCAAGATCGGTGCCGGCAAGGACACGATTGCCATCCAGGGAGACCTGCCCAAGGACAACCTCGCAGCCGTCAGCTCGAACGTCAACATGGAAGTCGACAAGCCCGAGGATTGGCTGCCCTTCGAACTGCCAGAAAAAGTTCCCGACATAGGCAAGCTGCAAATCAAGGGCGAAGTCCAGCTCGACCCGAAAACGCACACGCCCCGCTACAAGACGGTCATAAAGACAAGCATCGGCGAGTTCTGGCCGCTGTTGCCGCTCGACGCCACAATTCATTTCGACGGGGACGACAAGAACTTCCATACGGAGATATTCCTCGAAAACAACGAGGGCGGCTCCATTTACCTGGAAGCCGACTTCGACAAGGACCTGAACGGAACTGCACGTGGAAAGGTCGAGAAGATGAACGCGAAGTTCGGGCCGCAGATAATGCCGCTAGACATGAGCATCCATTCCGCAGAAAAGAACGGCAACAAGATAGACGTCGTGGCGGAAACGCGACAGGGATCCGTCGTGGAATGCTCCATGAACCTCGAGGACAAGTTCAGCCTTACCTACTTTGGCGACATGTCGCCCTACGAACCGTGGGCGCTGGACTGGAGCATGGGCAAGTTCGAACTCGAAGACCGATTCAAGATCTACGGTTCGTTTGCCGATGGCCACATGAAGGCCCTGGTCAAGATAGACACGATTCCATTCGTATGGCACGTAACCGCGGACTCGCTACAGATAATGCTGGACCTCGACAGGAACGGCATCAAGTTCTCGAACGGCATCATCTACACGCCCAAGGAAACATTCGACGTGACCGGCGATGTCGTCTGGAACAAAGAGAACCCGCACACATCGTGGAAGGTCACCCAGCGAAACGGCGGAACATGCGAAGCCTACATCTCCATCATAGATTCCACGACGATAGACATAAAAGCCGACAGCGTAGAAATTTCCACCATACCGTTTGCAAGGATTAAGCTCAGTGAAAACCTGAACGGACGCGTCACGGGAAAATGGAAACAGAACTTCGACACGAAGGTCGGCGAACTGGAAGCCGCGATTGCCGGCAATGTCGAGCCGTTCAACCTACAGGGCCAGATCAAGGCTCGCGAAAACGGCGATACGATATTCATCGAAAAGGCCGAAGCCACACACAGCAAGAACAAGGTGGAAGGCGAAGCCATCTTCATATTGCCGAACGATTCGAATCCGGACTTCAACCCGACAGGAAACCTCCCCATCCAGATTGTTCACGCCTGGGCGTCGGCAAGGGAATTCAACATTCCGCTACTGCTAGAACCGCTTGGAGACACGACCTTCGCCTCCGGTCTGATTAGCGGTGACCTGTCGTACGTAGAAAACCTCGGGCTGCAGGGCAACGTGGACTTCAGCAACCTGGAATTCAAGACGATATCGCCGATGTTGTTCAACGTGAAGAAGATGAGCATGTTCGCCGAGGCAAGCAAGGTGGAACTGAACGCCTACCTGGGAATCGGCGGTGGCGGATGGACAGGCAACACGCAGATTATCTTGGACAACGTATTCAAGTCCAGGCGGCATATCAGCATTTCGCACAACAGTGACAACGGCGGCGACCTGTACGCCGAAGGCTTCATCGACTCTACGCTGACATTCAACGGAAAACTGAACATGAACGGTTCATGGTTTATCCCGGGAACAGTGAGCGAAGTAAAGAACACCGATTTGGAAATCGACGTATCTGCAAGAATCAAGGAAGGTCTCAAGGGAATCACGGCCGACATCCGTTCGGATTCCACGTTGTACCAGCCCCCCAAGTTCAACTACCAGTTCCCCATCAGGATCCGTGGACATCTTGAAAACGGATTGCTGGACATCAGCGAAATCCAGACGCAAAACGACAGCGGCGAAACCGTTGCCGGCAAGCTGCAGTACGACCTCGACAGCCTCAAGCTACGGGCACTCGATTTCTATTCCGAAATCTACACGCTGGACAAAGCGCCACACAAGATTATCGCCAAGGATATCCAAGGCCACATGGAAGAGACGGAAGACGAAATCATCATTTCGGGTACTGTCGGAGATATCCACTACTCATTCTTTGACAAGGCATACGGCGAGGCCGAAGCTATCGGGCGAAGCGACTTGAGCCTGACTATTCCGCACGCCCGCAACGGAATCTTGCAGAACAAGACTATCAGCGGCAACGTCTCTGTCGACAAGCTCGTATACCACAGGGACCTCGAAATCGAAGTCACCCCGGCAACTATAGACAAATTCATCACGCTCTTCAACAACGCGCTCGCCAAGCTCCGGAACAAGGAAGCCGAAGTCCGCGTATCCGCTCAAAACCCGATTAACCTTTCGATCCATATCAACGATTCCCAGACAGATTCCATCCAGGTCGTAACACCGTTCGCCACGTTCCCCCTCACCTTCGACGTGTGGGTGCTCGGCAATACGAACAGGCCTCTACTCCGTGGCGATGTCACAAATGCCAATGCGGGCTTTATCGGCGTACAAGAAGTCTACGAGTTCGACTTGAATTCGTTCAGGATTTCTTGGAACGACGTGCCCTGGCAGCATGGCATTGTCGATGTGTCCAGCTCGCAGGAACTCCCCTACTGCGACGAAATTGAAAGCACCGAAAAAGAGACATGCCCTGTGAACCTGGATTTCCAGGGAACCATCACGAACGTGCAACCGATTCCCAGCAGTAACTGCGGGAACGAATCGAGTGCGGCCTCCATTTACTACAACATCTTCCTCGGCTGTATCGCCAACCAGGACAACGAAACGACCGACTGGAACAAGCTCGCCGGCAAGGCTATCGGCAAGATGATTACGACGACAGCGAACAAAACTCTCGGCGGAGACTACATCGGCGATATCGACATGAAGGTGATGCTGTTCGAAAACAACACCACGAACGAAAAGGACTCCAGCTACTTCAAGCTCCCGATTTCCCTGGACCGCTGGGTCAAGGACTTGAGTCTTATCTTCGGTTACACGCAAGACCAGAGCGAAAACCCGACATACGACCAGTCTCTGCAATTCGGGCTCAACTACACGCTTCCCGTATTCAAGAACAAGGAGTACTCGCACAAGAACCACATTTCGCCCACGACATCGCTCTATGCACAGCTCGTGTCTAAGCAGTACCTGACAAACACCGGTACCGAAGGTAACGAAAACCGTGTTGAAAAGAACATCGGTATAAACTATGTTTACCGCTACTGGAATCCGTGCCTGTTCGGCATCGGCAAATGCGAGACGATTCCGAACCCGAACGAGAAAAGCAGTGAGACCCAACCACCCCTAAAGAAGTCGGAGGCTAAATGACGAAAAAGCTGATTAGTCTCCTTCTCCTGTTCTTCGTTTTCGCCCAGGCCGACGAAAATGTGAAACACCCGTGGTATACCGACTTTTTCGGAAACGAACTTTTCTCCAAAGTCGTTCTTGACGAACAGCTGGATATCCCCGAAGAATTCGGACAGCTCGACACCACCAAGCAGGATTTCATGATGTTGCTCTCTTCGGAGAACATCAAGTCGCTGTACTATTCCCGCGGATACTTCAGCCTCGAAATGAAGATGGACATCAGGCGCGAATACTACTCGCTCGACAGCATGCAGCGCGGCTACCTGTTCACCATCAAGGAAGGCGACCGCTACAAGTTCAATGGAGTCAAGATTACGGGATCGACCAAGGAAGACGTCGAAATCAAGCAGGCATCGCTGAACACAAACCAGAACCGGTATTTCGAGCAGGAAGATATTGACGAAGACATCCAGTACATCTTGACATCTTACAGGCGCCAGGGATACCTGCACGTGTACGTGACATCGACCGAACTTCTCGACACTGTCGAGAAAAAAATCTACGTTGAAATCAACGTGGAATCGGGCCCCAAGGTCATCATGGGGAACATCGTGAGTACGACACAGCAAGTCGGCGACCGCAATCACAGGGATGGAGACGAGGGACTGACGGATACGGCATGGCTTTCGAGCCTGTGGCGTATTCCCAAGGGCGAAACCATTGACGGAAACCAGTACAATTCCTTCAAGAACAAGCTCCTGTCGACACAGCTCTTTACGCAGATCAAGTTGAGCGATTCCTTGCGAAACGACGGCCTTTCGGACGTGCACCTCGATGTCGTCGAACGCATTCCCGGCGAAGCTCGCTATGGAATTTTCTACGAAGAAATCTACGGATTCGGCGCCCACGCATTCGCCAAGCACAAGAACTTCTTCGGGACCTTCAACGAATTCTCGACTAATTTCCAGGTAGCACAGCACAAGCAAGAAATCTCTTTTGGCTATGCAAACCCACTCCTGTTCGGGACGTCGTTCACCTTCATTCCGACAGCCATCCGCTTTGAAGACCGCCTGACGTTCAACCACGAAAAAATCAACCCGCCCGCCTACCCCGACAGCATCGAAGAGCGCTACGAAGTCATCAACCGTGGAGACCTTACCTTCGGCATTACGAGCCATATCCGGTTCCGTGGCACAGTCGATACCCGTTACGTGAACAAGAATGACGACCAGATGTTCAAATTCAAGGGAGAAGTCGCCTTGACATTTGACTACACCGACGACTATTTCAATCCGACAAAAGGCATCCGCTTCGCACCGACGACAGGTATCGGCACCAACCTTACTGCCTCGCTCGACAATCCGAAGATGATCGGCAACCCCTACACCTACGGCGAAGCGACCGTGAACCTGTACTTCCCGCTATTCTGGACATTCTACGGAGCCTTGAGCGGCAGTGCAGGCAAGTTCTTCGACAAGGCAATCGAAGACGACGCCCGCGTATTCTACCAGGGCGGTTCCAGGTCGGTACGCGGTTACCGCTTCCGCAGCATCTATGCGAGCTACGAATCCGAGGATAGTGACGGCGAAACCATCATCAACACGGGCCTTACGCCGATGTACTACCGATTCAACCAGGAAGTCCGCTGGACACTCCCGTGGAAATCCGCGAAACGTTGGCAGATCGTGCAGTTCTTCGACTGGGCGAAAGTCATGGACGAAGAAAAAGACGTATACGAAGAAGAAGCCGACGCGAGCCTCGGTCTAGGACTGCGCTACCACTGGCAATTCCTGACATTCCGCCTGGATTACGCGTTCAAGAAGACGTTCCTCAACTGGGACGGCATGGAATCGTTCGCATGGGGACGTTTCGCATTCGACCTTTCACACGCATTCTAGGGCGGCAAGGCCGATTACACATTCCTTGTCACTGTGTCGCGGTAGAGTTTCGCGAGGTTAGCGGTGTCGTTCGTAACGTCTGCCTTGATGCCTGCGGCAGCGAGCGCACTGCGTAGCTGTTCAAGCGTCACGCCGGAAGCCGCCTCCACCCGGAACGTCGCGGTTTCGCTCGCAATGTCGGCGACCCGTCCGCTCTTCAAGACACTCCCGCGGTCTATAACCGCATAGTCGGTTGCCTCCTCTTCCATCTCGGCGAGGATATGCGAGCACACGATGGCCGTACCGCCTTCCTGCTTGCGCCAATCCGCAATGAGTTTCCACACCGTCTCGCGCGACATCGGGTCGAGATTCGCCACAGGCTCGTCCAGAATCAACAGGCGCGGCGCAGGTGCCATCGCGCGCAGCAACTGTACCTTTTGGCGGTTCCCGAGCGAAAGCTTGCCCATGCGGGTATCGAGTGGCGGAAGTTCCAGGCTTTTAGCAATGCGGGCAATGCGTTCGCGGGCCTCGGTATCGTTCCACCCGGAAATGCGGGCCGCATAGAACCCCACGAAATAGTCCACGTACTCGTTTATCGAAAGTTTCGGGTAGATGCCCGGATTCTCGAGCAGTATACCGCAGGC
>NZ_DGUN01000018.1:14401-16215 GCF_002395745.1 Fibrobacter sp. UBA4309
GCGAAACGCCCGCACAGAAGGCGCAACAGCGTAGTCTTCCCCGCCCCGTTCGGGCCAAGTAGCGCAAAGAAACTCCCCCGCGGGATTTCGAGCGACACGCCCGAAAGCGCGTCCACGCCCGATTTCGGGTAGCGAAACGAGACGTTCTCGACTTTTACCAGCGGGATTCCCATCGCGCGCCCCGCAAAGTTATTTGCAGAATTCCTTGACCGCTTCGGCAGGGTTCTTGATGAGGGCGAAGGCATCCTTCGTCTGGCGAACAGCCTCCATCTGCACCTTCTCACTTGCACGCTGCAGGTACTGGATGCAGTGCCAGTCCGCACGGACGGCGGCAATCTGCATCGGTTCGGTACGGTGCTTGATGCTCACGTACTCAAAGGCGTGGAAATCCTGCTTCACGGCGGCGAGAACCATGGCAATCGACGGGTATTCGATGTCTTGCAGGGCATGCCAGTCGCGTTCAACCAGGGCCTCCTGGATTTTTTCACTCACTTCGGGCACATACTTGAGGGCATCGGCACTTACGCGCACGGCTTCGGCCCACAAATCGTCACCCGCATTTTCAATCTTGCGCACCACCTTCCAGTCATTGCGGACCGCCGCCTTCAAGAGCGCCGGATTCGTCACGAACTTGAGGATATTCGGGTCGCCGTTTACCGCGGCAAGGAGCGCGGGCTCGTCGAGGGCGTTGAGCGCCACCTTCAAATCTTCGCAAAGGCCGTTCTTGATGTAGAGAATCGCCTGCACGTTCTGCGCGAATGCAGCCTTCTGCACGGCGGGCGTCGGATTCTCGATAAGGCTGATGGCATACCAGTTGAGTTTCACCGCCTCGAGCTGCTGTTCTTCGGTCGGGTTCTCGATCTTCTTGATTTCAGTCCAGGACTGCATAAAACCTCATAATTATTGCGGTAAAGATAAAAAAAGCGGTCCGCCAAACGCGAACCACTTTCCTTAATTTTTCGCACCGAAGGCGCTAATTACTTATACAGCGGGTGCTTCTTGCAGAGAGCCACGATTTCTTCGCGGATCTTGGCGAGAGCGGCATCATCGTCCTTGGCCTTGATGCAGCGGTCGATGATGCGGGTCACTTCGCGGGTATCTTCTTCGTCAAAGCCACGGGTCGTGATAGCGGCAGTGCCAAGACGCACACCGGACGGATCCATCGGCTTGCGCGGATCGAACGGGATGGTAGAACGGCTGCAGGAGATGCCAACCTTTTCCATGGCCACTTCGGCTTCCTTACCGGAAACGCCCTTGGAGGTCATGTCCACCACGATGAGGTGGTTGTCGGTACCGTCGCTAATAACCTTGTAGCCCAGCTTCATCATTTCGTCGGCCATGGCCTGAGCGTTCTTGATAACGTTCTTCGCGTAGGTCTGGAATTCCGGCTGCAGAGCTTCGAGGAATGCAACGGCCTTACCGGCGTTGATGTGGTCGTGCGGACCACCCTGCATGCCCGGGAACACGCCCTTGTCGATTTCCTTGGCCAAAGAAACTTCCTTGAGTTCGCCCTTCACCATCTTCTGGATGGTGCGGTCCTTGCACATGATGATAGCGGAACGCGGGCCACGGAGAGTCTTGTGGGTGGTGGTCGTCACGATGTCGAAGTACGGCACCGGAGAATCGATAGCCTTACCGGCAATGAGGCCTGCGACGTGAGAAATGTCGGCCATGGTGAGGGCGCCAACTTCGTCGGCGATTTCCTTGAAGCGCTTCCAGTCGAGGTTACGGCTGTAGGCAGAGAAACCGGCGAGAATCATCTTCGGCTTTTCGCGGAGGGCGATTTCGCGGACCTTGTCCATGTCGATGCGGCC
>NZ_DGUN01000081.1 GCF_002395745.1 Fibrobacter sp. UBA4309
GGAGGCGACTCTCTCGTAGAGAGACAGGAGGCGACTCTCTCGTAGAGAAGAAACGTAGTCTCTCTCAAAGACTTCTCGCCCACCCTTTGATTTTCAGGCGCAATTTCTACATTTGGACACAAATCCAATAAATACGGATCCCAACAGACTTCAGGTTTATAGGCGCGGGTGCGCTTCGGGGCTTTTCTTAGAGATAGTGCGGCATGGGCCGCAGATGAAGTTTACGGGTCCTGAAGGTGTATTATGGAACCGAATACCGAAGAACGTATTCCTGAAGAAGATATTGACTCCAAAACAGGCTTCGCACAAGAAGCAGACGCTTTCCTGAAGGAAATCGCCGCCAACGGGGATTCTGCAGACGAAGATTTTGCCGAAGAAGAAGCCGACGAGTCGTTAGTCACTTTCGACGACCTCGGACTCTCGCCAGAAGTCCTCGAAGCCGTCAAGATGGCCGGGTACGAAACTCCCTCGCCCATCCAGGCCAAGGCAATCCCTGCGTTGTTGCAGGGCGAGAACCTGCTGGGTACCGCCCAGACCGGCACCGGCAAGACAGCCGCATTCGCCCTGCCGCTCCTTTCGCGAATCGATTTCAACGGCCACGAGACATCCGTCCTCGTACTGACTCCTACCCGCGAGCTTGCCATCCAGGTTGCAGAAGCCATCCAGCAATATGCCGTCAAGATGCCGAAGGTCCATGTCGTCCCCGTCTACGGCGGGCAGGACATCGCCATCCAGTTGCGAGCCCTCAAGCGCAAGGCGAACATCATCGTCGCCACGCCAGGACGCCTCATCGACCACATCAAGCGCGGCTCCATCGTCCTTTCAGGAGTCAAGGCCATCGTACTCGACGAAGCCGACGAAATGCTCGACATGGGATTCATGGAAGACGTCGAGACCATCCTCAAGGAAATCCCGGCCGACGCCCAACGCGCGCTGTTCAGCGCCACCATGCCCGACGACGTGAAGAAGATTATCGACCAGCACCTCGGCGATTACGAAGAGGCTCGCATAGAAGGCAAGACGACCACGGTCGAAAACATCCGACAGCGTTTCTTGCTCGTCCGCAGCGAGAACAAGATCGAGGCGCTCGCCCGCGTCTTGGAGGGCGAGGAATTCGACGGCGTCCTGATTTTCGTGCGCACCAAGCAGAACACCACCGAAGTCGCCGAGAAACTCGAGAGCCGCGGTTTCACCGTCGCCCCCCTCAACGGCGACCTCGCGCAGACAATGCGCGAACGAACCATCAACCGCCTCAAGATGGGCAAGCTCGATATCGTCGTCGCGACCGACGTCGCCGCACGCGGTATCGACGTAGACCGCATTTCGCTCGTAGTGAACTACGACATTCCCTACGACACGGAATCCTACGTGCACCGCATCGGGCGCACCGGTCGCGCCGGTAGAAGCGGTGACGCCATCCTCTTTATCACTCCCCGTGAGCGCCGCCTGCTCAAGGCCATCGAGAAGGCGACACGCCAGCCCATCGAGGCCATGGCGCTCCCGACATCGGAACAGATCAGCGCGAAGCGCGTCTCCGCATTCAAGGAAAAAGTCAAGAGTGTCATCAGTTGCGGTGAACTGGAACAGTTCAAGGAACTCGTGCAGGACATGGTAAACGAGAGCGCAACCGAAGAAGATGCCGAATCCGTCTCCGCGGTCGACATCGCTGCCGCGGCCATCAAGATGTACCAGAAGAAGCAACCGCTGTTTCCGGAACTCGCTCCGCTCGACACGCCCAAGGACCGTCGCGAAAGAAACCGCAAGGACAGGGATGCCGAATTCGAAGGCGACGAAAAGCCTCGCGACCGCAAGGAAAGAAAGGAAGGCGCCAACGGTGTCGAGGAAGGATTCCTGCGATACTACCTGGCAGTCGGCCGCCTGAACCGCGTGACGCCAAAGGACATCGTGGGCGCCATCGCCGGCGAAGGCAACATCAGCAGCAGCCTCATCGGGCGCATCAAGCTGTTCAACAAGTTCAGCACCGTCGAACTGCCCGAGACGCTTTCCCAGGACGTGCTGGACCATCTTTCCGAAATGACCATCCGCGGCAACGACGCACGCTTCCGCGTCATGACGGACGAACCGCCCGAAGGCCCGCTTCCTGGCACACGCCCCCGCGAATCCAAGAGTTTCCACCGTGGCAAAAAGTTCGAAACGGAACGGCCCCACGAAAATCGCAAGGCCCGCAGGGCGCGGATGTTTGCAGACCGCAAACCCGAAATGTACGAAGACAAGCCCTTCCGCGAAAAGTCCGGCGACAAGCCGTTCCGCAAGACGCGACGTTTCGGCAGGCACTAGTTTCGCGACGGTCCTAGTAAGCGAAGCTTTTATTGAACTGCGCGACGTTCTTGATGAACCGCACGACGGTTCTAAAGTTCTACGACATCGTCGCAGAGCTCGACGACCGCCTTGCGGTGCGTAATGAAAATCATCGTCTTCTGCGGGAACGCCTCGAAAATGCGGCGGAAAAGTTCGCGTTCCGTCTTCTCGTCCAGCGACGAGCTTATTTCGTCAAGCAACAGGACGGAACCATCGCGCAGTAGCCCGCGGGCGATGGCGATGCGCTGCGCCTGCCCTTCGCTGAGGCCGAGCCCGCGTTCACCGAGTTCGGAATCGAGGCCGTCTGGCAACTCTTCCACGAATTCAGCACAAGCCGTATGCAGCACCTTGCGCAGTTCCTCCTCGGTCGCAGAAGGCTTTGCGACTTGCAGGTTATAGCGGATGCTTCCGCTCATCAGGGAATTGCCCTGCGGCACGAAGACGAAATTTTCGCGGGTCGTCTCGTCCGCAACGAAACCTGCGTCACCTCGGTTCTGCCAGACGAGAATCCTTCCCGACTCCGGCTTCACGAACCCGAGAATCAAACGGAACAACGTGGTCTTGCCGATGCCGGTCTCGCCCATGAGCGCCGTCTTGCTGCCGGGTTCAAAGACATGGCTGAAACATTCAAGAATTTGACGGTCCCCCTTCGCATAGCGGAAAGAGACGTTCTCCACGCTGATTCCAACACGTGGCATAGGCGGATGGTTGCCACCTTCCGCAACAGCCTCGGACCCTTCCTCCAGTTCCTCGAGCCGCTCGATGCTCGCCGTCGAATGTATCACCTGCGGCGTCATGTTCAACAGCTGCAGAATCGGATGCTGTATCTGCCCGACCAGTTGCAAGAAAGACGTCATCACGCCGAAGGTAATCGTACCGTGGTAAAGGCCGAGACCGCCCCAGACAAACGCCGCGAGGTAGCCGCCACCGAAAGCGAGGCCGAGCATGAACCGCGTAATCACCGAGAAACGCGTACGGCGCAGCACGTTGCCCTTGAGTTCCTGCTGCATGGAATCAAGGCGGTCGGCCATCCACTGTTCGCTGCCGAGAGAACGCAGCACGGCATTGTATTCAACACCCTCCTGCACATGCATCTGGATGCGGCTTTCCTTTTCGCGGATATCGAGAGTCATGCGGCGCAGGCGCCTCGCGACGAACTTCCCGAGGACAATGGCGAGCGGCGTAAAAATCACGAGCGCCCAGGCAAGCCACGCGTCAAAGAACCGCATGAGCAAGAAGGCGCCCAACAGCTGAATCGCCGTCACCACCATCTGCGGCAGCGTATCGGCGACCACGCCCGAAACAGAATCGATATCTTTCGAGAGTCGCGAAGTCACGTCGCCGGAATGGAGTTCCTTTTCGTCGAAAAGCCGCCTGGAAAAAAGCTTCGCGAACAAATTCAGCCTGAGTTCGTTCGACTTGTAGGTCGTCGCGACTGTCGTCATGTAATAGTAGACCTGGCGCAGCAATATGCGGCCAACGACCGTGAGCGCGAGCAGGACAATCATCTGCACGACATCTTCCCTGCTCCCGGTGTGTATAGTCTCGTCAATAAATCGCTTGGAGAGCCATACCATCAAAAGTCCGAGCACGACCTGCGCGGTACCGAACACGATACGGACGCAACTGTTCAGGCGCGTCCCCCGTGTATTCCGCCACAGCCATGCTACGTACTTCATTCCAACACGCCGACCTTCTGCCACTCGGCCACGATGGCCGCGACATCCGTGCGCGCCTGTTCCGGCGAAACATCGTATTCACCGCAAAGGGCTTCCGCAAGGCCATCGACCGTAAATTCACCCGCGTCCATAGCGCGATTCCACAGCCATGCCGCCGTCTCGTTCAGGCAAAGCAGTTTCCCGAAATCGAGGGCGCCGAGGCCCTCGCCCATAATCACCTGCTCGCCGCAAACTTCACGCAATACAAAGCCTTTCTTAATTTTCATAAAATACCTTCTCGTACACGCGATATGCTAAAAGTAACCATTTTCGCACCGGACGCAGGCGTACCCACACCCAAGCCGCAGCCCGGCGCAGCGGATTGCCGAAAGAACGGCGTTTTCCGCGGGCGTTCACCGCATGCGTCGCAATCGCCCTCACATCGGCAACCTTGCAACGTTCCACGCCAACGAGGTTACCGTCGCCCATGACCGTCACAGCGTCGCCTTCAATTCGGATAACGCGGTGCACCACGTAGCGCGAGCCGTCCACGAACGCGAGCACGATATCGCCGACCTTCACCGCCTCGGGCTTCACAAGCACCACGCTTTCTTTGCCGCCCACGATAAACGGGAGCATGCTCCGCCCCGCGACCGGGAAGGTCACGCTTACGCCGTCATCGACCAGCCTTATCGCCTCGGCAATTATCTGCGCATCGTCAATCACTTGCTCTCACCTTTCACCGTTTCAAAACAGAGCCTTGCAGCCTCTTCGTCGGGCAAGCATTCCAGATGCCAGACCTTCACGCCCATGGCAAGCGCATTCTCGGTCGCGTGCAAGCCGTCGGCCACGGCACGGTCCCAGCGCTTCCCCGAAATACTCGGCACCAGTGCGGCATACGCCTGCACGCCACCCAGCCTTACAATCTTGTTGTACGGCGCCTGGCTCAGCAAGACGATCCCGCCCAGCTTCACCGCGACATTCCTGTAGCAGGGAGTCTTCCCGCTCCAGGGCGACCCGTAAACCCACGCCCCGTCCGGCTGCAGGCGCACCACGGGATTGTCGTCGTTCACGAGTTCCGAACCTTCGACATGGCGGAGCCAGAGCCGCGCATGCGTACTCTTGCCCGTACCGCTCTTGCCGAGGAACATGTAGCCGCGGCCACCCTGGCTCACGATAGCCGAATGGAACAGCGCCGTCCCCGAGCCCGCCGTCGCAAGCGCATACATCACCATCATCGAATTGTTCACGGCAAACTTGTCTGCCGCACCCGCAAGGTAGAGCGTCCCGCGGCGGTACCGGTCACTGCAGACGAGCGTCCCGGTCAACCTGCTGCCGAGAAAGAATTCAAAGACCGAAGAACCGTCCGCCGTGTGGCCGCAAACGATTTCCTGGCCTTCGTCCTGCTGGCGAGTTTCTTCGGCAAACTCGATCTTCGCGCCGGAATCCTGCACCTCTACCGCAAACGCCACGCCGTCGCACGGCTCGACCGCAAACGGCTCGTAGTTGTCGAGCAGCGGACGGATATCCCTGTCCGTGCCAATCGAGAACACATGTCCCGCCACCTTGAAAAAGTTCGTCATGGTCAAGCTCCCGCCGCAAAAGGCAAATACTGCGAAAGGTCGGGCTTCTTCACGCTATCGGGCTGCACCACGGCAATTGTGTATCCGCTTCTCCCGAAAACATCCCGGACGATTTCGAGAACCTCGGCTTCTTCCATTTTCAAGATTCCCTCGACGGAAGCCTCCATCGGATGGAATCCTCCCAAGTGCAACGTCTGCTCGGCAAGGCGCATCATCCTCTTTTCCGGGAAGTCCGCCCCCAGGCGCAGCGAGCCTACCACGTTCGCCTTCGTGCGTTCAAGTTCATCCTTCGCAAAGCCGTTTTCCAAAAAGCCCTGCGTCTCCGCAATCGCAAGCGCCAAGGCCTTCTTGAGCTGGCGCGGTTCAGTCGCGAGCGAAACGCCCCAGTCCATGCAGTCGCGGTAAACGTCCACGGTCGAATACACGGAATACGCAAGCCCGTTCTCTTCGCGAATCTTCTGGAAGAGCCTGCTCGCCATCCCGGCCCCCACGGCCACGTTGAACAGCGAAACCGCATAGCGCGTCTTCTCGTCAAGCTTTTCGTAACCGAAGCTCGTTCCCCAGAACAAGTTCGACTGCGTAATGTCCTGCTTGCCCACGATCTTGATGCTGCCGCGGCTCCTGTACTCGTCGTGCGGAAACACCTTCCCGCGTTTTTTGCGCTTGAACTTCTTCGCGCACAAGTCCACCAGTTCGTCGTGATCCACCTTGCCCGCCGCGCACACGACAATCGGGAAATCCTCGAGCACCTGGCGTTCGTATTCCCACATCTGCTCCAGCGTCAACGAACGAACGTCGCGCGCCTTGCCCGTAATGGAATGCGCAATGCCGCAACCCGCAAAGTGTGCCGCGTTGAACACGTCGCCCGCCAGTTCCTCGGGAATATCGTCGTAGCTGTGGATCTCCTCGACAATGACCTTGCGTTCCTTTTCCATGTCGGACTTTTCGAAGCGCGGGTTCATGAGCATGTCGGCAATCACGTCTACCGCGAGCGGCACGTCTTCGGCGACGACGTTCGCGTAAAAGCCCGTCTCCTGGCGCGTCGTGTACGCTTCCAGGTTACCGCCGCGGTCCTCGACGCTTCGCGCGATATCCAGGGCGGAACGGTTTTCCGTGCCCTTGAAAACAAGATGTTCGTAAAAATGGCTCAATCCAAATTCGTCCGCCTTCTCGTGGCGGGATCCGCGCGGGAGCCACGCCCCCACGGACGCGGAATAGGCGTGCGGCATATAGTCCGTCTGCACGACAACGCCGTTCGGCAACTCCGTGCGCCGGTAAACAGTTTTCTGGGAGTTCTTCATCACGGGGAAATTTAGAAAAGCACACATGGCCTTGCCGACCGTCGCGTATTCAAAAAAGTCCCCCGCCGTTCTACCGGCAGGGGACAATTTCTCGCGTTTTCGCTAAGTCAGGACTTAAGCAGCCTTCACGACTTCGACGACCTTGGCAAATGCTTCCGGATCGGCGACGGCGGTTACACGACCGCACGCTCATTACATCGGGAACCGAGACCTCCGGTATTTCGCATGCTCTCGCCTACATCGCCAGCTTACGCCTGGCGACTCCGGCTCACCATGGCCATCGCCTTAATCCGCACAAAAAAGCACCCTGCAGAGCAGGGTGCAATTTCTCGCGTTGTGCTAACAGCAGCTATTAAGCAGCCTTCACGACTTCGACGACCTTGGCAAATGCTTCCGGATCGGCGACGGCCATGTCCGCGAGAACCTTGCGGTTCATCTGGATGTTGGCCTTGGAAAGCTTGTAAATGAACTGGCTGTAGCTGATGCCGTGTTCACGGACGGCGGCATTGAGGCGGACGATCCACAGGGAGCGGAACGTGCCCTTCTTGTCGCGGCGGTGAGCGTAGGCATACTGACCAGCATGGGCTACGGCGTCAATGGCAAGGCGAAGGTTCGACTTGCGACGGCCATAGAAACCCTTGGCGGCCTTGAGGATTTTTTTGCGGCGTTCGCGGGAAGGAACTCTGGTTTTAGCGCGTGGCATTCTTACTCTCCTTATGCTACTACAAGCAGACGCTTGACGTGATAGGTATCGACCTTCTTGACGAGTGCACCCTTACGAAGGTTGCGCTTACGCTTAGTGGTCATCTTGGCTTGAATGTGGCGCATACCAGCGCGCTTGAACTTGACGTGGCCGGAACCCGTCACGCGGAAGCGCTTCTTAGCACCGCTGTGTGTTTTCATTTTAGGCATTTGTACCTCGTAGGTTAATGTTAAGCCTCACCTGCTGCCTTTGGCTCGGTTGCGGGCTTCGGTGCCTGGTCGGGCTTTTTGGCCTGACCCGCACCACGTTTAGGACCGTAGATAGAAAGCATCGTGTTGCCTTCCACCCTCGAGTCCATTTCCAGATCGCCGTACTGGAGCAAGTCTTCCTTGGCTCGTTCCATCAGGCGCTTGCCGTAATCCATGTGCGCCATCTCGCGCCCACGGAACTGCATGATAAGCTTCACCTTCATACCGTCCTGCAAGAACTCAGCCGCCTGCTTGATCCTGTACAGGTAGTCGTTCTCCGCAGTCTTCGGATGCATCTTGATTTCCTTCAGCTTCACCACGTGCTGCTTGGCCTTGGCAGCCTTCGCCTTCTTGACCTGCTCGAACTTGTACTTGCCGTAGTTGATGATGCGGCAGACAGGCGGCTTCGCATTCGGGGAGACTTCCACCAGGTCCAGTCCGGCGTCCTTCGCCATCTGCAGTGCCTTGCTCGTCTCGATGATGACGGCCTCGCCATCTTCCTTCACGAGACGTATCGGGGAGATACGGATATCTTCGTTGGTACGGGTCCCATCGCTGGGACGGTTAGGCATGCGACGATCGCGCGGATTGGGATACAAGTATGACCTCTGTATGAATGTTAAACGTGGGCGAAAATTTAGCAAGTTTTAAATAATTTTCCAATACTTTTCGGAAAACCCCTTTAAAAACAGGCTTTTTTTTGTACATTTGGACTAAATTGCGGCGGTAGCTCAATGGTAGAGCCTTAGCCTTCCAAGCTAATGGTTGCCGGTTCGATCCCGGTCCGCCGCTCTTGGACCTCCCTTTGGGAGGTCTTTTTTTGCACCATTTTGAAGGGGGACGCCTCCCCCTCGCTCCAGCTACGCCGTCATGGCGGGCCGCGACCCGCCATCTAGCCGCATCTTCCGCTACCCCCTCTCCTGAACTGACCCCAAAAAGTTGGAC
>NZ_DGUN01000054.1 GCF_002395745.1 Fibrobacter sp. UBA4309
GGTAAGCACAACGACCTCGACGTGGTGGGTCGCGACAACTACCACCACACCTTCTTCGAGATGCTCGGTAACTGGAGCTTCGGCGACTACTACAAGAAAGAAGCCATCGCCTGGGCCTGGGAACTTTTGACCGAAGTTTGGAAGCTCCCGAAGGAACGCCTCTTCGCGACCGTGTACCAGGACGATGACGAAGCCTGGCAGATTTGGAAGGACGTGTCCGGTCTCCCGGATGACCGCATCATGCGTTTTGACGCTCACTCCAACTTCTGGGAAATGGGTGACACCGGTCCGTGCGGCCCCTGCTCCGAAATTCACTACGACCGCGGCGACCTCGCCACGCAGGCCGAAACGTTCAAGGATCCCATCAAGGGCGTGAACGGCGAAAACGACCGCTACATCGAAATCTGGAATAACGTGTTCATGCAGTACGAACGCGTGAGCGACGGAAGCTTGATTCCGCTGAAGGCGAAGAACGTCGATACCGGTATGGGCTTCGAACGTATCTGCGCTATTCTGCAGGGCAAGACCAGCAACTACGACACCGACGTGTTCACCCCGATCATCGCAAAGATCGCTGAACTCAGTGGCGTGCCGTACAACGATGGTGAAGCCGGTACTCCGCACCGCGTGATTGCCGACCACATCCGCGCTATTTCTTTCGCTATTGCCGATGGCGCTCTCCCGAGCAACGAAGGCCGTGGCTACGTGCTCCGCCGCATTCTGCGCCGCGCTAGCCGCTTTGCCCGCCTGCTCGGCCAAAAGAAACCGTTCATTTGCCAGCTCGTGCAGGTGCTCGCCGATACGATGGGCGATGCCTTCCCCGAAATCCGCGAACGCAAGGAATTCGTGGCAAGCGTCATCAAGAGCGAAGAAGAAAGCTTTATCCGCACGCTCGACGCCGGCCTCGAACGCTTCGCCGGCATCGTGCAGGAGTTGGGTGCCGGTGCAAAAGTCGTGCCGGGCGATAAGGTGTTCCTCCTTTACGATACTTACGGATTCCCGCCGGACCTCACCGGTATTCTCGCCGAAGAAAAGGGCCTTACCATTGACGAAGAAGGCTACAACAAGTGTATGGAAGAACAGAAGGCCCGCGCCCGCGCCAACATGAAGCAGGGCATCAACACCATGGGTACCGAAGGCTGGACGCAGTACAGCGAAGAAAGCACAAAGTTCGTGGGCTATGAACTCTCCGCTTGCGAAACGAAGGTTGTCCGCTGGCGCGAAGACAAGGGAGTCCTCTCCATCGTGCTCGAAACCTCTCCGTTCTATGCCGAAATGGGTGGCCAGGTCGGCGACAAGGGAACGCTCGTTTCTGCAGACCTCGAAATTGACGTGTTCGACACCGTGAAGGTGAACGACACCGCCCTCTGCCGCGGCAAGGTAAAGAAGGGTACGGCCAACGAAACGACGATGGGCGCTGTGTTCATGGCAACTGTCGACAACGACCGCCGTAACGATATCCGCAAGAACCACTCCGCCACTCACTTGCTGCAGGCCGCTCTCCGCCAGGTGCTCGGCACCCACGTGCAGCAGCAGGGTAGCTTTGTTTCGAACGAACTCCTCCGCTTCGACTTCAGCCACTTCAACGCGATGACCGCCGAAGAAATCCAGAAGGTGGAAGACATCGTGAACGCGAAGGTGATGGAATGCCTCCCGGTCAACACCCAGGTGATGGGCGTCGACGAAGCCAAGGCTAGCGGTGCCATGGCACTGTTCGGCGAAAAGTACGGCGACGAAGTCCGCGTCGTGAAGATGGGCTGCGCGAACGAAGAATTCTCCAAGGAACTCTGCGGTGGTTTGCATGTGCAGAACACCGGTAACATCGGCATGGTGAAGATTATCAGCGAATCCAGTGTGAGCGCTGGCGTGCGCCGTATCGAAGCCGTTTCTGGCCGTGGCGCTCTCTCGCTGCTCCGCGCCGGAACGCAGATTTTGACGGCCCTCCGCGAACAGCTCCGCTGCAAGGATGCCGAAGTTCTCGACCGCATTCAGCAGAGCTTTGCCAAGACGCAGAACTTGGAAAAGAGCCTGCAGTCCGTGAAGCTGGAACTTGCAACGCTTGCCGCTGCCGAACTCCTGAACGGCGGCATCAACGTGGCTGGTGTGAACCTCTACGTTCGCGAACTCAACATGCCCGAAGACAAGTACAAGAACTTGCTGGACGGCGTTCAGAACAAACTCGACACCGACAGCGTCGCCGTGATTGCCAACAAGGACAACGGTTCCGGCAGCATCGCTGTGATGGTCGGCAAGAACGTCCAGGCCAAGGGCATCAAGGCCGGCGACCTCGTCAAGGATCTCGCCGCTGCTTGCGGTGGACGCGGCGGTGGACGCCCGGACCGCGCTCAGGCCGGCACCAAGGAAGTCGACAAGATTGCCGGTGCTATCGCCAACGCCAACAACTGGATTAGAGCTAAGTTGGGCGCTTAAATAGCCGAAAAAAAGTCAAACACTTCGATGAAAAGGCGACCCATGCCATTGTGCAGGGCGCCTTTTACTTTTTTTGTAGAAGTTTCTAAATTAATTTACTAGCGTTCGTTTTGATAGGAGCCTCGCCAATGGTCGATTTTTTAAATGCAGTTGACAGCGTCCTCTACTACCCCATCCTGATTATCGTTCTCGCTGCAGCGGGAATTTACTTCAGCATACGCACGCGGTTCGTGCAAATTAGACTTTTCGTAGAGGCAATCCGTTCGCTTATCGAACGTCCGCACGAGGCGGGTGGGGTTTCTTCGTTGCAGGCTCTGCTCGTGTCGACCGCATCGCGCGTGGGCACGGGCAACATCATCGGCGTCTCTACGGCGATTTGCCTGGGCGGCGCGGGGGCCGCATTCTGGATGTGGGTGCTCGCGATTATCGGCGCGTCGTCGGCATTTGTCGAAAGTACGCTGGCGCAGGTGTACAAGCATCGCGACCACCGCACGAATGCCTGTTACGGCGGCCCGGCGTATTACATCGAGAGTGCGCTGCACAGCCGCTGGCTCGGAGTGGTCTTCGCGGTGTTCCTGATTTCCGCATACGCTTTCGGATTTAATTTACTTTGTTCCTATAACCTGCAGTCAACCTTCGAAACGTACAGTTTCTACAACCCGTCGGTGACGCCGTGGATTATCGGCATTATCCTTGCGGTACTGGTCGGTTTCTGCCTGTTCGGCGGCGGCAAGCGCATTGTCAAGACAACTGGCGTGCTAGTCCCGGTCATGGGACTTTTCTACGTGATTCTCGCAGTCATCATGCTGATCGCGCATTTTGACCTGATTCCGTCGGTGATTGTCGCGATTATGCAAGATGCGTTCGACTTCCAGGCGATTGGCGGCGGCATCGCAGGCTCTTGCCTGATGTACGGCATCAAGCGCGGGCTCTATTCCAACGAGGCGGGCGTAGGTTCCGCACCGAACGCGGCTGCGGCGGCCCATGTCTCGCATCCGGTAAAGCAGGGGCTTGCGCAGATGCTCTCGGTCTATATCGACACGCTGTTCCTTTGTACGGCAACGGCCCTGATGTGCCTTGTCTCCGGCGTGCCGGGGAATGCCGACAATGCAGGCGCCATGTACGTGCAGCAGGCTGTTTCCACGACGTTCGGCGCGGTGGGCCCGGTGTTCATCACGATCGCGATGACCCTGTTCGCGTTCACGACGCTGCTCGGGAACCTCTACTACGTGCACAACGCGATTGCCTACATCAACAAGAAGAAGATGCCCGGCAAGAAGGCGATGACGGTGATTCATATTTTGTGCAGCCTGGTGGTGCTCTTTGGCGCGGTGACTCCGATGGATGCCTGCTGGGCGCTGGCCGACATCACGATGGGCGGCATGGCGCTGATCAACCTGCCCGCGTGCGTCATTCTGGGCGGAGTCGCCTTCAAGGCGCTTCGTGATTACGAACGCCAGCGAAAGCAAGGCCGCAATCCGGCCTTTATCGCACGGCATATCGGCATGGACGGCGACAAGCTTGACTACTGGCGCCACAAGGAAAGGGACGAAAGGACCTAGCGTCTTTATCTTACCGCGATACGCTTTGTAAGGCTTGCAGAACCGTCGCGCACACGCACCACGTACAATCCTTCGGAAACGTTCTTCAATTCGATTGAACCCGTTTCGCACTTGGCGCTGAATACCGGGCGTCCCTGCATGTCGAATACGTCGACCATGGCGGACTGCGTACCCGCGATAAGCAGTGTATTGCCTGAAACCTGCATGGACAGGCTTGCCGGAGCCATAGACGCCTTGATGGTTATAGTACTCGACGAAGATGACACATCCGTTGACGAAGAACTTTCGGGAGTGTTGCTCGAGTACGGCGAAACCACTTCGGACGGGGCGTGCGCCTTGAGGCTTACGATAAGGCTGTCATAAGCGGGCTTCGGCTTGTATTGCTTGTCGTAGATGAGCCCCTGGGTTTTGCCCTGACTACCGTCGAGCCAGCTGTGCGCATCGGTCACGCCCCAGATCATGAATTCACCCATGTTCGGCTCTTCGAGGAATACGTCCATGAACTGGCGGTAGAGATGGCCCTGTTTCTGGTAGTCCTTTGCGCTCAGGCTGTTTGCGGAACCTTTCGGGAACCCGATATCAAGTTCGGTGATGTTCAGCGTAATGCCCAGTTCGGCGAGCGCCCTGGCGAAGTCGCGGACGTTCTTCGGGGTAGTTTCGTGAGAGATTTCGATATGGGTTTGCGTGCCTACGCAGGTGATGGGAATTCCGTTCTTTTTCCAGCGTTTGACCTGCTCCAGTACGAACCCCGCCTTGCTGCCGGAGCCCAATCCCCATTCAATGGCGTAGTCGTTGTAGCAGAGTTCCGCGTCCGGGTCGGCGGCGTGCGCCCAAACGAAGGCGGAATCGAGGAAGTCGGCGCCGAGGGTCTCGAACCATACGGACCCGCTGGAACGCCAGCCGTGGTTGTTGTTGTCGTTGACGGCCTCGTTCACCACGTCCCATTCGGCGACTTGGCCTTTCCAGTGGCCGACCACGTTCTCGATGTGGTTCTTGAGCACCTTGAACAGTTTGTCTTTTTGTCCTTTGTAGTTGTTTACCCAGTTAGGAACCTGGCTGTGCCAGGCGAGGGCGTGTCCGCGGACGCGCATGCCGTTCTGTTGCGCGTACTTGACCATCTTGTCGCCGTTGCCGTAGCTGAACTTGCCTTCGCTAGGCTCCGTGGCATCGAACTTCATCTCGTTCTCGGCAACGACTGCGTTAAATTGTGCTTTGTGGATTTGCTCGAACTGCGATTCGATTCTGCCTCCGAACCATTCGCTGTTCAGGATAGCTCCGATGTAGCGGCCACGTTCTTCGGCCAGGGATCGAAGGGTTTCGTCGGCGGCGAAGGCGTTCGTGACGCCTGTGCCAAAAAGGGCGACACCAACCATGGCGCCCATAAGATAAGACTTTGTTCTCATCTTCACTCCTTTATGTTTGTTGAACAGAAAAATAAACACAAAAGACAACGATGGAGTTGGTGCGGGTATAAATGTGTTGTAACGCTTTAAATGCCGTTTTTGAATGAAAAACGGCGTTTTTGTACTAAAAAAGCCGCGGCGTGGGCCGCGGTCTCATTTATGAATTTGTCCAGGAGGCTATGGCCTACTTTATCGCGATTCGCTTGGTCAGGTTTGCCGAGCCGTCGCGCACACGTACCATGTATAGACCTTCGGAAACGTCCTTCAGGTCGATGGATCCCTTCACGTTCTTCGCGCTGAATACGGGGCGCCCTTGCATGTCGAATACGTCGACTTTTGCGGAATTTGCGCCTGCGATAAACAGCGTGTGGCCTGCGACGTACATGGAGACGCTGCCCGGACCGGCAGACTTCGCAATTGCTGTGGTGGTGTCCTTGACTGTCGTATCCTTGACGGTCGTATCCTTCTTGGAGGTGTCGGCGACTACGGTGTCCTTCTTGGCGGTATCCTGCGGCGGCTCGAAGTTTTGGAGCCTCACCAGAATACTGTCGAAAGCCGGTTTCGGATTCAGGTTGTCGTCGTAGATAAGGCCCTTCTGCCTGTTGAGCCCGCCAAGCCAGCTCCATTTGTCAGATACGCCCCAGATCAGGTACGTGTCCGCATTCGGTTCTTCGAGGATAATGTCCAGGTATTCGCGGAAGGTCTTTCCCTGGCGCTCGAGATCGCTCTTGCTCACGTTGATGCCGCTCTTGAATCCGATATCGAGTTCGGTTATTTTCAGCTTGATGTTGAGCTTTGCAAGTTCCTTGGCGAGGGCGCGGAGACTGTCCGGCGAACCGATAAAGTGCTTGTCGGTGGTGGTGTCTTCCACGTGGGTCTGGGATCCCACGCAATGGATAGGAATGCCGTTTGCGACCCAGCGCTTCACCTGTTCCAGCAAGAATCCCGCCTTGGCTTTCGGGCTGATTCCCTGTTCGAGGTTATAGTCGTTGTAGCAGAGTTCTGCATTCGGGTCAGCGGCGTGTGCCCACACGAAGGCGGAGTCGATGAACTCGGGGCCGATACCCTGATACCATACGGAGTAGCCGCGCCACTGGGGTTCGTTGTTGCTGATAGCTTCGTTCACCACGTCCCATTCGTCCACCTGGCCTTTCCAGTGCCCGACCACGTTGTCGATGTGGTTCTTGAGAACCCTAAGAAGTTCTTTTTTGTTTTTGCCGTATTTTTGATCCACCCAGCCCGGAACCTGGCTATGCCAGGCGAGGGCGTGACCGCGTACGCGCATGCCGTTTGCTTTCGCATACTTGACCATCTTGTCACCATTGCCGTAGTTGAACCGGCCTTCGCTCGGTTCGGTGGCGTCGAACTTCATCTCGTTTTCGGCGACGACGATGTTGAACTGCGTTTTGTGAATTTGTTCGTACTGTCCGGGAAGCCCGCCGCCAAACCATTGCGAGTTCAGGATGGCGCCGATATAGATGTTGTTTTTCTCGGCCAGCGATCTTAGGGTTTCGTCTGCAGCGAAGGCGTTAGAAAGGCCTGCGCTGAAAAGGGCTATGCCAAGCACAACCCCAGCGAGGGTTTGTTGTGTTCTCATTGTTACTCCTATTTTTGCCCTAATCCTCCCTAAAAATAAACTAAAAAGGGGGAGACCGATGGTAAAAAAAAGGAAAAGGCGTTGTAAAGCTTTAAATGCCCAGATTTGCGAAAAATTCGCGTTCTTTGTCCAAATGTAGCCCTTCTATTTGTGACTCGAGCTCTGTTGCCTGGGCCAAAATTTTCTTGACGAGGTTTCTTGTCGCATCGGAATCCGGGGCCGCAATCTTGTGGTTTGCCGTTTTCAGGAATTTTTCGACGCGCTCCATGTTGGTGCGTGTCGTGCTGTCGCAGTAAGTTTGGACCATGCGTTCGAAGATGTATTCTTCGGCGGTCTTGGACAAATGAACCATGTCACTGTCGTAAAAGCGATAGTCGCGCAGTTCGTCCAACACGATTTCGTAACTCGGGAAATAGTCGACGGCTGCCTGTTCTATTGCGAGCAGCAGCGTGGATTTTGAAAGATTGTTGCCGTGCGCGCCGTCGGCCATGTGCCGCAGCGGCGATACGGTAAAGACAACCTGGATGTCGGCGTGTATTCTGCGCAGGCTTGCCACGGTGTCTTCGAGCGCCTTTGAGGCTTCTTCTACGGAAATCATCCGGCGTTCAAAAAGCGAGGGGTCTTGTCGGTGGCAGTTCGAAACAGGTTTGCCGTTGTCTTTTAAATAGTACACGAAAGCGGTCCCGAGCGTAATGAAGGCGATGTCAGCCTTCTGCAGGAATTCCGAGGCCTGCGTGTTGACGGCGTTCAGGTTCGCGATGCAATCTTCGCGGGTATTTGCCGAAAGCGAACTGTGCGCATCAAAGCTGTGCCAGAGCTTGTCGCAACGTTCGTCCTTGAAAACGTCGCTGTTGCCAAACGCTTTGCCGTCCGCTATTCTGCGGAGCTGCCGCGCGATGGAACGCGGGTTGTAGACGGTGCCGAAGGGGTTTGCGAGCACGTTGAACTTTCGGACGGAAAATTGTGCCGAGATGTTGTCGGCAAAACACGATCCGAAAAACGCGATGCGGCTCGTGTAATCTATGCGTGTATTCAATGCGGGAATGTCGACCTTGGTGAAGAACTCCATGCCTTAAATATAGGTAAAGGCGCGCGCCTTGAAAATAAGTGTGGTTTTGCATTATAGAAAAATGCAATTTTTTTATGATTTTTTAATTAATCGCGGAAATTTTAATAAAAACGCCATTTTTGTATTGTAAAATAAGTTGACTTATGTGGAGTAAGAGGTATATTTAGAGCGTGACACACCTAGAAACTGTGAATCGGTTAGGAGGAAAAATGAAGGACGTTTTTGAATACACGGGCTACCGCCAGTACATCGCGGATTTTTACGCCGAAAGGAAGGTGAAGTCCGCGTTTACCTGGCGGGAGTTTGCAAGGATGGCGGGGTTCGCCTCGTCGGTCCACCTGAAATACGTGAGCGAGGGACGTTTCAACCTGGGCGAAGAATCCGTGGAGCGCGTGGCCAAGGCCATGGGGCTTCGCGGTAACCGGCTGGAATATTTTCGTGCGATGGTGGAGTTTGACCATGCCGCTACGGACAACATAAAGAAGGAAATCTTTGACAGGATGCTCTCCATCGCAAAACGGAGCGATGCCAAGGTTGTCGAGGCCGATGCGTACCGCTACTTTGACAGCTGGAAAAATCCGGTGCTCCGTGAATTGGCGCCTTCTATGCCGGGTGCAAAGCCGCTGGCGCTTGCAAAGGCGTGTCGCCCCAAAATTACCGCTGCCGAAGTCAGCGATTCGCTGAACTTTTTGGTGAAGGCGAATATGCTCCAGAAAGACGAGAATGGTAATTACGTTCAGACGAACAGGTCGATTACGGCAGGGCCCATGAAGGTGACGCCCGCTGTGATTCGCGGCCTGCACCACCAAATGGGCGAACTTGCGCTCGACACGATCGAGGGCGTGCCGCAAAACGAAAGGCATTTTTCGGGTGTGACGCTCGGCATTACGCAAGGCGCCTACGACGAAATTGTCGCTGAAATCGATGCGTTCCGCAAGCGTATTGTTGAAATCGCCACGAGGGAAACCGAAACGGATGAAGTGTACCGCCTGAACATCCAATTCTTCCCCATGACAAACAAGAGTTCTAAAAAGGGTTAGGAGGATATCATGAATTACTCAAAAATGGCTATGCAGTTTGTCTGCAAAATGGTGATGCCGCTCGCCTTGGTGTTCGCGGCCTGTTCCACGGATGACGGAAACGGTGTTTCAAAAACGGAAAGTGGGCCGGGTGTCGAAATGGGAGGCTCTTCGGAAGAACCGAGAATCTATGCCTTGACAGGGCGAGCGAACGCTGCGGCTAAAATGGCTGTCATGTCCATGTCGGATTCTACGAATTCGTCTAATATTTTATCTGTAAAACCGGGAACTGTTGTTCGAGTCTGTGAATTGGATTCGATTTCGTTGGATACGACGGGACTTGTTTTTGTCGATACCATTTCGGATAGTAGCGGTCATTTTGGTTTTGAAAGTCTTTCGCTCAATAGCCCGTATGTTCGGATAAGTGTATTTAATCCAGATAGTTTGGAATATTGCCAACCATGGGGATCTCCTTTTGATGGAAGTGAAAGTTGCGCTGATAGTCTCGCATATACTTATGTTCCTGAACTGACTGCAATTGTGGATTTACGAGTGTCTAAAAATATTGAAGTAAATGTTTTGACGCTTATGAAAGCCCATATTTTACTTGATTATGTCGCTGCCGGAATGCCTTTTGCAGAGGCGGAAAAAAAGGCGGAACGGGATATACTTGAAAGTCATGGAGTATATAAGGAGTTTGGGCCTTTTGAAACACCGCAAAGTGAGAGTGGTGATGAGTTTATTCGTGTTAAGGAGTTTATATCTACTGTTCATGATGATGTGGTTATGTACTATATGGGTGACACCAATGCTATTCTATGGGCCTTTGAAGAAAGTATTGAGCTGTATATGCATATTCCTAGTGAGGCCTATTCTTCAAGTAAAGAGAATGAAACTTTGTATGAAAAGATTGTGTCGTATTTGGAGTTGGAAACGGGCTTTATTGCTGAAAACCAGGGATTGGGACAGTGCAAGGACTCGCGTGAAGGGGAATCGGTCGCCTATAAAGAATATGAACTTGTTTGCCGTTCTGGAAAATGGAAAATGCAATATAAGGGAATCGAATTTACGAGCGGAACCATGGTCGATAATCGTGATGGAAAATCTTATAAAACGGTAACGTACAACATTGATGGAAAAACGCAAACTTGGATGGCGGAAAATCTGAATTACTTCGAATCTAATTTGCATGAAGGTACAGGTTGTCTTGCCGGCGATGAATTTGCATGCGAAGTAAATGGCCGCTTGTATGAATGGCAGGCTGCGATGAATATGGATAGAAACTCGATGAAGGTGTTCCTTGCTCTTCCTGAAAGCGATACGGTTTTCTTGGACGATAAGTGTAAATCTATGATTGAAGATTTTAATAAGTGCTATTTCATTGAAACTTCTGATTGCGGGGAAAAGCGCAGGGAAAGTGAAAAATATTGTAAATCCCTTTATCCCGAAGGTATATTGACGATGCTTGGCGAAGGCGATGCGTATTGGAAATGGAATTATGCGGATTATTTGTCCCAGTCTAATGTAATGAGTTATCAAGGCGTATGTCCTGACGGATGGCGTCTCCCAAATCAAAGGGACTGGAAAGCTTTATTTGAATACGTTACTAGTCAAGGGGTGACTTTTGCGGCGCTTGCAGATGAAGCTGCTACGGGTTTTAATATGAAAAGTTTGGTTTTGATAAGAGACGATGAAAACTGGCAAAAGTATGAACCAAGTTTTGTGGCTGTTCCTGATATTGAAAAAGGGTATGGTCAATCGGGATATTCTTCGGCTGCAGGTATGGGTGGTTGTTCTGTGATGGTGGATGGCGGATGTCCTGTTTCTGCGCATTATCGCTATGACTTTGCTTCGACATTTTATTCAGTCCGCTGCATCAAGGACGAATAGCGAATTTGGGGGTTAAGGAGAATCGGTTAGGAGGCCGGGAAGGCGGGCGGAAGCCCGCCTTTTTGTGATTTTTGTGGCATAGAAGAAACAAATATTGTATCTTTATGGTGTCTTGCGGAATAGACGCGAGAAAAGGAATTGATTATGAAACCAGGTAAGACCGAGCTACGCTTGAACGCAGAAATCGAAAAACGCGGTGCGCTTTTTGCCGTGTTGCTCGATCCCGATACGTCAGACGAAGCCGCTTTCGTGAAGGCGGGTGCCATGGCGGCCGAGAACGGTGCCGACCTCTTGCTGGTGGGCGGCTCGTACCTGGGCAACTTTACGCTCCCCAAGCAGGTGGCTGCCCTCAAGGCGGCGGTCAATCTGCCCGTAGTGCTTTTCCCGGGTGGTGCTTCTCAGGTGGTGCCCGGTTTTGATGCGATGCTTTTTATGACCTTGGTGAGCGGACGTAATCCGAATTATTTGATTGACGAACAGGTCCGTGGTGGTGCCCTGGTGCGAGCCCTCAATATGGAAGCCATCCCGACGGCTTACCAGCTCATCAACAGCGGCAAGCGCACGACGGTGGAATACATCAGCGGTACCATGCCGGTGCCCGCAAACAAGCCCAAGCTCAGCATGGTGAATTCCATTGCCGCAGAACTTATGGGCATGCGCTATGTGTACCTGGAAGCGGGCAGCGGCGCCGAGGAGCCCGTGCCTGTTGAACACATTGCCTATACGCGCAAGGCGACCGAGATGACCATCATCACCGGTGGTGGCATCAAGGACCCGCAGACGGCCGCTATTCGTGTGGCTGCGGGCGCCCAGGTTATTGTGACGGGAACGCTTTGGGAAAAGGTCGACGATCCGGCGCTGTTGAAAGAATTCGCCTCTGCGATTCATGTCAAGGGATAACGCCGAACGGTTTGTAAGTTAGTTGCCCCCGACCTGTCGATCGGGGGCATTTTTATTGAGCGTATTTTCTATTTCGCCTTGCGGTTGCCCATGTTTTTGGCGAGCTGCCCGACTATGAACTTGTAGAATTTCTCCAGGTGGGAATTGTCCTGCTTGATACGGCGGTATGTAATCACGATGTCGCGCTTGAAATCGGCGTCGGTGATTTTTAGCAGGCGGATCTTGCGGCTGTCCACCTTGCCCCATGAAAATTCAGGCCAGAATCCGACGCCGAGGCCGCTCGCGATTGCGTCCTTGACGACGAGTGCGTTATCGCTCTCGAAGATGTCGTGGGACTTGAATCCGATGCGGTCGCAGTAGTCGCTGCAGATCTTGTGCAACTGCTTGGAGCCGTACAGGCCGATAAAGTCTGTATCGCCCAGTTCGTGGAGCGATATGCTGTCACGTTTTTTGTATTGCGGAGTGTTGGGCACGGCGAGGAAGATTTCTTCGGGGCATACGAAGACTTCTTCGTCGGGGTTCTCTTGCGGCCGGTATTCCGCGAAGGTCTGCACGCATATGTCGTAGAGGGTGGATTCTTCTTTCTGTACGAGGTAGAAACGGATTCCAGGAGTTTTCTTTTTGTACTGGATGATGGCGTTCGCCACGAACGATGACGCTGCCAGCACCTTCACGCTTATGGTCACTGCCTGCTTGTCGGATTTTGCACGGAGGCGCGCCGGCAAAGCTTCGATGTCCTCGTAGAGAGGCTTCACTTTCTTGTAGAAGTAGTCGCCGGCCTCGGTGAGCTTGATGTTTCTGCCACTGTTTTTGAACAGCTTTACGCCCAGCTCGTCTTCTAGCTTGTGGATGGCGTGCGTCAGTGCAGGCTGCACGATGCAGAGGGTTTTTGCGCTTTGTGTCACATGTTCTGTGCGGGCGACTTCGAGGAAATATTTGATATGTGTTAGCTCCATATGTGGCTCCTGACTTCATTCATCAATAAAATGAATAATTTAAATATAAATAATCTATTAGACAATATACACCCGCAAATCTATTTTTTCGCCAGAAAAACCCTCAAGGAGCCTTATCATGAAAAAAATTATCGCCACTATTGCCTCTATCTATGCCGCTTTCGCCCTGGTTGCCTGCCAGGATAACCGCAGCTGCACTTATGATGCCGACAACCACACGCTTGCCTGTCCCGAGAAGACTTACGCCACCGTCGATATCGGTGGCAAGTCCTGGATGGCTGAGAACCTGACCGTCTACACTCCCGATTCCAGTACGTGTTACGACAACAATCACGATAACTGCGTGACCGCGGGCCGCCTCTATACTTGGGATGCCGCGATCGGGGCGGTCTGCCCTACCGGGTGGCGTTTGCCGACCCAGCAGGAATTCAAGGATGCCTTCGGGACGGCTCCGGTGGAAGAACTCAAGAAGACCGAAGTGTTCAATATCCAGTTCGCCGGGTTCAAGTACTATGACGGCAAGTTCGCGGACAAGGGCCAAAGCGCGAGCTTCTGGACCAGCGAGTCCTACGACGATTCCAGGGCTTTTCTCGTGCGCGTCACGGGCGAGGGCGTTTCTTATGAGCATTTCAACAAGAATATCTCCGCATCGGTCCGTTGCGTGAAGGAATAATTTTCCTACTTTCTTCTTGTCTTCAACCCCTAACCCGCAGACATTAGATGACTGGCCTAAGATTATTTCTTTCGTCTTTCGTCTCTCGTCTCTCGTCTCTCGTCTAAACAATGACTTGGTTATTAGATCTATTTACAAAGCCCTCGGTCGGGCAACAGGTCGTAGCGATTGCGCTTACCGCGGCTATCGGCCTTATGGTCGGCAAGATCAAGGTCAAGGGGATTGGCCTTGGTGGGGCGGGGGCGCTCTTCGTGGGCATCCTTCTCGGGCATCTCGGCCTGCGCGTCGATGGTAACGTTCTCCACTTTATCCAGGAATTCGGCCTCATCCTCTTTGTCTACACGATCGGTATGCAGGTGGGTCCGGGATTCATGGACTCCATCCGTAGGCACGGGCTTGTGCTGAACGTTCTTTCGGTGGGCATCGTGTTGCTTGGCGTAATCGTGACGCTCTGCCTCTACTTCTTTACTGGCATGCATGACAACGTACCCGTGCTTGTCGGGATGCTTTGCGGAGCCGTGACGAACACGCCTTCTCTCGGTGCGGCGAACTCGGCCTTTGCTGCGGTTGGCGTAGATGCGTCCCTTCCGGGAATCGGGTATGCGGTCGCCTATCCGTTTGGCGTCATCGGCATTATTCTTGTGATGATTCTCGTACGCGTTATTTTTAGGCAGAATCCGAACAAGGCTGCCGAAAGTTATGCGGCGGATATCGCGGCGACTTCCTGGGAAATTGAATCCTGCAGTCTTATGGTTGATAACCAAAATTTGTATGGAATCCAGCTGAAAGAAATCCCGAATCTTGTTTCGAGCGGTGTCGTGGTGACGCGCTTGTTGCGTGATGGCAATATCTTTACTCCGAAGGGTTCTACGATTATAGAACGTGGCGACAAGATTCATCTGGTGGGAATGCCCGATGCTATTGCTGCTATGGAAAAG
This sequence comes from Fibrobacter sp. UBA4309, assembly GCF_002395745.1. Lineage (GTDB taxonomy): Bacteria > Fibrobacterota > Fibrobacteria > Fibrobacterales > Fibrobacteraceae > Fibrobacter. The sequence continues at coordinate 14,438 of NZ_DGUN01000054.1, forward strand.
ATTATCGGTAAAAGGCTCGAAACCCCTATTACCAAGTTCGCCTCCGATTCGGCAAAACCCATCCAGGTGAAGACGGTGCTCGTGACGAACAAGAAGATCCTTGGCCACACGATTGGCTCGCTCGCCTTGGCGGAACGTTACGGCGTGAACGTGAGCCGCGTAACCCGCGGGGAATTCAAGTTTACGGGTCGCCTTGATTTGCGTATCAAGTTTGCGGATAAGTTAATGATTGTCGGCCCTGCGGAAGGTGTCGATGCGGTGACGAAGGAACTGGGCAACTCGTTGACGGCGATTGACCATCCCGAAATTCTGCCCGCATTCCTGGGAATCTTCCTTGGCGTGATTGTCGGGAGCATCCCGTTTGCCATACCGGGAATGCCTACCCCGCTCAAGCTTGGTCTGGCCGGTGGCCCGCTCATTGTCGCGATTCTCCTGAGCCGCAAACGCAAGATTGGTCCGCTCAACTTTTTTATGGCGAACAGCGCGAACCTGATGCTCCGCGAATTCGGTCTTACGCTCTTCTTGAGCTGCGTTGGACTAAATGCCGGTATCAAGTTCTTCGATGTGCTCTTGAACGGCGATGGGCTCTACTATATGGGGCTGGCTTCCCTTATCACGTTCCTGCCGCTAGCGATCATGGCGTGTGTCGGTCATTTCGTGTTCAAGGTGAACTACCTATCGCTCTGTGGCGTACTTGCCGGTGCCATGACAGACCCGCCTGCGCTCGCATTTGCGAATAGCCAGGCGGACAGCGATGCAGTGAATGTGGGCTATGCTTCGGTTTACCCGCTAACCATGTTGCTTAGGATTCTGAGCGGCCAGGTGCTTGCGATACTGCTTTTGTCGCTCTGATAGGCCTCTTTTTGCCCGATTTCTAGGAATCGGGCAAGTTTTTTTCCCAGATATTTGTGTATTTTTCAATAAAGGAACGATGCACCCGAAAGGTGCTGTTTTTGAGGTATACCTATGCGAAAGTTGGTCATAGTGACTTATGTGCTGCGCGGACTCGGTTTTGTACTGGTGTTGCTGAGCCTTTTCGGCCACAGCCTAATTCTGAACGTTTTCCCCGGACTGGAGGGGACTTCCATCAATCCTATTTTCTATTCGGGCATCGCCGTCTACCTCGTAGGTGCGGTCATCTACTTCTTTGTCAACAAGAAAGAGAAGGCGGAACGCCGTCGTCGCGAAATCGAGGATGCCGAGGAGCGCGCGTTTGGAGGTGGGAAGGCGACGGAAGACGCCCGCGAAGATTAAGGATTGTGTATGAGTGACTTTATGATACAGATTGAGCATTTGCACAAGACGTACCGTAGCGGCTTTCTGATGAAACCGAAGCTTGCGCTCAAGGACGTGAGCTTCAGCGTGGAGCCGGGACAGGTGTATGGCTTTATAGGCCCGAACGGTGCGGGCAAGTCGACGACCATCAAGGTGTTGACGGGGCTTTTGAATTTTGATTCGGGCAAGGTTCTGGTGAACGGGATTTCTCCGCGCGACGCGAAGAGCCGCCGCTTTATCGGCTACTCCCCGGAACAGCCCTATTTTTATGACTACCTCACGGGGCGTGAGCTGTTGCGCTTTTACGGCAAGCTCGTCGGGCTTGACGGAACCGAACTGGAAAGCCGCATTGGCTGGGCGCTTGAACTTTTGCATGCGAACAAGGACTGGATTGACCGCAGGCTGCGCTCTTATTCCAAGGGCATGATGCAGCGCGTGGGAATCGCCCAGGCGATTCTTGGCAAGCCGAAGCTGTTGATTCTCGACGAACCGATGAGCGGGCTAGATCCGATGGGCCGCCGCGACGTGCGCGAGGCCATTCAGCAGCTGAACCGCGACGGCGTGACGATTTTCTATTCGAGCCACTTGCTCAGCGACGTGGAAAGCATTAGCCACAAGGTCGCGATGATTGTGGACGGCAAGATCGTGCGCGAGGGAACGGTTGACGAGATTACGGAATCGTGCGGCGTGGAATACCACGTGCGTACCCGCAAGGCGATTCTCGGCGAAGACCTGCCGCAGGGAGTCTCGCTGACTGGACACCCCGAGGAATTCGTCTGCGAGGACGATGCCGCCCGTGACCGCCTCCTGGCTTATTGCCTCTCAAACGGCATTGCGGTCGAGAAGATGGATCACAAGCGTCCGAGCCTCGAAGACATTTTGACGGAGGAGATTGCCCGTGCAGACGCTTAAGCATATTCTCATTATTGCGCATAATACTTTCCGTGAATCTATCCGTGACAAGATTCTCTATAACATCGTATTCCTCGCCATTGCGCTCACGCTGTTCAGCATCGTGCTTGGCGAATGGTCGGTGTTTGACCGCTCCTACGTTATCAAGTCCACCACGCTTTCGGTGATGAGCCTTTCCGGGCTCCTGATTTCGATTTTCGTGGGCATCAGCCTCGTGCAGAAAGAAATCCAACGGCGAACGGTGCTGACCCTCCTCTCGAAGCCCATTAGCCGAGTCACGTTTATCGTGGGCAAGTACTTCGGGCTTTTGGCGGTCATCGCGGTTCACCTTGCAATCTTGACTTGCATCTTCTACACGATGCTCCTGGCCTTCCATGCCGAACCTACGGCGAACCTGCTTTTGGCGATTTACCTCATCTTCTGCGAGATGGCGGTAGTGATTGCCGTGGCGCTCTTGTTCAGCAGCTTCAGCAGCACCGTTCTTTCGGCGCTGTTTACGCTGGGTGTCTACTTTGCGGGCCACCTGAGCAACCAGCTTTTGGAACAGGTGCGGTTTGCGAGCCGCATGGGCGAGATGGGCGATACTTCGACAGCGCTTTTCGAGAAGATGGCTGTTGTTATCCACGCCGTTTTCCCGGGACTCTACCGCTACAACGTGACGAGCTATGTCGTGCACAACGTGGCCCTTCCGGATATGTATTTGTTCTGGAATACGGTGTATGCCCTGGGTTATGTGGGTGTTTTCCTTGCGATTGCGAGTTGGTGGTTTAGCCGGAGGGATTTCCTATGAGAAACCAGTATATGGCGAAGGTCCTGGTCCACAACAAGGTGGTGACCGAGGACCAGGTGAATGCGCATTGGGGTGAGATTACGGACCAGATGGATATCGGCCAGGTTCTTGTGAAAGCGGGAATCCTGCAGCAGCCGATGTACGAAAAGGTCCTTGCCTTTGTGAAGAACATCGAGGCGAAAAATGCGGCGGCCCAGCCTGCCACGCCGGCAGAGCCGCCTGCGCCCAAGCCGAACCGTTCAACGACTTCCATTCCGGCGGTCAAGCCCGTCGGAATTCCGACGCCTGTCGCGCCCGCTCCCGTGAAAGCGGAACCGAAGGACGAGGAGCCGACACTCCAGATCGAAGGCAACAACATTTTTGGCGAAGTGACTTCGTCGAATGTGGATGTTGAGACGGTGTCGGGACTCGAGACGACGAGTATCTCGAATATCGGCATTGCCGCCGGCGATGCGGACGACGAACCCGAAGAAGAAGGGGACTTGCCTAGCCGTTTTGCCTTGGCTACGGGTGAAGGCAAGGCTGTCGAGGCTCCCGAAACGCTGACGCCGAAAATGAACCTCAAGAAGATTATTGCCTATGCCCGAAAGTTCGGAACGACGGACATCTATCTTTTTGCAGGCCGGCAGATCGTGATGCGTCAATCCGGCAACCTGTTCGCGGTAACGGAAGACACTCTCGATACGACGCGCCTAACGGAACTTCTTGGCGAGGCGTCCGAGGGCTTTGCCGATGGACACAAGGTTTCTATCGGAAAGAACTTCAGCAAGACCATGGGCCTTGCCGGTGTGGGCCGTGCCCGTATTACGGTGACCTGGGACGATGTCGTCCCGAATATTTCCATTCGCGTAATCCAGGCGGAATCGGCGACGCTCGAAAGCCTTTACTTGCCGGCTTTCTGTAATCGTTTTGCCGAGTTGCAGAGTGGTCTCGTGCTCATCGCAGGTTCTGCTTCTAGCGGACGTTCGACGACGATGACGACCTTTGCCGAAACAATTGCCGCCAACCGCCAGTGCTACATACAGACGATAGAACGCCCGATTGAACGCTTGCTTCAGAATCCGAACGGCGCGATTGTGCAGAAGGAAGTCGGCCTCCATGTGCGTACCGGTGTGGCGGGTATCGAGCTCGCTATCCGCGACGGTGCCGATGTCATTTGTTTCGACCATCTCACGTCTATGGAAGAGCTGAATTTGCTCTTGCAGGCTGCCAATGCGGGCGCGCTTGTTTTCGCCGTTACGGGTGGCAACAATATCCATGCGCTTCTTTCGCGCCTGCTTGCGTCCGTGCCCGAATCCGGACGTTCCGCATTCGCTTGCGCCTTGGCAGAACAGCTTAAGGGCGTGATTGTACAGCACCTTGTTCCGGTTGTCCAGAATCAGGGCCTGGTGCTTGCCTGCGAGGCGATGCGTATTTCTTCGACCGTGGCGAACATGATCCGCAAGTGCGATTTGTCGCAGGTTGCCGCGGCGATCAGCAGCCAGAAAGATCAAGGCGTTACGTTGGACGATTCCCTGCAGAAGTGCGTGGAATCCGGTTATATCGAAGGTGCCGAAGCTTGGAAACGCGCTTATGACAGCCGCCGTTTTGCTGCTTACAGACCCTCGGGCAAGGAGGCTTAGCTATGGCTACAGAAATAGAATCTCTCTTGGACTATGTGGTAAATGTCGGTGGAACGGAACTCATTGTAACTGAAGGCGCTCCTTCTGCGATTCGCCTGGCGGGCAAGGTGTGCAACATTCCTGACGCCCCGGCTGTGGAAATCGGAGCCCTTCGCGAATTCCTGGGATCTGTGGAAGGCGATTCCGGTTCTTTTGTCGGAGGTCCGTGGGCAGGGGTGAAGTGGCGCGTGCGTTATTTCCGTGCGGCTCTTGGGAACTCTGCTGTGTTCCGCCCGCTTATGGCCGAATGCCCGAACTTTGCCGAATTGGGCGCTCCGCAGACATTGAGCAACTTGCTTGGACTGAGTTCCGGCCTGGTCGTTTTCGCCGGGCCTGCCTGTTCCGGCAAGACGACTTCTGCGACATCTTACGTGAGCGCCCTTTGCGAATCCAAAATGCTTCGCGCCTGTTTCTTGAATTCGTCCGATGAGTTCCCGATTCGTGCCGGAGACAGCCTGATTCTCGCTAATTCCAGTGGAACGGTTCCAGACAAGATGGCGCAGGCGCTGCGTTGCGGCTGCGACTTGTTCTGGATGGGTGATTTTGATGGCGAGGACTTGCTGCCGATGCTCCGTGCTGCGGAATCCGGCGCCATTGTCGTCTGCTGTATTACTGCGGGCAATTCCGTGGGTGCGATAGAAGCGTTGCTTTCTGGAGTTTCCCTCGAAAACAGGGCTTTGGCCAGGACCATGCTTGCTGCGGCGCTCAAGGCGGTCGTTGTCCAGCGGCTGTTGCCGGGTGCGGCAGAAGGTGCCGGAGCGATGCCTGCATGGGAAATTCTCTACAATACGCAAAATGTTGCTTCGTTTATCCGTAACGGGGATCATTTCAAGTTGCCTTCCGTGATTGCGGCTTCTGCATCGGAAGGCATGCTGCTGATGGATGATTGCCTTGCGGAATTGGTTCGTGGCGGTTACGTTTCCCGGGAGGAGGCTGGAAAGTATGTCTCCAATGTGGCTCGATTCGGCTAAGGCGTTCTTCGCAAAAATTTCAATAACGCTTCTGGCGGTTTCTTCGTGCGTATTCGCCCAGGCCCCTTCCGATTCTTCGGTTGCCCGCCCCGATTCCGTCGTCGATGCCGACCTGTTGCTTCTGAGCAACATGCAGGAAATCCCGGATTCTGTTGCGGCAGTTCCGGTCGCAGCCGATTCTGCCGCTCCTGTTGCCTCTGCGTCCGCTGCCCCGGTTCTTAAGGACTCTACAGCCCCGACGGCCTTACCTTCGGGCCCGCTAAAGTCCGTACTGTACCTCGGTGGAGGCAAGAATTCCGCATGGTACCATTTGGGCGTTCTCTATGCCATAGAAGGCTACTCCATTCCAGTCGATTCCGTTGTCGGTGTTTCCTGGGGTGCCTTTGTCGGATTCCTGTGGGCCAAGGGCATGCCGCTTGACGATATCCAGCGCGTCTTGCTGGACCCCTACATTGCCGATATTGTCGGACAGAACGAAATGGACGATCTGTACGACGATGCGGAGCGCACATTCGAACTGCCCGTGTCTGTAAACGGCATGCCGAGTCTCCGTCACCGCTTTACTGTTTCTGCGGATACCAGCGGGAACCTGTACCGTAACGTGAAACCCCTGGAGCCGGATACTGCCCATATCAGGCGCGCCCTGGCAAGGCTTCGCATTCAGGAATCGCTTTACCGCCAGCCGGCAGGCTTTGTGGTCCCCTTCGACGTGTCGGGTATGGAAGACGACAACGGCGCTGTGGTGAACAAAGTCTACAAGAGCCTTCCGCTTCGCGAGAACGCCAGGAACGGTGAACTGGGTCCCTATGTGGCTTTGCCTTACGAAGACGAAGTCGGAGTGCTTCCGCTGCTCTCCATTGCAGATCCGAAAATGCTTGCTGACGGTTCGCTGTGGAAATCTCCGTGGCAGAATGCGATTGCCCAAAAGCAGATGCAGAATTTGGGAACGCAGCCCGGCGTGATGATCCGCGCGCATTCCGTTTCGGATACGACCCGCAGTGCATGGATACAGGCCGGGTTCTCGGCAGTGGAACGTCGCCTCGGCGAAATGATGGTGCTTCGCCCGCGTATGGCTGATTATGTATCCACAAAGAGAAAGTCTACACCGTGGTTCCGGTTCACTCCGGCTTTCGATAGCTTGTCTGCAGAACTGCAGTCTTCTGCGAAAACGTATTGGAACGCGAACGATACGGCCATGATGGCTCCCGAAAACTTTGCGAAGGGCGTGATGTCCCAGCCCGCATACGATTCCGTTTCGTTTACGATGCAGCCGTCCGGGGACGTGTTGATTGGCGCCGTAGTCAGGCCGACGTTCGATGTGTATGCGGGCGGTTTCGGATCCAATGCGATTGGCCCGAACGTGTATGCGGGAGTTGCGGTCAGCTATGTGGACCAGATGGAGTTCCTTCTGGACTTGCCGGGATTCTGGGGCAATGAATCTTACGGGTTCATGCCGCACTTGCAGATTTCCCGTTTGTGGAATCGCCGCTGGTCCCTGGATTTCGGTTACGACCTCATGAAGTTGCGTCCGCTAAAGAAATTCTCCAATGGAATTTCCGAAGAATGGCGAATCTATTCGGAAGAGCGCAGGGACTTGACCATGTCGGTCGGCTACCAGCTTGACGACTTGCAGAAGGTCTCGCTCCATTTCCTTTTTGGCGACAGGACATTTGAACTGGATAGTCGCCTTTACAATAAACACGAATTCGAGACCTATCCGGTTTCGCCGAGCCTGAATTACGAGTTGCTTTCTGGCGAGAAGGACAGGTGGTTCGCCAAGAAGGGATTCGAGGTGGATGCGTCTGTCGGCTTGCAGTCTATCGGCTTTGAGTTCGGTCTGAGCAACGTCATTCCGATATATTGGAAGTTGGCGGGAGAGGCCCGCTTTACGCATTCCCCGACGGACTTCTTTACGTTTAACGTGGCAGCCGCTGCCGGCTTGAATGCCTACCATAACGAAGGCCACGGATACGTCTATCCTGAATCCTTCGACTACAGGGTGATGGACAACTGCTATCGCCAGAAGGTCAAGGCGACGCCGTGGACTACGGAATGGTACAATCCTGATATGGCTTCGCATCACTACGGGCTGATCCGCCTGAATGCCGGATTGCATTACGGCGTAATCGGCGCCTGGGTCTTTGGCGCCTATGTCCGTGACTACGAAGACAATCCTTCTGCCTTGCTTGGAGAAAACAAGATCGTCCTTGAACCTGCGCTGCGCTTTGCTTACAAGTCGATCAGTGCCTATGTCGGAATGTCGCGTATAGTCGACAACCGGACAATGGAAGATCTCCAGGAAATCGGCGATTACCAATACTTTGTTCGTATCGGAAATTACGACCTGTTCTAGCGGCGTAACCGCAGGTGCTTATTCCCCGCGGTTCTTGGCGGCGACGTCTTTGTACTTGTTGTGGTCAGTGAGCGTGCTGCTGAAGAAGTGCGTCCCCGAGCCGTCGTCCTTGGCGACGAAGTAGAGCGCCTTGGTGTCAGCGGGATGTAGCGCCGCCTCGATGGCCTTGCGTCCGGGATTGGAAATCGGTCCTGGCATGAGCCCCTTGAACTTGCGCGTGTTGTACGGGCTGTCGCTGTTCAGCTGGCTCTTGTAGATGGGGCCGGTCAAGTTGCGGAAGATGAACCTCACGGTCGGGTCTGCCCCGAGCGGCATGCCGATGCGGAGGCGGTTGTGGAACACTCCGGAGATCAGGGGGCGCTCGTCGGGCTTTCCGGTTTCCTCTTCGACGACGCTTGCAAGCGTCAGCACGCGGTGCCAGTTGCCGAGAGTCTTCCACATGGATTCACCGGGCTTCTCCTTCAGCTCGTCTCGGAGCCGGAGGTTGGCGGCGACCATCTGCTTGAGGATGGTCTCTTCGTTGGCATCGATGGGGAAGGGATATGTCTCGGGGAGCAGGTAACCTTCGAGACTGTTCGCTTCGACACCTAACGAGCGGGTGAACTTCGGGTCCTGGACCAACCTGTTCCAGCGGTCCTCGTCCAGGCTCGGGAAGACCTTCTTCAGGTAGGCGGGGATTTCCCATGAGGCCCGACCTTCGGGGATGGTCACCTTGCGGACCGCGTTCTTGCCGCTTTCGATAATGGCGATAATCTCGTTCAGCTTCTGGTGGGCGGGGATCTCGAACCAGCCAGCCTTGAGTGCGGGCGGGTTGAACTTGCACCAGATTTTGAAGGCGAGAGCGTCTTTCCATACGCCCTTGTCCTGTAAAATTTGGGATACCTTGGCCGCGGAACTGCCTTTCGGGATTTCCAGGAGGACCGTTTCGGCATTTTCGGATGTCGCATTAACCCTTTTTTTGGCTTGAAAACCGCAAAAAAGGCCCGCAAGGATTAAAAAAACGAACAAAATTGCAAAAATCTTCTTCATAGGGTAAAAATTTAAAAGAAATTTCAACGAATTGCAAAAATAAAAGGTATATTCCTTATGCATTGTTGAATATTTTACCTTGCTTTTGAGGAAGTTATGAAAATGATCAAAAAGGTTATGTTTGTCGCTCTGGCAGTCTTGGTTGCATCTTCTTTCGCAGCCAAGAAGGTGAAGTCCAAGATTGGCGACGTCGATCTCACCAAGGAAAAGGGTGGTGGATCCGTGGTTTGTACCGCTGGCTTCAACGATGAATTGACCATCGTGAAGGAAGCCGACACCGACGTGTTGGTGAAAGGCAACTGTGGCCAGGGTTGGGTTGAAAAGTCTAAGATCGAATACGTAGCGCAGGCCGCGGGCGACAAGTCCATGAAGTTGGAAGGCGTGGACGTGGTCGGCTGGCTCGATAACCCGAGCGCCGTGTTCGTGTTGGAAAACGACGATATCGACTTCGACGGTGTGAACATCGACCGTGACTTCAAGGAATACCTGCAGCACACGATGGACCGTGAACAGATGGAAATGCACAACAACGAAAACTAGTTCGTTTCGTCCATTCGCGTCTTTTGTTGCCCGGCTTTAGTCCGGGCTTCTTTTTTTGTGTGGATCCCGTTCTCACGACGTTTGTTTCAGGATGGCAACGTTCG
>NZ_DGUN01000031.1 GCF_002395745.1 Fibrobacter sp. UBA4309
TCGCCCACATTCTTTTTGGCGGTATCGCAACTATACCAGTTGCGGCAATGGACTCGACTCGTGTCAATAATTTTATTTTCATTGTAACCAAACGAAAAATGGTCACCGAAATTCAAGTCTTTTACAAACAAATTTTTCTTATCTAATCCGAAAGTCGCTCCTAAATTATACCCTTCGGCAGTCGCTTCAACAATGCGGTTCGCTTCGCCTTGAATTTCCTTATCGAACGCACCGTAGCTTGCACCAAGCGAAACCTGGTCGAACCAGGCATTCATCAAGTTCGCAAAGGCCTGTACATTGTAAGAGGTGTAATGGTCGTGATCGCGAACGACGCTCGTATCTTTACCTGTTGAGCTTTTCATGTAAGGCGAAGTGAATTCGTAATCGTTATCGGAATGGTTGAAATAGCCCGATACCCCCACTTCCAGGCTCGCGCCACCGACAATACTATCGATTACATGGCTCGCGCTTACCGATGCCTTATGTGTATTGTAACTTGAAAGGCTGTAGGACGCATCCACCGAATTGGCGGGACGCTTCTTGGTAATGATATTGATGGCACCGCCCGCACCGTCCGTAGCAAAACGTGCCGGAACATAGCCCTTGTAAACTTCAATGTCTGCAATCTGGTCAATAGGGATATCGTCAAGACCCAAGTTGCCTTGCGTCTCTACGGGGACGCCATTTACCAGCACCTTGATGTTCTTGCCTTCCATGCCGCGAATGTTGATTTTACCTTCGCTGCCCATGCCACCGGACTTGCGCACCTTAACGCCCGAAGCGGAGTTGACGGCCTTCGAAATGGTCTTGCTTGTATTCTGCATCTCGGCTGCGTCAATCGTCGCAACCGATTCCGCCTTTTTGGCCTGCTTCGCCTGTTCCGCTTCTATTTCAGATTCCACCGAGAGTTCGTCCAGCTGCGTAACGCCCGAGGCATTTGCCGCAGATGCATCTGATTGCGCCGTCGCGCTGTTTGCGTCACCAGTTGTCGCATTGTTTTCTGGAGCAGATTCCTCCAGAAAATCGTCTATCGAGGTAATTTCATCATCTTGGGCACGGGCCGAAACCGCACCAACCGTAGCAAATATAAGGGCAAGCGTTGCCGCCTTATAAAAAATCATCTTTTTCATCGCAGCGCAATTAAGCAATTTTCAGACTAATTTTCTACTCCAAACGGGTCTTTGAAAATCCGAATGGATTTATCCTGTACCAATAACAAAATCCGCCCCCACCATTAGGCGGGAACGGACCTTCGCGTTTATGAGGACAATATGTACACCGCAGATTTGCGGTAATTTCGCTTACTTGAGCGGCACAAGCCACATCGGAATCTGCTTTATATCGGCGATCTTTTCCGCCTTTTCGGACTTAGGATCATAGCGGAAGTAGGCGTTGCCGTCTTTTTCGGTAGAGACCGCAAAAATCACGGTGCCGTCGTCATCGATGTACTTGCCGTAGCTAGCCCAGCTAGAAGTATAATCAATCGGGAGCGCCTTCATGGTTTTCTTGGCAAGATCGATTTCTACCGGCTTGCAGGTATTGTTGTGGTAGCTATCCATATCGGTCCAAACCTGCTGCAGGTCCACCATCACGTTCAAGAAGGAATACACCTTGGTTCCATTGGCGACGGTAGTGGGGCTCAGGTATTTGAAGTTGCCTTTCTTGGTGACGCCGTCGATGGCGACATCATTGGTCACGAACCACTGATAATCCTTGTCGAATTCGGTTTCGCCCACCTTGATGCGCAGGAACCCGTCGACCTGGCCCGGAGCGTAGCCCCAGGAAGCATTGCTGTAGCAGTAAATGTAACCGTCAGCAACGATAAACGACTGGTTCTGGGAATCATCCAGGGAGCCCACAGCCGCGACGCGGTCATCTTCGGCCACGGCAATCACGGAATCCTTTTTGATGTCAATGATGGCAATCTGAGCGGTATTACCGGTAGCATAGTCGCTCACGTTCTGCAACAGGCCAACATAGAGCCGACCGTCCACGATTACGCCTGTACCCGGGCTCACCACGAGAGCGTCCTCGTTCTTGTATTTGGACAGGTCAATCGCGCCCGTGCGCTTCATGGTCTTCGGGTTGATGATGAGCAGCGAGTCAAGCATGCCGCCCAAGTAGGCTTTTTCTTCATTCACGAAGTAAATGTGGTTTGCCCATGCGCCAGCAAGCGAAAGTTCAGCCGTCTTGCTACCAATCTTGTTGTTTGCATCGAGACTGTAGCGTGCAATGGTTCCCACATCAAGGTCGGCAATAAACAAGGAATTGTCGTAATAGACAACGCCTGCGCGGGTTCCGACTTCGATATAGTCGGTGCCGATATCATCTGTATGGTCCAGCGACATCGTGCCGATGAACATCGTTTCGCCCGAGGCAATCGCAGTTGCAAATTCGCGTTTGTATTCGCCATTTTCGCCATTGGCAGAAGAAGAGGAATCGTCGCCGCAAGCAGCGAGCATGCCAAGCGAAATAGCAAGTGCCGCCATGAATCTTTTTTTCATAAATACTCCTTGAAATTAATGCGGAAAAGCCGCGTTTGTTAATTTTGCGGAGCATTTTAGAAACATCGTCGGGGGCGTTCTACTCCAAAAAGGAATGAAAAAATCCAATTGGATTATAAAGCCAAAAACTTCATTTTATCAATGTTAGGCCACCATTTAACTCTATTTAGTCATTTTTCAATCCATTTAGACAGAATCGTATTCAAAATATGATAAGCCCAAAATAAAATTAGCCTTGACAAAGTTTTGCTTACTTGTTAGATTTGTCTTACTTTTTAAGATTCAGCTAACATAGTCGATCTGAATTGATTTATGAGGAAAGAATGCTAGACATCAAAGGAATTGAATGGTTGCACAAAATCGGGTGCTACCATACGACGCTCGCAGGAGATCCAATTCTCATTCTTGAATTTTGCCGGAAGGGGCGCATTACCTGGGCCGGCGGAGCACTGCCCTGCAATCAGCTGAATGCAGGAGAAATGCTGGTTTATGACGCCTGGACTTCGGGTGCGCTAACGCGCTCTGCCAATTACTGCGGCGACCGCATCCTTTTCTACGAGGAATCAGCAAAATACATCCAGGAACATTTCGCAGGTTTTGCACTCGACATCAGGACTCTTGCGCAAAAAATGTGCCGTCCGGGCCGACCGTTCATCGTGCACACCAAGGAAGAGGTGGCTCACGCATTCGAGAAAATCGAGAACAAGTCCGAAAAAACGCAGGCAGAATACTGCAGACTCGCCATCTTAGAATTGTTGCTCACATTAAAAAACTTGGACACTCAAAGAGAATACGCCTGCCGCGAGTGCAATCTATCTTCACTCCAAATAGAAAAGATTTACTGCATCCGTTCGTTCATCTGCGAAAACATGGACAGCCATTTTACCATCGAGGAACTTTCCGACAAATTCGACATGCCGCCTACCGCAATGAAACTCTGCTTCAAGAACGTGTTCGGTTTGCCGGTATTCACTTACGCTCGCCGCGAGCGCATGAAACTGGCCGCCAAGCAACTTCGCGAGTGCGACCGCGGGATTCTCGAGATTGCAGGTGAAGTCGGTTACAATAACGGGAGCAAGTTCGCCCACGCTTTCCAGGATGTGATGGGCATGACCCCGAAGGAATACAGGAAAAAATACAGGATGACAAACGTCGCATAATTATGAAAAAGACATTCTCTAAACTTTACGCTTACATGGGTTCGCGAAAACCGCTGTTCCCGCTTGCATTGATTCTTTCGGCATTGAGCGCCATCGCAGGGCTCGTGCCGTTTTTACTGATGTGGCTCATTGTCCGCGAGGTTATCTCTGGCGGCGACATGACGAACATCAAGATTTTCGACTATTCCATCGGAGCGGTTCTCGCCTCGGTCGCAAGCGTTTTGCTCTACTTTGCGGCCCTCGCTTGTTCGCACATGGTAGCATTCAGGCTCGAAGGCGACCTGCGCCGATTCGCCATGAAAAAGCTGATGTCAGCTCCGCTTGGTTTTTTCGACAAGAATCCGACCGGCAAACTCCGCAAGATTATCGACGACAACGCCGCGATTACGCACACCTTCGTCGCGCACGAGATGCCCGACATTTCAAGCACCATCCTGATTCCCATCGTGGCGCTTGTGATGATGTTCGTTTTCGATTGGCGACTCGGCCTTGCCTCTTTGGTGCCTATCGCATACGCCTTGTTCATTTTGGGTACCCTTGGCCGCAGGGGAACCAAGTTCATGGAACGCTACATGCAGGCCCTCGAAGAGATGAACGCCGAAGCGGTGGAATACGTGCGCGGGATTCCCGTAGTCAAGGTTTTCCAGCAGACGATTTTTTCGTTCAAGAGTTTCTACAACAGCATCGTGACTTACCACAAGATGGTCACAGCCTATTCCGACAACTGGAAAGTCCCTTACTGCATCTACACGATTCTCGTGAACGGATTCGTGTTGTTCCTGGTGCCAACGGCAGCGCTCATCATCAGTAACGACGGCGATGTAAAACTCACCATCGTGAACATGATGATTTACGTGTTGGTAACACCATTGTTCTCGCAGTGCGTGATGCGCAGCATGTACCTGAGCAACGCCACAAACCAGGCGGGAATCGCGGTTGACCGCATTAATGATATCGCGCGCACCAAGGATCTGGAAGTCTGCGAAAATCCTGTCCCGATGCAAAAGTTTGATGTGGAATTCCGGAACGTAAACTTCACCTACCCCGACACCGACAAACAAGTGCTGAGCGACATTTCGCTCACGGTACCGGCGGGCCATACGGTAGCACTTGTCGGGCCTTCGGGCGGTGGCAAGAGTACGATTGCAAAACTTCTGCCGCGATTCTTCGATGTCGATAGCGGCGAGATTACTATTGGCGGTATTCCTGTAAAGCAAATTGACCCGAAGGAACTGATGAAGAACGTTTCGTTCGTGTTCCAGAACACCCGCCTTTTCAAGATGAGCATTCTGGACAACGTTCGTTACGGCATGCCCGACGCGACTCTTGAGCAGGTAAACAAGGCGCTTGACCTTGCGCAGTGCCGCGAAATCATTGACAAACTGCCCGGCGGTATCGATACCGTTATCGGGAGCAAGGGAACTTATCTTTCGGGTGGCGAGCAGCAGCGAGTGGTGCTTGCGCGCGCCATCTTGAAGAACGCCCCCATCGTGGTGCTCGACGAGGCGACCGCCTTTGCTGACCCAGAAAACGAACGCTTGATTCAAGAAGCCTTGCACAAACTGGCCGCAGGCAAGACCGTGCTGATGATCGCCCACAGGCTTACAAGCGTGGTGAACGCCGACCAGATTATCGTTGTCGAAGATGGCGAAATCGCTGAACGCGGAACGCACAACGAATTGCTTGAAAAGAACGGCATTTATGCCAAGATGTGGGCCGAATACCAGCAGTCTGTCACATGGACCCTCGACAATTCCAAGGATAATGAAGGAGGCGAAAATGTATAAGTGGGTTCAGAATACTTTTGCTCTTTCGGAAGAAGGCTCGCGCACATTTGTCCGTGGCGTCGTCTGGACATTCCTGCACTTTGTTTCGCTCATGTTCCCGATGATGATGCTCTTTTATTTTTTGATGGAGCAGATGGGCATTGGTGAATTTGCTGGCAAAACTCCGCACGGAACCTTATTCTACGTAGGAATTGCGGTAGTCCTGTTTGTCGTGATGCTAGTCATTTACAGGTTTTCGTACAGTGCGACTTACAGTAGCGTGTATGACGAAAGCATGCGCCGCCGCGTCTCGATTGCCGAAAAGCTCCGCAAGTTGCCGCTCTCGTTCTTTGGCAAGAAGAATCTTTCGGATTTGACATCGACCATCATGGACGACTGCAATGCTCTCGAAATGATTTTCTCGCATGCGGTGCCGGAACTTTTCGCCGCCATCGGGAGCGTCACCATTATCGGAATCATGCTGTTCTGCTACAACTGGAAAATGTCTATCGCACTTTTCTGGGTGGTGCCTGCAGCAGCTTTGCTCATTGCGCTATCCAAGAAAATTCAGGACCGTTGGTTCGAAAATTCATATAACGCCCGCCGCGTAATTATGGAAGATATCCAGGAAGGTCTCGAAAACGTGCAGGAAATCCGCTCGTATTCGGGTGAAACCGCCTACCTCAACCATTTTGACAAGGATTGCATCAAATACGAAAAATCGCAGATGGATTCCGACGTAAAGGTGGGCTCGTTCCTGAATTCGGCGCAAGGCATTCTCAAGATGGGCCTTGCCACGGTGCTGATTACGGGCGCACGACTCTGGACCAAGGGCGAAATCGATGTGTTTACCTACTTGGTGTTCATCGTGTGCGCGGCGACTGTTTACAACCCGGTTTTCCTGGTATTCAACAACCTCGCCGAACTGTTCTTTGTGAATGTGCGCCTGCGCCGATTCCGCGAAATGGACCAGATGAAACCTCAGGAAGGTGTAACTGTATTCGCTCCCCAGAATTTCGATATCGAATTCAAGGATGTTGACTTCAATTACAACGAGAACAAGCAAGTCCTGAAAAAAGTTTCGTTCACGGCAAAGCAGGGCGAAATCACCGCACTTGTGGGCCCGAGCGGCAGCGGAAAGACGACCGCGGCAAAACTTGCGGCACGCTTCTGGGATATTCAGGGTGGCATGGTAACCCTCGGCGGGCAGGACATCAGCAAGATTGACCCTGAAACGCTCCTCAAGAATTTCTCCATCGTCTTCCAGGACGTGGTGCTGTTCAACACGAGCATCAAGGACAATATCCGCATCGGCAAGCGCGATGCCAGCGACGAAGAAATCCTGAAGGTCGCAAAACTCGCGGGTTGCGACGAATTCGTGCAGAAGATGCCGCAAGGCTATGACACCGTCATCGGCGAAAACGGTGAAACGCTCTCGGGCGGTGAACGCCAGCGAATCTCGATTGCACGCGCCTTGTTAAAGGACGCGCCCATCATCTTGCTCGACGAAGCGACCGCAAGCCTCGACGTAGAAAACGAATCCAAGATCCAGCGCGGCATTTCGCAGCTGGTGAAGGGCAAAACAGTCGTCATCATCGCGCACCGCATGCGCACCATCGCAAACGCCGACAAGGTCGTGGTACTGCAAGACGGTCTCATCGCCGAAACGGGCACCCCTGCCGAGCTCAAGGCGAAAGGCGGCCTGTTCTGCAAGATGCTTGAACTTCAAATGAAGAGTAGTCAGTAGGAGGCACGAAAGTGTCATCCTGAGCGGAATGCCGCAAGGCATGGAGTCGAAGGATCTAGGAAGAATATGACCGCACAACGATTGATGGATTACAAATTGGTTCGCCAATGCGCCCCAACGCTTGCCGCCCGCAAAGTCGGCAGCCTCTTCTGCGTCGAAAACTGCACGCCGATGCACGAACCGCTTTGCGCTTTGCTTGCCCGCTGGAACCGCGAGCTGAATCCGTCGGGCATATTCGTGCGCGTCGTCGCAGAACGTTGCGGGCGCAGCTTCGTGTACGTTTACCGCCACAACCTCCTGAAGCGTCTGTGCGAAGCCAGCGACGTTCGACACTTCCTTGAACAATACGACTACAGGCATTTTGACGAAGACAAACTTATTGCAAACCTGACGTATCGTATCGGCAAGTGCCACTGCTTTCCGCACGAAATAGGGCTTTTCCTGGGCTATCCGCTCGAAGATGTTAAGGGGTTCATCGCCAATGGCGGGCATAACTGCAAAAGTTGCGGTTACTGGAAGGTGTATGGCGACGTAGAAGCTGCGGAAAAGCTCTTTGAATGCTTCAAGAAATGCTTTACGGTCATGAGCAACCTCTTTGAACGCGGCTACTCGCTACCGATGCTCGCCGTCGGGTAAAACAATCCAACCCTGTGTCATCCTGAGCGGAATGCCGCAAGGTATGGAGTCGAAGGATCTATAACTAAAACAATAGGAGAATCACAATGGAAAAAATCGCAGTCATTTATTGGAGCGGAACCGGCAACACCGAACTGATGGCAAAATACGTCGCCGAAGGTGCAAAGACCGCCGGTGCCGAAGCCGACGTGTTCAGCGTCTCGGACTTTTCGCAGGGCCAGCTGGGCGAATACGCCCGCTATGCACTGGGTTGCCCCGCCATGGGCGCCGAGGAACTCGAAGATTCCGAATTCCAGCCCTTCTACGAAGCCGTCAAACCCGCACTCAACGGCAAGAAAGTCGCACTGTTCGGCTCTTACGGCTGGGGTGGCGGCGAATGGATGAACCCGTGGAAGGCCGACGCCGAAGCCGCCGGGCTCGTACTTGTGGCAGACCCGCTCGCCATCGAGAACGCCCCCGATGACGCCGGCAAGGCCGCCTGTCAGGATCTCGGCAAGGTGCTCGCCACCGCCTAAAATGACTTTTTCTTTCTTATAGTGTTTTGGATTGAAACAGCCCCGACGGAATCACACTCCGTTGGGGCTTTTAGAGGAGTTTTTCAATGCAAGTTTCTCGTGTCAACAAGGTTTTTGCCCGATTGGGGCGCTTTCAGGTTCGTTTTCGCTGGTTGATTCTGCTAATAACGGCCATCGTAACGGTTTTGGCGAGCCTCGGACTCCCGCATCTGCAGATGAGTAGCAGTGAAGAGGACTGGTTTGACGACTGGGACAAGGTGAAGATTGACCAGGCGCATTTCAACGAAAAATTCGGTAGCGACGACGGCTACATGGTGATGGTCCGCGCCGACGACGTTTTTGCGCCAGAGGTGTTGCAGGCAATCGACAGGCTTTCGCGCAGGCTCGAAAACGAGGTCCCGTATGCCGACCGTGTGGTTTCACTGACGCACAATTTGTCGATTCCGGTCGCAAATGACGAAGGTTTTGAAGTAATCAATCCCTTCGAGGGCGGCGTTCCCACTGACCCGCAGGAACTGGAAGCGAAAAAACGGCTAATTCTTTCTCGCGAATCGCTCGTGAACAACATCGTTTCTGACGACGCGAAAGAAACCTGGATTATTCTTGCGCTGAAATCATACGAAGGCGGCGTCAATTTTGGCAAGGACAGTATCGCGCCTTTTGCTCGCAACGTCATCTATTCCGACGAATTCAAAAGCGACAAGTTCGAGATGCTCCCGACGGGCATGAGCTACACCGAGATGGAAGAAAACGAAGTCATCTCGCGAGAATGCGCCATGCGTATCGGTTTCGGGTTCCTGGTGATGCTTGTATGCCTTATCTTGTTTGTAAGGTCGTTGCGTGGCGTGGTGGTGCCCGCGATTGCAACAGTCGGCGGCATCGCTTCGGTACTCGGCATTAATGCGTGGCTCGGCGTTGTCGGCGACGAGAGCATGGTCGCGCTCCCGGTGCTTTTAGGCATGGCGCTTTCGGTGGGCTATTCCATCCACTACATCAATTCATTCCGCATGCACTTTAGGCGCACAGGCAACCGCCGCGAATCCGTGATTTGCGCCGTCGAAGAAACGGGCTGGCCAATCCTCTTTACCGTCATTACTACAGTTGCATCGCTGATTTCGTTCCTGTTCGCAGGAATCCGCCCCATCCGCTGGATTGGAGGCATTTCGGCGGGCATCGTCACGATGGTTTACTTGTACGTCATCATCCTGATTCCGATTCTCATGAGCTTCGGAAAGAATGCAGAACCTGACCCGACGCAAGTAAAGTCGGCAGGAGCCACCAAGGCCGACATCCTCTTTGAATTCTTTGGGCGCAAGGTATGCAGGCACAGCGTTATCGTCGCAGTGATTTCGGCGGCAGTAATGTTGCTGCAGATTCCGGGAATGATGCGTATCGACGTGAACATGGACTACACCGAAACCATGGGCGAAAAGATTCCCTTCGTGGTGCGGCTCAAGGATATGCTCAGTGGAAAACTCGGAAGCCTTTACGACTTTAACGTGATGGTGGAATTCGATGACGCGGACGCGCTCAAGGATCCCGCCAATATGAAGCGCATCGAGCAACTTGAACAGAAACTCGGCACGCTCCAGCTCACGAAAATTTCGGGCGACAAGCCGCGCGTGCAATCGGTGACGCGCCTCGTAAAAGAGATGAACCGCACGCTGAACGCCGACAGTATCGAGTATTACAAGATTCCCGATGCGCAGGACATGCTCACGCAACTGCTTTTCTTGTACGAAATCTCGGACCCCGATGCGCTCTTTGAACGCATGGACGAAAATTACAGGACAACCTTCATTCACATAGAACTCGCCGGCTACGACGCCAACAAAATCGTCGAGGACCTGGATTCGGCAAACGCTTATGCCGCCCGCATTTTCCCCGATGCGAAAGTCTCCGTGGTGGGTGAAGTCGTGAACTACGCCGAAATGAACGGCAAGCTGGTCGGCGGGCTTTTGCGCTCGTTCGGCGGGTCGTTCGTGATTATCGCCATCATGATGATCCTTGCATTCGGGAGCATCAAGGCGGGCCTTATCGGAATGATTCCAAACGTCGCGCCGGTTCTCCTGATTGGTGGCGTCATGGGCTATTCGGGCATGCCGCTCGACATGATCACGATGATTGTGATGCCTATGATTTTGGGCATCGCCGTCGACGACACCATCCACATGAACAACCACATCAAATACGGCTTTGAACGCACGGGCAGCTACAGGCACGCGCTACTGCTCTCTTACCGCGAAATCGGAAAGACCATGGGCATGACCAC
>NZ_DGUN01000006.1 GCF_002395745.1 Fibrobacter sp. UBA4309
CTTCGATCATGCGGCGGCAGACTGCTGCGGCCTTGCCACTCGGGGCGGCAATGTCGATGTTGCCATCGTCGTCGATGTTGATGGTGCAACCCGTCTGAGACTGCATGCCCTTGATCACGGAGCCACCGGAACCGATGACGTCGCGAATCTTGTTGGTCGGGATGCGCATCTTGATCATGGTCGGAGCCTTCTCGGAAACCTTCGGACGCGGAGCGGCGAGGCCCAGCTCAGCCATCTTGCCGAGAATGTGCAGACGGCCCTGACGAGCCTGTTCCAGAGCTTCGCGCATGAGTTCCGGCGTAATGCCGCGGATCTTGATATCCATCTGGAAGGCAGTGATACCTTCGGCAGTACCCGTCACCTTGAAGTCCATATCGCCGAGGTGGTCTTCCGTACCGGTGATGTCGGTCAAGATCTTGATCTTGCCGCCTTCCTTGACGGAACCCTTTTCGGAGATGAGGCCCATGGCGACACCTGCGACCGGAGCCTTGATAGGAACGCCAGCGTCCATCAAGCTGAGGCAGCCACCGCAAACAGAGGCCATGGAAGAAGAACCGTTGGATTCCTGAATTTCGGAAACCACGCGGATGGTGTACGGGAAGTCTTCCGGCAGCGGAAGAACGGCAGCGAGAGAACGTTCGGCAAGGTGGCCGTGACCGATTTCGCGGCGGCTCATGCCGAGGCGCTTGCATTCACCCACGCAGTACGGCGGGAAGTTGTAATGCAGCATGTAGCTCTTGGAGCCTTCGCCCTGCAGGCTTTCGTAGCGCTGTTCGTCGGCCTTGGAGCCGAGCGTGCAGACAACGAGACCCTGGGTTTCGCCACGCTGGAAGATCGCAGAACCGTGAGCGCTCGGGAGAACGCCGAGTTCGATTTCGATCGGGCGGACTTCGGTCGTAGTACGGCCGTCGAGGCGCACGTCTTCGTTCAGGATCATTTCGCGCATGGCAGTGCGTTCGTAGTCGCTGAAGATTGCCTTCGCGTCTGCAACGAGAGCAGGATCCTGTTCTTCGTCCTTGCCGATGATAGCGAGAATGCGTTCGTCTTCGAGCATCTTCGCACAGAGGTCTGCCATAGCCGGATAGAAGTCGGTCTTCACCATGTTGGAGTGGACGTCCTTGTTCAGTTCGTCCCACACGACTTCCTTCACCGTGGCGAGAAGCTTTTCGTGGGCTTCGCCAACGTGCTGCGGCTTGAGTTCCATCTTCGGCTTAGCGCAGCGGTCCACCAGTTCCTGTTGGGCCTTGCACATGAGCTTGATGGCTTCGTGACCGGCGAGAATTGCGTTGATCATCGTGTCTTCGGACACTTCGTAGGCACCGCCTTCCACCATGCAGACGGAATCTTCGGTACCGGCGACCACCAGGTCCAGATCGGCGCAGGCCATCTGTTCGTAGGTGGGCATCACGATGTTCTGACCATCGACCACGGCCACGCGCACGGCGGCAACCTGCTGTTCGAAGGGCAGTTCGGAAAGACCGATGGAGAGGGAAGCTGCAGACACGCCGAGCACATCCGGTGCAAACTTGCGGTCAGCAGAAAGAACCTGCACAATCACCTGGACTTCGCGCGTGAAGTTCTCGGGGAACATCGGGCGAATCGGGCGGTCGATGATACGGGCAGAGAGAGTTTCCTCGTCGGAGGGGCGACCGGCTTCGCGCTTGTTGTAGCCGCCCGGGAGGCGACCGGCAGCGTAGGCCTTTTCGCGGTATTCGACGGTCAGCGGGAAGAAATCGCCTTCCTTCTCTTCGCCGTAGCAGACAGTAGAGAGCACGAACGCGTCGCCCATCTTGGCGACTGCGGCACCGCGTGCCTGCTTGGCAATACGGCCCGTTTCGAACGTGATGACGCGGCCGTCAGGGAGCGTAACCGACACTTCCTTCGGGTCGAGCATCTTGCCGTATTTCTGATGGTATGCGTCAATAGACATAGATTATCTCCAGTCCGCAGATTAGCCGCGGAGACCGAGTTCCTTGACAAGAGCACGGGCAGCGAGGATATCGACGTTGCTGTAGTACTTGATGAGGTTCTTGCGCTTAGCAACCATGGCGGACAGACCGCGCAGGGAGTGGAAGTCCTTCTTGTGGCTCTTGATGTGTTCGGTCAGGTTCTTGATTTTTTCAGTGAGAATTGCGATCTGGACGCGGACGTTTCCGGTATCCTTTTCGTTTGCGCCAAACTTGGCGGTGAGTTCTGCTGCTTTTTCTTTAGTGATAGTAGCCATTATAGCCATTCCTTTTTGTTTGTTGTTTCATTACATGTTTTTGTCCGAGTTTCCCTGCTCTTGCACCAGTGGAATTGGCGAATCTGGTCACAGGACCCAGTCAAAAATGCAATTTGGCGGAAAATATAACAAAAGGCGAGCGTCGCGACAACCACGCTTGCGTGAAAGAGCGCCAATATAGATAATTAGTGGTCAGTGGTTAGTACGCAACTGATTGAATACGCAAGGAGGGAATCATTTTTGATGGAACCAGTCAAAGCGAAGCTGGTAAGAGCCGCGAGCAGCACACCTGCCACGACGCCTGTTTTTTTTAGCAAATCCATACCGGACTCCATCGGGAAAGAATGTTTTAGGGTGATTTTTACTGTCTGTTCTTGATGCAGCGGAGGTATGCGTACGACCTTTTGCTGATCTTATCATACTTACCATTGGTATTCGTCAAGTCCGCATTCATAAAGCAAGCCGCATCGGTAATATTATTTGTGGCAGACCACCAACAGGGGGCTTCTTCATACTTGTTTCCTACATAGCGACCGAAAACGTCTTCAGGAAGCAATCCTTTTTCATTCATTTCTTTGAACACCCAGTCGTCTTCGCTAGATGTCGGTTCATGCCACCCAGCGGGGCAGGCCCCCTGATTAACGACATTGCTCAAATCTAGATAACTATCGAGATATACCTGTGGCTGTCCTGCCGCCGCAGTCCAAGTATATAGGACTCCATAATTGTTACAATTTGCAATCTTATTCTGGTAACACGTCCAGTTCGAGCTGGAATCATTATCATGGCGGTAACGCAGGTTATCAACCATCACCGTATCATCATTGACATCCACTATGCGATACGTGTTGTTATCACGGGTATCGGTCATAGTCGCATAACCATGTTTTGACCACGTATGAGCCGTGGTATCTACACAGCGGTACATGTCGCCGCTATACTTGCCGAATCGCTCATAATTTTTCCTAGTTTCGCAAGGTGTATTCAACGTTTTCTCCATAGCCATTGCATTACGCCAGCAATAACCATTTATTTTATTTGACAGACAGCTACTAGTACTAGTGTGTGCAGAACAAACATATTTCCCTGAATACAGGATATTATTAGTTTCCGTAACAGCACCATTATCGTTTCTGCTAAGTTTTCCACAGACTTTGCCCGTTTCCAACTCAACTGGATCAGCAGTTCTCCAATTCGTATTGCCGTATTGACAAACATAGCCATTTACTATTCTTGTATTAAAATTTTTTACGCAAAAACTCCCCGTCGCAATTTCTGCCGCAGTAGCATTTCTCCACTGGTATTTTGAGCCGTCATAATCACATGCATAGTTGCCGTGGATTCCCGACTTACTTGATTCACACAAAAAACCGACAGCCTTTTCAAAAGTCGTCGCATTCCTCCAGGCATACGAGCCGCTACTATTATCACAAGCATAGTTACCATTCACGCCCTTATTCGCGTAAATGCAAACTTTTCCGGTAATATTCTCGGCCGTCGTGGCAGTTCGCCAAGCATAAACGGAGCCATTCAATTCACACACATAGCCTTCATGGACCACATTATCATTCAATCCTGGCCTACAGAAGGCGTTGTTCGCCATTTCTCCCGCAGTCTCTTCCCTCCAGCTATAAACAGCACTGCTGCCCGAGCCCGTATGGACACAGGCAAATCCTTCCACCAGAGTGGAATCAATGTCCTTATTACAGAACCTCCCTGTTGAATAGGTTCCCCTGTCAATCTCTTCCCAATTCAAATCTTTGCAGTACCAGTACTTATCCATGGCCGCTTTCATGTAGCCCGCATTAGAAGTCGTACAATAACCTAGAGTATAAGTCAATTCATTGGTGGTCTGCCACTCTCCATCCATGCAAACATAATACTTGCCCGCATCCGACTTCTTGAAAACACTGTCCTGGGTGCATTCCGCCTCAAGTTCAAAGGAAACTGCATCCGTTTCTTTCCATTCATTCTTGCAGACGTAGTATTTTCCGCCCTTCTGTTTGAAAGATCCCTTAGGATATTCAGTAGCGCCACACACTCCGAGGTCTGCTTCTAACGAGGTAGCCTTGCGCCATTCCTTGTTGTCGCATACATAGAGCCCGATATTTTCCGTTTCGAAAGTCGTCAGGTTCTTTTCGGCGGAGCACTCGCCGGCATCCTGGAGTTCGTAAGACAGCTGGTCCGATTTTTTCCACTCACCCGATGCGCACAAGTAATAGTCTCCGCCTTTGGTCTTGTAAATTTTACCGGCAGTCACGGACTCGGTTCCGCAAACACCCAGTTCAACGTCCGCGTCACTTGCCTTGCGCCAGTTGCCGTTCTTGCCGTCCCATTCGCATACGTAGCTGCCGGATTTCCCGGTCTTGCCAAGCTCCATGTTGCGGTCTTCGGTGCAAAGCTTGAGTTCGTAGGTGACGGCGTCCAGTTCAATCCACTGTTTGCCGCTACAGACGAAATACTCGCCGGACTTGGCCTTGATGTATTCATTCTCGCGCTTTTCGGAACATTCCTTGAGTTCGAACTGCGTCTCGGTAATCTTTTGCCATGTGCCGGTACGGCATACGTAGTATTCGGTCGACTTGCCACCCTTGTACTCCTTGAAGGAGCCTTCCATCTTCGCAGTGCAGAGGCCGAGCTCCGTGTCGAGGGCGGTCGCCTTGTGCCAGCGCTTGCTCGTACAGGCGTAGCCCACTCCGTAGTTGTCGCTATGCTTATTCTCGTTCTTCTTGATGGTTTCCTCGAGGCTGTCGGTGCAGGCACCGAGCTTGTATACGCCCGTCCAGAAAGTGTAGAGGATGCTTTCGAAATCCGGAACGGTCGCGACGAGTTTCATGTTCTTGACATTCGCGCGGATAGCCGCAAAATTGTTCGTACTGTCCACCCTGCTTGCCCAGTCGGCGAGGGCGGCACGGAGCGTATCGCTGTCCAGGGAACCGGTCGAGGCGAACAGGTCGCCAACGTCCCCTAGGCGGAGCCCGAACTTGCTTGCGCTCAGGTCGCCCTGCAAGAGGATGGAGGCCGCGAGCATCGCTGTCCCGGCAGCACCCGTGTCGGCAAGGGAGAGCGAAGTCGCCGTGAGGTCGTCGCCGGCCTTGGCACCGAAAACGGCAAGGAGTTCCTTGGTCGCGCGTTTCTTGGCGGCGGGGACGTTGAATTTTTCGGCCGTCACCAAATGCTTGACGCGGGCATATTCCAGCTCGGTAAAGAGGTTCACGTTAGCCTTCACGTTCTTGCCCGCGGAGAGGTCCACGACGGCGTTGAGCGTAGTCTTGGTACCGCTCGTGTTCTTGCCCGAGATTTCGTTCGCGTAGAATCCGGAGACCTGCACCAGGGCGAACTGGCTCGGGAGCACGATCTTTTCGACCTTGTAGGCGCCGGAATCGCCCG
>NZ_DGUN01000007.1 GCF_002395745.1 Fibrobacter sp. UBA4309
TCGTTACGGGCACCCATGATGATAGTGACCTTATTGCCGGCCTTCTTCATGGCCTGAACGATGGGGTGCATCGGGGCAATGCCCACGCCACCGCACACGCAAACCACGTGGCCAAAATTCTCGATGTGGGTCGGGGAACCGAGCGGGCCCACGAGCACCGGGATATCGTCACCGACTTCGAACTTGGAGAGTTCGGTGGTGGTCTTACCGACGGTCTGGAAAATCAGGGTGATGGAGCCTTCAGTCGTGTCGGCATCGGCGATGGTGAGGGGCACGCGTTCGCCGTTGTCCTTGTTCGTCTGGAGGATGATGAACTGGCCGGCCTTACGCTCTTGGGCGATCAGCGGGGCCTCGACGCGGAATTGGAATACCGCAGGAGATAACTGTTTTTTAAAGAGAATTTTTGCCATAGTGGCACCAAAAATAGAAAAAAGGCACTCCGGACGAGGTTACCTTTTTAATAAAATGATGTTCCAAAACGGGCAAAAAGAGCCTGAACGGGCTACTCGTCCTTTATACAACGGACTGACAAATACTCGGTAGGATTATCAGAATGATATTGAAAATTATTCTCGTAAGCGTAATAGCCATAAATTCCACTATCTTGTGGGAAGAACAAAAATTCCATAAAGTACACCTTGATTCCATCATTATAATGCCGCCAAGTTACAAACGCCGTTTGTGTCGGGAAATGCTTCCCCCCCACATAGACACCAGCCGGGAGTAATGAAAAACCGAAATCATCCGTCCCGGCCTCTGCCACCGTCCAGTCCGTTTTGGCCCGTAGCCTTTTCCCAACAAGCATGGCATAGTCAACTTCATTAAAGTTTATACCTTCATCATTTGCACCTGCATTTTTAAACAATTCCCTTGCCTCGAGCGTATCGGGCAGGTGCCAACCATCCGGACAAACTCCCCTCGCCCTGTCGCCATCGATTTCGCATTTGCAAGACCGAAAATCAGTTCCACATCCAGCACTTGAATTGGAGAACAAGGCCAGACTATCAAAAGCGGCAGACCACAAGTAAAGCCTTCCATATTTTTTACAACCGTTAAGGGAATCGCCGGGACAGAGTGTTTTCATGTCATTTCGCTTATAGTCGTAGTTCAAGTTCTCCGCCATCCACGTTTGCGTCCCAATCGTCACAATACGGTAAACAGACGAGTCGCGGCTATCAGCAAGGGCTTCTTTCCATCCCTGTTCCGTACAAGCAAAAGCCTTAGACACCTTTGTTCCCGTCGCATCGGTAAGGTAGTCGGAGCCATTTCCCCTTGCCAGCCCCTTATATCCTATTGAAGATTCCGTACATATCTTTCTCATGGAAAAATCAGTATACGTCACTTTAGTCCATTCATTTTCCTTGCAAATCACATAGGAATAAACATCGTCTCCGATGGAGAACAACTTATTGTAATGCGCCAATTCTTCTTCGGATAATTCAGCCTTATTTCCAAAGAAACGTACTTTAATGAAAATGTCTTTTGACGTATCGAAAAAGCCGTCGTCGGTCGACCATGTGGGATTGGCTTCTTTCGCCGGAGTCCCTTCGCAGGTAGCCCCATAAACAAAGTGGATCTGATCAGACTCTTCCCACTCGTTATTGTTGCAACGATAGAACTCCCCGCCGGAGGACTCTTCAAGATTTGGAATATTGCCCAGACCAACGCCTTTGTAAAATTCGCCTGTCCAAATGATTGTATCTTGATTTTTCGAAGAGCAAACCCCCAGCTTATATGTATTAATTTCCTGTCGTGTCGCTTCTCGCCATTCGGCATTCTCACAGACATAAAAAGAATTTTCAGAAACTTTGTAGACGCTGTCGGATTTCACTTCCTTGCCGCCGCACACGCCAAGTTCCGCTTCCACATCTGTCGCCTTGCGCCATGCGCCTTCTCCATCGGACCATTCACAAACGTAGCTCCCGGACTTTTCGGTCTTGGCAAGTTCATTGTTGCGGTCTTCGGTGCAAAGCTTGAGTTCGTAGGTGATGGAGTCCAGTTCGATCCACTGTTTGCCGCTACAGACGAAATACTCGCCGGACTTGGCCTTGACGTATTCATTCTCGCGCTTTTCGGAACATTCCTTGAGTTCGAACTGCGTCGCAGAAATCTTTTGCCATGTCCCGGTGCGGCATACGTAGTATTCAGTTTCCTTGCCGCCCTTGTATTCCTTGTACTCGCCTTCTTTCTTAGCGGTGCAGAGGCCGAGCTCCGTGTCGAGGGCGGTCGCCTTGTGCCAGCGCTTGCTCGTACAGGCGTAGCCCACGCCGTAGTTGTCGCTATGCTTATTCTCGTTCTTCTTGATGGTTTCCTCGAGGCTGTCGGTGCAGGCACCGAGCTTGTATACGCCCGTCCAGAAAGTGTAGAGGATGCTTTCGAAATCCGGAACGGTCGCGACGAGTTTCATGTTCTTGACATTCGCGCGGATGGACTTGAAGTTGTCGGTGCTGTCAGCCTTGCTCGCCCAGTCGGCGAGGGCGGCACGGAGCGTATCGCTGTCCAGGGAACCGGTCGAGGCGAACAGGTCGCCAACGTCCCCTAGGCGGAGCCCGAACTTGCTGGCCGAAAGGTCGCCCTGCAAGAGGATGGAGGCCGCGAGCAGGGCCTTCCCGGCGGTGCCCGTGTCGGCAAGGGAGAGCGAAGTCGCCGTGAGATCGTCGCCGGCCTTGGCACCGAACACGGCCAAAAGTTCCTTCGTCGCGCGCTTCTTGGCGGCCGGCACGTTGAACTTTTCGGCCGTCACCAAATGCTTGACACGGGCGTACTCGAGCTCCGTAAAGAGGTTCACGTTGGCCTTCACGTTCTTGCCCGCAGAGAGATCCACGACGGCGTTGAGCGTCGTCTTCGAGCCGCTCGTCTTTTTGCCCGTATTTTCACTCGTATAGAAGCCGTTCACTTCCACAAGCGCGAATTGGCTCGGGAGAACAATCTTGGACACGCTGTAAGCGCCGGAGTCACCCGAGACCTTGCCGCTGAACTTGGTTTTAGTCTTTTCGAGGAGGCTGTCGAGGCCGTACACCGTCACGACGGAGCCGCTGGCATACGGGCCCTTCTGCGCGAAACCCGAAACTGTCACGGAATCGACCTTCTTGGTTTCGACCTCCGCAATCTCGGAGCTGTCCGCCTTCACGGAGCTGGAGGACTTCACCGTATCGGCGTCCGCACTGCTGGAACTTGTCGCGAGCAGGCTGTCGACCGTGGCGGAATCCACCTCGGCCCAGTCCTCGCTGGTGCATTCGAAGTAGGCGTCTTCCTCTTCCACGAACACGATTTCGCCGTAGTGGCTCTTGGTGCAGTGCACCAGGTCTTCAAATGTTTCGACGGTCGCCAATCCCGAAGACTTGCTCGGTTCTTCGCTGGAACTGCTGGAATCGTCGCCACAGGCGGCAAGGATGAGCGCGCCAGCCAGGCTAGCGGCAAGACAAAGTTTCTTGGACAATTTCATAATCCTCCGGAAAATTCTGTCAACGCTAGTCACGAACGCAACGAACGTTATGAGCCTTAAAAGCGAATTCTTGACTGACCCAGGCATAATCATCAGAACACTTCAAAGAAAAACCGTATGGTCTTGATCTTTTATTTCTATTATCATCAGATTTCTCAGAGCTCAAAAAAACCGCCCAATCAGCGATAGCATCGGACTCATTATATTTCACAGGATAAACTGAAAAACCATATGTATCAACTCCGTTGCCGTTGTCACCACCACAAGACGGCCATCCCGTTGTGGCCTTGAGTAACCTGCCAGCTTTGTTATTAGGGTAATCATAAGACGAAATTGACGCATCAACAGTCACTACAAGTGTCTCAAATTCCTCTACGGACGGCAAATGCCAGCCAGCGGGACAAACACCACGCACCTTACCTGATGCAGAACATTCACCAAGAACATTCCCACAACCATTCGGCGTATTACCAGGCAAAACACCCGCAGAATCCATGGCTGCGCTCCAGAGATAGCGCCTCCCATATTTACCACAAGAATCCAAAACAGAACAGAAACTTGAAGCTTCCCTACCTGCCGTTTTATATTCATAGTTAAAGTTCAAATTTTCTGCCATCCAAGTTTGCTTGCCAATAGTTGTCATTTTATAAATCTGACCATCACGGGAATCTTCAAATGCGACTATTGGCGTCCATCCACTTTCCTGACACTCGTAGAATTCGGACGCAGATTTTTTCCTTCTGTCATTCATTGTACTATCATTGCAAAGCGCTTTCAATGTGTATTCAATCTCAGTAATTCTTGTCCATTGATTGTCTCCGCATACGTAATACTCACCTGAATTCTGGAAGAACGTGTTTTCGATAGACTCATTGCAGTTTTTTTTCAACATGTAGTCAAGCTCCGAAACCTGCTGCCATCCAGTTTCAGCACACTGATAATACTTATCAGAAGTTCTTTCAAATGTATTTCTATTTAATTCTGAACAAATTTTCTCCAGCGAATAAGAGGCGAAATCTGTTTCCTCCCAGGAATTTTCATGACACACATAATACTCATCTCCATCCTTTTTAAAGGCACCCGTTGAATTATCGGCATTACCACATATACCTATTTTTGTTTCCAATTCTGTAGCCTTTCGCCATGATTTATCATCGCATACATAGATACCGAACGATTCTGTTTCGTATGTATCTAGATTGTTATTGTCAGAACAAGCTCCGGCATCCTGCAGTTCGTAGGAGAGCTTGTCGGACATTTCCCATTCACCGGAAACGCACTTGTAGTAATCCCCATCTTTCGTTTTTTCAACCTTATTGTTCCGTTTCTCGGTACAGAGTTTGAGTTCATAGGTCAGGGCGTCGATTTCGAGCCACTGCTTGCCGCTACAGACAAAGTAGTCGCCAGATTTTGCCTTGACATACTCGTTGTTGCGGTCTTCGGTACATTCCTTGAGTTCGTACTGCGTCTCGGTAATCTTGTTCCACGTGCCGCTGCGGCACACGTAGTACTCGGAGTCCTTCTTCTCCAGCTTGCGTTCCTCGAAGGAGCCTTCCTTCTTTGCGGTGCAGAGGCCGAGGTCGGTATCCAGGGCGGAGCTCTTGTGCCAGCGCTTGCTCGTACAGGCGTAGCCCACGCCGTAGTTGTCGCTATGCTTGTTCTCGTTCTTCTTGATGGTTTCCTCGAGGCTGTCGGTGCAGACGCCGAGCTTGTATACGCCCGTCCAGAAAGTATAGAGGATGCTCTCGAAATCCGGAACGGTCGCCACGAGTTTCATGTTCTTGACGTTCGTGCGGATGGACTTGAAGTTGTCGGTGCTGTCAGCCTTGCTCGCCCAGTCGGCGAGGGCGGCACGGAGCGTATCGCTGTCCAGGGAACCGGTCGAGGCGAACAGGTCGCCAACGTCCCCTAGACGGAGTCCGAACTTGCTGGCCGAAAGATCGCCCTGCAAGAGGATGGAGGCCGCGAGCATCGCTGTCCCGGCAGCACCCGTGTCGGCAAGGGAGAGCGAGGTCGCGGTCAGGTCGTCGTCGCCCTTGCCGCCGAACACGGCCAAAAGTTCCTTGGTCGCGCGCTTCTTGGCGGCCGGCACGTTGAACTTTTCGGCCGTCACCAAATGCTTGACACGGGCGTACTCGAGCTCCGTGAACAGGTTCACGTTGGCCTTCACGGTCTTGCCGGCGGAGAGGTCCACGATGGCGTTGAGGGTCGTTTTGGTGCCGCTCGTGTTCTTGCCCGAGATTTCGTTCGCGTAGAACCCGGAGACCTGCACCAGGGCGAACTGGCTCGGGAGCACGATTTTCTCTACCTTGAACGCACCGCTATCGCCCGAAACCTTCCCGGTGAACTTGGTCTTGGTCACTTCGAGTGCGCTGTCTAGGCCATACACGGTCACTGCGGAGCCGCTTGCGTAGGGGCCCTTCTGTGCGAGGCCCGATACGGTCACGGAATCGACCTTCTTGGTTTCGACCTTCGCCACTTCGGAGCTGTCCGCCTTCACGCTGCTGGAGGACTTGGGCTTGTCCTCATCGCCGCTGCTGGAGCTTGTTGCAAGCAGGCTGTCGACCTTGGCGGAATCCACCTCGACCCAATCCTCGCTGGTGCATTCGAAGTAGGCGCTTTCCTCTTCCACGAACACGATTTCGCCGTAGTGGCTCTTGGTGCAGTGCACCAGGTCGTCGAACGATTCGACCGTGGCCGGGCCAGAAGACGTTTTTGTTTCTTCGGCGGAACTGCTGTCGTCGTCGCCGCAAGCGGCAAGCAGGGACATCCCCGCCACCAAGAAAGCCAAGCTGAGATATTTCTTCATTTTTTTCGTCCTTCCTGAATATTTTTTCGGAAAAGTTACAAAATTCTTTCTTTTTTCGAAAGATTCCGGAAGGAATTGCCCATACCCAGGGCGTTATTTACACAAAAATGCGTAAATCCGTTCCTTGTATTCCTTCGATTCATCAAAGATGGCGTGACCGGCACCTTCGAACATCTGGAACTCATAGGGAACTCCTGCAGCTTTCAGGTGCGCCACAATCTTGTCGGAGGCGACAGGCAGAACGACGCGGTCTTCGCTTGCGGCAAGCACGAGCACCGGGCACTTGATGTTGGCAAGCATGTCGCCGGTATCCACGTTGTCGCATTCGCGGGCGAATATGGCGAAACGGTCCATGTCGGCTTCGGAAACGTCCTTGTACATAGCACGGAGTGCGCGGCTGTAGCGTTCGGCGAACTTCACCGAGAAGCAGTCGCGGATGAACGCTTCGACGAGCCCCTCGCGGTCGTGAGCTCGAGCAAGGCGCGCCCAGTTCCCGATGACTTCAAGCTGTTGCGGCTCCGGCTTGGAAGTCGAACAGCCGAGCACGAGCTTCCACACGAGTTCCGGGTGCGTCGCCGCGATATGCTGGGCCACCATGCCACCCTGCGAAACGCCGTAGAGCGCCACGTCCTTGAGGCCGAGCGCCTGCATGGCAAGCACCTGGTCGCGAGCCATCTCCTCGAGGGAGTAACCCGGGTCCACATCCTTGCGCCGGTCAAAGAAGTAGAGCGTAAAGCCCTCGGTGAACATCTTGTAGGGCACCTGCAAAGATGCCGCGGACTTCATCACGCTCTTGATGGCAAGCCCCGGAATAACCACGAGCGGTCTCGGGCCATTCCCGAACTTCGCGTATTCCATTTCAAAACCGGCGGTGCGGACACACTGTACAAGTTCTTCGCTCATGGTGTAAAAGATAGATACATCTCTTGCGAACGAGAGACTTTTTTTCTTATTATTACAGTGTCAAGGAGTCGCCATGAACAAAATTTTCGCTATCCTCGGAACCATCTCGCTTTCGATGCTTGTCGCCGCCTGCAGCGACACCAAGACCGCCAAGGAAACCGCCACCGCAGAAACTGCGGGCGATGAAACCGCCGCACAGGTCGCAGGCACCAAGACGATTACGCTTTCAAACGGTGCGACGGTCACCTGGATTCAGGACAACGACGGCGAAAAGTTGAACCCGCGGAGCCTCTTCAGCGACGCGAGCGACTCGCTCTACAACAGTCTGAACATGCCCGACGGCATCCCGGCCAGCGTGAGCACGTTCCTCGTGAAGGTGGACGGCAAGTACATCTTGTTCGATGCAGGCCTCGGGGCATTCGGCGGGCAGCTCATGAGCCGCCTTGCCGCGCTCGACGTGAACCCCGACAGCATCGGGCTTGTCTATCTCACGCATTTCCATGTGGACCACATCTCGGGCCTTGTGGCAAAGGATGATGCCGGCAACGACACGAAGGTTTTCAAGAACGCCGCCGTCTATGCGGGCAAGGTGGAATACGACGCCTGGATGAACGACATCCCGAAAAACGACTTGCAGAAGAACATCATGGCGCTCTACAAGGACAGCCTTCATTTATTTGCATTCGGTGACACGCTCCCCCACGGAGTGTTCGCGATGGACGCCGTCGGACATACGCCTGGCCACACCGCATTCCAGTTTGCAAACCTGCTTATCGTCGGTGATTTGATGCACGGTTACGCCCTGCAGAAGGACCACCCCGAAATCAATTCCAACTACGACATGGACAAGCCGAAATCCGCCGAGAGCCGTAAGCGCATTATGCAATACGCCCGCGACAACAAGCTCCTGATGGCGGGCATGCACCTGCCCCCTCCAGGATTCGCGGAATAAAAAAGGCCGTAGCGAAGTGCTGCGGTCCTTTTCGTTGCGAGATGGCGGGTCGCTGCCCGCCATGACGTTGTAATGTTTAAGCCTTTACCGTCGTGAAGCTGAATGCTTCGCCGTCGGCGTCGTTAGCTTCCAAGCCATCGGCAGCGGCAGCCCACTTGATGGCGACAGCCTGAGTCTCTCCGGCGATGTAAGCCTCGTTCTCCGCGACTGCTTGCTTGAATACGTCGCTTGCAGAGAACAGCGTCACTTCGATCTTGTCGGTGATGGCGTAGTTCTGGTCCTTACGGCGGTTCTGGATGCGGTTCACGAGTTCGCGGGCCACGCAAGCGCGGCGGAGTTCGTCCGTAATCTTCAAGTCCAGAGCCACGGTGAAGTGCTGGTTGGCTTCCACGGCCATGCCATCGGCCACGATGCGGTTGAGCATCAAGCAGTCAGCACCGACTTCACCGAAGTCAAACTTGATGGTTTCGCCATTCTGCAGAGCCTTGATTTCGTCGACAGACAACGAATTCAGCTTAGCAGAAATCACCTTCATGTTCTTCGCGTAATCCGGGCCCTTCGCCTTGATGGCAAGGAAGTTCGGCTTGGCGGAGAGCTTCACGAGTTTCGTCTCATCTTCCAAGAACTTCATTTCACGAACGTTGAGTTCTTCAAGAATCAAGTCCTTCATGGTCTCGGCGACGTTCTTTTCTTCGGTGCCGTGAGCAACCACCGTCATGCTGGCAATCGGCATACGGTTCTTTACGTTGTTCGTAGCGCGAATCACGCGGCCCATTTCAACCATGCCACGCACCATGGCGATGCGTTCCACGAGCTTTTCGTCCATGAGGGACTTGTCGGCGCTCGGGAATTCGCAGAGGTGCACGCTCACCGGAGCATTGGCATCCACTTCGCGAACGAGAATCTGGTAGATTTCTTCGGCGAGGAGCGGGAGGAACGGGGCGAGAATCTTGGAGAAGTCCACGAGCACCTTGTACATGGTGGCGTAGGCGGCGTTCTTGTCGCCATCGTTTTCGGACTTCCAGAAACGGCGGCGGCTG
>NZ_DGUN01000008.1:0-8118 GCF_002395745.1 Fibrobacter sp. UBA4309
GAACTCGACGGTGCTCCGTTCAAGTTCTTCGCCAAGAACCGCGAAGTCTGGGCCAAGACTGAATCCTACACCTACCCGGGTCCGATCCAGTACTGGGGTCCGAGCGAAGTTTGCGACATCACGAACTTCACGATCAAGCTGGAACGTGGTGCTTTGAAGGTCAAGTAATTGACTTGAAGGCTTCCCCGCAGTGGGTTGTCATCCCCGACTTGGTCGGGGATCTCCAAGCATTGAAAAGTCCCTCGCATTTTCGCGAGGGATTTTTTTATGTTTATAAACAAGGAGCTACATTATGGCGTGTGCTGATTGCAAATTTCGGGCCAGGTACGACGAGAATCCCAAATCGTTGCTCGGGCGTTTCTGGCGGTTCCACATCAACTTCTGCCCTGGTTGGAAGTCTTACTTGAAGAGCCTCTCTGACGAGGAACGCGCAAAAATCGCCGAGAAATACGGAATCAAGTAATGGAAAAGCAGCGGGAGATATATGCCGAATGGCTGCGCATCGTCGCTGCGTTCGTGGTGGTGTTCCAGCATACGGTCACCTCCATCTGGTACGATACGCCAGTCAGCTCCGAAGACTTCATCGCGCTCAATTTTATGAACAGCCTCTCGCGATTCGGCGTGGGCGTGTTCATCATGATAAGCGGGGCGTTCATGCTATCGCCCAAGTACCCGCACACTCCCGAAAAAATCCTGAAGCACAACTTGCCGCGCGTCCTTATCCCGCTTGTTTTCTGGGTTACCGTATACGGCGTCGTGGACGCTGTTTCCGGGGCCGTGAAGGCGGGCACGCCCATCGGCGAGAACATCGCGGCGCTGCTGACGGCACCGCTCGATTTATTCACCGAACCCGCGACGCACCTGTGGTTCCTCTACACCATCGCGGGGCTGTACATCATCACGCCCGCTTTGCGCGTGTTTACCGAGCATGCGAGCAAGCGCATGGTGCTGTACGTCATTGCGCTGTTCTTCTTTTTCGGGCTCGTGCTGCCCACCACGAGCCATATTCTCGACAAGGTATTCGATTTCACGCTGTACAGGAACATCCGCATCCGCGGTACCACGAGCTTTGCAGGGTTCTACCTCACCGGATTCTACATCGCGCAATACGGGGTCCCGCGCATCGCCCGCCGCGTGCTTTACGGCGCGGCACTGCTCTCGTGGTTCCTCGCGTTCTTTTATTCGACATACTTCAGTCTTGTCCGCGCCGCGCCCAACGAGTTCTTCTTCGGGAACTTCAGGCCTACCACGTTCCTTGTCGCGGCGGGCATCTTCTGCTTTTTCCGCGAAAAGTTCCGCAACCGCACCAGCAACAGCAAGGCGCTCGTCGCTATTTCGGGATGCATGCTCGGCGTGTACGTAGTCCATCCGCTGTTCATCAAGGCCTCTTACGGCCTCGGATTCACGCCGGTAGACCCGAGCCCGCTCATCACCTCGCCCATCATGGCGGTAATCTTCTTTACGCTTTCGCTGGGCGTCGTCTTTGTAGCGCGCCAGATTCCGGGACTCAAGAAAATCCTGTGATAAGCGAATAAAGCTATTCTTTTATAGCAAAGCAGCAGGCAAAATGCTCTTCGCCCGCGTTGGCAGTGCCTGCAAGACGTTGCGGCGGCAATTCTTCCGAGCGGCACTTTGCCTGGATTTCGGCGGAGGCCTGCATGCATTTTTCGCAGCGGTCGGCAAAGCGGCAACCCTTCACAAAGTCCTTCGGGTGCGGCACGGAGCCCGGGATGGAGCGCAAGTTGCGCATGTCGCTGTGGTTCTCGGGAATGGCGGCCAGAAGCCCCTGCGTATACGGGTGCATCGGATTGTCAATCACATCGCGCACGGCTCCGCATTCCACGATGCGTCCGGCGTACATCACCGCCACGCGGTCGGCGTACTGCGAGACGATTCCCATGTTGTGCGTAATCAGGAGCACCGCGGTGCCGGTCTTTTCGGCCATGTCCTTGAGCACTGCCAACACCTGCGCCTGCACTGTCACGTCCAAGGCGGTCGTCGGTTCGTCGGCAATAATCAGCTTGGGTTTAGGGAGCAGCGCCATCACGATGCACACGCGCTGCAGCATGCCGCCCGAAAGTTCGTGCGGGTAGGAATCCAGAACGCGGTCGGGGTCCTTGAAACCCGCCTGCAAAAGCATCTCGCGGATTGCGGTTATATGATTTTCGTCATTCCGGGCTTGACCCGGAATCTGGACTTCCCGTTCATTGCGCCCAGAGAACTTGAACACTTCCAGCAATTGCTTCTTGATGGTCACGACCGGGTTCAACGCCTGCATCGGTTCCTGGAATATGCACGCGATTTCGGAACCGCGTACCTTCTGCAATTCGGCAAGCGGAATCTTCGCGAGGTCCACGGGAGCATCGTCCGGCTTTTTGCCAGCATAGTACAGCACCGTGCCCTCGACAATCTGCGCGCCCGGCCACGGGAGTAGCCGCAGGATTCCCATCGCAGTCACGCTCTTGCCGCAACCCGACTCGCCCACGAGCGCAAAGAATTCGCCCTCGTTGATTTCGAACGAGACGCGGTCCGTCACCTGCAGCGGCTTGATGCCGTCACGCGGTTGGCCCTTCTTGTCGAATCCGAACGCCACCGAGAGATTGCGCACCTGCAGAACCGGCGAAGAACTACACATACCTGTCCCCCGATTTGGGATCCATTGCATCTCTAACACCTTCTCCAACGAAGGTGGTCAAAAGCAGCGTGATAAAAAGCGCGGCGACCGTGCTTACCGAAATCCACGGTGCGTAAAGGTTGTTGAGCCCCTGGCTCATGAGCTCGCCCCAGCTCGGCGTAGGCGGCTGCAGGCCGAATCCCAAAAAGTCAAGCGAAGTGAGGCTGCCGATTCCGCCGATGAGCGTGAACGGGAACAGCGTCACCACGGGAGTCATCGCGTTCGGGAGGATTTCCTTGAAAAACAGGTGACGATGCCCAAGCCCCAGGACTTTCGCCGACTGCACGTACGTCATGTTGCGAAGCTTGAGGAATTCCGCACGCATGTAGTAGCTGAGCGAAATCCAGTTGAACGCCGCCATGATGAGAATCAAGAGCCAGAAACTGCGGCCATAAATACTGCCGATGAGAATCACCACGTAGAGCATCGGGAGGCTCGACCAGATTTCTATCATACGCTGCATGCCGATGTCGTAGAACTTGCCAAGGTAGCCCTGGATACCGCCGATGACGATGCCGAGGAACGTCCCGAGAAGTGTCAGAAGCAGGCTGAAGCTGATGCAGATGCGAAACCCGTGAATCAGGCGGGCAAGTACGTCGCGGCCGTTGCTGTCAGTTCCGAGCCAGTGGCGTGCGCTCGGGGCAAACGGGGGCGTCCCGTCTTCGCTCAGGTCGGCCTTCAGCGGGTCATGCGCAATCGGCGGCATAATCGCCCACACTTCGGGGCATCCGCCCGCACGGGTAAATCCCTCGGCGGCATCTTCTTCGCATTCGCGCACATCGGCAAAAATTTTCGAGTAATCGGCTTCCGTCTGGTATTCACCGCCAAAATCGGCATCGCTGTACCGCGCAAACGCCGGGAAATACGACTTGCCCTCGTAACGCAAAAAGAGCGGCTCGTCGTTCACCGTCCAAGGGCTGGTAAGCGAAAGCAGGTACGCCACCACAAGCACCAAAAGCGACCAGAACGCACGCCTGTTCTTGCGGAAGCGCTTCAGGCGGTTCAGGGTCTCTTGCGTCAGGCGGAATTTCATGTTGCAAATTTATAAAAAACAGAGCCCACGCAAGCGCCCATGATTTTTTTTGACAAAAAAAGGAACATTTCCTCCAAAAAATCCGTTTTATAGGTAGAGGATGTCATGCCCGCCTCCGGGCGGGCACCTCCCTCTTGAGCCACAAAAAAAAGGAAAATATGAAACACAACTACTACATCTACATTCTCACAAACATCTATCGAACTGTATTCTATACAGGCATAACGAACGATCTTTTCCGTCGCATTATAGAACATAAGATCAAGATTAACGAAGGTTTTACAAACGATTACAATATAAACCGACTTGTTCATTACGAACTGTTCTTCAATATCAATGACGCCATTGCAAGAGAAAAACGACTTAAAAGATGGAATCGCCAATGGAAAATCAATCTGATAGAAAAGACAAATCCAGACTGGAAAGATTTGGCAGAATCTATTGGCGTTACCCCAGAAATCGTTAAATCAGCACGTTTCTCTTTGACTCGAGAAGGAGGTCCCCGACCAAGTCGGGGAAGACAAACGGACTGCAATCGCGAGGTCCCCAAATAAAAACTTTTCTATATTCCCACACATGATCGATCCCGAAAACGACCCGATACTGAACGCAAGTTCCATCAACAGCGAGGATTACTGGTTCCTGAAGCTGAACAACATGGAACAGCAGGAACCCGAAGCTGAATCCGCCGAAAAGACGGAAGGGAACGGCGCGAAGGAATGAAAGCGACCGTCGAGCACAAGCCTCAAAAAGAACGCTGCGTCTTGGTAGGAATCACGACGCCCAAAGTGCGCCCGTGGCTCGCCGGCGAACAGCTCGCGGAGCTTGGCCGCCTCGCCGAAACCGCCGGTGCCGAAGTCGCGAAGAGTTTTTTGCAGCGAGTACAGAATTTTAGCCCGGCCACGCTCATAGGCGAAGGCAAGGTGAACGAAGTCAGGCGCGCCCTCGAAGAAGAGAACGCCAAGATGGTCGTGTTCGACGACGACCTCTCGGGTTCGCAGGTAAGGAACCTCGAAGAACGCCTCCCGGGCATCAAGGTCCTGGACCGCACGGGGCTTATCCTCGACATCTTCGCGAAGCACGCCGTTACGGCGGAAAGCCGCCTGATGGTGGAAATCGCGCAACTGCAGTACATGATGCCGCGTCTCACCGGTGCGTGGACGCACCTATGCCGCCAGCACAACGGCGGCATCGGCACCAAGGGGCCGGGCGAGACGCAGCTCGAGACGGACCGCCGCATGATCCGCAAGAGAATCCAGGAGCTCAAGAAAAAGCTCGAGAAAATCGAGGACGCCCGCGAAAGCCAGGCAAACAAGCGCAACAACATCTTCCAGGTGGGAATCGTCGGCTACACGAACGCGGGCAAGTCCACGCTCACGAACCGCCTCACCGGCGCCGACGTGTACGTAGAAGACAAGCTGTTCGCCACGCTCGACAGCACCACGCGCAAGCTCTATCTGGACGGCGAAGACATCATCCTCTCCGATACCGTCGGGTTCATCCGCAAGCTCCCCCACAACCTCATCGAGACATTCAAGAGCACGCTCGGCGTGGCGGCGCATGCCGACTGCATCCTGGAAGTCGTGGACGGGAGCGCCCCCGACTACCGCGAGCACCTGGAAGTCACGCACAAGACGCTCGAGAACATCGTGAGCAAGGAGACGCCCCGCATCCGCGTGTTCAACAAAGCCGAAATCTGTGACGAGGCACGCCGCACGGAGCTGCTGCAGAACTACCCCGAAGCCATCCAGGTGAGCGCGAAGGAAAACATCGGCATGGAAAGGCTCCGCGCCGCCTTCAAGGAACAGCTGGAACGCTGGCACGAAAAGCGGGAAGCCCACGAACAGAAGCAGAAGGAACGCAGCGAAGCGCCTTGGCCGGAGTAACCAAATGTCATCCCCGACCTGGTCGGGGATCTCCTTCTTCACTGCAAGAAAAGGAGATGCCCGCCTAAAGCGGGCATGACATCCAAACAACATCCAACAACCCTATGAATAAACAAGAACTTAAAGAAAAATACGGCAAAAAGCGCGTGCCGCACGAGTGGCGCGGTACAGACAAGTTCACCGCGCTCGTCACGACATTCTTCGGCTCGGGAATGAGCCCGAAGGCACCCGGCACCATGGGAAGCCTCGCCGCCACGATTGTCGCCTACCCCATGGCCGTATTCAGCAGCCGATTCTGGTTCCAGTACACCCACGTCATCAACGAGCAGGCCACCGGCACCCGCACGTACGGGCTATTCCTTGTCGCCGCGCTCATCGTCTTTTTCGCCGCCATCCCCTCGGTCAAGAAAGCCATGAAGGACACCGGCACCGAGGACCCGGGCTGGATCGTCATCGACGAAGTCTGCGGCATATTCATGAGCCTCGCGTTCATCCCGGCCGAAATCATCCTCGCCCACCCCTGGATTCTCGCCATTGCATTCGGGCTGTTCCGCTTTTTCGACATTCTAAAGCCCCTCGGCATCCACCGCTTCGAAAAGTTCCCCGGAGCCTGGGGCGTGATGGCCGACGACCTCCTTGGAGGCATTTACGCGGGAATTCTGCTCCTGATTGGCCTCGTAGCGTCTGGCATCCTGCCATAGCTTTAAATTTTGGCCTTTCCATAAAAAAAAGTGAAAAAATGTGCAGTGAAACTATTGACATTTGCCCAATTGTGCATTATATTTGTAAGAGTCAACAACATAGGACTCTTTTGCGAGGTATAGAATGGAAGACGTCAAACGCAAGGAACTGACAAGCCGCCAGGCCGAAATCTACGAATACATCAAGAAGTATTCCAAGGAAAACCGCATGCCGCCCACCGTCCGCGAGATCGGCAACCACTTCGAAATTTCGTCCACGAACGGCGTACGCTCCATACTCGCCGCCCTCATCAAGAAGGGCTACATCAACCGTTCCCCGCGCCTTAGCCGCGGCATCGAAATCGTGAGCTCCGGCAAAGACCGCACAGACGACATCTCCCCGAGCAACACCATCGAAATTCCCATCATAGGCCGCGTCGCAGCCGGTACGCCGATTCTCGCCGTGCAGAACCTCGAGGGCACCGTCACCATCGACCGCGACTTCCTCGCCTGCCGCACCGACGTTTTCGCACTCCGCGTCAAGGGCGATTCCATGATCAACGCCGGCATCCTCGACGGCGACCTCATCTTCGCCCGCCAGCAGAAGACTGCCGACCGCGGCGAAATCATTGTCGCCCAGGTGGACAACGAGGCCACGGTCAAGTATTACCAGCCCCAGTCCGACCATATCGAGCTCAGGCCGGCGAACCCCAAGTACCGCCCCATCATCGTGAAGAACAACAAGGACTTCTCGATTGCCGGGCGCGTCATCGGCGTCATGCGTCGCGTCAGCTAAGGCTCCGAGCAAAAATATTTCGCAAAAAAAAAGGTTCACTCATGCGAGTGGACCGTTTTTCTATTCACTTGTCGAGACAGACTACTCGTCGAGGCTCGCGAGCTCTTCTTCCGCTTCCTTCAGGTCGGCAGCGTCCGGTCCGTCCATAAATTCGCCATCGTCATCGACTTCGTCCAGGGAATCCCCGCCCATGACGCCCATCTGGTATTCCACCTTGCGGGCTTCCTTGGACTGGCCAAGCTTCAGGATCATCGCGCATTCTTCGCAGTAACCCAGATGCTTGTCGACCCAGAATTCCGGCGAGACAAGATTGCGGTTGCAGCGGGTGCACATCTGGTTCGCGGCTTCGCGCGTGAAGGCGGCGTTCTGTTCCTCGAGTTCCTTGAGGATGCGTTCCGTCAGTTCTTCCTGCGTTTCTTCGGCGAGGGAAATCTTGTGGCGGATGGCAGACGTCGGTTTCCTTTCGAGCTGCTTGAGTTCGGAAGAGACCTTCTTCTGGTTGGACTTTTCTTCGTCTTCCTTGACTTCGATGAACATCGTCGTCTTGATAGGCTTCTTGCCTTCGGGGAGCAGGAACGAGAAGATATAGGCGGCCTTCTTCTTGGCGGCCTCTTCGGCGGCCTTCTTTTCCTCGGCGATGCGCTTCTTCTCGGCAGCCTTTTCCTCGGCTATTCTCTTCTTTTCGGCAGCCTTTTCTTCGGCAATGCGCTTCTTCTCGGCAGCCTTCTCGGCGGCCTTCTGTTCGGCGAGACGCTTCTTGTCGATAGCCGCCGTGGATTTCTTGGCGGCCTCGGCCTTCTTGGCCTGGGCATCCTTCTTTGCCTGGACGGCCTTCTTGGCAGGTTCGACCTTCTTAGCCGGAACGGCCTTCTTCGCCGGGGCGGCAGGCTTCTTCGCGGGAGCCTTCTTAGCCGGAGCGGCGGGCTTCTTCGCAGGAGCCTTCTTGACCGGGGCGGCCTTCTTCGCCGGAGCAGCCTTCTTGGCCGGGGCGGCGGGCTTCTTCGCGGGGGCAGCCTTCTTGGCCGGAGCAGCCTTCTTCGCGGGTGCGG
>NZ_DGUN01000008.1:8238-13071 GCF_002395745.1 Fibrobacter sp. UBA4309
GCAGGAGCAGCCTTCTTCGCGGGAGCGGCCTTCTTGGCAGGAGCAGCCTTCTTCGCAGGGGCGGCCTTCTTGGCAGGAGCAGCCTTCTTAGCCGGAGCGGACTTCTTGGTCTCTTTCTTAGAACTCATAGCTTACTTCTTTTCCACTATTTTGATGTTTAAAATCGGATCGTTCGGCTCAATGCGGTACACGACTTCGCAGCCGCTGATGACCTTGCCGAAAACAGTATGCTTGCCGTCGAGATGCGTCTGCGGCGACTGCGTAATAAAGAACTGGGAACCGTTGGTGTCCGGGCCGCGGTTGGCCATGGAGATCACGCAGGTTTCATGCTTCAGGGAATTCGGCTCGTTGTCGATAGTGTAGCCAGGACCGCCTGTGCCCTTGCCGTCGGGGTCGCCGCCCTGGATCATGAAGCCGGGAATCACGCGGTGGAAAACGAGTCCATCGTAAAAGCCGCTATTG
Source organism: Fibrobacter sp. UBA4309 (assembly GCF_002395745.1). GTDB lineage: Bacteria > Fibrobacterota > Fibrobacteria > Fibrobacterales > Fibrobacteraceae > Fibrobacter. Next base: position 8,701 of record NZ_DGUN01000008.1, read on the forward strand.
GCTAGTTCCACGAAGTTGGCGACAGTATTGGGGGCCTCCTTGAAATTGAGGTCCACGACAATCACGCCTTCGTGCGTGGTGATGGTGGCCTCTATAGCCTGGATTCCGCTATAGTCCTTGTTGAAGACCTTGCCATCGGCAAAACCAAGGCTAAAAAGCCCCGAAAGCAGAACCAATAGAGCAAAAAGATGTTTTCTGACCATAACGAAGTACAATATAGCTAATTCAGGGGAAACGAACCATCGTTATTTCCAAACCCAGTATCCTTCAACCAAGGAACACGTCAAGCCTTCGACTTTGTTCCCCTTTATTCCTTTCCAGCACACCATCCCTGTTACCAATTCAGTGTCTTTGGCTTCACGCCAATAATACTCTTTATCATCACCGACGTTCTTGAACCAGCAGACATACCCTTCATATACCAAGTAGGTCATCATCACATTGTCATTGCAGACCTTGCAAGTCTGCTTTCCACCCACATTCGAACATAAATTTGCAAAGACACCGTCATCAATCAAGCTCCATTTTTTATCCACGCAAAGCCATTTATCTCCATTAGTCGCTTCGCGATAATAGCTATTCAATTCTTCCGTACAGAATCCGAATTCATAGGTCTGGGCATCGATTGCAGTCCATCCCCACTGTTGTTTGTCTTTTACGCAGGCGTAATAGGCATTACCGGATTTTACAAAACCATCGGAATAATCTTCGGTGCATAGACCCAATTCGTAAGAAAGGGAATCGATAGAATTCCACCCCCACTCATCGCCGTTTTTCTGACAGACGAAATAGTTATTCTTGTCGGATTTTTCACGGGCGTTTTCATTCGAACTGCCACAAAGCTTTTTCAGTTCAAAAGAGTTTCCGTCCGACTCGTTCCATTCCTTGGCGAGGCACACGTAGATTTTCTCGTCACCCTGCTTGAACGTGCTGTCGGGATTGTTCTTGTCACCGCATACGGCACCAAGTTCGGCTTCGGCATCGCTCGCCTTGCGCCAGGCCCCCTTGGAGCCATCCCATTCGCATACGTAGCTCACACCATCTTTCGCCTTGGTAAGTTCCAGGTTGCGCTTTTCGGTGCAGAGCTTAAGTTCAAAGGCAACGGAATCCACTTCGACCCACTGCTTTGCACTGCAGACAAAGTATTCTCCAGACTTTGTCGCCACATATTCGTTTTCGCGACTTTCGCTGCATTCCTTCAGTTCGTACTGCGTCGCGGTAATCTTGTTCCAGGTTCCGGACTTGCAAACGTAATACTCGGTTTCCTTGCCGTCCTTGTATTCCTTGAAGGTGTTTTCTGTTTTCTCAAGGCAGAGGCCCAGTTCCGTGTCGAGGACGGTGCTCTTGTGCCAGTGCTTGCTGGTGCAGGCGTAGCCGGCGCCGTAGTTGTCGCTCAGCTTGTTCTCGTTCTTCTTGATGGTCTCTTCGAGGCTGTCGGTGCAGGCGCCGAGCTTGTATTCGGCGGTCCAGAAGGTGTACAGGACTTTTTCGAAATCGGGGACGGCCGCCGCGAGCTTCATGTCCTTGACGTTTTTGCGGATAGCCGCGAAGTTGTCGACGCTGTCAGCCTTGCTCGCCCAATCGGCGAGGGCGGCACGGAGCGTATCGCTGTCCAGGGAACCGGTCGAGGCGAACAGGTCGCCAACGTCCCCTAGACGGAGTCCGAACTTGCTGGCCGAAAGGTCGCCCTGCAACAAGACAGAGGCAAAGAGCAGCGCCGTCCCGGCAGAGTTCGTGTCAGAAAGGGAAAGCGAAGTCGCAGTGAGGTCGTCACCGCCCTTGCCGCCGAACACGGCCAAAAGTTCCTTGGTCGCGCGCTTCTTGGCGGCCGGCACGTTGAACTTCTCTTTCAATACGAGGTGCTTGACGCGGGCGTATTCCAGTTCGGTAAAGAGGTTCACGTTGGCCTTCACGTCCTTGCCCGCGGAAAGGTCCACGATGGCGTTGAGGGTCGTCTTGGTACCGCTCGTGTTCTTGCCCGAGATTTCGTTCGCGTAGAACCCGGAGACCTGCACCAGGGCGAACTGGCTCGGGAGCACAATCTTCTCTACCTTGAACGCACCGCTATCGCCCGAAACCTTCCCGGTGAACTTGGTCTTGGTCACTTCGAGTGCGCTGTCTAGGCCATACACGGTCACTGCGGAGCCGCTTGCGTAGGGGCCCTTCTGCGCGAGGCCCGATACGGTCACGGAATCGACCTTCTTGGTTTCGACCTTCGCGACTTCGGAGCTGTCCGCCTTCACGCTGCTGGAGGACTTGGGCTTGTCCTCATCGCCGCTGCTGGAGCTTGCCGTGAGAATGCTGTCGACCTTGGCGGAATCCACCTCGACCCAGTCCTCGCTGGTGCATTCAAAATAGGCGTCTTCTTCTTCGACGAACACGATTTCGCCGTAGTGGCTCTTGGTGCAGTGCACCAGGTCGTCGAATGTTTCGACGGTCGCCAATCCCGAAGACTTGCTCGGTTCTTCGCTGGAACTGCTGGAATCATCGCCGCAGGCGGCGAGAAGAAAGGCGATAAAAACACCTTCAATTACAATGTTACGCAAGGTTAGCCCCTTTTTTAGAATAAAAACTATCTCACTTCTATTGATAATTTCACACTCGGACTCAAATATAACAAAAAAAGCAAGAAACACTTTCTATATTTACCCCGAAAAATTAGACGATTCAACACGACATACTTACCGCATCTATGCCGCAAAACGACAACATCAGAAATTTCAGTATCATCGCCCATATCGACCACGGCAAGTCCACCCTGGCCGACCGCATGATCGAACTTACGAAGACGGTCGCGAAGAACGAGATGACCAACCAGCTCCTGGACGACATGGACCTGGAACGCGAAAGGGGCATCACCATCAAGGCGCACGCCATCCGCATGGTGTACGAGAAAGACGGCAAGGAATACATCCTGAACATGATCGACACGCCGGGGCACGTGGACTTCACGTACGAAGTGAGCCGCTCGCTTGCCGCCTGCGAAGGGGCTATCCTCGTGGTGGACGCAAGCCAGGGCATCGAGGCGCAGACGCTTTCTAACCTCTACCTCGCCATCGAAAACGACCTCACGGTCATCCCGGTACTCAACAAGGTGGACCTGCCGGGCGCACAACCCGACCACGTCGCCGAACTCGTGGGCGACCTTCTGGGCTACGACCCCGACAAGATTCCGCGCATTTCCGCGAAGACCGGCCTGAACGTGGAGCAGGTGCTCGACAAGATCGTCGACGAGATTCCCGCCCCCACCGGCGACAGCGGCAAGCCGCTCAAGGCACTGATTTTCGACTCGGTATACGACAGCTACCGCGGCGTGATCAACTACATCCGCATTGTGGAAGGCACGCTCAAGGCCGGCATGAAAATCCGCATGATGAAGACCGGCGGCGAATACATGGTGACCGAAGTCGGCACGTTCAGCATGCACCGCGACCCGCGCGCCGAGCTTTCGGAAGGCATGGTGGGCTACGTGCTCGCGAACGTCAAGACGATCAGCGACGTGAAAATCGGCGACACGCTCACCGACGCGGCAGCACCCGCCGCAGAACCGCTCCCGGGCTACAAGGATATCTTGCCGATGATCTATTCCGGCATCTACCCCATCAACCCGGAAGACTACAAGGACTTGCGCGAGGCCCTGGAAAAGCTCCGCCTCAACGATTCCGCCATCAGCTGGGAACCGGAAACTTCCGAAGCACTGGGCTTCGGCTTCCGCACCGGGTTCCTCGGGCTGTTGCACATGGAAATCGTGCAGGAACGCCTCGACCGCGAATTCAACGTGGACATCATCACGACCGTGCCGAACGTGGAATACCACGTGTACATGAGCGACGGCACGATGGTGAAAATCGAAAGCCCCTCCAAGCTCCCCGACGCGAGCCGCTACGACCACATCGAAGAGCCGTACGTGAAGGCCCAAATCTTTACGCCCAAGGACTACGTGGGCGCGCTCATGACGCTGTGCGAAGAAAAGCGCGGCGAATTCGAGACCATGGAATACCTCGACGAAGAAAAGGTCATCCTCAAGTACGACCTGCCGCTCGCCGAAATCATGTTCGACTTCTACGACCGCCTCAAGTCGGTAAGCCGCGGCTATGCGGGCCTCGACTACGCCCCGAGCGAATACAGGCGCAACAACCTCGTGAAGCTGGATATCCTGCTGAACGGCGACCCGGTGGACGCCTTCTCGGTGATTATCCACCGCGACAAGGCCAACACCTACGCGAACGCCATCTGCGTAAAGCTCAAGGACCTGATTCCGCGCCAGCAGTTCGACGTGGCCATCCAGGGCGCCATCGGCGGAAAGATCATCAGCCGTTCTACCGTGAAAGCGGTGCGCAAGGACGTCCTTGCCAAGTGCTACGGCGGCGA
>NZ_DGUN01000008.1:13153-17782 GCF_002395745.1 Fibrobacter sp. UBA4309
AAGCGCAAGCTCCTCGAAAAGCAGAAAGAAGGCAAGAAGAGAATGAAGAGCATCGGCTCGGTGGAAGTGCCGCAGAAGGCGTTCCTCGCCGTGCTTTCGCTCAGCGACGATTCCAACAACAGCGGCGACTAGTTCCAGGAATTCCAGATGGCAAGCCTCAAGCACACGGTAAAGATACTGCAAAGGAAGAACTCGAAATCGCACGTGTTCTTCCTTGTCGTGCTACTCGTGATGGCCTTTGCGTTAGCCCTCTCGGTACGCTACTACGTCGTGGAACCCATCCGCATGGTGAACGCCTCCATGGCGCCGCGCCACAAGGAAAATTCCACCATCTGGATTTGCAAGCTGCCACAGTGCATCGACAATGTCCGCAAGAACGAAACCGTATGGGCGGAACTCCGCAACCAAGAAACGCTCGTGCGCAAGATTATCGCCATGCCGGGCGACACGCTCAAGGTTTCTGACAAAGGAAGGGTCGTCTCCGGCAAGCTCAAGTTCCGCTGGAAGGGCGAAATCGCCTTCATCGAAAGCCGCGACATATATGTCCCCAAGGCGGGAGACACGCTCTATTGGGACAAACTGAACGACGTAGAGCAGGACTACGCCATTTCGATAATGCACGAACAGGGAATCCCGTTCAGCATCAAGACCACGCTTTGGCAGGGCGACCGCGAAATCAACGTGGAACATATCGGTTCCACCAAGCTCGGCAACCGCCAGGTGAGCCTGCAAGAAATCGACCTGCTCCCGTGGCAGGACCGTATCCTCATCGAGCTGCAGATAAGGCAGAGCGAACCCGGCAACGCGCCCATCAAAATCAAGCGCGAGCTTTTCGACAGCGACTCCAGCCGTATCGAAAAGATTGCCGTACAGGAGGACTGCTACTTTCTCGCCTGCGAACGCGGCGGCCACTGCGTCGATTCACGCGAGACCGGTTTCTTTACCAAAAGCCGCCTGCTAGGCCGCTACATGCCCCTGCCCGACAAGGTCAAGGCATCCGTCATGCGCCATGTGGGCAAATTTATCGTCCCGAAGAAGAAAAAACAAAACCAAGACGGCCAGAACCGCTCTTGATAAATTCGTCCATGTAGTTCTTGGCTATCTGGCAGGCCTCGGGAAGGGACTTGCCAAGCGCGATATTCGCGAGAATGGCGCTGCTCAGATTGCAGCCCGTGCCGTGCTTGCCTTCACCGGGAATACGCGGGGAGCTGAACTTATACTGCCTGCCGTCATTGCACCAGAGCGTATCGACCGATTCGGGGCCGGAATTGTGCCCGCCCTTCAGCAGTACCGCGAAATCCTTGCCGAGTTCAATCTCGTCGCGCGAGGCGGCCAGGCCGAGACCGAGGTAGGTGAATTCCTCCTGGTTCGGAGTCACGAGGTCGATCTGCTTCATCACCGGCAAAAAGTCGTCCTGTTCGGCATCCCGCATAAAGTGGAAGCCCGCACTCGCCTTGGCGATGGGATCCCAGATGATATAGGCGTCCGGGGATTTCTCGCGCACGTATTCCACGATACGCTTGAGAATCTTGGCCTTTTCGACAAGGCCTATTTTCACGTACTTGAAGGTATGTTTCTTGAAAAGGATTTCGAGCTGGGCCGCGATGCGTTCCCAGATGACCCAGCCGGGAGAATCGAACTCGTCTTCGTTCTGTATCGTCAGGGACGTGCAGACAGACTGCGCATATACGCCGAAATGCGCCATGGTCTTGACGTCGGCCAATATTCCCGCACCGGCACTGCCGTCGAAACCGGCAATAGTAAGAGCTAGATTCAGTTCCCCGTTCATAGAATCCACATCCTCTAAATCCAGAAACACATTTAGCTTAAAATATATAAATGCATGCCCGAAAGGGCATTTTTTTTGCAAAATTTTAGATAAGCGTTACAGATAAAAGACCAGGAGCCCGCCCGCGACGGCGCAAATCAGCAATACCGCCGGGATAATCGGCCTGCGCATGGCGCTGGAGCCCAAAATGAACACGAGCGCGCCCTTGGTGACCGTATTCGCGATGCTCGCGAGCAGCAGCGAAAGCACGAGTTCGCGGTTCTCGAGAGTCGCCTTGACGCTCATGTCGATAAGCGAAAAAGCCACGGCGTCCATCTCGGCGGCACCGCCCAGGAAACTGCACGCCAGAAGCGCCCCGGAACCGAGGTACACGCGCACGGCGTTCGCGATGAACATGACCGCGGTAAAAACGAGGCCGAACTTGATGGCGGGCAACAGCCGGAACGGATTGCTGAAATTGGAGCTTTTCTCGGTATGGTCGCGCCCCGCCCTGATCTTGAGAATCAGCGCATAGCCCAACGTCGGGATTACAGGGACCAGCAGCGGCACGGCAAGCACCGAGGCAAGCTTCGGTTCCAGGAAAATGCAGATAAGGTAAAGGCGCGCGAACATCACCGCCCAGCTGAGCACGATGCTCATGGTAAAATCATTGGCGTAGCTTTCGTTTTCCTTGCTGCGGGCCGCCATGTTGAGCGTGAGCGCCGTACTGCTCGCGAGGCCGCCAAAGAGTCCCGTGAGCCATATTCCCTTGCCCGGGCCGATAATCTTGATGAGCACGTAGCTTACAAAGCCTATGCCGCTGATGAACACCACGAAAAGCCAGATGGTATGCGGGTTAAGCACCTCGATTCCAGGAGGGCCGAAGGCGCGGTTCGGCAAGAAGGGCAGCACCATCAGCGATATCACGGCGAACTTTACCGTGGCAATGATGTCTTCGGTAGAAATCTTGTTCGCAAAATCGTGGAGAGGTTTCTTGGCATTGAGCAGCAGGAGCAGCACGACCATGCCCACGCACGCTTCGAGCAGGCGGCCGTACCACGAGAGCGCCCCGAGCAGGTACACCACGAGTACAGCGAGACTCGTCGTGATGCCGTCGCTACCGACAGCGGGCTGGCCGTCTTGCGGCCTGTGGGCAATAGCGAAGGATATATGCGAAGCGACTAGCAGCAGGCCTATCACCACGAAACCCGTCACGAAGGGAGCGGGGCCACCCATAAGGCCCGAAAGCATCGACGTCACGGCACCCGCGAGACCCACGAGCGTAAACGAGCGGACACCGGCCGGATGCCTGTCCGACTGGTCCGAATACGTATGCTCGCGCTGCAGGCCAATGATGAGGCCAATGCCTATCGCGGCCGCCAAGCGGTAGAAAAGATTGATATCCAACATATTTTTAATCTATACTAAAAAGAAGTCCCCGACAAAATGCGGGGAAAGCAAAAGGTATTCCAAGTTGTAGGATTTGTAGAGTGGTTAGGCCGTCAGGCCGTAAACAGTGGTTAGTGAAATTGTTGCGGGTGGGAGTCATCCTTGGCCTGTCATCCTCCGAAGGAGGAGCCATCACTTTTATACCTTCGCTAGTCCAACCCGCCGAGGATCCATCAATCATCAATTATCAATCATCAATCATCAATCATCAATTAATCTCTCTCCCAGACTTCGTACGTTGTCGGGAAGTCGTTCTTCTCGTCGGCTTCGAAACGTTCCTCGCTCACCTTGCGCCAGCCCTCGCCCCATTCCGGGAAGAACACGTCGCCTTCTACGTCGGCAAGCACGCGCGTCACGTACAACTTTTTCACGAGCGGCATCGCGTCGCGGTATACGGCGGCGCCGCCTATGATGAAGCATTCCGTCTCGCCGGCGGCGCGGGCCTTGTCCAAGGCCTGTTCGAGGCTGCCGCACACGGTGCAGCCCGGCGCCTCGAACGCCGTATTCCGCGTGAGCACGTAGTTCGTGCGGTTCGGCAGCGGGCGTCCGATGTCGTCGTAGTTCTTTCGGCCAAGCACTATGGAATGCCCGGTCGTGATGGCCTTGAAACGCTTGAGGTCGGCAGACAGGTGCCACGGCAGGTGGCCATCACGTCCGATGACGTTGTTCCTAGAAATTGCGACAATTGCAGAAATAAGCACAGGCGCCTCCGGCGCAGGTTAATTATGAATTAGGAATTATGAATTCGGAATTGAAATGATCGCGGCATAGCCGCCTAATTAAATAATTCCTAATTCCGAAATCCGAATTATCAATCATCCATCATCAATCATCAATTATCAATTAGACCGCAATCGGCGCCTTGATCGTCGGCCACGGGTCGTAATCCACGAGCTCGAAATCCTCGAACTTGAAATCGAAAAGATCCTTCACGTCAGGGTTCACCTTCATGGTCGGCAGCTTGCGCGGTTCGCGGGAAAGCTGTTCGCGGGCCTGGTCAAAGTGGTTGCTGTACAGGTGCAAGTCACCGAAGGTATGCACGAACTCGCCCGGCTCGTAATCGCACACCTGCGCCAGCATCAGCGTCAGGAGCGAATACGACGCGATGTTGAAAGGTACGCCGAGGAACATGTCGGCGCTGCGCTGGTAGAGCTGGCAGCTGAGCTTGCGCTTGCCAGAGGCTCCTACCCCGCCCACGTAGAACTGGAACAGGCAGTGGCAAGGCGGCAAGGCCATCTTGTCGACCTCGGCCACGTTCCAGGCGCACACCAGGTGGCGGCGTGAATCGGGATTATTCTTGAGGCTGTTGATGAGGTTCTGAATCTGGTCGATGTGCCCGCCATCCGGAGTCGGCCAGCTGCGCCACTGGTGGCCGTACACCGGGCCAAGGTCGCCGTTCTCGTCGGCCCATT
>NZ_DGUN01000046.1 GCF_002395745.1 Fibrobacter sp. UBA4309
ACCTTGTAGGCGCCGGAATCGCCCGAAACCTTCCCGGTGAACTTGGTCTTGGTCACTTCGAGTGCGCTGTCTAGGCCATACACGGTCACTGCGGAGCCGCTTGCGTAGGGGCCCTTCTGCGCGAGGCCCGATACGGTCACGGAATCGACCTTCTTGGTTTCGACCTTCGCGACTTCGGAGCTGTCCGCCTTCACGCTGCTGGAGGACTTGGCAGCTTCGCTCGTACCCTCGCTGCTGGAGCTTGCCGTGAGAATGCTGTCGACCTTGGCGGAATCCACCTCGACCCAGTCCTCGCTGGTGCATTCGAAATAGGCGTCTTCTTCTTCGACGAACACGATTTCGCCGTAGTGGCTCTTGGTGCAGTGCGCCAGGTCGTCGAACGATTCGACCGTGGCCGGGCCAGAAGACGTTTTTGTTTCTTCGGCGGAACTGCTGTCGTCGTCGCCGCAAGCGGTCAGAGCAAAAGCGGCAAGAGATGCAAACAGCACCCCTGCCATGATACCTGTTTTCTTATGCCAATCCATACCGGGCTCCTTTGCGAAGGATTTACTATTTTATTGATACAATATAAATATTTTCTACTAAAACCGGGCTACGGAAATTTGTCAGGAAATTGCTATCTTTGTCAATTGGAATGCTTTCTGCCCTAAATTTCCATTTTTCGTTCTATGACTGGCTGCTCGTATTCATGGTCACGGCCCTCGGTACGCTGAGTGCCTACCTGAAGGACCCGCAGCTAAAGGCCGTCACGGCGACAATCCCTATCCCATTCGGATTCGCCTATATCGCCGTCGGGCTCCCCATCGGGACTGCAAACGCCATTTCGGGATTCATGTGCCTGCTCTACGTGCATATCGTCCGCATACTGCATTACCGCACAAAGCTCCCTATCGTGCCGAGCATTGTTGCCGGGCTCGCCTTCTTTGTAGCGCTCGGCGTTTTCTTGATGCCGAGAATTCCCGACACCGAGCCCTGGTTCTTCGGAGTCTGCGCCTTCGACTTCGCCGTCGGGGTATTCCTGTTCCAGACGCAAAAGTACAAGTCCGGCGTGCGCTACAAGACTCCCCTCCCCGTCTACATCAAGGCGCCGGCCATCGCGGGCGTCGTGACCGGGCTCATGTTCATCAAGCGCCTCATGGGCGGGTTCTGCACGAGCTTCCCGATGATGAATTCCATCGTGAGCTACGAGAGCCGCTACTCGCTGGGCGACCAGTGCCGTCAGCTACCGCTGTTCCTGATCGGCGCGCCCTTCATGTTCATCGAGATGCGCTACCTCGAGACGGAATTCCACCTGAACCACTGGATAGTCCTGCTCTGCGGTTACGTGCTGTTTTCGGCCATCTACGTTCCCTTGAACAAGGAACTCAAGCGTCGGAACGAGGTCAACTACAACAACGAGCCATCCGAAACAGGCACAAAAGGGACTGTTTGATAAATATTTACTTGATAAAAATCCGTAAATAGATATTTTTTGAAAAAACACTCAAATCAGAAAGGTTTTCCCATGAAAAGAATTGCCGGAATTACCCTGTCGCTAGCTACCGCCGTCGTCCTTTCCGCCTGTTCGGACGATTCCAACTCTTCCGCTCCAGAAGAAACGCCCGCCGTTTCCTCCGGGACCGTCATTCCGGAATCTTCGGCGACCCTGGACCTTTCGTCTGCGGACGGTTCGCTCCTTTCTTCCGCGACAGACCCGCTAATCTCTTCTGCAACCGACCCTTCGCTCGCTTCCAGCAGTTCCGAAACCGTGCCGGTCTCCAGCGAACAGGCCGTCCCCTGCGTCGACGGCGACCCGGTCCAGGTCGTGCCGGACACGAACGGATTCGCCGATATCGGCAACGTGTTCCAGAGCGTCCGCTGCGACGAGAAGGTCGTTTTCGTGCTGAGACACGGTGAACGCGAACCCTACGTGACCCAGGAAAGCGCCCTCACCGAAGAAGGCATAGAGCAGGCCCAGACTGTCGGGAAAAAGCTCGTCGGCCCTGAAAACTTCACCTTCTCCCACACGAATTTCGTCCGCACGGAAGCGACCTGCCTGAACATCGCTATCGGCAGAGGCCAGACAACGTTCCCGCACGACACCAATGACGTCTTCCAGGCAGGATGGTTCGTCAAGGATTCCGACAAGCGCGACGAATACAACCATGCCGAAGGCTACAGCTCCAGCAAGGTCATTTCTGAATGGATCTTTACCGGGAACTTCGCCGACGCCTTCTACGACCTCGCCGAAAAGAGCGAAGAAATGATTTCGACATACCTCGCAAAGTCCTATGCCGAAATGCCGCGTTTCCGCGTCGTCTGTTCCCACGACGAATTCATCGTCCCGCTCGTTTCGTACCTGACGGACAAGGCCATCAACTACCGCATCTACGACATGACCATTACGCCGAGACCCCGCTGGGCCAACTATGTTTCCGGTGCAGCCATCATCGTCAACGCCGCAGGCGAAAGAAGAGCCTACGCCGTCAAGGGCATCGCGAACGGATTCGAATAATCCGGATATGAACGAATACACGTTTAAAGTCATAGCCCGCATAGAAAGCGACTTTCCCGAAAAATTCGGGATTCCGCGACAAAGCGGGCTTTTGCGTACCCTGAAATCGACAATCCGGTTCGAGAAGGAATTCCAGAACGCCGACGCGCTGCGCGGTCTGGAAGGTTTCAGCCACCTGTGGATTCTCTGGATTTTTTCGGAGAACGTGCGCGAGACATGGTCGCCGACCGTGCGGCCTCCCCGCCTCGGGGGCAACAAGCGCCTGGGAGTATTCGCCACCCGCAGCAGCTTCCGTCCGAACCCGATCGCGATGAGCTGCGTCAAGATAGAAGAAATCCGCACCGCCGGTAAAAACGGCCCGGAAATAGTCGTCAGCGGAGCCGACCTGATGGACGGAACCCCTATCGTAGACATCAAGCCGTACCTGCCCTACGCAGACAGCATCCCGGATGCAGCGGGCGGTTTTGCGGAAAGCAAGCGGTACGACTGCCTGCAGGTGGAAATCGACGAGAACATTCTCGCCAAGTTCCCGCCCGAAAAACGGGACACCCTCACAGGAATCCTCGCCCAGGACCCGCGCCCGCATTACCAAGACGACCCGGAACGAACCTACGGCTTCGCCTTCGCCGGCAAGGAAATCAAGTTCAAGGTGTCTGGCGACACCCTGACCGTCGTTTCCATCGAATAAAAAAGCCCCCCGGCTAACACCGAGAGGCCCAGAAGATTTTTCGGGGAAACTTACTTCACCAGCACCTTCTGCACGGAATGTTCCGAACCGACCTGGACAGAGAGCATGTAATAGCCCTGGGACAGGCTGGTCGCAGAGAACCCGAGAGTTCCGTTGCTGTAGCTGCTGCTGAAGTCAAAGACTTCCTTGCCGAGCATGCTGTAGACCTTCGCTACCACCTTGGTTCCATTCACCTTGACCGGAACGGATACGCGGCCGCTTTCGAATACAGCCTTGCCGATATTCAGGGACACGCCCGTCACGATATCGATGACATCGGTCGAAGACGATTTCGGGCCAACGACGTTGGAACTGGACACAGGTCCAACCGCGGACGAAGAAGAATGGTGACGATGAGAGGAACTAGAAGAAACAGTCGAGCTGGAGGAGACGCTAGCGGAACTTGCAGGGGGCTCGCTGCTGGAACTGGACTCCGCTACAGCCGGCTTGACCTTGTCACCCAGGACCTCGATCATCTTTTCGGCGTAGCGCTTGCCGAAGTCGCGGTATTCCTGCGAGGTGAAGTGGACATTCTGGCCATCACCCAGAGCCTGGTTGAAGCCTTCGGAAGAGACTACGTAGAAGTTCTTGGACTGCTGCGGGAGTTTCGCAATGTTGTTGTTGGCACCGCTGCTTACGCCGGTGCGCAGAACTTCGCCAGCGAGGAACGGAATGTCGCTACCGAGGCCCAAGTCCTTGATAATGTTGTCGTAGACCTTCTTGACCTTGGAAGGCCACTGGCCGTTACCGGCATCCGTTTCGCCCTGGTGGAAGATGATGCCCTTGATGACGCCGTCTTCCTGGGCCTTCTTGGCCATCTCGATCATGCGACCATAGGGATTGCCGCCATAGGCGTTGATTCGCTGGGTCATCCAACTCTGCTGCGTCCTCGCATAATTTGCGTAGTTGTCCTTGTCAAACAGGTCGATACTGCACCCCGCGACAGCCACCACGATGACACCCACCTTGATCTGGGGGTCTGTCTTTTCGACCATCGTGCGGCCGAAGTAGTCCGTGGGGCCAAGCTTCGCACCCTGGCAGTGCGCCAGCGGAGGCACGGCAGTAGACCATTTGCCCTTGGTCTTGCCGGAGCATGAGCCGTTGTCGGCCGCCCAGAGAACCTGGAAACGTTTGTCAACCGTCGTGTCCTGATTCCCGATATCGCCCTGGCCTTCCATGTTGGACTGGCCAAACGCGAGATAGATGTGGAAGTTAGGATCCGGCGCCGCATATGCCGCGGCAGCCATCATGGCAATAGCGCCAAATATCTTAAAATTCATTTTTTACTCCTTAACCAAAACAACCAAACAGAATAACTGTCCGTATCTTAAAAATACCGCATTTTCACGCAAAAAAAAATCGCGTAAGCTTTTTTCCATTACCAAAAAGGTTAAAACGACCGGTTTTGGGGGCAAAAAGCGCTTTTCCCATATTTTTTTTCCCCGGTTTTATACTTTTGAAGACGAAAAACCTATATTCCAAACAGACAAACAAACGAGGAATGAAATGAAACAGAAAATCTTAGTTTTGGCGGCCTTGACTTCTTTCTGCCTGTTTGCAGCCTGTAGCGACGACGCGGCATCCGATCCGACCCGTGGAGAGCTCTGCAAGACCGGCCTTTCTGACGAATGCCTTGCCGGGGGCACATGGAAGATGGACGGAGCCACGGAAATTACCGATTTCGACGGCGACACGCTCTACACGATCAACGCAAACCACAAATTCAATCCTCCCGCCACGCTATTCTTTGGCGAAGACCATAGCTTCACGTTTACGTACCCGCCGCAGAGCACCATGTTGGCCTCTTGCTATGAAGGTACGACCCGCGGCTCCTGGAAGATATCCGGCGGCATGCTGGAACTGAAGACTACCATCGGAAACACCTGCTTCTATCCGAAAACCTGGAAAGACAAGGCCACCATCAAGTTCGCCAAGGGCAATGTCGAGCTGAACATCCACGGGATATTCTTCTTGAATTCCGAAATGGAAAATGCGGACCTCGCCGAAAAGGGCCGCACCACGGAAATTTTCTACATCAGCGAACAATAGTCCAGCAGGAACCGATTCTCATTTCCATCGAACGGATTCGTACTCGCGGAGGTCCTTCAGGGCTTCCGCGTATTTTTGTTCATCATGCGGGCGTTTATCCCGTAAGCGCCCGTCCTGTAAGTGCTCATCCCGGGACTTCCGCGAGAGGCGTTCTACAAAGGCGCCGACTGTTTCCCCGGGCATGCGCGTAAATCCCAGGCGGGAAAGCCGACGTTCCGCCCGGTCCAGAACGGCAATCCATTTCTGCACGTTCCGGCGTGATTCCGGCAACCGGGATTGCTTTTTGCGGCGGAACCGTCCCACGGCAGCGGCCACGGCGGCAAGCAAAAGGAGCGCCGCATAGAACTTGCCCGTCAAGAAATCCTCCAGATCCAGTTGCAGGCTGTCGATGGCGCGCCGCCATTCCCCCTCCCTGACGACATGCAGGAAAAAGTTCAGGCGTCCAACGAGACCTTCCCACCTTTCGGCAAGCCAGGACGGCTGCGGCCGGGCCACGGCAAAGAGAGGAGGGGTCGGGTCGAACTGGACCCACGAACTGTCGACAAAAGCCTCTACCCAGGCATGGCTGCCCGACCTCCGATAAACGGCATAGGGTCGCGATGCGGAGCGTTCGGGACGGGCGAATCCCGTCACGTAGCGTGCGGGAATTCCCTGATGGCGGAGCAGGAGCGTTGCTAGCGTAGCGAAGTATTCGCAATAACCTTGCTTGGCGTTCCAGAACAGGACCAGCGGGTCCGCCGAGCGGTGCCTGGCGAGCATGCCCGGCACCTGCAGGGAATACCGGAAATGCCTTACAAAATAGCCCGAAATTTGTTTCAGGACGGAGGCCCCTTCATACCCGTCGAGGTCCATCTGCCGGGAAACCGAATCGAGGAACGCCCCGTACTGGCGGCCGATTTGCAGGTACGTGGAATCGGGGACTCCGGCGACTTCGGGGGCAGCCAAGGCGCCCGGCCTAAAGTAGTACCAGTCCCCGCGTTTTTCGTTTGCGCCGACAAATACTCCCGTCGAATAGTAATCCAGAGAGTCCGCATTCTTCACGGCTATACCCGACGCACCAAACGGGGCGAAAAAGAATCCCAGGTTGTCCAGGGAAGCCTGCACCCATACGGGAACGCTGTCCAGGGAGCGCGTCGCCGAATCCGCCGATTCGAAAACGGCGTAATCGACGCGGTAATACGATGGATAAAGCGTCGCTGCCGGCGCGCGGGGAAGTTTCCAGATTCCTCCCACATACTTTTCGTAAACCGCCGCACGCAAGTATGCCGGAGCAAGCGGATCCCACACGCGCAATACCACCTGGTTGTTGTAGCGCGAGACATAGTTGCTCCTGAACGACCCCAGGGAGACTACGGGATTGAATCCCATCACGCGGGTGCGATCGTAGTAGTCCTGCGCCCAGCGTCCTCCGTCACCGCGATGATGTTTCCAATATTGCCAGCCGCCGTAGGCAGCGCAGCCCATGGCTGCAAAGAGCAAAACGAAAAGCAAATGCTTGTATACGGCCGTCCGCGGCCTTGCGTAAGCCTGCAGCGCAAGGAGAATTCCCACGACTCCCAGGGCCACGCAGAAGCGGGGGGCGTTATACAGCCCCAGGAGAAGCACGGCACATCCGTTGAAGGCGACAAAGGCCTCGAATCCACCGTTGCCCACGCTGCGCTTCTGGAGCCATGCCAAGAGCAACAGGTACCAGGCGGGAATATAGACAACGTAAGGTGATACTCCGTATTCGACAGACGGGACCATGACCCACCAGACGGCAAACGGGATTACCGATAGATAGGCAACCGATTTCCTGTAACGCGGGACTGCGTCCGGCTTTTTCCATTCCCGGTAATGCAGGTAGGCAAACAGCAGCGCAAGGAGAATTCCGAAGAGCTCCAGCCCGCTGGAAACCCCGAGATTCACCGAGGCGATGCAGAGGAAAAGTGTCTTGCAAACTTTGCGGAGGTCCAGTTTCATAGGGAGACCTCCGTAGGATTCCCGCCCAGATTCACGAAATAGGTTTCGTCGGCATGGGCGTTTGCTTCGGCGCGAGCCGTCACGACGACCTGCTTGTGCACAAGCGGGTCGGCGACCGGGCGGAGCCCCAGGCGGAGAACGGGACCCGTGGGGCGGGCGGACGGCGACCAGAGCTTTTGACTCTTGACCTTGTGCGGGATTCTCGCAAGGGCTTCCAGGAAGGAATCCACGTTATGCGTTTCCGGGATTTCGTCATCCCCTACAAAAAAGCGTCCCAAAGCGCCGCGCTCTATCAACCAGATTCCTACGCCGGCGGCGAGACGTATGAGCGGTTCCACCAGGGACTTTTCGCGGAGTCCCGATGCACGGACATCCAGGACGAGTACGCAACCGGAACCCCTTTCGGTTTCGAATTCCTTCGTGAACGGCCGCCCGTAACGGGCGAACGCCTTGTGATGCAAGTCCCTCAGGGAATCGCCTTCGCGGTATTCGCGGACTCCCGCAAATTCCATTCCGCGGAAAAGGTTCGGCATCAGGAGCGGTGCAAAGGCCATTCCGCTCCCGCCCGCAGTCAAGAAGCCGAAAGACTTGACCCTCACGGGTTCCGGATACACGACAAGTTCCGCCGGAGCCGAGGCGACAAGCGCACGGAGCATTCCCTTGATTTCGGGAACGGCCAGCGAAACCTTCGGAACCGAATACACGCCCCTGCCGCCCACAAGCAGTTCGCATTCCAGGCGTACCGATTCCCCCGCAGCAACGCTACGTGGTTCTTGCCCGATACACTTTATGGACGGATGCATGCGGGAACAGTATACCGAGACCGAATCGATCCGGTTCAATGCCGTCACCTGTACCGACAGCACCACGCGTTTTTTTTCGTACACCGGCGGAACAACGATTTCGCCCATGACGAGCCGGTTCTTTTTCGCCGTCAAAAAGAGACTCGGGACAAGCGTCAGGAAGAACAGGAAGTCGAGACCGCCAAAAATCCACGCCGCCCAGAATCCGGGAACCATGCCGGCAAACATCGAAAAGGGCAGCAACGCCGCCGCGGCATGCCCCGCCGCCGTGAAGTTTTCTTGCCAGCGGTAATAGAGGCGCATCAGGAGACCGGCCCGTTTCGGGGACCTCGGTATCGCATCCAGAAGCCACTTGACCGTCGAAAGCATCTTGCGCCGGGAAACTTATTTCGGGATACGGGTCTGCTTCACGATGGTTTCGAGAATTTGCCGCGACGCTCCGCGGGCAGATTCCTTCGCGAACACCCTGTGTTCCATTACCGGGAAAAACACCTTCTGGATATCGTCGGGATTCACGAAATCGCGACCCGCGACATACGCCGAGGCCTGGGCCATCTTGAGCAGGTTGATTCCCGCACGGGGACTTGCGGCAAGGCGGACATCGGGACTCACGCGCGTCGCCTGCACCAGCGAAACCGCATAGCGTTCGAGCGACTCGTCCACGTGAATCTTGCGGACAACCTTGCGGGCTTCGAGAACTTCGCCTACATTCGTGACGGCGGCGAGGCTATCCAGCGGACGGCCTTCACGGTGGCTCCGCAAAATCTGCAATTCCGTCTCGTCGGACGGATAGCCGAGCGAAAGCCGTACCATGAAGCGGTCCATCTGCGCTTCGGGCAGCGGGAAAACCCCGTGGAACTCCACCGGATTCTCCGTCGCCAGTACCATGAAGAGTTCAGGGAGCGCATGGCGCTCGCCCTCAAGGCTCACCTGTCGTTCCTCCATCGCCTCCAAAAGCGCACTCTGCGTGCGCGGGGAGGCGCGGTTGATTTCGTCCGCCAGGAGCACCTGCGTAAAGACGGGGCCCTTGCGGATTTCGAAATCACCCGTGTTCGCCTTAAATATGGCGCCTCCCGTCACGTCGGCCGGAAGCAAGTCGGGCGTAAACTGGATTCGCGAAAAATCGGCGCCAATGGCCACCGCGAGCGCCTTGGCCAAAGTTGTCTTGCCGGTGCCGGGGACATCTTCGATAAGTACGTGCCCATCGGCGAGCAGGGCCATCACGAGCATTTCTATAGATTCGCGCTTGCCCAACAGCACCGAATCGAGCGCATTCAAAAGTTTCTTCACCATAACACTAAAATATATTCCTAACCGCGCAAAAGTCCAGTTAATATTCACTCCCGCGCCTATTTTCTATATTTTTGGTATGAAAATAGAGAACAAGACGGTTGCGGTAGGCCTTTCGGGAGGCGTCGACTCCTCCCTTGCCGCATGGACGCTCAAGCAGCAGGGCTACAACGTCGTGGGCATCACCATGTCCACGTGGGACAACTCCATCCCCAACATGCCGAAAATCGAAGGCAAGTCCGGATGCTTCGGTCCCAACGAAGACGAAAGCATCGCCGAGGCGCAAGAAATCGCCAAGCGCATGGGCATCCCCCACTACACCGTCCCCGTCTCCGGCGAATACAGCCGCCAGGTGCTCGACTACTTCCGCAGCGAATACCGGGCCGGGCGCACTCCCAACCCCTGCGTCCGCTGCAACCAGACCATCAAATTCGGGGCGCTCCTGCACACCGCCCGCCAGATGGGCATCGGCTTCGACTACTTTGCCACCGGCCACTACGCCAGGCTCGACTTCCAGAGTTCCGACAAGCCGTTCCTGTACCGCGCCACCGACAATTCCAAGGACCAGTCGTATTTCCTTTCGCGCCTCAGCATGGACCAGCTTTCCACCGTCATCTTCCCACTCGGCGGGATGATCAAGGAAGACGTCAAGAATCTCGCCCGCGAACTCGGCTGGAACGATTACGCCGACAAAAAAGAAAGCCAGGACTTTCTGGAATGCGGCGACTACTCCGTACTCTTCGACGAAAGCGACAACGTCCCCGGCGATTTCGTGGACATAAACGGCAAGGTTCTCGGCAAGCACAAGGGAATCATCCACTACACCATCGGGCAAAGGAAGGGGCTCAATATCGGCGGGCAGCCGGAACCGCTGTTCGTCGTGAGTATCGACGCCGCCAAGAACCGCGTGGTTCTCGGACCGCGCAGCGTATTGCAGTGCAACGAAGTCCACGCCATCAAGCTGAACCTGATGGTCGACCGCGACTCCCCCATCTTAAAGAAGACGCTTTCTGCACAGATTAGGCTCGGCCACAAGGGTGCAAGCGCGCACATCACCGCCATCGGCAACGAAGACATCTCGGTCGCCTTCGACGAACCGCAGTTCGCCTCTACGCCGGGACAGATTCTCGTCGTTTACGACGGCGACGGCGTCGTCGCCTCGGGCGTCATCGACAAATAATTTTTGCCTTTAGCCTTGGCATTCGGTGTATTCGCCACCGAATGCAGAACCGCTCACCGAAAGGATGGGCGGGAACTGGACGCGTTTGGCAAGGGCCAAGCCGCGGAAACGCTTATGCCAGGCGCGCATGTCTTCGAGCGCATCGGCCTTCGTCTTGAACAGCTTCTTGAAATACTTCTCGTCGGCACCGATGACCTTGCAGAGATTCCCTTTCTCCAGTAGCTGTTCCGTTTCGTCCAGACCGTGATTTTCATCTACCCAGTAGGCAAAAAGCCTGTCGTGGTACGGATACTTGATCGGGTCGCCCTTGCCTTCGTCCACGTTCATGGCATCACTCAGTTCCGCACTGGCAGGGACATCGATGGACGCCACCGGAATAATTTCTTTTTTGCGGTTGATATAGCGGGCCAGTTCGTACACCTGCGTTTTCCACAGGTCACCCAGGGCACACATCACGCCGCAACTGTCACCGTAAAGCGTGCAGTAACCGGTGGTCGCCTCGCTCTTGTTGCCGTTGCAGGTGATTCCCGCGCCGAGCACGGAGGCGATAGAAAGCAGTACCGACGAAGATCGCGTACGTGCCTGCAGGTTCTCGTAGGCAAGCCCTTCTATCTTGATTTTCTTGTCGCTGCGCACAAAGGAGCACTTGGCGAGGCTGCCGCAAACGGCATCGAGCATGTCGGAAATCGGGGCGACCATGTAAGGCGTCTTCAGGTTCGCCGCCAAGTCACGGGCAGCATTCTTCGTCGTATCGGAATTGAACCTGGTCGGCATGTTCACGAGATAGACATTCTTCGCGCCGATAGCCTCGGAATAGAGCACGGCGGAAACGGCACTATCGATACCGCCACTCGCCCCGATGACCATGCGTTCGATATGGAACTTCTTCAGGTTCTCGCGGATCATGTACACGAGCGCATCGTGCAGTACCGCGATCGGCTCGGCGGGTTTCACGGACTTTTCGCCCGAAACGAACTTGACGCGGCCATTGGCAATATCCAGCAGCGCTTCGCATTCACGGAACTGCGGCATGCGGTAGGCAACCTTGCCCGCCTTGTCGTAAACGCGGCAACCGCCATCGAGCGCATAGATGTTCTTGCCGGAATTTTCCGTACCGACCGCGCCCATATAGACAACCGGTTTCTTGTTTTCTTTCACGAAGCCTGTGCAAAATTCGGCAACATCCTCTTCCTTGTCCAGGACGTATTCCTGGAAATCGGAAACGACTTCGAAATCGTTTTCCCAGCCGTCCATGTTACCGTTGACATAGTGGTTGTACATGCAGTCATCGTACATGATACTGGAACCGACCAGGATTTCAATGCCCTTGGAGAGCTTTTCCAAGGCATACTCCGCATCGCGGCACTTCATCTGGAATCCGACTTCATCCTGTTTCGAACCAAGTTTGCTGTAATCTCCCGAAATGGCGTTTTCCGGGAATAGCACCGCCTTGGCGCCCGCCTTTTTCGCACGAGCCACGGCGGCCTTGATTTTCTTGAGATTCTCGTCCGGCTTTCCCGGGATTACTTCCATCTGGACTAAATAGACTTTCATATACGACCTTCTTTAGGACCTTCCCTGCCAAATATAAAAACGCCACCTGCACAACGGCAAGCGGCGCATATAGTCCATTGTCGTTACGGGCTATTCGTAAACGGCAGCGCTCCATTCGGACGGCAACTCGTTACCCTTATTTTCTCCATCGGTAGAGAAAGACGGCCAGTGAGAATAGGTGAATCCCTTTGCCGCATCGAAATCGGTCACCTGGCCGATAATCTGCGGCTTGCAGGCGGTATTGGAGCATTCCCTGTTCTGGAGCACCAGGTAATCGCCAAAGACGCTCCAATCGCCATTGAGGATTTCGGTACGGCCTTCATTGGCACGGATGGCATAGGTTCCGTCATCCTTCAGGTTCATCGTCCAGTTGAGATCGCCTTCGGAGGCATCCCATTCGGAGGCAATTTTGTCGCTATCGATTCCGGTGTACTTGAATTCCGATTCGCTACATTCGGACTTGGTTCCAGAAACCGACGTCATCGCATAGGAATTGGACAGGTCCGCCGTCGTGAGCATTGCCGTCGCCGTATCTGAATTCAGAGTCAGGGCCATGAACTTGCCGCGCAAGATGTCGTAGCGGCCGGCATTCCAGTGGGTCGTATCGGATTCCTTGATCTGGAACTTGACAAAGGAGCCGTCGAAGAACGAGAAGGCTTCCGTCAGGTTGTTACCCTTGCAGGAGAGGCGCTTGCCCTTCAGGGCCGTTCCGTCCGAAATCATGTTGGTATTGACCTTGACCTTTGTCGTCTGGACTTCGAGGGTATCGCCCTGGAATACGCAGAGCAGCGTAGAGTCTTCTTCGACAGTCTTGACAACAAAAGACATCTTGGCCTTCTCGGTCACGAGTTCCTTCATGGACTTGACCGTACCTTCGGAACCGACGGTCGCATACGATGCGTTCGACGAGTTGAATTCGATGGTTCCCTTCTTAAAGTCGGAATAGACGACGACCCATGCGGAGTCATAATCCGGACCGGGGAGGAAGAACGCAAACAAGCCATTCTTGGAGCCGGCGGAGAACGTGATTTCCGTGCCGAACAGGTCCTTGATGGTCATGTTCTTCTGCAAGTCTTCCAGGGTCGCTTCGCGGACGCCATCCTTCTTTTCGTCAGACGAAGAAGATTCCGGTTCTTCTGCAGAAGAAGAACTGGTGGTTTTGTCATCCGAAGAATCCGGATTGTCGTTATCCGCAGAAGATTCGATGGAGTCCTTGTCCACATTGTTCGGAGAAGAGCTGCTATCGTCGCCACAAGCAAACAGGGAAAGCGAGGCAGCTACGGTAAAAGCCAAAAGGAAAGAATGTTTCATATATATCCTCTTTTTTCCCCATAATATACTCCAATTACAGGGAAAAAATCAATCTGTAGCAGAGATATTCAAGGAAATGCGTCAAAAATCACGCTAAAGTGCCTCTTTTGGGGCATATTCCAAATCCCGGACAGCATCCTCTATACCGGGAACCGCATCGTAGAGGAATCCGGCAAGAGCCTGCTCCGCCGACACGCGATTACCGCCTATCCAGTTTTTCAATACGGCAAGACGCCTGGAAATCCACCATGGGAGAGGAACCATCCAGTGTTTTTTCCCCGCATTCTTCAAGATGCGTTCCGCCATCTGCGCCATACTCAGGATTTCAGGACCGGCAAGCGCGTATGTCTTGCCCAGGGCTTCCGGAGAGAGGCCGGCCACGGCAATCCCCTTGACCAGGTCTACGCTCCTCACCGGGCGTTTTTTCGACATACCGCCGCCCGGCAAGAAATAAACCGGGAAACGCGTCACGTAACGTTCGAACATCTTGTATTCAATGCCGCCGCCATCGCCTATCACAAGAGTCGGGCGAACGATAGTCCAGTCCAGTCCCGAATCCTTGACACAAGATTCCCCGGCAAGCTTGCTCGCCCCGTACGGAGTCAGCACGGGATACGTCACCGAGATGCTCGAAACATACAGAAGCCTGCGGACTCCGGCATCCTGGCAGGCCGAAACCACGTTCCGCGTGCCGCCCGCATTGATGCGTTCGAATTCCCCGCGCCTGGTAGAAAGAAGGATGGCCGCCAGGTGAAAGACGACATCGACACCATCGAAAGCCGGGCGAATGGACGCGTAATCCGCCACGTCGCCATACAAGACTTCCACCTCCGGCGGAAGCGTCTTTGCCAGGGGATCGCCCGGAAGGGTCAGGACCCTCGCTTGCACGCCTCTTTCCTGAAGCTCCCTGCACAGCGCCCTCCCTACGACGCCGGCTCCGCCTGTAATCAAGGCTTTCATCAGGTTTCCAGCATGTAGCGGATGTCCTGTACCCGACGGGCAACAGATTCATCCTTCCCCATCAACGCGACCAGGGACTGTATGGCGGCAATCACCGTAGCGTAATCGCGGTTGAACGCCTTGCCCACTTCTTGCAACGACTCGGTCGTGAGTTCGCGGCAGAGGAACATGGCAATCTTGCGCGGGAGCGAAGCCCCCTTGTCCTGGCGGCGGGAAGAAAGCACGACCGTATCGACCTTGAACGAAGCGGCAACCGTTTCGCTGATGTTCTTGAGCGTCAGGACAGCGCCATCGTTTTTCGGAGATACCAGCAACTGCTTTATGCAGCTCAGGCTGAGTTCCACGCCATTCATGGTATGCATGGCGCGCAGCCAGTTCAGCGTCCCTTCGATAAGGCGCACGTTCGCACGCGGCGGAATAGAAAGGAACCTGCAGATTTCTTCGCGGTCGTCTGAATTAAACGGAATGTTCTTGGACTTCTCGCGGATAAGGCCCATGCGAGTATTCAAATCGGGTTCCGTCAGGCCGACAGCCACGCAATTTTCCAGATGCGAAAGCAAGTTCGCGGAAAGCTGCGGAATCTTCGCGTCCCTGGCAGGCGATTCGCCGTCTTGCAGTTTCTTGAATGCAGACGGATGGCGGTCGCAGCTCAACACGACCTGCTTGCCCTGGCTCCGCAAAATCTTGATGAGCATGGCCAATTTCTCTTGGCACTTCACGCCCTTTTCCAAAAGCTGGATGTCGTCCACCAGGAGGACATCGCAATCCGCATAGTTCTCCTTGAACTTCTCCTTGAGTTCCTGGTACAGAGCCCTCTTGCCGGCATAGGAAGCCTCCGCCATGGCAACGGAATCGCGCAAGAAATCGTAAGCGGCGCGGTAGACAATCTTGATGCCGGGCCTTGTCGCCTGCAGCTTCGCGGCGATAGCCTGCAGCAGGTGGGTCTTCCCCAATCCGGAAGCCCCGTAGACCAGCAGCGGGTTCATGCCCATGTCGCCCGGAGTCTCCACGACGGTTTCGCAGGCACGGAGTGCGGTAGAATTGCATTCGCCCTCGACGAACGTCTCGAACGTATAGTTTGCATACAAACTAAGTTTCTTGCGTTTCGGGGCAACGACATTCTTTTTTACCGGGGGCATCACGCGCGCCACGCGCGGAGTAAACTTCATTTCGGGAACTGGATTCGAGGGTGCCAGCAGGCGAATCCTGTAATCCTTGAATTCGGGGCCGAGCACTTCGCCGAAAGCCCTGCGGAGCAAATCGCCGTAATGACTGTTGAGCCAGGTCTCGCGGAAAGTATCGGGTACAGTAAGATTGACAATGCCGTCAGAAAAACCTTCGTAGCCTACTGCGTCGAATATAGCCATGCCAAAATCATTACATTCCGCACGGACGCACTTCAGCACCATCTGCCAAGGCGACGCAACTACATCTAATAAAGAAACAATGTTTTCCACTATAAACTCAAAAAAACAGGTAAGATCTAAAATCGTTTGGAGCTAAAAAAGTAAGTAAAGGGAGGCGACGAAAAATCGGGACGGGGAATTTTTTTTTCAAATGTTCAAAATCAGGTCAAAAAGGCCAATTTGTCGGAAATACTTTTATTTTCCCAAATCTTTCCTTGAAATGCACATATTTAACCACGTAAGAATCCAACCCATCCCCCTAGAGATTTCACATTATATCAACAGGAAAATTTTCAACTATCCCTTGACAAGAACATTAGTGCACAAAAATACACTATGCAAAAAAGAAAAAACCGCTTTTTTATCAAAAAAAACGGCATTTCTCGGAGAAAAAAAAGCGTAAGTTATTGATAGTAATACAGATGGAGTAAGTTTATCTTAAGTTTTTTCTATCAAGAACAACAAAACCGCTATCCACATAAACGGCCCCCCATTTTCCGGACCGGAGCATCGCCGAAATGACGCCATCCCAGCGTGCATAGTAGCGCAGCGGGAATATGGCGCGATCCACTCCCAGGGAATCCACGTCGTGCATGTACGTTTCCGGTTTTTCGGGGTACTCCAGATAACGTCCGAAGAATTCCGCCGACTTCAAGATGAAGCGCCCGTCCATATAGGTGGAATCCCCGGGATTCTCAAAGGCGAGATAGCCCCCGGCGCGGTCATCGTTGAAAAGCCTTCCTTCATGGGGATTGGATTTCATCCACTGCGCAGCCGCTACCGGAACGCGCAACGAAGAGACCATCGTGCGGTCATACGGCAAAAGGCTTCTGCACCATACGCCCAGTACCGCAAAGAGCAGAACAACCGGCAGGTACATTCCAAGACGACGGGCGTGGCAAGGCATATTCAAGGGACGTTCCAAATTCAGGACAAAATAACACATCGCAGGCAAAAAAAGTACGATATTGCGTTCTGCCGCAAGGGCTAGAACCGCCGTAATGCACAGCCATGCCGTTGTCGGTTCGGTTCGTCGCGGAGACTTGGCAATTCCACGCACGGCAAGCGCCAGCGAAACAACCGCAAAGAGGATGGCCAGGATATCGGCAAGGACATTCTCCCCTTCCATCAAGAGAGTCAGGGGGCTACGGTTTTCCGCAATACCGCCGGCAAAGACGACCGCCGATTCTGTCAGCCCCATAAGGCGGTCAAGAAGCCCGAACGGATAAAGGAACAGTTCCAGTCCATCTCGATGCAAGAACGGCATCGCCAAGAACAGAAGGACCAGGAGCGCCAAGCCCTTGCCGCCATGGTTCTTGCGCACGAACTCCCCCGCGGCGAACACCGCCACAAGAACAGGCCCCAAAATGTAGAGTCCCTGAAACCGGCACCATAGCCACTGCAAGCAAAGCAGTAGCAGGACTATCGGAATCTTGCGGAAGCCTTCCCTATCGAAAATGCGCGGGACCAGATTCCAGTAGATTCCGAGGAACAGCATCGAAAAGACGACCGGACGGAGTTCAAAATGGAACCGGAAGCAGAAAAGAGCTGCCGCGAGCACCGCCACGGGAACAAGGCCGAACGTCTTTCGCCTCAGCGGCAGCAGGAACAACAGAAAAACGGTTCCCCACAGCAGCGCCTTGAAAGCAACAAGAAGCGGAGCCCCGCCAAGAGTGTAGACGAACGATACAACCTGCTGGAAAAACTCATGCACGTTGACGATGTTTCCTCTGACTGGAGTCCAGGTCACAACCCACTCCCGCGCACACGCCAAATGCCACCATATATCCGTATCCGTCAGCGGGAAAACGGAAAAAAGCATCACGGCCAAGGGAAGTATCATCAAGCGCAACGCGTTCATCTACTCCAACGTTTTCAATAGCGAATCCACCCTGCGGGTAAGCTGCTTGGCACCCTCGATACTCAAGTGGTCGTAATCGTAGGCCATCTCATCGGTATAGTCGTGATAGCCCCACTTGTTCTCGTCCAGAATAACCATGTCGAACTTAGAAACCCTTTTTATCAATTTTTCCGCATAAGAGCGTTTAGGCCCGTACGCCCCGAACGATCCGGTCTTTCTGTAATCCGGATGTCTCGGGTAGATGACTCCGACAATCTTGATTCCCGCATCCAACGCGGCCTCCACTATTTCGGTATACGCAGCAAAGCTGGTTTCGACCCACTCCAGCGCGGTAGAATCCGTCGAAAGCGTAGAATCCACCACCAACGGGGCGTTCCCCCATGATTTTGCCGGATACATGAAATCGGCGTCGTAAGGCAGAACATCCTTGTTCGCATACGACGGGCAATTTTTCACGGCCTCGATAAACCCTTCTGGCACGCCATTCCTCCAAAAGCCGTGATGGGCGTCGTAGGCAATTCCCGGAACAGCCGCATACATCGGGATCCAGTGATCCTTGGCCTGCCTGTAAAACATGTCCGGAGCGACTTCCAGAACCAGGTACTTCAAGGTCTTCACATGGTCCAGGATGTAGTTCAGGAATATATAGCGGGCATCGTACATGTCGGCTCCGGGATAAGCCATGTTCAGCACCACCCAGGAGGGCATTTCCTTGTAGTACAGGCCAAACATCGTTCTGGAACTGCCCAGGGCCAGAACCGTTACGGAATCTTTCATTGTCCAGAACTGTTCCATTTTCTCGCGGAACACGAACACGTAATCTTCCGAGGTTTCCCTATAGTAGGCTCCAGCGCTGTCCAAGTCCAATATCGTATTCCCATTCGGCGAAGCGCTCTTTTTCAGCCAAAGGCACGGATGCCAAATTTCGTCCCCTTCGGCAAGCGTCGTGAAGGAACTGTCCTGCAAATTGATGTACAGGACCTTCGTATGCGCCCCGTTCGCATTGACCTGGGCGGCAACGAGACCGTCTCCGGACCACTCGCTATGATCGAAAGACGAACCCGACGGGGCCGCAACAGTCCGCAGAAGTTTTCCCGTACTGTCCGCAATCAGGATCCTTTCGTGCGTGCCATACCTCTTGCCGACAAACGCCCTTCCCGTCTCGCCGCCGAAATCCAGGAACGACACGCGGTTACTCCCGTCTTTCGCGAGGCTCGCGTTGCAGGCCTGTTCCCCGCCGTACCAAACGGTATCGGTGGCAAGCGACGATTCCGATCCGGCTATGCGCGCCCGCAAAAGAGTCGAGCCCGTAACGGCGAGGCGGTTATCCGAACTGATTCCGTCGTGATAGGCTCCATCAAAAAGCTTCTGGGGAGTCCCGAATTTCCCGCCATGGAACGGGACCTTCCATGTGGACTTTTGCATGAAGGTCGCCTGTTCGGCATTGTTGCCCGCATCCGATACGTACACGATTACGGTATCGCCATTTTCGACGCGCCAGCGCGGGATGGCTGCATTCGAGACATCCAGCTTGATAGCGGGATCTTTCACGGAATCCAGATTGCGGACATAGACTTCGGACTGCCCCGTGATTCCTTCCACACCCGTGCAGAAGGCTACCCATTTGCCGTCGGGAGAAATATCCGGATGGTATACATCGATACTGTCCTCGAATTCATACGCTGTCGGCAAGGCGCTGGTATAAGTGATGTATACGAGGTTTCCCGTCATGTCGTTTCGGAGGACCAGCCTGGCCTTGCTCGCTCCCGTCGCCGAAAGCAATGCAGACGTGCTGGCCATGGGAACAACCCTGCTGGTAACGGAAGCGCCGGAGCGGTCCATCCATGTCGGGTTATTGATGGCGCCAAACGCCAACCTGAATCCAATATATTCCTGCTTGGTCGCCGACGACACCATATACACATCGCCCCGCGAGCTGGGAACAATAGACTTGCCGACATCGCGATAGCTGCCGCCCTTTACAATTCTCTCGCCTACACCGCCGCCGTCAGGAGCGCCGACAAAATTCACGACAGTCGTATCGCGGAAATAGCCCAGCCAGTCATTCACCCATTCCATCACATTGCCGACCATATCGCAAACAGTGACCCCGTTCGGCGGGAACTTGCACCCCATATGCTTTCTGTAGCTGGAGTTCTCGACAGTCCACGCCTTGGTATAGCTCCATCCCTGCATCGCCACAAGATTCCATTCCGCCTCGGTCGGCAGGCGGTACCCATTGATTTCGGGATGGAACGAGAAGCCGTCAAGACCGACGCAGTGGCCGCCGTAATCGAACCGGGCATTTTCATACGTATAGACGGTATCGAAATTCTCTTTCTTGCTCCTCGCATTTGCCATAAGAACAGCATCATAGTATGTCACGTTCGTAACAGGCAGATTCCTCACCAGGCACTTGACCTTCTTTTCCATCAGGCTGTTGTATTCGTCGCATGTGACTTCCCGGCGGGCAATGGAAAAATCATACGTAAAGACGACCTGCATCAGGGGCTTCTCGTTCTGCTTGGCATCTTTCTCCATTGTCCCGAGAATAGCGGTATCGCCCTTGGCATGGATACGAACCATGTCTTCCAGCGTATCATTTTCGCTTTCGACAAACCTGCTAGAAGCAGATTCTGTAGAATCGTCATCGCCGTACGACGCCGAATTGGAACAGTCACACAAGGCCAACGCCAACAGGAACGTTGCAGGCAACAGCAGAAATCTCTTTATCAAAACGAATTCGCGTTTCATTTACCTGTTTTTCCTTTTTCAAGGCTTACGATAAGCGAATCCAGACGGCGGGAAACCTGTTCTGCGCCGAGGATGCTCAGATGGTCATAGTCATAGGCCATCTCGTCGGTGTAATCGTGGTTTCCGTCTTTATTTTCGTCCATCACGACAATATTCCATTTCGAAACGCTATCTATCACCGCCTTGGCGACAGAACGCATCGGGCCATAGGCACCGAAAGTTCCCGTATTCTTGTATTCGGGGTGAACAGGGAAAACAATGCCAATCACCTTTATACCGGCATTTTCGGCCTTGTCCACCATTTCCTTGAACATCAAATAATTTTCATGGAAACGATCCTGGAGATTTATTGCCAGCAAGGAATCACTGAGTATGTCGGCATGTCCCCACGATCTTGGCGGGTACATAAACGTTTCCGGATCATAAGGCAGATATTCCTTGTAACGATAGCTCATGCACGAAGCCACCCTGTCTATAAAGCCATCCGGAATACTGTCCTTCCAGAAATTATGGTTGGCATCGTACGGGTATCCCTTCTGGTTATTGTATATGCGAAGCCAATTGTCAGCCTCATGTCTGTAGAACATGTTCGGAGCAATTTCGATAACCAGGTACTTCAGTTTCTTGAGATGGTTCAACATGTAACCATCGAACAAATGCTTGGCATCGTGCAGATCACCCTTGGGGAATCCCATATTCAAAGTTACCTGGGACGGAATCGCCTTTCCATAGATACCAAACATCACCCTGGAACTACCCAACGCCACAAGCGTCACGGAATCTTTTTGTTCCCAGAAGCGCTGCATTTTTTCGCGCAGCACAAACGCGTTATCTTCGGAATTTTCGTTATAATACGCGCCCGCGCTATCCAGGTCCAGCCGAGAATCATAGTGGATATCCCTTTCCACGACCCAAAACGCCG
This sequence comes from Fibrobacter sp. UBA4309, assembly GCF_002395745.1. Classification (GTDB taxonomy): domain Bacteria; phylum Fibrobacterota; class Fibrobacteria; order Fibrobacterales; family Fibrobacteraceae; genus Fibrobacter. The sequence continues at coordinate 21,274 of NZ_DGUN01000046.1, forward strand.
GATGCCAAAGGTCCTTTCCTTCGACAAGGGTCACGATCGAGGAATCTTCCAGGTCGATATAGACAATTTTCCCGTGATTGCCGCCCGCATCGACAAGAGTCCCGACAATTCCCTTCCCGGCCCATTCCGTATGGTCGAAACTGTAGCCTGCAGGGGACCCGATACTTTCAATGAGTTCGCCCTTGTTGTTTGCTATCAGCAACCGTTCGTGTGTCCTATAACGCACTCCCGCAAATTCGCGTCCGGTCTTTCCGCCAAAATCCAGAAAAGCAGTCCTTTTTGTCCCGTCTTTCGAAAGGCTCACATTACAAGCCTGTTCCCCGTTATACCAAACATCATCGATAAAGGCATTGAATATATCGGACTGGAAATCTGCATAGCGGACACGCAAAAGAGTCGATCCGGTAACCGCCAGATGGTTATCGTCACTTATACCGCCATGGAAATTCCCCATCAGCAGCAACTCGGGCGTTCCAAAGGCCCCATTCGAGAAACGCACCTGCCATGTGGTCAATTCTATAAACGTATACACGTCTTCGTTATTGTCGGCTCCCGTCACAAAGACAATCACCGTATCCCCGGAATCGAGAACCCTCCATCGGGGAATTGATGCCGTCGGGAAATCAAGTTCTACGGGTTTCGCCGTATCGGATTCCAAGCTACGGACAAAGAGGCGCGATATCGAATGAATTCCTTCGACTCCCGTACAGAAAGCGACCCATTTCCCGTCTGGCGAAATATCCGGATGATACGCGTCAATGCCATCCTTGAATTCAACGACCGAGGGAGTCCCGCGCCTGGTAAAGTCGATATAGACCAGGTTTCCAGTCAAGTCGTTCCTGAACACAAGCTTTCCGTCCATCCTTGTCACGGGAACAATCTTCGCTTCATTGCCGCCTTCAGCCCAGTCTATCCATGCCGGATTCGGGATATTACCGAATGCCAGTCTGAAGCCGACGTAATCCGTCTTTGTGGAAGAAGACACCATGTACACGTCACCGCGGTTAGAAATCTTGATATTTGCGCGGTTATTGCGGAAGCTCCCTCCCTTTATAATCCTTTCGCCGACGCCCTCCGTGCCGGGTGCCCCCGCAAAGTTGACGACTGTTGTATCCAGGAAAGCACCAAGCCAGTCGTTAACCCATTCTGCCGCATTCCCGAGCATGTCGCACACGCCCAAAAGGTTCGTCCCTTTTAAACAAGGCTCGTGAAGAACATAATCCGAATTTTCCGCAGTCCAGCCATCACTGGCATCCCAGCCGCGGCGGGCGACATAGACCCATTCCGCCTCTGTCGGCAACCTGTAGGCATTCGCTTCCGGGTGGAACGCGTATCCTTCCAGGCCGGTGCAGTGTCCTTCGTAGTTATAGTTGACCGACGAATACGTATAGGCGGTATCGCGTCCTTCGCTCTTGCTCAATTCATTGGCATACAAGACCGCATCGAAGAAAGTCATGTCCGTCGCAGGAACCGAGTCGTTCTCGCAAGCAAGCGGGACTTTCATCAGGGCGTTGTATTCCGCGCAGGTCACCTCGTTCCTAGAAATGGCAAAATCATAATCAAATTCGACAGTCATTTGCGGACGTTCGTTTTGTTTTGCCAACGAATCGTTCGTGCCAATCACGACACTGGAATCCGTCGATACGATATGCACCATTCCCGGAAGCGAATCCAGCAAAGAGTATTCAGCATGAGGAGTTTCTGGCGAAGGCACGTCTTCGGAATTGGAACATCCCCACAGCAGAAAAGCAAATAAAAGCGCAAGCCACATAAATCCTATTCCATCCCCGTAAGCAGGGAATCCAATCTATGCGTCAACTGCGCAGCGCCCTTGCGGTTCAAATGGTCCTGGTTTGATGCCATAGCGGCAGGATAATCGTGCTGGCCCATCTTGTTTTCGTCAAGCAAGACAAAGTTGCCGAATTTCTTTTGCAGGCCTTCCAGGCGTTCCATAATCGCACCCATCTCGCTGCGACGGATTCCATAGCGACCGAACGAACCCGTCTTGCGGAAATCCGGGCTCTGCGGGAAAACGATTCCGACAACGGTGACATCCTTTTCCCCCGCCATTTCGATTATGCGGACAAGATGGTCAAACGCATTTTCGAACTCCTGCTTATAGGAATCCAGCCATGTGCTGTCAAAATTGACAAGGTCCCCGTCTCCCCAATTGCCGGACTCGTTCGCGTAGAAGCCCTTTTCCGTCGTGAGCACCATCTTGTAATAGTCGTTTCCGGGAGCGTCGACAACGGCATCGGCCATTCCGTCGGGAACGCCGTCTTTCCAGAATCCGTGATTCTCGTCGTAGACAAATCCCGGGAAACGGCGATAGTCTTCATAGAAGAAATTATCCCCAGAATCATTCTTGTACCACAAGTCCATATCCAGCGAGACGAGCAGGAACTTCAAGTTTTCCACATGCGGCAAGACATAGTTTTCCGCAAGGAACATCGACGTGTACATCGTATTCGGAACCGTCGCCAGATTGACGGACGGATGGGATTCTCCCATCAGGAGCGGATTAAATCCGTTCAGCATCCTGGAAGAACCTAGAGCGACAACGCGGGCGACGCCACAATAGCTCCAGAGCAGTTCCAGCTTGTACCTGTAAAAGACTTCCGCTTCGCTGCCGACCTCGGCAAAATAGACTCCGGCACTATCCAGATTCAGGGACGCCCCGCCAGAATTCTCGCGAGACTGTTTAGACCATAGAATTGGATGCCAAAGTTCTTCGCCGGCGGCGATATCCATAACGCTGTCATCGTCGAGATTTACCAGGACTATTTTCTTGTGGAATCCGTCCGTATTGGAAAGTGTCGCCACGAGCACATCGCCCGATGCCGAATGGATTGCCCATTCCACATGGTCAAAGGAGAATCCCGCCGGGGCCTTGACGCTATGGACAAGTTTTCCCGTACTGTCGGCAATCAGGATTCGTTCGTGGACGCCGTACTTTTCTTTTGCAAATTCACGCCCGGGAGCGCCGCCGAAATCTAAAAAGGCCGTACGCTTGCTACCGTCGTTTGCCAGGCTCACGTTGCAAGCCTGGTTGCTGTCGTACCAAACAGTATCGCGGAAAGTTTCCCCATCCGGAACCCTTGCCCGTAGTTTTATCGATCCCGTAACGGCAAACTTGCTTTCCATGTCTACACCGCCATGGTAGCCGCCGTCAAACAGTTTCTGCGGCGTCCCGAACTTTTTCCCCATAAAGGGAACGAGCCATGTCGATTTCGCCATGAATACGGACTCGTCCTCGTTGTTTCCGGAATCCGTCACATAGACGATAACGGTATCGCCATTATCCAATACGCGCCAACGCGGAATCGTCGCCGATTCCACATCCAGCTTTATCAAGTTCGTATCATACGAATTCAAAGTTCTCACATAAACAGCCGACTTTCCGGTAAGGCCTTCCATCTTGGTAGAGAAGGCGACCAGGCGTCCGTCGGGAGACACATCCGGATGATAGGCATCGACCGAAGCCTTCAGTTCACGGGCAACCGGCATAGGCTCCGAAAAATCGATATAGCCGAGATTTCCCGAGACCTCGTTGCGGAACACGAGCTTGGATTTCGACGTACCCAAGGAGGCCCTTATCGTTTGGGCATCCGTAAGGAGCGATACCGGAGACGCAACGGATTCTCCGGGTTGGTCCAGCCACGCTGCATCCGGAATTTTTCCGTAAGCAAGGCGGAACCCGATATAATCAGCATGGGTCGAAGAAGTCACCGTGTACACGTCACCACGGCTTTCCGTATTGATGACGGCGGCATCGTTGCGGTAGCTGCCGCCCTTTACTACACGCTCACCTATGGCGTTCCCTACCGAAGCGCCCACGTAATTTTCAACCACGGTGTCACGGAATGCGACCATCCAGTCGTTCACCCATTCCATCACATTGCCCGCCATGTCGCAGACATACGCCTTATTGGCCGGCAACGAACAGATTTCGTGTTTCCTGAAATCGGAATTGCCAGCATGCCACGAGAACATCGTATTCCAGCCCTGCTTTGCCACAAGCGTCCATTCCGCCTCTGTCGGCAAGCGGAATCCTTCCGATTCCGGACGGAATGCGAATTTTTCCATGCTGATGCAATGACCCGACTTGTCAAAGAATGCGGCATCGTAGGTGTAGGCGGAATCCCTTTGCGAAGCGACGCTCTTGGCATTGGCAAAAAGTACCACATCGTAGTACGTCAGGTTCGAGGCCGGCATATCGGCGATTTCGCATTCCAGCGTCAACTTCAACCCGGCCGCTTCGACTACCCGGTTAAATTCGCCACAAGTAATTTCGTGATACCCGATAGAAAAATCATAATCGAACCGGGCTTTCATCTGCGTGCCAAGAGTCACCTGCGCTCCGGCCGAAAGCACATCTACAAAGCCGGGAACCCTTCCTTCGCGCACTTTTACCGCGGAATCTTCCGGGACAGTGATAATGTCATCGTAACCTTCACCATCGCTACACGAGACCATAGAAGACAGCAAAAAGGCCACGCCTCCTACAACCGTCTTGCGCACCAAATGTCCAAGCCCGAAATGCATATGTTCAATATAAAAAAAACGCCCTGGACAAGATGCTATAACTTGTTCTTGGCCGCGTCCTGGTTGGCCTTTATTCCCGGATATTCCGGGAAAAATTCCTCTGCGAGCCTATACCAGAGAAGCGCATGCTGGGGCTCCCGCTCCAAATAGAGGTTTCCGAGATCAAATGCGGCAAGTCCTACAAAAGATTGCGGTGAAAGCGGCCTGAATTCCAGGCCAGTCCAGCGCCCTTCCCTATACTTTTGGCGATACTCCTCGTCTGTATACGTATAGCCACGGCGATTCGGTTCCAGGTTCACCCATTTGGGGGCGAAACCGACCTGTCCCCGGCCATCGTCCTGCCCATAGCGCAAAAAGACATGGCCCGGCAACAGAATCGCATGGAGCGGCAAGTTTCTAGCCTCGGCAACCATCAGGGCGAGCCAAGAAATTCCCACGCAACCGCCGGTCCGATTCTCGAGAACCTTGAGCGGAAGCACCGCATCGTGCGATACGGCCGCATCGCCGGCACCCGCAAATTCGATATTCCAATAATCCCAGAGCAAGGATTTCAAAGAAGCGAGCGCATCCCCGCTTACGGCATAGGCGCTATCGAAAAAAGAAAGCCCTTGCGCCCATTCCCTCACGGAATCCAGGCAACCGGGAGCACGCTCCTCGAACGTACACGCCATTTCACGGTAGCTGACGTTTTTCTTTTGGCCGCTCCACAGAGCAAAAGCAAAGGCAGCCAGGAGCAACAGCGAGAATACGGGCCAGAACAGACGAGAGAACGGCATACATTCCTAATTCAGCTGTAAGCCATCCCATTCCATCGGGGACTGCCAAAAATCCCTAGCAGTCATCATGTAGATGACAAGACGCTTGCTCTGCATATCCTTTTTCATTTTCATCATGCGGGAACGCACGCCGGGGCCGCCGCCCCAGCTTGTCGCCACCTGCACGTCCAGGCCCGTGGCATAGGCAAGGAGCGAGCCCGGACCACCGCTTTTCTGGTCCACCGACTCGAATACACCCGTAAAGGAATCGCCCATCAAGAGAATCGGCGCATTCTTGCCGCCCTTGTAGGGTTCTTCGCCCTTATAGATCTTCATGCCGGCGAGCGTATCCGCCGCATACTTGGACTTTTCTGCGTCCGGCAGGTGGGCCACAAGGTCGCCTTCGCGGAGTACGACCGTATCCTTCATCGAAAGGCTTCCCGGCTGAGCCCCGGATTCCGCATACCAGCTGTACTGCGTCACGCGGGAGGCCAGCAGTTCCATGGCGGCAAGCATTCCGGGCAGCGCCCAGTGCGTATCATAACGCTGATAGCTATAATGCGGCGGCTCATCGCCGGCACGGGCCGCCATAAGCGCCGGATAGAGATCCAGCACATCGATGCCGGCGGCAAGCATTTCACGTACAAATTCACGGCCGTTCACGTTGACACACAAATCCGCAGGCGTCCCCGGCACAAGCTTGTCGGCGTAGATTTCTTCTTTCACGGGGACCGGCACCACAAGCAGCTGGATGTTCAACGAATCCAGGTACTTTTTCAGTTCCACCATGCGCGGCAGCGGATTGTGAAGGCTGTCCTGACCAGAAATCTTGTCGGCCAACAGGTAATTCGCGTTACGGCGGAACCACAGGAATTTTTCTTCGGCCTTGGCATCGGCAGACGCCCAAGAGTTCTGTTCCTTCGGCAGCTTTTCCATCTGGGCGGCAAGCGCCTTGCGGAACTTGTCCGTCTGCTCGTTCGCCGGGCAGCTGTTTTCCATTGCCGCGAGCGTTTCAAGACGCACCGTAGAGCTCGTATCGAGTACGCGGTTCACCGGGATTACTTCCCCCGCCGCCGCCAGGGAATCGGCGACCGCCTTCGCACGAATCTGCTCGTCTGTCATGCGGAACGCAGGCACGTCGAATGCCACCCACATGGGCGTCCCCATCGGGTTTCCGCGCATAACCGCAAAAGGCCTGCCCGTGGAGCCTTCGGGCCAGATATCTCCCGGAGCGTGCGGTTCCAAATCCGTATTCAATGTCGGGTACCAGTAAGACGAAAGCGTCCGGGCCCAGTTCATCGCCTCTTCGGCGTTCATCTCGGCCGTCAGGTAGAAGTTGAGGACCTCGGCCGTTTCGCCCCCCGAAGTGAATTTCAGCTTGCCGTAAAAGGGCTTGCGGCCAGTCCACGGGGCAGGCGTCACCTCTACCCACCACTCGACAGGGCCAGCGGTCTGGGGAACGCCCCAGAGTTTGGATACCGTCTGGAAGGCGCGAAACACTTCGGGTTCATCCCATTTGACCGCCTCTACGGAATTCAGCACCTGCGAAAGGGAATCGGCCCCCGTTTGCGCATAGAGAATCTTCGAGAACGGCTCCCAGGCCAGCGGCGACACGCCCGCCACTGCCGCAGGTTCTGCTGCAGAAAGCGATTCCAGCATCGGGAACGGATAATCTTCCAGCTTGGCCTGGGCCATCTTGCCCGCATAGTTTTCGGGGGTCTCTTCCTTGCCCGCCATGCGGATGGGATTGGCATAATAGGCCGCGAAATCCAATGCGGCAAGCGTTGCCTTTTCGACCGTTCGCACCTGTTTATCGGAACCGGTGACCTGTACTGAAAACACCTGGACGGCAGCCTTCGACGCCGGCGGCGCCGATTCCGGTTCCGCCGATTTCTGTGACGATGCACAAGCTACCATTCCAAGGGAAATAGACAATGCCACGACGGACATGCCCCAAAAAGACTTCATGGATAAATATTTCATATTCCTGGCTCCGATTGCACCAACCTTCGGTAAACATATAAAAATTACTCTATGCACATTTATTTTTCTAAATTTTTTGCAAGAAACATCCTTCAAAAAAGGAGAATTTATGGCCGCCGAAGGTGAACACAACAAGTGGATTGCTCTCGCCCTCTGTATCCTTCTCGGATACCTGGGAATACACCGTTTTTACGAAGGAAAAATCTGGACAGGAATCCTGTGGCTCTGCACGGCAGGCCTGCTCGGCGTAGGAGTCGTCGTAGACGCCATCATCATCTTGTTCAAGCCAGAGCATTACTAGCAATAAGCAGCCCCGCATTCAATACAATGAAACATTTATTCGTCATCGCGACATCAAGCGCCGGAAAAATCAGGGACTTTGCCCATATCCTGGGCACCGACCATTACGAATTCAAGACTCTCAAGGACATCGGTTTCGATGGAGAAATCATCGAAAACGGAAATTCCTTTGCCGAAAACGCCATCATCAAGTCGGATACGACCGCCAGGTGGCTTGCCGCCCGCAACATCGAAGCGACAGTCCTCGCCGACGATTCCGGCCTCGAGGTGTTCGCCCTGAACGGCGAACCGGGCATCTACAGCGCCCGCTACAGCGGCGACCATGGCAACGACAACGCCAACAACGACCTGCTGATGCAAAAGCTGGAAGGCATCGAAGACCGCAAGGCACGTTATTTCTGTGCGCTTTCGTACCAGACCGTTTCTGCCGGCGAAGACGGCAAGTTCACCATTTCGGAACCCAAGATCTTCGAAGGGGAATGCCGCGGCAGTATCAACTACGCTCCCGTAGGCGACATGGGATTCGGTTACGACCCGCTGTTCGTCCCGGACGGCGAGACGCGCACCTTCGCCCAGATGGAACTCGAAGAAAAAAAACGCATCAGCCATCGCGGGAACGCCATTCGCGCATTAAAGAAGGCCTTGGGCAAATAACCGGGCATGTCCCGAGGAATCCACCTTGGACAGCGTCTACATCGAAATCACGAACGCCTGCAACCTGCACTGCAGTTTTTGCCCGTGCGGCAAGCACCCCGGAACGGCAGTCTCCGCCGCCCCCCGTGAATTCATGCCGACGCAGCTCTTTGAAAAATGCATCGCGGACGCCCTGGAAACCGATACCAGGAACGTCTTTTTCCACGTACTCGGCGAACCCACAATTCACCCCGGCTTCACGCATTTCGTCAAGAAGCTCGAGCCCACGCCGCTCAAGCTGACGCTTACCACGAACGGCACGACCATCGCCCGCACAGGGCGCTCCATTGTCGAAAGCCCTGCCGTACGTCAAGTGAACTTTTCTCTGCACGCCTACGCGGAACTCGATGCAGAATCCGCACAGTTTCACTTGCAAAACGTATTCGACTTCTGCAAGCTCGCGCTAGCCATGCGCCCGGACCTCTATATAAACCTGCGGCTCTGGAACATAGGCTCGCAAGAAAGTTCCGGTCCCTGGAACCGCACCGTGCTCGCCGGCATTGCCGACACCTTCGGCGTATCTGTCGCACCGCACCACTTTTGCAGCCGCCACAAGAGTTTCAACATCACGGGCAGGCTCTACCTGCACGAAGATTCCCGTTTTGAATGGCCTGCGCAGTCCGCTCCCGGCACAAGAGTTCCGAACACCCACGGGACATGCCATGCGCTCGACACGCATGTCGCCATACTCCATGACGGGCGCGTTGTCGCCTGCTGTCTGGACCACAGCGGGCAGATCGAACTCGGCAACATCAATACACGGGCACTTTCCGAAATTCTCGAGTCCCCGCTAGCCCGCAAAATCCGCGAAGGCTTTGCCAAACACGAACTGCGCCACCCCCTGTGCCAGTCCTGCTCCTACTGCAGGCGCTTCAAGTAAATCCCGTGCCATAAAAAAAACGCCCCCGAAGGAGCGTCTTTTTAAGATTCGTTCAAAATGCAATTACTTGCACTTGCCACGAGGACCGACCATGGAGACACCGAAGTCACCACTGTCGCCATCAGCGCCGGTAATCTTGAACTTGAGAGAGGAAAGTTCTTCTGCAGCTTCGGCACCAGTAATGAACACGGTCTTGGTTTCATCATCCGTGTACCACTTCGGCTGCTTGAAGGATGCCCAAGTGAGGTTCACCGTCGTGGGGCTGCCAGAAGCGGCCAGCGTGGCAAACGGGTTCGCATAACCGATCTTCTTTTCGGTCGGGCCAGTCAGGCCGAGTTCGAGCATGATGTCCTGATCGGAGTAGTAGGTCACGCAGATACCGCCAAGTGCGCTAGCGTCGCCGGAGAAGGCGTTGTTCGCACCGAAACCGAAGGCAAAGCCAACGAACGGATCCCATTCGTAAGCGCCCTGATCGAGGGAGAACGAACCGCAGATTCCGCCACCGCAAGCTTCAATGACCGGAGTCATATCGCCATCGTCACCCGGTTCAGCCTTCCATGCAATCACGGAAGCGCCACCGCTTTCGTTATCGTCATAGGTGTACCACCAGCCACCTTTCGTATTTCCAACCGGCACATGAGCTTCGGAACCATCCCACAATTCAAGCTTGATGGTACCGTCATCCACAACTGTCGCGGAGCTCTTCGGGACCGTCGTACTGGACTTGGGCGCCACAGTGGAAGAAGAAGACGGAGGTACCGTGCCCTGGGAGGACAAGCCCAGCGACGAGCTGGACAAACCGGCAATCTGGCTGCTGCTCAATACCAGTCCAGAGCTCGAAGACTGCAGGAGGTTCGATGCAGAGCTAAAAAGATCCACAGATGCCGAAGACAACTGGTTCAAGGCATTGTTGATGGAATCCAACATCGCCTGACGCAAAGAATCCTCGTTAATCTGACCATTGTTGGCAGTGCCCTGTTGCTGGCCATTGCCCCAGGACGGAGTCGTCACGGAATCGCTAGAGTCGTTACAGGCGACCATAGTGCAGACCGCGAGCAAGCCCAAGCCTAGACCTAAACGTTTTTTCATTTTTTTACCCCTTGGTGTAAGAAGACTAATTTTCCTGAAATATATATTTTTATAAAGAAAAAAAAAAACAAAAATATCGGCCAAAAACCCAATTCCACTGAAAAATGTGATATTGGACAACGATTTAGCTTTCTTTTCTTGAATGTAAATTTTTATTTATCTTCTTTCTTCGACTGAAGCGCCTCGATACGGCGATCCAGCAGGGCCTCGATTTCGGGCAACAGCTTCTCTTTTACCTTGTCCAGATACAGGCACTGGAGCTGTATCATGCGGTCACGGTGACGCCCCGCATGTTCCTGAATCCAGTGGCTGACCGCGGCCTGGCGGTCCTGCATTTTTTCGTGAATGCTCTGCTGGATGAAAGTGCGCTGCACTTCCATATAACGTTGCATGTTGAACGGCATGCGGTAAGTACGAATAAACTGCTTGAGCATTACCAGAAGAGACAAGTTCTGTTCCTTGTGCTCCTGTAGAAAGCGTTTCAGGTCTTCAAGATGATCCCTGAAAAAAGGAACAATCGCTTTGTCATCAATCTGGTAAAGTTCTAGTTCGTCTTTCTTTTTTGTCGCTTCATCAACTGCCATAGCCCAAATTTATGTTTTGCTTCATTTTTTTTCAGTGTTCTTTCTCACAAGGAACGCAAATTCCATGTTTTCCGTGTTCCCGGACACACCCGAAGCAAGGAATACGCGGCCTTCCGTCCCCGGATTGAGCCTATCCACCGCTGCACCCCTAAAATCCCTCATTTCCGTAACCTCGCAAGGCACCATTCCCGCCGGACTCATCCACTCCAGCGAATCCCCCATGGAGAACGGATTTTTCACATTTACAACAAAGGAACCCGTATCGGCATCATAGCGAATCACCTGGGCTGCGACACAGCCTCCTTCGGCCGCCACGTGCGTACTTTCGTAGTTCTGCGGCAAAGGGCCGCGCAAAAAGCCGGGCATAAAGCCACGACCGTCGACAAAACTGATGGCCCGGCGTGATTCTTCTGGAACAAGAGCCGTAGAGCACTCCACTCCCGACGACAGCGCATCACAACAAGCATCAATTGCCATACGATAAGCACGCACCACCTGGCTCAAGTAATACACGGAGCGCGTCCTGCCCTCTATCTTGAACGAATCAAGGCCTCCCGAGACAAGCTCCGGCACGACATCCAGGGCACACAGATCGCGGCTACTCATAAAATAGGTGCCCCACGTATCTTCGTCCAGGGCCACCGGAGGAAGCTCCGGGCGGTCGGTGCGCTGCAAACTGAAATTGCCTTCGTGTTCATGGTAGTCCTCGCACTGCGGGCCCTCGTTGGCGTACAAGCGGTAAGGCATCCGGCAGCTGTTGTCGCAGGCTCCCTGGTTCGCATCGCGGTGGGTCACCCAGTTGCTCAACATACAACGTCCGGACATGGCCATACAGACAGCACCATGGACGAACACTTCCAGTTCAAGGTCCGGAATGCGTTCTTTTATCTCCAATATTTCAGACAAACGAAGTTCACGACTCAAGATAATACGCTTCACACCTAGGTCGTGCCAAAATTGAGCCGTCAGGTAATTCGTCGTATTCGCCTGCACAGACAGATGTATTTCTGTTTTCGGTGACACCTTGCGCAGCCATCCGACAAAGCCGGGGTCGGCAACAATCAAGGCGTCGGGATTCAATTCCAAGGCCCCCAGCAAGGCTTTCTGGAAAGATTCCACCTTCGTATTCCGGGCAATCACGTTGCTTGTCAGGTAGAACTTTTTGCCGTGTTCATGCGCATAGGCGATTCCCTGAGCAAGGTCGTCCAGGTTCTTGAACCCGTTCTCGCGGGAACGGAGGCTAAAGGCGGGCTGCCCCGCATACACGGCATCTGCACCGTAGGCAAACGCGTATTTCATTCGGGTCAAGTCACCCGCCGGAGCCAAAAGTTCAGGTTTAGTCATCACCACTTGAATCCTGCACGGAGGTAGACCTTCTTGTCGTCGATCAGCGAAAGCTCACCCATGAAGCTTACGAACTGCCCCTCGTAACTGAGCGCCGGCGAAAGTGTGTATTGCATCTTGGCGCCATCCAGGAACTTCTTGTGAATTTTCATGTGGTTGCGCAAGGGCGTCGTATCGTTAATCGCAGAGCCGTAATCGGTTCCCTTCCAGAACCAGGTATTGTGGAGGCCGGCAAAGATATGCCCATCCAGGCGACCGTACAAGGTCCAGTCCACAGTCCTGCTGTTCGGGCCGCCCTGATTGCCAAGCGGATAGCCTAGATTAGCGATTTGCGCCGTATTTTCCACGAAATGGCTATAGACGTACGGTTCAACGCGGGCGTATTCCACAATGGTTCCCGCCTCTATCCTGTGGTTCCCGACAAAGAAGTCATGCCCGGCCTGCAAGCCCGCCATCCAGGCCCACTTGGCTTCGATATTGTCGTTCTTGACAAGGCTTATCGGGGATTCCATGTCGTCGAGGAAAAATTCCGTATAGACGCGGGCCATGTTCTCGATGCGGTAGTTGAAATCAAACGAGAGCGACCCGTTATTGGTGCTTTCGCTGTAGTTCCCCTTTTCCATAAACAAGGGCGCCGTCGGGATAAACAGCCAGGGCTTCAGGTTATCATACTGCACCTGGAGTTCGCTCACGCCAAACGTCGCATTGCCAACGGCAAGTTCATAGCGATGGCCGAACACGTTGCGGTCATCCTTGTTCTTGTCGCTCATGCTATTGTTGAATATGCGAAGATCGGCATAGAAACTCATCACGCGGAACGGGCCGATGACCAAGTCCAGGCTCATCATGTTGTACGGCAACGCAAACTGGTTGAGCGTCAGGTTGTTGTAATAGCCCGGGCCCCAATGCATCACGTCGCGGCCGAAATCAAGACGGAGCCAATCGTGGTTGAACGCAAAGTGCGTACGGTAGCGCGCATAGCTCGTATATTCCACGCCGGAGTTGTTCTCTTCTTTCTGGATTTCCAAAAATTCGCGGTCCCAGGAGCGCGGGGACTCGGCGGAATGTCCCTCGCTGTAGATGCGGGCATCGAGCACGAAGTCCACGGAATCGGCAAAGCCGCGAACGTAAAGGCCTCCGTCCATGCCCGGCCATATGGTATCGCCCAGGGTTTCGCCACCGCGGTAGTCCATGCCACCGACGAGGCTTGCCGCAATCCCGAATCGGGGGTCCTTCGCGTAAAGGTCCTTCACCCGGGCAATACAGGCGGTATCGTTCGCCTCGCAGCGATAATCGTTCCCGTGTCCAGAAAGGGACGCTCCCAGCACATTGTCGTAATAGAGCAGGGCGTTCCCCTCGGTAGACTGGAACTGCTTGCGGAAAGTCGTGTCGCGCCTGGGGTAAGTAAAGAACTGGCGTTCGTCACCGACCGTCTGGCGGTGGTATTCGAACAACATCGGAGCCATTTCGAGTGTGCGGAGGTTGCGCGTGTTTTCCGGAGAGAGCACCGGAGATGCTGCCAAGGCCCCAGACTCTGCGAAAACGACAATCAGGGAGGCCAAAAGGAGCTCTTTGCGAACTTTTCTGGATTTCATTTCACAAATGTAGTTTTAGACACGTTTTTTGCAACCTCCAAGCCCGTTTTTGTTTGGAAAAAGGTATTTTTCTTATATAGGACCCCCAAAAAGAGGTTGTAATGTTTCGTACCCGCTTTTTAACGTGTTTCATATTTGCGTTCTTTGTCGGCCAGGCGCTCGCCCAGGTGGAATTTCCGCTGGGCTCCGAGGTCGTAAATGTCAAGAAAGCCCCCTATAACGCCAAGGGCGATGGCAAGACCGACGATACGGAAGCCATCCAGAAAGCCTTGAACGACCACCCGAACGGAGACTATATCATCTACCTCCCCCACGGCATCTACAAAATTTCGAACACGCTGACCTGGCCCGAAGGCAAAAAGCCCGAAGAATCCTTCAAGCGCACCATCTTGCAGGGTCAAAGCATCGGCGGCACCATTATCAAGCTCGAAGACAACTGCCAAGGATTTGACAACGAAGATTTCCCCATGCCCGTCATCATGACCGGCGAGGGACCGAAAGTAAAACAGAGAAACTCTATCCGCGACCTCACCATCCGTACCGGCAAGGGCAACGCTGGCGCTATCGGCATCCGTTTCAACGCGGGCATCCAGGGAACCATCAACAACGTGAAGGTCCATTCCGGCGACAGCTCGGGCGTGTACGGCATCGACATGGGCTTTACCGAAAACATCGGCCCCCTGCTCCTCAAGAATGTCGAAGTGAGTGGTTTCAACGTCGGCGTCTACACTGCAGGCGAAATGAACGGCATGACTTTCGAGCATGTCAACCTGGGAGGCCAGAAAAAATACGGCCTCATGAACGACAATCAGACGCTCGCCGTCCGCGGACTTCGATTCAAGGGGGCTGTCCCTGCCGTGTACAACCGCGGCAAGAACGCATCCATGGTGCTTGTCGACGCGACACTGGAATACTCGCCCGCCAAGGGTGAAAAATCCAAACCGACCTCGGCCATCGTGAACGAAAGCCAGCTATTCGCACGCTCGGTGATGACCAGCAAGTTCCAGACAAAAATCAAGAGCACCAAGAAAGCCTACGGAGAATCCTTTGTCGGCAACGAAATCATCGAATTCGCCACCCAGCCCAGCCAGCAGCTCTGCCACAGTCCCAAGCAGTCCATGCGCGTGCCCGTGGCCGAAACTCCGAGCTTTGCCGAACAGAGGGCCGACAACTGGACGACCATCGCCGGCGACTACGGCGGAAAGATGAACACCGGTTCCGACGACGCCAAGGCCATCCAGGACGCTATCGACGACGGCGCCGAAACCATCTACTTCCCGCCCGGAGGCCGTTGGACCATCAACCGCGACATCTATATCCGCAACCGCGTCCGCAGGCTTATCGGTACCGAAGGCCGCATCGACGGCAAGGGTAAGTTTATTATCGAAGAGGGTGCTTTCAACGAGCTTACCATCGAACGCTTCTCCGAATTCGGCAACGGCATCATCCAGAAATCCCGCCGTGCGGTACTCCTCAAGAACATGATGTTCAAGTCGTTCGAATCCGCCGAAGTCGGCACGGGCGACGTCTACATGGAAGACGTGTCCGTCGGGACAATCCAAATCAACTACCAGAAGTTCTGGGGCCGCCAGATTACGATGAGCGGCGACACGAAGGGTCCCAAGATCCAGAACAACGGCGGTACGATGTGGATCCTCGGCCTTACCGCACGCGACGGCAACACCATCTTGCAGAACTTCAACAAGGGTTTTGCCGAGCTGCTCGGAGTCCACGTGATTGCAAGCGACAAGGCGAAGAACCGCCCGATGTTCATCAACGACAACTCGCACCTCTCCATCGCTGGCCTCAAGGAAACGCTCACCCGCGGCAACCCCTACCCCAAGATTGTCGAGGAATCCCGCCAGGGTTCCGCCATCTATTCGCTGATGGGCGCAGACCAGGTCAAGAACGAAAGTGGTGGATCCATGGTGGTCCTGTATACAGGGTACGCCCCCAAGCAGGGTGCCAACGAAAAACCCATTGCCAAGGTATCCAAGGAACTCCTGCTTGTCCAGCCCAACTCCTTGAAGTTGCACGGCGATGTCGAAGACGACGGTCGTGGCGACGGCCTCTGCCGAGTCCCCGTGGCATGGAAGAAGGTTTCCGGCCCCGGAAAGGCCACGTTCTCCGACACATCGAGTTACGAAACGGACGTGTCGTTCACCTCTAGCGGCCGGTACAACGTGACGTTCACCGCCAACGACGGGTACGAAGTCGGTGCCGACACCGCCAAGATATACGTTTTCGACAAGCGCTACACGACTCTCGACAACTCCGGCGACAACATCCCCAGCGGCCGCGGCATGGATACGTGGATTTCGCAGTTCGACAACTATAGCCCGCACAACTCGGATGCGAACCTCCGGATTGCGAACGTCAAGGACGAAGCCGGAAAGATTTATTTGAAGTTCGACCTGTCCGCGCTCCCGGGACCGCTCTTCGATGCAGCACTCAAGCTGGAATTCGATACGGATTCTATCAAGAAGCCCGTGCAGCTGAACATCTTCGGCCTCAAGGAAACGTCCAAGGACATGAACTTCGGCGAAGAAAAGCTCGGCGTCGACTGGCGTGACGACGAACTCACCTGGGAGAACGCCCCCGCGAACCTCCGTGACCAGCCGGGCGGCCAGTTCAACATCCGCAAGAATTCCGGTGGCGGCATCGACACCAAGTACGCCGACTACCTGGGCATCATCACCGTGAACCCGAAGGCACCGCTGGGAGCGTTCCTCCGCACGCCGACACTCACCGAGTTCTTCAAACGCAAGCACGAATCCGGCCTCTACACGCTCATCTTGACGGCAGTCGCCCCCGGCGAGACCCTCATCAAGTCCCGTAACGACGGCAAGAACTCCGCTCCCGCCCTTTACGTAGGCTACTTCAACACCTCCAAGTCCGTCACCGGCGACGAGATGGACGGCGGTTACACGCTCACGAAGGTAAACATCGACATCTACAGCCTGGACTGCGACTTCGACCTGACTGTCGGCTATCCGCAGTTCGTACAAATCGAGATCCTGAACGAGTTCGGCAAGCGCATGCTGGTCGTCGCCGCGCGCGACCTCCCCGGCGAAAAGAAGACGCACTTCAAGTTCAAGGCGATGGCCTTCCCCACCGGCAGGTACACGCTCAAGATTATCGGTGAAGCGTTCACCGCAGAACAGAAATTCTACATCCTCAACTAGCAGGTCAAAAAATGATGGTTAACAACAAGCTTTTTATTTTGGCCCTCTCTGCCGCAGCCGCTTTAATCGGTTGTAGCGACAACAAGCACACCAACTCCTGGGAAGACGAGAACGACGGAGCCAGCTTCGCCGACGATTCCTTCAAGTCGAGTTCTTCACTGACGACCCGTCTGGACATCGATTACAACGACACGTTGCAAATCGGGGATTCGCTCAACATCCACCTGGAAAAGGCAAAACTCGACACCGTCAAGGAAAAGGACACGACCTATGTCAAGCTCGCCTGTAGCGACGACGTCCTCTGCCTGGATTCCAACGCCAGCAAGGTTTCGATGTTCCTCGGAGAGTTCCCGGCGGGCAGCCTGATCTCTGTCGAAATTTCTACCGGCGACATGAAAAAGGATACGCTCCGCATCCGTAGCGAATTCGGCGAGATCCTCAAGACGACCCGCCCCGTCTACGACAGCACCAAGAAGACCGAAGTATTCTCCAACTACATGATTCCGGGACACTCCGAAGCGGAAAAGAACCAGTTCGTCGTGTTCAAGGACGGCTTCTATTACCTGGACCTGTACGCCGACTTCAACCGGACCAGCCATCTGCGCCTGCTGGTCAACGTCGACTCGGCCTACTACGACTACATCGGCGACACCAACGAAGTCGTCATCGGCCTGAAGGACACGCTCCGCGGCATCACGCTTATCGGGACATCTCCCAAGGAAATCAACGTCAAGTTCAGTTCCAAGACCGGCTACAGCATCAACTTCTCGGCAAAGGGCAAGTGGATCAACTCGTTTGACCTGTTCGAAGAGAAGGAACTCGTTGCTTCGGATTCCGTGATAGACGCACTGCTCCTACCCGAAGATTCCACCGGCTGGACGCTCAAGATCAAGCCGCTAAATATCGAGAACTACCTTTCCGGCCCGTTCGCCACGTTCACCGCGACAACCAATTCTAGAGAACTGGGCAAGGGCGAATACCTGGCCGACCCCGACTCCATCGAAAAGATTGGCGACGCCCTGGAAGTGGTCCGCGAACGCAACACCCAGGCCAAGTACTACCTGCGCCAGGAACAGTTCGTATGGCTTGCCGACATGAAGAAGGGCGATTCCATCGACGTGCAGCAAGAAATGATCGGCTACTTCGGCGGCGTGAACAACAAGTCGTATACGGTCATAGACAAGGACGGCAAGGAACTCGGGTCCGTCACGCCCTTGAGCCCGCGCTTCAAGGCGACCAAGGACGGAGCCGTGTATCTCCACTACCTGAGCACCTGCCCCTACCTGAGCAACGACAATGCCGACGAGACCCTGAAGTTCTCGACACGCGTCAGCTACTATGGCGCCCTCAGCTCCTTCTTCTTCTGCGACAAGGACAACAAGGAACTGGACACCACCTATATCGTGCCCGGCGATACCGTCTACCTGAACAAGTTCAAGTTCAGGTCGGCCATGTCCCGAAGCATGACCTCGGGAGCCGGTTCGAGCGTCAAATGGTTCGTCCCCTGCATAGATATCGTGGAACACGAGGACGAAGAAGGCTTCACGGCCGTGCCCGTATTCAGCGTGCAGAACGTGTCCTGCAAGGACAATGGCGGGAACCTCATCACGAAGGGTGAACAGGAAATATCCTCTTCCAGGCTGATTCCGCAGGAAGATGCCGAAGGCGGCACGTTCCGTCTTATCGCCGAAAGCCTCGCAGACCCGCTAAAACGCGATACTTTGACCATTATCGTGCAGTAAATCTTGAAACCAGGCCCCAAAATTGCTATTATTGGAGCCTAATCTTGCAAGTCGCGCCAAGCTCTGCCAACTTGCAAGCTGAACCAAAGAGCTTCCTCAAAGAGGTAAATATGTCCTCCTTCCGTGGACCAAAAGGTAAAGTAGCACGCTCCCTTGGCGTTGCCGTTTCTCAGAAGACTCAAAAGGCTCTCGATCGCCGCAACTTCGCGCCCGGCCAGCATGGCCAGAACCGCAAGAAGTCCGCTTCCGTGTACAAGCAGCAGTTGGTCGAAAAGCAGCGTCTTCGCTTCACCTACAACATTTCTGAAGCCCAGCTGGCCAAGGCTTACAAGGAAGCCAACCGCCGCGAAGGTTCTGCCGGTGACAACCTGATGATCTTGCTCGAAACCCGCCTGGACGCTCTCGTCTACCGCATGGGTTTTGCCCGCACCATCTTCGCTGCCCGTCAGTACGTCGCACACGGCCACTTCGCCGTGAACGGTGTCCGCAGCTTCTCCCCCAGCCGTCTCGTGAAGGCTGGCGACGTGATTTCCGTGCGCGAACGTTCCAAGGAACACGTGCAGATCAAGGAAGCCATCGCCAACGCCCCGGCCGCTCCGGAATACCTGTCTGTCGACGCCGGCAAGATGGAAGGCACGCTCGTGAAGCTCCCGCTCCGCGAACAGATCCCTGTCCAGCTGCAGGAACAGCTCGTCGTGGAATACTACTCCAGGTAAGAGCTTCTACAGTTTCAAAAGGAGCGAGGCGAAAGCCCCGCTCTTTTTTTTACGGCAAGTGCGGCCCATACAGAAAGCCCGGCGCAATGGCCGGGCTATTCGAATTCCCTTATCGCGGGAACTAGATCAGTTCTTCGGGCGGAAGGTGCTCCGCGCTTTCCGGTTCCTGGTAGAAGGATTCGGGTATCTGGACCTGGTTCTGGAAATAGGCGCGGTGGGCCGCGATAACGCGTTCACGGGCAAAGTTCGCATCTTGCCAGTCACCAATCTTCACGTCCTTGCCTTCCAGCTCCTTGTAGTTCTGGAAGAAGTTCTTGGTGATGCGCAGGAACATCTGGTCCACGTCACCGATATCCTTGATGGGGCGCGGGTTGAATACGGGCACGCCCAAGACCTTGTAGTCCTTCTTGCCGCCGTCGGTCATGTCGAGGGCGCCGATAACGCGGCAGGTGCAAACGGAACCCGTCATCATGGAGGCGGGGCTGTAGATAAGCATGTCGAGAGCGTCGCCGTCGTCGGCCTTGGTGCTCGGGATGAAGCCATACGTGCAGGGATAGCTCATGGAACTCAGCAGGCAGCGGTCCAGGCGGAACACGTGCAGGCGTTCATCATATTCGTACTTGAGGTTCGTGTCCTTGCCGATTTCCACGACGCAGTCAACTTCGTAGGGGTACTTACGTCCAATCGGGAGGTCCAGATAGTTAATCGCCATTTATACTCCATAGGCCACCTTTGGCCTAAGTCTTTGTTTTTCAATACGTTAACGTAAATTTAACATTTATATAATAAATAGTCAAGTGTGACCAGACGAGCTGTCTTGTCGTGAGCCGTAGGCGACTCGTATTGACGAGTGGTCGAAGGCTACCTTTGACCACTTGGCGCTTTAGCGCCTAGGTGGGCATGGCGACCTAGGTGGGAGCGAGCGAGTAACCGGAGGTTTCAGCACCCGAGACGTCGAGCGAGCGGTCTCATCTACTGCGCCAGCGGGACGAAGTCACCTTGTCGAAGAGCCCGAAGTAGAACACCGGTTCGCCCTTGTCGGGGCTGTAACCGACCTCGAAGCGGATGCGGTCGAGCGCCGGAATCACGAGATGCAGGCCACCGTAGACGGCACCCTCGTAATCGTCCCAGCCAGGGTGGCCCTTGTCCCACAGGAGGCTCCCGTCGAGACCGGCCACCAGCTGTACGCCGTAAAAGAAGTTCACCCCGGCGACACTGGCCGAGCGGCGTTCCAGCAGCACGAACCTCTCCTCGAGCGTAAGGAGCGCCTCGTGGACGCCGAGGGAGAGCGAATCGGCCTCGTGCCCGCGGAAGGTGTTCGCGCCACCGTGATAATAGTAATCGTAAAATTTCACGTCTCCCGGACGCAAGCGTACCAGCGCCGTCGCACCCGTCACGAACTTGCCGAGCGTAAAGTAGGCGCGGGCATCCGTCAGGTACTCCCAGAAGTTCTCGCCACCCATGCCGCGGCAGCTTTCGCCATTGGACACGTCGCAATCACTGTCGCTGTCGTCGCCCTCGCCCACATGCGTGAGCATATACTCAAAATACACGCCCCTGCGGGTATCGAGCTTGCTGTCGCGATAATCGAAAGCGAAACCGATTCCCAGTTCCGGCAAGAAGGCGGCGTCTTGCAAATCGCGTCCAGCGACCGTCCATAGCAGCGACAAGTGCGGCAGCACCTTGTAGTCCAAATCCAGGTCAAGCAAGATGCTGTTCTCCTGGAAACCGCGGATGTTGTCGTAGCTGTCGGTCACGAGAAACTCGAAGTTCCACCCGAGCGGGAAACCGAGGAAGTATGGAGAACTCGCGTAGAACGCATACTCGTTCTTGTCGAAGAACGGGTCGACCGTCGTGCGGTACTGCACCTCGGCGCGGATGTCCTCGCCCAGCACGTTCAGGTTCGCAAGCGCAAGCCCGAGCATCAGGCCGTCGCGGTCCGTCTTCTTGCCCGCAGGTGCGGGAATCCAGCGGAAAATTTCCTTGAGGGTGTAAGTCAATTCGGAACTCGGAATTCGGAATTCGGAATTAGACGCAGAGCGACAAGAGACCTCAATTTCCGTAAAGAGGTCCAGGTCCTGCAGGCGGAGCTTTTCGGCATTGAACTTCTCGACTGAGAACGGTTCGCCCACCTTGTTCAGGAGTTCGCGTTCCACCACGCGCGGGTTCGTATGCTCGAGGCCCTCGAAAGAAATCGAAGAAACTACCGTACCGTCGGCACAACCTTCTACGGGCGCATCCGCAAAGGCGGCAAAGGCACAGCACCCGACAAGAAGGCAAGTCTTTTTCACAAGATCTATCACGAGAAAGTAAAATAGAAAAAAAGAGGCACAGCGGCCTCATAGCCCCCAACCACTTTTTTCTATATTTGCAGTCGTAAAACAGAACCATCGAGGTCCCCATGTTAGACTTTCTCGCAAATTATTGGCCCTACCTTATCGCGCTGGTCGTCATCGTGCTCGCCGTGTTCGCCTTCCGCGGTCTCCGCAAGGCACTCAAGGAAGGCGGTGGCGCGTTCAACCTCGAAACCATCCGCAAGAATTCCGAGCCCAACTTCGCAGCCCTGAAGCAGAAATCCAAGGCGTTGCTCGCCGACGCCGACATGATTTGCGAAACCAAGGAAAACAGCAATCTCGTCATTCCCAAGAAAGAAGACATGATGTTCTTCCGCCGCGCCGTGCGCCAGAAATACAAACTCGCCATGTTCCTCGTGCCGGGCACGAACAAGGTCGTGTACTTCTTCTGCAAGACAGAACAGGGACTGCGCCGCCGCATCGAGAATCTCGTCATCAACCAGAAGTTCCGCGAAGGCAAGCCGCCCTACGTGGACATGGCCACCGGCGAAAAGCTGAAGTACCCGAGGTGACCTGCGGTCATCAGTTACTAGTTTTGAGTTACTAGAAAACTAGTAGGGGAAAGCCTTCCGACTCTAGATAATGAAATACAGTGATTTAGCACTAGCGGAAGAAGAGGGAAAGCTGGAAGCGGCGCTTGACACGTCGCGTAACCTGCTTATCGAGGCGCCCACGGGTTCGGGCAAGTCGCTGTTCATCCCCTACTTTTTAAGCAAGCATTGCAAGGGCCGCGTCGTCGTACTGCAGCCCCGCCGTATCGCGGCGCTCTCGCTTGCGCAGTTTTCGGCGAAGCTCCACGGCGAGCCCTGCGGCAAGACGGTCGGTTACCAGTTCAGGCAAGACAGCTGCAAGAGCGAAGGCACGCGCATTCTTTTCCAGACATACGGAAACTTCTTGCAGGAACTGCTGCACGGCAAGATGGACGCCGACTGGGTCGTGTTCGACGAATACCACGAGCGCAAGGCCGACATGGATTTGCTGTTCGCGTATTTTAGACGAGAGACCGCTGCGCTGGTAGACGAAAGACGAAAGATAGACAGCCCTTCGACTGGTTCGACAGGCTCACCAACCTTACCGAGGGTTGCAGTGATGTCGGCGGCGCTGAACCGCGACGAACTCGAAGCGGTTCTCGGCGTCAAGTGCCTTAGCCTCGGGCATCCGCTGTTCCCCGTACAGATTATCAACCAGACGCCCGCCACCGGTAACTCGCTCGTTTCGGGCGTGGGCCTTGACGCCGAAGTGGTGCGGGCGCTCAAGACGCTATACCGCAACAACATCTGGCAGACGACGCTAGTCTTTTTGCCGGGCAAGGCCGAAATCGCCCGCTGCCACAGCGCCGCCGCCGAAGCGCTCGGCAACAACTGCGCCGAATTCCTGGAACTCTATGGCGGTCAGGACCGCGAAACGCAGGACCGCATCTTCGAAGTCACGGAACGCCCGCGCGTCATCTTCACGACAAACATCGCGGAAACCTCCATCACGGTCCCGAACGTCACGGGTGTCGTCGACAGCGGTATCGAGCGCGTAAGCCTCTACGACGACAGCGAGAAGGTGAACGTACTGCGCACCATGCCCATCTCGATGCAGAACGCCATCCAGCGCAGCGGCCGTAGCGGACGTACGCAGAACGGCTGCGCCATCCGCCTGTGGAGCGAGGAATCCGAAAAGAGGATGCCCGGAGGAATCGTTCCCGAAGTATTGCAGATCGAGCCGTCGGAACTGCTGCTGCAGAAGGCCGCGTTAGAGAGCAGTTCTCAGCCACCGTCATGGCGGTTCCGGGTCAAGCCCGGAATGACGTCCGCCCCGCCATCTAGAATTCTAGATTCCGGCTCGGAGGCCGGAATGACGCAAAAGTCGAAGGCCGAAATGACGGAGTTGCAACTTCCCACGGCGATTCCTGAGGCACGCGAAAAGACAGCGACCGCACTCCTTGAAAAATTCGGAATGTTCCAGAATGGAGCCATCACGGAGCTCGGGCTCAAGGCCATCCGCACGCCGGTTTCAAGCATCCCGCTCGCACTGCTCCTCGCCTCGGCAAGCGGCCCGCAAGACCTCCCCGACCTTCTGCTGGCCGCCCTCGCCTGGATCCACTCCGGCACCGAGGCATTGCAAAAGTCCAAGGTACCGCAAGACGTCCTCACGCTTGCCGCCGACACGTTGTCGAAGTCGGTAAACATCCCGCGCGAAGTGAGTTTCACGTTCCGGCAGCTGCGGGAGTACCGCGACGGAATGACGCACCAGTCACATTCCACATCCCACATTCCACATCCCACACTCCTCACTCTCCGCAGCCTCCTCAAGGCATATCCAGACAGGCTCGCCACGCCAAGCGGCAATGCGTACAAGCTTGCAAACCAGAACATCATCCGCCTGCAAGTTACCGAGCCGCCCTACGCAATTTTGGCCCTCACCATGCTGCGCACCGGTGGCGGGAGCAAGTCCGAGCTCAAGGTGAACCTTTACGCGCCTATAAGCCAGGACATGCTGGGCGGCGACAACCTCGAAAAGCATTACGAACTCCTGTGGAGGAGCGGCCAGGAACGTTTTATCGGTGTCGAGGTCACCGAACTTTCCCGCAAGGAAATCCTCACGCAAGAAGCCTCGCCTAAGGTCCTCGCCGAGCTGAAAAAGCTCACCGTCGACGCCTGGCGCGAAAAAATCGAGAAGGAAAACTGGTCGGGGCGCTACCTCACCGAATCCGTGCAGACGCTACTGACCAAGATGCGCCTCGCCGCAAAACTGTACCCCGAATACGGACTCCCCGAGATGAACGAAGAAGACATGGAAATCATCTTCGACGAATTCGCCGACGGGAAATTCCTGCTGCGCGATATCGACGAAGGCCGTTACAGGAACATCGTGGAAGATTACTTCGGCAAGTCCATGCTCACCTGGCTAAACAAGACCTTCCCCGACCATTACGTACTCCCCAACGGCAAGCGGGCCCGCTACAGCTACCAGGAAGTCGCCGTCAGCGACGACGGAAAATCCGTACAAAGTATCGAAGGCGTCCTCGTCGAAATCTCTGCCCGCATCGAGGACTTCATGCAGCTGCGCGGCGAGCACAGAATCGCCGACGGCAAGCTGAAAGTCCGCTACGACATTCTCGCCCCGAACTTCCGCACCATCCAAAAGACTTGGGACTTGACAGGATTCTGGAAGAACACTTACGCCGAGGTGCGCAAGGAACTGCGCGGACGCTACCCCAAGCACCCGTGGCCAGAAGCAGTCATGATCGGTGAGCAATGAGAAATCAGCGGTCTACTTAACCGTATAAATCGTAAGCGTCTTGCTGTATTCGTACCCGACGACAAGCAGCGCCTGGTCCGCAATCGGGCTTTCTTCGGCCGGAATGAACAATACGCCTTCGGGTCCGCGGTCAAGTGGATCCAGGTAGAAATCGGCCAGGCGCGGCGACTGCGGTTCCGTAATGTCGATAACCGCCACACCGCTCGTGCGTTCCAGCCCGACAAACGCGTAGCGGCGACGGTTCACCTCGCCCACGGTCACGTTCTCGGGTTCGCATCCCTTGTCGGAACTGCGCTTGTCCATCTTGAGCTTGTTCTTCTTGGCATTCCAGTTGAAATACCCGGGCGCGATTTTTGCAATCGTACGCTCGAAGATTTCGCCGGAATCCCAGACGAGACGCCCCGTTTCTCCATCGAACACGCTCATCGAGCGCGAACCGAACGTGTACATGTAGGGGCCGCCCTTTTCAAGGTTGCTTACCGACAGGTCCTTCAGTTCCGCCAAAAGCGAATCCGTAAAGACTTTCCTGTCCAGCCGTCCCTGTTCCGCAAACATCATCGGCGCCGTCACGTCGGTCCAGGCCTTGTAATCGTTCACCGGGGCGCCCTCGTTCGCGGTAAGCACGAAATGCCTGTCGCCCGCCGTAAACGAAGCGATGCCGTCGGGCTGGCGCAACCCGCGAAGCGGATAGTTCTTGATTTCAATCTGGCCGTTGCTCACCGCGTCGAGACCGCTGCCCGATTTGGAGTGGTCCACGTAACCGAGCGGGAATACTTTCGCAATCTTTTTGGCGGACACGTCCAGTTTCGCGATGGCGTTGTTCTCTTGCAGGCTCACCCACGCCCACCTGGAATCATCCGACACCGTAATGTATTCCGGTTCCAGTGAGCGGACAAAGCCCTTCACGCCGGGGCTACGCACTCCTGCCTTCTTGAGAGATGCCGTATCGAGCTTGTCGAAACGGGCCACCGTGAGTTCCGCATTTTTCCACAACTCCGCATCGCCAGCCTTGGCGACGGACAGAATCGCAACACCGCCTTCAGGGTCTTCCGAATAATCCGTACTCGGCGAACCTTCGCACGCCACCAGCAGATTCTTGCCGTCGGGAGTAAACTTGATCATGTCTGGCTGGCTGCACACCTTGTACAGGCCAACGACTTCCAGGCTGTCCGTATAGCGCATCACCTGCACCTGGCCATCTTTCCAGGCATCGTCTTCGAGCATGGAGACTGCCACCAGGTCGCCAAAGACCGTCACGCTCGAGGCGTTCCCGGGAATCTGCTTCTCCGTGATTTTCTTGGGCATGCCGGGATTTGATAGATCGACCACCTCGGCAATCTTGGCATCGCCCACGACAAAGAGCACTTTCTTCGCGGGCATGAACGCCGAAATCTCGGCCGTCTTCATCGATAGCGTCGAAAGCGGGGTCAATACGCCACCCAGCTGGAACGGGCCGGCCGACGTGGCGTTTTGCTTTGCATAACAAAAGCCCGCACATAAAAGCAGGCTCAAGACAAAGGCGGAATTTTGCTTCATACTATTTCCTAAAGAATCACTTCATAATCAGCCACATAATCAACAGGCCAATGCCTACACCGCCAAGGAACGAAGAGCCGCTCATCATCGCAGCCTGCTGGCGATCTTCCTTGGCCTTTTCGTTTTTCTGCTCGTTCACGCCAATCGAAATTCCCAAAGCTTGCGCACAGACTTCGTTGTCTTTCTTGAGGGTATTGTAGCTCTTTTCCCAATTTTCGCTTTTGGCCTTCTCGACTTCGATGGCGGCGCGGAGGGAATCCTTTTCCATGGAGCACGCATTTCCCTGGGCTTGCATCACGCTGTCGCGCAAAGCCAGTTCCTGTTGCATAACATCCACTGGGCCCTGTCCGGCTGCGGAAAGTGAATCCGCCACGGGAGCCGCTTCTGCGGCAAACACGGCTGAGGCAGATAAAAACAGCGCCAGGGCAGCAAGTCTAATCATTCTTTTCATGCTTTAAATATAGCAAATTAGCCTTATAAGACCACTTTAGCCTATTTCGGCAAAACGACCTTCTTCAGCCAAATGCCGCCCGCAGTACGCACGTAGTAGATTCCCGGCCTTTCGGCCCGGAAATTCTTCACGACAGAACCGTCCAGGCGGCGGACTTCGACAATCTCGTCGCGTTCCATTTCGGACCGGACAACAGGAATCGGAGAAGAGTCACCCGAAGAGGATTTCGGCTTGTCTGTAGAACTCGAGGTACCGGGATCCGTGCCCTGCGAAGAGCTGGACTTCGGCTTGTCCGCAGAACTCGAGGTACCGGGATTCGTGCCCTGCGAAGAACTGGACTTCGGCTTGTCCGCAGAACTCGACTTCGGCGGTTCCGAAGAACTGGATTTCGGTGTTTCAGAAGAGCTCGACTTTGGCGGTTCTACGGAACTCGAAGATTCCGAGGGAGAATTCAATTTCCTGGAATCCACCAAGGTCACCTTGACCGTCTGAATGCGGATTGTCTTGATCGTATCGGGAATCGGCGCTTTTTGATCCATTGCGCTTTTGGCCGCCCTAAAGGCGGTCAGGGAGTCGTACGCCACAGCTCCGGTAAATTTAGACCGGGTAACCCTATTCGTCACTCCATCTATAATGGAGTCGTATACGAGTTCATACCTCAGTCCGACAAACCACCATTCAAAATTCAGCTCGAAAGGTCTTGAGACTAGGATTTCTCCCGGGCCAAAGGCATCGTCATCCGGGAGCTTATTCTGAGCCATAGCCAAGAAATTGTTCGCATTTGTAGAATCATAAGTCCCGATGCTTTTTACATTATGGGAGTCGTAAATATACGTGGCATAGTTTTTTATGGTATCCCTGTACCAATGGTCCCTTTCCCAAGTCAGGTAATCATAAGTATTGCCCTTTGTCTCATAGCAATTGGCCGTAATAGAATACGGCACAGTGAATTGCGCATAGTCACTGAGCGCCAATTTCAAAGTATTGTAAGAAGCATGCGTCTTCGTTTTAACGGAATCGGTTTTCCAGTTGTTGACATTGCCTTGCGGATTGCCGTACCAGTTACTTTCGTCAATGGATTTCGCAATCAAGGTCACTTTCGTGTTCAGCAGGGAATCGCATACATTGCGGATAAAAGTGGCTTCACCGGAGCCTTGGGCCAGGGCCATCGCCGACGCAAAGGCCAGCAGGAAAAATGCAACCTTGAGATAACGCATACAACCTCCTTATACGCCATAAATATATACTGATTTACGCGTCAAAGGAAGTTCGCGAGGCATTTTAGCCCCCGAAATGTGATTTAGAACGTTCCGAGGATTCTTTTCCAGCCGTCTTCGGGAATCTGGGCGCCCATGACCTGCACCACCTCGTTGCTAACGACGCTTCCGAGGTTGCCGCTGCGTTCCATATCCCAGCCGTTCATGTAGCCGTACAGGAATCCCGACGCCCACAGGTCGCCGGCACCAGTGGTATCGATAGCCTTTGCGGGGCCAGCCTGTACACGGGTCACCTGGCCGTCTTTGGCAATCAGGGCGCCACGCTTGCCGATTTTCACCACCGCGACTTTAGCCTTTTTCGCAAGGACATCGAGAGCGGCTTCTTCCTTGACGCCCGCATAGGCAAAGGCCTCGTCCTCGTTCGCGATGATGATGTCGATCATTTTCTGTTCAAAGAGTTCATCGAAAGTCTTGCGGCAGGCATCCACCACGCCGAAACTGCTGAAATCGAGAGCCGTTTCTACACCAAGGCTACGGGCAAGCGTAAACGATTTCTTGAAACAGTCCGCATTGAAAGCGCGGTAGCCTTCGGCATAGAGCAGGCCCACGCCATCGTAGAGCGCCGGCACAAAGTCGTCGCTTCCGAGGAAATCGGACGCCCCGAGATATGTCCACATAGAACGTTGGGCATCGGGAGTCACTGCAGAAAACACGCAGCCTGTCGCGGCATCCGAAATGCCGAGCTTCGATTCCACGCCATTGTTCTTCAGGTGTTCCTGGAAAAGCTTGCCAAGTTCGTCGTCACCAATCTTCGAAATGAAGGCGGCCTTGCCTCCCAGGCGCGAAAGTCCGACCATCGTGTTGCAGGTCGAGCCTCCCGGTACGCGCAAGGGATTCTTGAGCGCCGCAAGGAATTTTTCCATCTGCGGCCAGTCAACCATGTTCATGCCGCCCTTCTGCACGCCCTGCGATTCAATCCAGGCGTCATCTACGTTTGCAAGAATATCGACGAGGGCAGCGCCCATACCTAAAACTTTTTTCATCACAAGCCTCCCCTGCGACGGCGGAGCTTGTCGCCCGCCCGCAGTAAAAATTGACGTTCCGCATCGGTCAGGGAATTGATCCCTTCACTGCTCACCTTCTTGAGGATTTCATCCATCCTCTTCTGTTCATCCACGTAAAAGACTTCGCCTTCCAGAGGTCTGTCTTCGGGTGCTTTCTCGGCAGAGCCAGTGCGGCCTCCATCTTCCATGCGGAACCTGGAGCGCTGCGCCTTGCGCTTGACTGCATCGAAAAAGCCTTCCATGCCTACGTGCCCGTTCCGCAGGGTACGTTCATAGAAATGCATGTAGAGGAATCCGCCCACGACGCCGCCCAGGTGGGCAAAGTGGGCTACGCCATCGCTGGAATGTGCCATGAGCACGTCGACCGCCACCATGAACCACATTGCGTACTTGATGCGCATCGGGAAAAAGAAGAACATCAAAAGCATACGGTTCGGGAAAAACTTGTAGTATGCGACGAATATGCCCATCAAGGCGCCAGACGCACCGATAATCGGGGCGTTCGTCATGCCAAGCCAATACATTGCAAGGCTGAACACCGCGGCAAAGATTCCGCAGAAAAAGTACATTCCCGAAAAATGCTTGCTCCCCATCATGTCGGCGACTTCGCTGCCGAACATCCAGAGCATCAGCATATTGAACAAAAAATGCCAGAAATCCACATGGACAAACATGTATGTGACAAAACGCCAAGCCTGTTCCGGCGCAAACGGCCAGAAAGCCCCCAGGTAGGCGATGTATTCGCGTACGTTCGCATCGCCAAAACCGGGAATATTCAAGTGCAGGCCGAGAAGGCTGCCGCCCACAAAGGCGAGGCCGAAAATCACTGTGTTGACAATCAGCAGTACGCGAAGGATTTTAGGTAGGAATCGAAAAGGTCTCATAGGTCAACTTCATCTACATTTTTCAACAACCATGGGAACGACAGCCTCGGGCACATACTTCGCGAGCAACTTGTGGCCTTCTTCATCTTTTGCAATGCCGGCCTTCAAGAG
The DNA here is from genome assembly GCF_002395745.1 of Fibrobacter sp. UBA4309. Lineage (GTDB taxonomy): Bacteria > Fibrobacterota > Fibrobacteria > Fibrobacterales > Fibrobacteraceae > Fibrobacter. Next base: position 51,551 of record NZ_DGUN01000046.1, read on the forward strand.
TTCACGCACCACCGAGCTGCTCACTGCCAAATGTTCCTGTGCGCTCGACAGGAATACCGTCTCGATTTCCGGACAAAGCACCTTGTTGTTCCAGGCGACCGTCTGTTCGTATTCCACATCGGCAGCGCCCCGGATGCCGCGCACCAGGTACTTCGCACCGACACGCTTCGCGAAATCGACCGTCAGGCCGTCAAAGCAATCCACCTTCACGTTCGGGATATTTTCAACCGCCTTGCGCGCCATCTCTGCACGGGCAGCTTCGTCAAAGAGGTTCTTCTTGGACGCATTCACCGCAAGGAGCACGTACAGTTCGTCGAACAGGCTGGACGCCCGCGCGACAATGTCCAGATGGCCCACGGTAAACGGGTCAAAAGACCCGGCGAATACGGCGATTTTTTGCATACCCTAAATATAGTTAATAGTTACGTCGCAGGCGCCCTGTAAATCACCAGCGAGGATTCGCCGTAGCGGCGGACCTGCACGGTTCCTGCGTCGGAGGCTTCCTTGACCCATGCGGGCAAATTGCGGCTCGGGGCTTCGAATACGGCTACGCCACCGGGATTCAGCCATTCCCAAAACTTGCGCAGGTCCGGATATTCCATATCCTTGAACGGAGGGTCGGCATAGACCAGGTCAAAGCCGCCTTCCCCGCAAACAGTTTCGCGGTCCAGTGTCAACGCGTTCTTTTCGTATAAAGTAATTTGCTTTTCCAAGGACAGCACCTTATACGCCTGATACACGAGACGTGCCTGGCTATGCGCCATTTCGACAGCGACAACGCTTGCGGCCCCGCGGCTCAAAGCCTCGATGCCCATGATACCCGTTCCCGCAAAAAGGTCGAGCATGCGGAAGCCTTCCACTCCCTGCAAAATATTGAAGAGAGCTTCGCGCGTACGCGAGCCCGTCGGTCTGGTCTTAGATGTTTCTGGAGAGGGGACATTGCGTCCCCTTAACATTCCACCAGTAATGCGAATCGGCATATTTTACGGAGCGACAAACATCTCGATGCGCATCGATGTCTGCATGTTCTTCTTCACGAACTTCAGTTCCATCTTCTGCACGGCGGCACGGATCGGCGATTCTGCCAAGGCCACCATGAACAGCTGGAGATCCGGATAGTCGCAGGTAGAAGACACCTGGTAGGCATAGCGCTTGTAAACGCCGAAGTCTTCGACAACAGGCTTATCCAAGCCATTCAAGACAACCTTGTTCGAACTAGCCAACGCCTTGAGGCTCTTGATTTCTTCGACCAGGTCCTTTGCCGGGACAAATCGGGTCACCGCATTCATGTTCACGTTTGTCACGTTGAACTTGCCGAACGCCGTAATATCGGTAGCCGGAGCGTTTTCCGGTATGGGTGGAGTCTTGAATTCCGAGCTCACCGTCTTCACGCGTTCCAGGAAGTTTCGCTGGGAAGTGGGCTTGGCGGCAACACCGCGCAGGTAGTAGAAATTCGGAGCCTGGAACACGCAGTCCGAGAATCCGACATCGTCCGGAGACGCCGTGTTCAAGAATGTCAGGAACTGGGCCACAGCCGTACGCAGGAACGAGACCTTTTCCATCGGAAGGAACTGCGTGTAATCCGTGCGCTTGTTGTTAAACAGCACAGTCGGGTTCACCTCGCCCACCACCTGGTTTACCGTAAGGGCTTCACGACGCCTGATAGCTTCGTTCGCTTCGGCAATCTGGGCTTCGAGCGAACCACCTGCGGTGGTCGTCTGACCGGAACTCAAGGTCAAGGCAGAACGGCTCGGGTCTTCGGCACCGATCAAGTCGAGATACTGACTCGGGAGAGCGCCATGCAACGGCTTGGGAACTCCAAAGACACTGAGGAAACAACTAAAGACAACAAAGACCAACAGGAAAGACAAGAAGCCTATCAAGGCCTTCTTCTTGGATGTCTTGACCTGTGCGGAAACATCCGTCACGTGAACCGGGTTCACGTTGCTAATCAGGGACTCGCGTTCTGCAGCATCAATCAGGTTCAGGCGAATCATACACCCTCCATCACATTAAGGGCCGTTCCAATGGCTCCGGCGCAGCAAAGGACCGCAGCGGAATCCTGTTCCTCCACCGGAAGTCGGAGGTTGGAGAAGGAATCCATCAAAGCCAACTGGTAGTCCGGGCAGCTCTTGCGAAGGTCTTCCACAAACAGCGGATCCTGGGCAAGCTCGCCGCAAATGTTTATCTGGTGGATATCCAGAGCGGCATTCTCGTCCTTGGCAAGGTTAATCTGGTTCATGACTTCCTTGGCAAGAAGTTCGTAAGCTTCTTCACGAGACTTGTTCACGAGAGGCAAGGTCGACACGCAACGCAGGCCCTGCAGGTTGTCCTTGGAAAGCCACATCATGGTAACGCCCATGAAGTCCGCCTTGATGACGCACTGCATGTCCTTGATGCCTTCTGCCACATCCATCAGGTTCAACAACGAAAGCACATCCACTTCCATAGCCTTGGGCGCGAGAGCCTTGCTGCGGAAACCCTTGCGCAGGGCATCCACCCACTGACGGCGGACCGCGATAAGAAGTACGGTCAGGCCCAGGCTCGAATTACCGCTTAAGACTTTGTAGTCAACGACATACGCACCTTTTTCGGCATTCGTGATAAGTCCCAGGTACCACTGAAGGTATTCGTCCAGATGCGAAGCCGCCTCCGCCGGCACATAGACCTGCCGGATAATGGAGCGGAAGGCCGGAATGGCAACCGATATGGCCTCCACGTTTTCGACTTGGCTGGAATCCATCCATGTCTGGAGGACCGTCTCGAACGTGTAGATGTCATCGATGGGGCTCGTCTCCGTCTCGAGGACGGCCGTCTTCAGGACACGCCTTTCGGCGGAGTCCAGGAGGGCCACTTTCAGGGAGGCGTCACCTACCTCAATACCCATGTAAATCTTCGTATCACTCATATACTCAACGACTTATGAAAGTTGTACCCCCTAAAACTAATCAAAAATTACCCCCTGGAGTATACCCTCCGCCTTTTTCTTGCCTATTCCGGGCACTTTTTCGAGGTCTCCGGGGCCCAAAAACGGTCCATTTTGCTCCCGAAAGGCAATTATCTTCTCCGCGAGCTTGGGTCCGACCCCCTTCAGGGCACAAAGTTCGTCTATCCCGGCGGCATTGATATGGACCGGAAGGCGGACCACCTTGCCCTTCTTTTTTTGCCTCTTGGAGCGTTTTTTCTTCTGGACGGAACCGGAATCGTCGATCCCGGCCACAACCTCTTCACTGGCAATTACTTTATCTGTAATTTCGGTACGGGCAGGGGTTTCGGCAGCCGTAACGACCTCCACCTGCTCGATAGCGGGCAACCCCCACGGTATAAACCGGTAGGCAAGCCCCACGATAAACAGGGCGACGGCAATAAACAGGACATTCTTCTCAGCAGAGTTCATCCGGCACCGCCTTCAACAAGGTTCGTACCGGATGTAGCATACAAGAAGCAAGCCTTGCATTTTGATAAATCATGGAATTTATCCTTCTAGCTTACGTTCATGTATCAAGGCCTCCACCGCTTCCGCGTCGGATGGCACGTCCACAGAGATGCTCGGGTAAGAACTTTCTACAATGCGTATGGGGCGTAGGCCCAAGATGCGCATCTGCTCGAGCGAGCGCTCCAGTTCCACCGGGGACTGCGGCAAGGAGGAGAATTCATCGCGGGAGCGCCTGGAATAGGCGTAAATCCCTTGATGCTGGAACCAGCGCAGAGCCTCCTCCGGGGGAACTACGCGGGTGAAATCGACGGCAAGGCCATCCTGGACCTTGACTTTCACGACCGTCTTGAGCCCGGCCTCCGCCGGATTGAGCGGGCAGGCCACCGTCACCCAGCAGTCCGGGTGCGCGGCAAGGTCTTGTGCCACCGCACGGAGCACGGCAGGCTCCACCAGGGGTTCGTCCCCCTGGAGGTTCACCACCAGGTCGAGATTCAAAATACGGGCCGCCTCGGCCACGCGGTCAGACCCCGTGGCGGCAGGGCCGGTCATGACGGCGCGGAACCCGGCGGCGGTAACGACACGGGCAATCTCTTCACTGTCCGTAGCGCAGACAATGCTTTCGAAACAGCCGGCAAGCGCAGCTCGTTCCAGCGTCCGGACAATCATTTCCTTGCCGCACAGTCTAAAAAGGGGCTTCCCAGGAAACCGAGAAGACCCCATACGTGCGGGTACGATGCAGTGAACTGCAGTCATAAAATCAATAAGGGCGCAAAGGCCGTGCTTTAGCCGCCGATAACCTTCGGAATGGCGAAATGGTCGTTTTCGACAGCGGGGGCGTTCGCGAATGCCTGGTCCAGGGAGAATCCCTGCACGGGGACATCTTCGCGGAGGATGGTGGCGCCGTTGTCCACGGCGGTCATCGGTTCAACGTTGGACAGATCGAGAGCCTTCAGGGCTTCCATGTGGTCGAGCATCTTGTCCAAGTGCCCCTTCACGGAATCGATATCGCCGTCGGCGACTTCGAGCCTCGAAAGCTTCGCCAGTTTCAAAACATCTTCACGTTCGAGCATAATTCCTCGTTAGTTACAAGAACAAGATAGCAAATTATCCGACGATTTCCAGGGAAACGTACTTCAAAATAATCGTCCTTACGGCATTATCGCCGTTGAAGCGCACGTCCACGCGGGCATTGTCGCCAGTCCCGCTGCAACGGACAATCGTACCCACTCCATACTTGAAATGGCGTACGCGCACTCCCGGATGATACGGATTCTCGCTATACTCGTCGTACACGATGCGCGGGCCGCTCGGGACAGCGGGCTTGGGGGGCGTAACCTTGATGGGATTGCGGTAGACAATGCGCTGGTCGTTCTTGCGTATGGACGGCGGCACCGAAGCGGGACGGCTGAAACCACCAGAACGGGGTCCCATCTGCGGAGGCTTGTTATAACGCAATCCGGAAGAAGATATGTAGGTATCGTTCGAGCGCGTATCGATGCACGGCGTGAACTCCACCACCGACGGGTCGAGTTCCTTGAGGAACCGCGACGGGGCGAACGGGCGGATAGTCCCCTGGAAGAAACGGCGTTCCGCATGGTACAGATAAAGTTTTTTTTCGGCGCGGGTACAGCCCACGTAGAACAGGCGGCGTTCTTCTTCCAGCTGTTCACGGCCTTCCTTGGGCGAAAGCATCGACGTTTCGCGAATGAGCGGGAAAATGCCGTCATCACAGCCGGCGATATGCACGGTATTGAATTCCAGGCCCTTCGCCATGTGGATGGTCATGAGCGTCACCGCCCCCTTGGAATCGTCGACCTTCTTGTCGGCATCGGTCAAGAGCGAGATATCTTGCAAGAAGGCGTCCAGGGTCGCATCCTGGTGATCTTCGTCGAATTCACGGATGGCGTTCACCATTTCGTCGATGTTCGCGATGCGCTCGTCGGCAGTGAGTTCGTCATCCTTGCGCAAGAATTCCTTATAGCCCGTATCGGCGATAATCCGCTCGGCAAGAATCGGGAGCGGAGTCTCGCCCGCCTTCAGCAATTCTTTCCACGACTGGATCAAGTCGGTAAATACCTTGAGTTTCGGGGCAGCACGGCCCGCACCGTTCGCCTCGGCCAAAAGCACTTGCCAGAAATTGCCTTCGCCGTTACGGACTCGAGAAAGGACCGTCTCGACGGATGTCTTGCCGATAGCCCTGGGCGGCGTATTGATGACGCGCAGGTGGGCAGCATCGTCTTTTTCGTTGGCGAGCAGACGTAAGTAAGAGAGGATGTCCTTGATTTCCTTGCGGTCCCAGAATCGGGTGCCACCGAAAATGACCGAAGGTATGCGCACGTCGTTAAGCGCCTTTTCAATCACGCGGGACTGTGCGTTGGTACGGTAAAAGATTGCCGTCTTCGCGTAATTATCGACACCCGCATTACGAATGAATTCCGCTATCTGCTGGGCTTCGGTACGGTCGTCCATCATGTGGCGCACGCGGATCGGGTCGCCCGCCTCTTCTTTCGAGAAGACCTTCTTCTCCATTTCGGCGGGGCGGATGTTATGCGCAATCACGGAGCCCGCGCCCTTCACGATATTGCTCGTGGAGCGGTAGTTGCGTTCTAGCTTTACAATCGTCACCGGGGCAAAGTCGCGATGGAAGTTGCGGATAATCTTGATGTTCGCACCACGCCAGCCGTAAATGCTCTGGTCGTCGTCGCCCACCACCGTCACGTTATTGTCTTCGTTGATCAGCAACTTCAACAGTTCGTACTGCACATCGTTCGTGTCCTGGTATTCGTCCACGACAACATACCGGAAGCGGGACGCCAGCTGCTCGGCCAGTTTCGGTACCTTCTGCAGCATGAGCACCGTATTGAAAAGCAAATCGTCGAAGTCCATCGCGTTCGATTCACGCAAACGCTTCTGGTATTCAGCGTAGTAGCGGGCACGGCGTTCTTCATCGGCGAATTCGGCCCTGGCCATCGCCACTTCGGGAGTCTGCAACACCGCGGAACCATGTTCGTAGAGTACCGTATTCTTGTAACGCGAAATCGCCCCGTGTACGCGCTTGATTTCGGCGGCATCGCAATCGTCGCCCAGGTCTTCCTTGAGAATCTGCTTCAGCAGGCGTTTCTGGTCGTCATCGTCGTAAATCGAGAAATTGCCATCGTACCACTGTCCGCCAAATTCCCTGAGCACGAAGTCCCTGTTGAGGCACATCTTGAGCATGCGCAGACACACGGAATGGAACGTTCCCATCCATGCGAAACGCATCGGCGTATCGAGCAAAGTCTGGATACGCCCCGTCATCTCGCGGGCGGCCTTGTTCGTGAACGTCACCGCGAGAATCCTGTCGGGTTCAACGCCATAACACGAGACCAGGTGGGCAATCTTGTAAGTGATTGCACGGGTCTTTCCCGAACCGGCACCCGCCAGAATCAGCATGGGGCCATCAATTTTCTTTGCAGCGGCAGACTGTTCCGGATTCAATTCCCGGTCAAGGACACCAGCATCGACGATATTCGCCATTTATTGCTCCGAATCTTCTACGCAACGGATTGCAGAATGAATTGCATCAAGCGAGGACTTTATGAACACAAGGCTATCCTTGGTCGCATCCGCATGGACCATAAGGTTGCTGCCGTCCTGAAGATCCGACGCCCACAAGTACGCCGATTCCCCGTAATGCACGTGTTCGCCCTTCGAAGCGATATAGCCCATCATCTGAAGGGAGAAACCGAACTGGTCGTAAGGATACATCTTCCAATTCAATTCTGTCTTAACATACTTGCGAGAAGTCAAGGACATGACCAAATTCGTATCGAGTCCATACTTTTCTGCAAAACGGCCCAATGCCTGCCATTCGTCCACGGAGGGAACATGGTAGCCCTTGGGGCAGATATCGTCCATCAGCGCGACTTTTCCCTTGTACAGCGTGACAGAAGTATCCGGCGTCCGCGAAGCCCTGAAAATGCTGCCCGCAAGCGCCGCGGTGGTGAGCGTATCGTAGTAATCCAGGTTCTCGGCCATCCAGCGCTGATCTCCCAGGCCCACCGTACGGTACGTTTTCCCGTCACGGGTATCGACCAGCGTATTTTCTTCGTCGGTCCCCGATTCTACAGTCCACGTTCCCTGATCGCAGGTAAACGTCGTCTTGCCCACCGTGAAGGATTGCTTTTCTGTCGATGCGACACAGGCCAGGTTGAAAGCGTTTTCACGGCTGTTGAATTTTCTGGGCTTGGAATTTTCGCAGACATAGTTGCTGTCCGGATTTATAATGCCCTTGAACACCTCGCCCGCTTTCTCGCAGACATGCAGAACCGTATCACAGTCGACATACCGGGGCAGGGGTTCGCTCCACGAACTACCGCCACAGTAGTAGCACTTACGGCCGCTGGACATGTAAAGGTCCTTCGTCCCTTCGTAACAGGCCGTTTTCAGGCCGACATCCAGCTGGTCAGCACGTTTCCAGAATCCGATGTACTTGAAATATTCATCTGTGCAATATGGTGCCTTGATAATTTCACCCATCTCGCCGGCCGGGAGCGTATCGATGTACATCTGCATCGGCATATGGCAGTTGAACTTGGTCATCATAATCCAATGGGTCGAATCGCAGAAATACTGGTAGCTATCCGAAGAATCCTTAGAATAGAAAGGCTTTTTCACCACTCCATAGTTATCGCGACCGCAATCCCCGAAGTTCATCTTGGTTTCGTTGATTGTCTTCAGGTATTCCTTCGCCTTGCCGATCAGGGCCGTGTACTTCCAGCTCTTCACATGGGCTTCCAGCTTAAAGCAGTCATTGTCATCCAGTTTCCCGTGGGCGGTACGCCAGTACTCGCCGAAATAGGAATCGGCCAGGATAAGCTCCTTGAAGTTTTCCCGGTCATACGCTTGGGTGAATTCGTAAACGGGCGACATGGTTTCGACACCCAGCAAATAGAAGTTCCCTTCAATGTTTTGCACCAGGTTCATCTGTTCGAACCGCAGACTTACCGAATCCATCAGGAACAGTCCGCGAAGATCATCGTAAGCCTTCTTCCTGGCCTGTTCAACGTCCATCCCGTTACGGACGAGCCCCAAGATAGTCATAGTCTGCAGCGTGGTAAGGCTATTCAAATTCGCATCGGTTCCCTGACGCAAATCGAGCAACGCATCGACATAGGTGGGCTCATAGCGGTCATCTTCATAGCACAGCGGAATCGTAGGCGCGCTTGTCGAAACAAGTACGTGCGGCGAAGAGAACTTCACATCACGTACGACATAATGCCCCGAAGAATCCACGACACCCGTATACTTGACCCCCGTCTTGTTCAAGGCACTGTCCAGTTCCTCTACCAAGACCGGAGAACCGACCTTGGGCATGCCCCTGCTGATAAAGCCGGAGAGATCGAAGACGCTGTCTTTGGGCCACTTGGCCATTTCCGTAGAGTCCTGGCTAGAAGAACTCGGCTTTTCCAAATCGGAAGAGGACGTTTCCGAAGAAGAAGACAACAGGGAAGATGAATTTTCCGAAATATCGGTAAAATCCTCGCCATCGACATATGTTCCGTTAGAACACGACTGAGCCATAAACGGGACAAGCCCCGCTACAGCCAAGAACAAAAACAGATTTTTCGATGTCATTCAGATAAATCCCCCTATAAAAGCACTCCTGCAAATATAGAATTTATCTGCGTCAATCTTGTGTCAAAAACTAATCGTCGGCAGCGGATGCGCCCACGGCCTGTTCGAGCGTGGTGTGACCATCCAGGGCCTTCTGGATACCGTCCATACGCAGCGTAATCATGCCGCATTCCTTCATGGCGGCACGCTTGATGACGTCGCCCGAAGAACGCTTGATGATGAGGTTACGCACCGTCTCGTTCGGCACCAGGAATTCGTAGATACCGCAACGGCCCTTGTAACCGGAACCGTCGCACTTTTCACAGCCTCGGCCGTGATAGAACTGCATTTCAGGAGACAGGTGGAGCTCGTCGCGCATGGCCTGCGAGATTTCCACAGGTTCCTTGCAGTACTTGCAGATTCGGCGCACAAGACGCTGGGCAAGCACGCCCTTGATAGCGGTAGACACAAGGAACGGTTCCAGGCCCATTTCCAACAGACGGGGGAATGCACCGGCAGCATCGTTTGTATGCAACGTACTGAAGACCAAGTGACCCGTCAAGGCGGCTTCGATAGCCATGGACGATGTCTCCTGGTCACGCATTTCACCGATCATGATGACGTCCGGGTCCTGACGGAGCAAGGCACGGATGCCCGCGGCGAAGGTAAAGCCCGCCGCATTGTTAATTTGTCCTTGGTTAACGCCGTCGATATTCAATTCGACCGGGTCTTCCATGGTAGAAATGTTAATCGTACTGTCAAGAATTTCACGAATAGAAGCGTAAAGCGTGGTAGACTTACCGGAACCCGTCGGACCGGTCACCAGCACAATGCCGTTAGGAGCGTTAATCGCGTCGATGAACTGTTTGAGAACGCGCGGGTCGAAGCCCATGTCCTTCAGCGGGAACTGACCCGAGTTCGGGTCCAAGATACGCATAACGATCTTTTCGCAAACGCCGCGCTTACGCAAAGAAATCGGGAACGAGCTCACACGAAGGTCGACTTCGGCACCCTTGTAACGCACGGTAAAGCGGCCGTCCAAAGGCTTACGCTTTTCGGCGATGTCCATCTTGGAAAGGAGCTTGATACGCGAAAGGATTTGCGGCATAAGGCGCGCCGGAATAGGCGGTTGCACCTGCAGGTCACCGTCAATGCGGTAGCGGAGCTTGAGGAACGTCTCCTGCGGCTCCAGGTGAATATCGGAAGCATGGCGGGCAATGGCTTCGTGGATAAGCGTCGTCACGATCTTCACGACCGCGCGGCCTTCTTCGTCGCTCAGTTCGGGCTCGTCATTACCGCCCTGACCGCGTTCGACGGTCTCGAGTTCCTCGCCGTCCTTGGTCTCGCTAATCAATTCGGCAAGGGATTCTTCCTGAGAGCCGTGGCCGGCAAACACGCGTTCGATGGCCTTCTGCACGTCGGAATCGGACGCCATCACCACGTCCACTTCCATCTTGACCTTGAACTTCACGATGTTGATGACACGCATGTTGGTGGGGTCGGTCATCGCGAGCGTCAAGGATTCGCGGATTATCCTGCGATCGTCTTCGGACTTGGAGACAAACAGCGGCACCACCTTGTACGCCTTGCAAAGGTCTTCGGGCAGGTAGGTGTACGCTTCCGGGTCGATCGCAAAACTGTCGAGTTTTACATAGGGGACTTCGAACTGCCTCGAGAGAATTTCAATAAGGCGTTCTTCGGGCATGAATCCCAAATCCACCAGAGTACGGCCAAGGCGCTTGCCCGTATTCTTCTGCGTTTCAAGGGCCTGTTCCAGCTGTTCGCGGGTGATGTACTTCTGCGCGAGGAGCATCTCGCCGATACGCATCTTGGTCGCAGACTGCATCTGCACACCCAAAATGCTCGTGAGGGTATCTTCGCTGACCATTCCCAAACGGATGAGAATCTTGGCCAAGGCCATTCCCGTACGCTTGTGTTCCGATACGGCGTGGTTCAACTGGTCTTCGTCCAGAACACCCTGGCGAAGCAGCAACTCCCCTAAATTCATTTTTGTATTCGATATCATAAATGCGACCAAGCCTGCGCGTTAACTGAAACTTTTTCTCCGTCCGGACGGGCCATGAACACACCGGCGCCTTCGCTAACCGAGCCTATCCTGGTGACGTCCCCGGGGACACTATCTAACTGAAATATATCATTTTTGAAAGAAACAGAACACAAAAGTCCGTATTCCTCCCCGCCATTCATGGCGAAATCAAGCGGATTTAGGCCATACCGCCGTGACATGCGGCACACTTCCGCATCGACGGGGAGCAAATCCTCCTGGATTTCGATTTTTACGCCCGACGAGAGCGCCAAATGGTTCAGTTCCGAGGAAACCCCGTCGCTTATGTCCATGCAAGCCCCGTCCACGCCAGCGCGAACCAGGCGCTCGCCCATGCTTTCGTCGATTTCGGGACAGAGGTGGAACCGCACAAGTTCGGGGAATTCCGGCGCGTCTTCCGGGCGGTTCATGAGCAGCCACAGGCCGGCAGCCGACTTGCCGAGCGTGCCCGTCACGTAAAGGGAATCCCCCGGCTTCGCGCTACTGCGGAGGAGCGGAGTCGCGGCCACCTGTTCGCCCAGGAGTGTCGTGGAGAACATGCCCACCTCGCCCGCAACCGTATCGCCGCCAATCAGCGTAATACCGCGCTTCGCAAAGCCTTCCGATACCGCCTTCGCCACGCGGTCGCGCACTTCTGCGCTCCAGCTCTTGTTCACGCACAGGCCAAACAGCGCAAGGCGCGGGCGGCCTCCCATGGAAGAGATGTCCGAGACGTTCGAGACGATATGCTTTTCCACCGCCTGCTCCGGCGAAGACCAGTCGAGGCGGAAATGGGTCCCTTCCACGGAGAGGTCCTTGGTCACGAGCCACCCGTCAAAGATGGCACAGTCGTCACCGACGGGGAGCCACCCCCTAAACTGGGGAGAACGTTCGGTCAGGGCGACGCGATTTTCGAGGATTTTCGAGACAAGATTGAATTCGCCGAGGTTTGGAAACATGTCTAGAATGTAGCAATTTATCCGGCCGAAAAAACATCTTGGCGATTTTCTGTGGATAAGTCGGTTACAAGTTTGTCATAGAGAAGAAAATGCAAAAATAGGTCATTTTGTTTATCCACAAATCGCCCTAAATAACCTATTTTTACGCCCGTGGGACACATATTCTTCATAACGCCGTCATCGCCAGGCAGCCTGGACAAGATGAGTCAATGGACTCTCCGCTGGCTGTTGCAGAACGACATGGCCGACGACGCCACGATGTACACCTGCAATTCCATCGAAGACGCGCAGGACATTCTGGAAACCGCCCTCATCGAAGGCGAGTCTCCCGCGCTCATCGTATTCGACCACGCCGACAGGGCCAAGGACGTAAACCTCAAGTTCAGCAAGAAACTGCACGAGGCGATTCCTGAATCCTGGATTGTGGAAATTGTCCCCGACGACATGCCCGTCGAAAAGAGCGACGGGAGCCTATACTGGATCCGCCGCCCCGCCGACGAGGACGAGTGGAACGAGACGCTGGAACAGGTTCTGCTCCGTACGCCGACCCCGCAGTGGGCAGAAACATGATCAAGGGCGTTAGCTATTTCGGAGTGCGCTCGCCAAAGCATGCGCTTGCCGACATGGCCGACATCAAGGCCGCAGGATTCAACGCGGTGCTCCACACCTGGAGCGAAGAAGACCAGCAATATTACTTTGACACCATGAAGGAAATCGTGGACCGCTCCGCAGAGCTCGGTCTGACAGTCTACGTGAACCCGTGGGGTGTAGGCCGTGTGTTTGGCGGCGAGGCGTATTCGGAACTCACCGCACGCAACCACGACTTGTGCCAGGTGGCGCTAGACGGCAAGCCCAAGGTGGCCGCCTGCCCGAACCATCCGGAGTTCCGCGCCTACATGCACAAGTGGATTGAATCCGTTTGTGCGACCAAAGTAAGCACGATTTTCTGGGACGAACCGCATTTTTATTTTGAGAAGGGCGGACTCCAGAACTGGAGTTGCCGCTGCGAGAAATGCCAGGTCAAATTCCGCAAGCAATTCGGGTACAACATGCCCGCAGAACTTACGGACGACGTGAAGAAATTCCGCGAGGATTCGCTCATCGACTTCTTGAAGGAAATGACCGAGGATGTGCACGCCCGCGGCAAGCGCAACTGCGTTTGCATGCTGCCGCCGTGGTTCCCCGCAGGTCTTGACGACTGGGGCCGCGTTGCAAGCCTTGAAAGCGTAGACGAAGTGGCAAGCGACCCGTACTGGGAACGTGGCGCCACCGAAGAATGGGTGCGCGAAAAATACGCCGAGACAGCTCGCAAGCTGACAGAAGTTGCCGCCAAGTACGGCAAGGCCGTGCAGATGTGGGTGAAGGCCTACCAGATCGAGGCGGGCCGCGAGAACGACTTGGCCATCGCCGTCGAAGAAAGTCGCGCCGCAGGTATCGACAACATCTTTGCATGGAGCTACCGCGGCACAGAAACGCACAGCTGGCTAAAAAGCGACAACCCGGACGAAGTCGCCCGGGTGTTCAGAACTGCCGTGTCATCCTGAGCAAGATGCCGCTAGGCATCGCGTCGAAGGATCCATCACCTCATCACGCGTATCGTCGCAGAACCTGCGCGGGATTTTGCGATGAACGTGCCGCCGGTTTTCACGAGAGCTTTCGCGCTGGCGCGGAGTTCCTGCATTCCAGAGGCTCGCACCTTTCCCAGATAGTTGCCGTTCATGTCGAAGATGCTGTAATTTTCGGCTCCGGCTGCGTGCGATAGCGCGGGTTTGATAAAGTCAGAGCATCCGTCAACGCAAACGATTTCGTCTTCTCCGAACACAAAGTAATCCACGTCCATCCAGGAACCGGTCACCGTAAAGCGCAATATGTGTTCGCCCGCAGGGAGGTTCACCGTCGCCCGCACCTTGTTGTAGTCGTCGTAGTTGTCCTCGCCTTCGTTTTTCGGGACAGAGATTACTTCCGTGATGTTCTTGCCGTCGAGCGACATCTGGAAGCCTGAAGTCTCGTTTGCGGATGCGACCGACGCGTAGAAGGAATATTCGCCCGCATCCTTCACGTTCACGGTGTATTCGAGCCATTCGCCTTCCTGGTTGTAGCCCACGATGTAGCCCGTCGCCTTCTTGTAAATGTCGACGCCCGTACCTTCGCGGTAATTGCTACCGCCATGGTCTTCGGAATCGTTTTCCTTGTAGGAGTCGTTGCCCGAGCCGACACCCGGAATGTCGAAGTCTTCCGCCTCAATCTTGCCCGGAATTTCAAACGGCTTGTCCTTGAACGGCTTTTGCGGTTCGGGAACCACCGGAGCGCGGTTCACCGCCTTGAGCATTTGTTCCGCATAACGCTTGCCAAATGTCACGTAGGCATCGTGACCGAAGTGGTAGCGGTCCACGCCATTGCCGCCAAGGCCCTCGGACGACGCGTAGTAAGTATTGTCCATCGTGTTCGGGAGTTTCGACACGCGGTCGGAATAGCAGCAGCCCGAACGCAGGAGCTCGCCCGCCACGAACGGCACCGTATCGGAACTCATGTCGAGCGCCTTGAGGATATCGTCGCGGGTCTTCTTCACGATTTTCGGCCAGTCCGGGTAGCCGCCGTCGGTTTCGCCCTGATGGAAGATGAAACCCTTGATGACGCCCACCTGTTGCGCCTTCTTCGCGATATCGATAATCGTCTTGGTGACGTTGCCGTCGCTCGCGTATTCCTTCGCGTAGTTCTTGAGCCAATCCTCCGCCGTAGAGAGGTAACTCGCATATTGGTCCTGGTCGAACAGCTTGATGCTTGCGCCACCCACCGCGACCGGGATAATCCCGATGGTCACGTCCGGCATGCTGTCGGCCATCGTGCGCCCGAACCAGTCGGCAATCGAAATCGTGTTGCCGCAGTTAAAGAGCGAAGGCACCGCCGGGTAGACCTCGCCGATGGTGTTGCGCCCCTTACCCGAGCACTTTTGCGTCGCAAAAATCTTGAAACGCGGGTTTTCGACCTTGTCTGCGTTCTCGGCGTTCGCCGTACCGCCCATGTTGGACTGGCCGTACGCGATGTAGATGTGGAAATTCGGGTCCGGAGCGGCACCAGCAGGCGCGGTTCCGAACGCAAGAAAGCCCGCGGCGAAACACGCCACGGACGTAAACCGGGTGAGTTGTTTAAAAAATCCCATACATACTCCTTTCAAACAACATTCTAAATCTACCCTCCAAAACGCGAAAAATGCGCCCGGAGCGCCCTTGTTTTATAGACAGATTGTCCATGCGTAGACAAGGGAGGGCTCTGCCCTCAAATAAAAAGCCCCGTCGCATGGACGAGGCGAAAGGGAGATGCCCGCCTTCGCGGGCATGACAAAACGACGAACGAGCGGTCTTATTTCGCGCGTTCGAGGTAAGAACCGTCGCGGGTGTCCACGCGGATCTTGGTGTTGTTCTCGATGAACAGCGGAATCATCACCTTGGCGCCGGTTTCAACGGTGCATTCGCGGAGAACGTTACCGCTGGTGT
Organism: Fibrobacter sp. UBA4309; assembly: GCF_002395745.1. Classification (GTDB taxonomy): domain Bacteria; phylum Fibrobacterota; class Fibrobacteria; order Fibrobacterales; family Fibrobacteraceae; genus Fibrobacter. Next base: position 67,079 of record NZ_DGUN01000046.1, read on the forward strand.
TGCCCTGCACAGCCGGAGGAGCGTCGATGATCATGAGGTCAACGAAGGTCGGCGGAATCACTTCGATAGGCAGGGTATCGCCGCTCTTCGGGTCCTTCCACCAGGTGACTTCGACGGTAGCGCCGTCAAGCAGCCACACTTCGCAGCCGTTGAGGTGATCCTTCGAGATTTCTTCGGTTTCCTGATTTTCGTTGTTCAAGAAGTACCAAGTAGCACCGTCGTTGTAGAGGTACGTCATTTCGGTGTAGGTCACTTCGGCTTCTTCGACCGTGTCGCCGCTCTTCCAGGTGCGTTCGAGCGTGCGGCCCGTCACCAGGTTCTTGATGCGGACGCGGTTAAAGGCCTGGCCCTTACCCGGCTTCACAAACTGGTTTTCGATGATTTCGTACGGCTGGCCGTCGACCATAATTTTTAACTTCTTGCGGAATTCGTTGGTGCTTACAGTACCCATATTATCCTCTTGTTGATTTTGATTCTAAATTTAGCAATATAATGGAAAGCCCCGTAACCGCATTCACGCAAATTTCTGACTTTTTGGAGTATCTCGGCGACGATTTTACCGCAAACGAAGCCGTCGCCGGCACCATCGCGGGGCTAGACCGCAACCCAAAGTTCCCGTTCCTGTGTTCGCGCCACTACGCCGACCTTATCAAGAAGGCAAGCGAGCCAGCGGCACTGCTGCGCGAAATCCTACCGACAACGGAAGAACTTGCAAGCGTCCCCGGGTTCGTGGACGATCCCGTAGGAGACCTGCCCGCGGGCAAGGCGGAAAGCATCATCCAGAAATACGACCGGCGCGCCCTGATAGTCTCGACCGCCACCTGCGGTGCCCGTTGCCGCTTCTGTTTCCGCAAGAACTACCCGTTCCGGAGTGTCCCGGACATCGCTCTCGAAGTCGGCAGCTGGCTCGACACGCACAGCGACATCTGGGAGGTAATCCTTTCGGGAGGCGACCCGCTGACGCTCGGCCCAGGGGCCTTCCGCGACCTCGTGGAAGCCATCGCCATGCACGGCTCGGTGACGACGCTGCGCATCCATACGAGGACCCCGGTCATGCGGCCTGACCTCGTGATGCAACATTTCGAGCTTTTACGCGAACTGCCCGCCCGCTTTGACTGCGTGCTGGTATCGCACGTGGACCACCCCGACGAACTTGACGGCGAATCGCAGATGGTTTTTGCACAGCTCAAGTATTCCGGCTGGACTCTTTTGAACCAGGGCGTGCTGCTAAAAGGCGTGAACGACAGTGCCGCGACACTCGAAAAACTGTGCCGCGGGCTCTTTACGCAAGGCGTCCTCCCCTACTACCTGCACCAGCTGGACCACGCGAACGGCGTTGCCCATTTTGAAGTAAACGACGACGAAGCCCGCAGGCTCATCGCCGAAATCCGGACTAGACTGCCCGGTTACCTTGTCCCGAAACTCGTGCGCGAAATCGCGGGCGAAAAGAGCAAGACACCTTTATAGCGCCTTCGGCGCAGTTACTAGTTAATAGTTACTCCTCTTCCTCCGGCTCGGTCTTTACGCAGCGGAGCGAGAATCCGCGTTTCTTCTGGTTGTATTGAGTCGTATAGAAGCCCATGGCCGTTTGGCGGTAATCAAAATACGCATACTTCGCCCCTGTAGCCGTTTTCGCTTCATCGGAAGTCCAGAAGTTTGCAAAATAGCCGTCATCGTCGAATTCTGTCTGGCTATAGTCATCATACGGATCTGCAAATGCTCCGTAATAGGCCCCCGTCGGAATCACCGAGAATCCATAGGGGTCCGTCGACACCTTCACACTCGAATAGGTCGTCCAGCCCTTCGATGACTTCAGGAGCCCCGAAGCCCCATCCACCTTGTAGACGTAATTGCCCAGCTTATACCATTCCGTAGAATCTGGGACATGCCAGCCATCGGGACAGATGCCCTGATGCGGCTTTTTAACTTCTTCGGCGGCAGATGTCGTCAAGTATGAAGACGACAAGTCCATGGCCGCCGTCCACGTATAGAGCCTTCCGCCCATATTGCAGTTCTTATCGACATTCTTATAGCACCAGGCGTTTCCGACCAGGTTGTCATTATCCTTACTATAGTAGTTCAGGTTTTCGGCCATCCAGGTCTGGGTGCCGATAACGACCGTCCTGTATTCCTTCCCGTCGCGGGTATCCTTGAACTTGCCGTATTCCACCTCGCTATTCATGTAGTGTTCTGTCGGATAATCGTAAAGGGTCGCAGGGCGCCAGTAGCCTTTACCGCCATCGCATATATAGGTGGAAGTGGAGGACTCGGGCTTCATGAATTCGCCCGACTTCTTGGCCGTGCACGAGGCCTGATAAAGCTTCTCGGTCGAAAGCATAAGGCGCCACTGACCATCTTCGCAGACATAGTAATTGCCCAGGTTAGCGCTGTTGCCGTCCTTCAACTGGACAAACTCGCCATCCTTTTTGTCGGTACAAGCGCCAAATCCATAGGCTTCACCTACGAAGAGGCTTATATACTGTTCGAAATCGGGAACCGGTTTCTGGATTTCTTCGAGCATCTGGCGAATGCCGGAGGTTCCATAGTTATAGGACATAATCCAGTCGGCCATGGCGACACGGGTCTTTTCGCTATTGTCCCACGTACCGTCCTCTTCGATGTTGTCGGCAATGCTCGTGAGGCGGCTCAAGAGGTCGGATTCCGAAAGGTCTCCCAGCAAAAGAATCGATGCCGCAAGCAACTTGGCGTCATCCTCGGTCGTCCCGAAAATGGACAGGGTTTCGAAGGAATGGTTCGCCCCGCCAAAACTGAACGCCTTCATGATTTCCTGTTCCGCGGCAGCCTTTGCCGCAGGCACATTCTTGTACTTGCCGCTCTGGGTAAACAGATACACGACACGCTTGTGAATCAAGTGCATCAGAACGTTGATGTTCACGCTTTCACGGTCCTTCAAATCGACAATGCCGCGCAACGTTATGGTCCCGGTAGAATTCTTGAAAAAGTTTTCGTTGTAGTAACTACCGCTGACTTGCAACTGCGCATACTGATTCGAAAGCGTCACCTTGGGAGAAGTAAAGCCGCCCTTGTCATCGGTCACTTCCCATTCGAAGTTCGTACCCGTAAGGTCAAGCTCTTCGTCGAGTTCGGACAGCCTGACGGTACTCCCGGCCAGGAAGGGGCCCTTTTCGGCAACGCCCTTAAAAGTCTGCTTGCTGATGGCAACCGTCTTTACCGTTTCTCCGGCACCATTCACGCTGGAACTCGATTCAGAAACCTTGCTCGAGCTGGACTTCGCGGAACTGCTCGACTTGTCGCCAGAGTCAGCGGAGCCGCCCTTCGAAGAAGAACTGCCCTTGGACGAAGACGAGTTGTCCTTGGAATCCGCAGAACCGCCTTTTGATGAAGAGGACTTGTCCTTGGAATCCGAAGAACCTTTCTTTGACGACGAAGATTCCGGTTCGCCAATGTCTTCCCACTTTTCCTTGTGGCACAAGAAATTGTGCTCTTCGTCTTCGACGAAGATAATATCGCCGTCCCTATCGGAATTACAGGAACCCAGATCGTAAATCGATTCTACGCTGGAGCCATCCGCAGGGTAACTGTCGGACGTAACGATGTTATCAGAAGAGGAGTCTCCGCTGCACCCTCCCAAAAGCACAGCAAGGGAAATCGGCAACAGGGCATAAAGGTTCTTTTTCATATGGACCTCGATTTATTTGTACCCATTAATATATGTTCTTTATGAGAAAAAGCAACTAAGTAGGCTTACCCTTCTCCACAAAATGCGGAAAATCACACTAGAACAGCGTTTTCAAGCCGAAACCGATAATACCGTCAAGGTAATTTTCGCCATTTCGCAGGGCATAGTACAGGTTGACACTCCAGTTGCCCCGATATTGCGTAAAGCCAACGCCGTAATCCTGCTCACGCGCCCAACCATGTCCCGGGGCCATACGGCGGTACAATCCCGGCAAGTAAAAGATTTCGACGCTCAGGTCGTAACCGTCCTGCCACAGAACGGCAAATTCAGAGAGTCCGTAAGCGCGGCTGCGGAGCGAACGGTAATGCAAGCCCTTGAAGTTCTCGGGACCGCCAAGCGCAAAGAGGTCGGTCCGGCGGAGAGCCGCGTCTGTCGGGAAGATTCCTCCCGCCATGCCCGAAAAACGGCTGATAAAATTGCCGTATAACGGATAGTACGCCACTGCCGACGCAGCCGCGGACAAAAAATTGTCCAGCGAATCGGGGCGATCCATTTTCCATGTGGCCGCAGCATTCAAGCGCCAACCCCTGCGGGGCAGCACGAACCTATCCAGCGAAACATAAGACATTTCGAAGGAGGAATGCTTGTCGTCTTCGCTGATTCCGAAAAACACGCCTACCGTAAAATCGAAACCGATATCGCGCGTAACGCCCGCCTCGCCAACGATAAGCCTTTCTATATATTCTCCCGCTCCGGAATCCGGTTCCTGTACGTCTGCGACAAGCGTTTCTTCGTCAAAACGGCCACGCAGCACGACATTCCAGGCGCTACCAAATACCCACGGTTCCTTGTAATAACCTTCGAGATGGCGCGAGTCTTCTCCCGTAAATCCTTCCAGCTGCAAGTCGCGAGCCGTCCCGGCGATATTGAACAGGTTGATATCGACTTGTCCTTCCCAAACATCTTCTTCGCTCGAATAGGTGAGAATTCCTTCGGCAGTAGAGAAATTCGCCTTGCGCATGCTGTAGGCGGGAACAATCCTGTTCCTTGCGGGGTCCCGGAAAAGACGCACGGGAGCAGTCTTTTCGAAATAGCCTATACGGGCAAGTTTCTGTTCCGAGCGTTCCAAATCCGTAAGGGAGACGGGCTCGCCGGCAGAAATGCCCGTAAGCCTCCGGAAAACTTCGGGCTTTGTCCCGCTGGAATCCAGATTCTCGGCAGGCGCCCATACCCAGGCGAAACCACGGTCCAGCTTTAACGTTAAAACATGTTTTCCGTCGGTTTCGTTCAGAGTCCCCTGCAATCGCGCCGCAATAAAGCCTCTATTCTCGTAATAGCGCACAAGTTTATCAGCCAGCGGTTTCCATGCGTCGCAAGGCGCGCCCTTTGCAGTTTCCATCTGCACTTCGTCAAAGGCATCGTGTTCACTAACCCATGCGACGCTGTCGACAGTACACACGTCCCCGCCCTTCGCCAGCGCGAAGGCAGTCAAGAACAATATGTACAGCACCGTTTTTTTCATATCCTAGGTTCTACCAACTAATTAATTCCTCTAGTCTGGATCCTTCGACTCCGCAACTACGTTGCTTCGCTCAGGATGACACACCCCACACCTCACATTCCACATTACACATCATCCATTCTCCATCATCCATTATCCATCATCAATCATCCATTATCCATTATCCATCATCCATTATCCATTATCCATTATCCATCATCAATCATCCATTATCAATCATCCATTATCAATTATCAGAACATCGCCCTCGCTTCCGTGCTCAGCTTCTGGAAAATATTCTCTTCCGCATCACCGAAGCGAATCACGTAATAAAGTCCGAACGACAAGAAATCGTTCGCCTCGACAGATGCCGAAGCTTCTACACGATACGTACGTCCATCGCCATAGCCCTGCATCATCTGGTACGGGATAATGTCTCCCCCGCTTTCCATCTGGACTGCGGAGAACTGCACAAACGCATCGGCAAAGCGGTCCTTCGTATACCCGAACCGTAGCGAAGCTTCCCACAGGTACGCATCGAATTCATAATCCGCATCATCGCTACCTTCGCCAAGACGGTAGCGCCCGCCGGGCTGCACATGGAATCCGTCCCCAAAGCTATAGCGGTACCGTGCGGAAAAATCCCGCGTATCCCATTCCAGGTCCTGCAAGGCCTCCAGTTTTTCTTCTTCGAGCAAGGCCGTCGCCCCAACAAAATGCCTGTCGTTTATCTGGAAACCGACATCGATATCGTGATGGAAGACTGTTTCAAAATAGCCCATGGCACTCAACTTCTTGTCGTAATCGGCGCCAGGCTTGTACGTGACCGAGACCCCGGACGGATGCGACCAGTTGACACGGGCTTCCCACGAAACCGTGCCCGACGAAATTTTCCGGAGTTCATGCGGCGTCACCGGCGGAAAATACAGTTTTTTCCCGGTAGTGTCCTCTCCTGTAGCACTATACATCCCGCCCAGGGTAATGTCGCGCAGAATGCCCTCGCGCACTCCCAAAAACAATCCGGGATTCCATTCCAGGTCCACCCCGAACGCGGCATTCGAAGCCCGCGTCACGCCGACAGAATCGTTGCGGCCCATGCCTTCGTACACGAAATCGCCATTGTCCACGCCTTCGATAAACATGCCCGTCAGGCTGTCGTAGCGGACATCGCCGGTACCGGGAGCCACAGCCCTGTAGACCGCCGTATAAGTCTGTTCTTCCGTAAGTCCGAGCTTATAGTTCATGGTTCCCGAAATGCCGCGGTCATCGTCGCCAAACCGCATATTCAAATCGCCCATCCAGGAATGCTCCGCATCCGTGGAATCCAGTTTTCGGCGTTCGTATTGCAAGAAATGGTCCAGTTCGAAATAACGGTTACGGAATTCCGCCGTCTGCGTCCATGCCACCGACTGCAGGGAATCGCTCCAATCCTCGCCATACGTATCGCCACGGCGTTTCGCCAGTTTCGTCTCAACGCCTTCGCTTGCATTCCAGCGTTCCCCCACCAGCAGGAATCCCGTCCCCGATTTTCCGTAGGCGACTTCGTTTTCCCAGGAATCCGCACCTGTTTCCTTGCCATCGATTTTTGTATAGCGCACGTCAAAATTGCCAAAGGGACGCCACAGCCCCTGCAAGTATTCCGTAGAGCCCAATGCCTGGAGGCGTTCCATTTCATTTTCCTGTACACTCGCCACACGCACGACGCCCACGTCACTCTTGATATCGCGCGTCTTGTGGACCAACGAGATCTTGGCCCGTGAAGAATTCCATTCTTCGTTTTCTCCCTGGCGGTATCCCCAAAGCATGTTGGTATACCAGCCGGAGCCCAACCGCGTACGCATTCCGAATTCATCGTGGCGTAGGTTTCCCGACGATATCGCCGAACTGTCCAGATCCCATTCGTCCATCAACTTGTACGAATTCCAGTCCATATCGCTACCGGGGAAGGTGCCTATATCGAAACCGTCCTCCACGTAGTTCCCGTATACCGAGAAGGCTACAGGCAAGGATTTCATCTGTTCCGTAGAGTCGGTCGTGAGGAACCAGCGATAGGCCTTGCCTTCGGGGCCGTCGACGTCGTGCGACACGATATTGGAATCGCGGCGGTTCATGGCGATTTCCAGGTCGGCGTAATAGCGGCGTTCCGCCTGCAGGCGCATCCGTGCACCAAAACGGTCCGTACGTTCCGGCCTGAGCAACGGCGACAGCGAATCAACACCACCAGGCAGGGAATCATCTGAACGGAACAGCCGGTTTCCCTTATCCGATTTCAATGCGGCGTAATCGTCATCGGTCCAGACGCCACGCTTTAGGCGATCGCGGTCGTTTTCCAGGCGGAACCCGGAAAGATCCAGGTAAATGTTCGGATGACGGTACTTGGCCTTCGCGGCATACAGGTTGTAGATATTTTCGTCTTCGTAGGCGTCGTATTCAACGCGGATTTCGTCATCGGGACCCGGCACACGGCGGCCCTTGAAATCCAGCAGGCCTCCCGCATAATTCACCACATAGTCCCTGTCGCGGGTAAGTTTCTCTCCATTGAGCCAGACCGTTTCCGATTTCGGGACAACGGAAATATAGCCGCCATCGCTGATGGAATACCCTTCCCTCTGGCCGCTTACACCGTTCATCACCAGGACCTTTCTATTCGTCTCATCCGTACCTACGGCGCCGCGAATCTCGGTGTATCCGGCGCGGGCACCTGCCATGGCGCCGAGCGTGGAGCGTTCTATCGAGAAAAGCCCCATGTTTTCATCTTTCCACGTAAGGTCGCCCAGATGGAGCATCCAGTGGCGCGCTTCCATCCTGAAATAGATCTGGTCCACTTCTTGCAACGTCGCCGTCGTCTGGTTTCCCGCCTTGCGGTCCACATCCGAAAGGAGCGCGTCTATATAGATGCTGTCTCCCACCATGCCCTGTATAGAAAGGCGCATTTCCTGGTCTACTTGCGTACCGCCATCACCGACGGTCACCTGCATCATCTTGTAGCCATGGGTTTCCAGTTTCGAATTCCCGCTGTCATCTTGTGCCACGGCTTCCGCAACAGACTTATTTCGAACTAGGTAATCAGGATTCCACACCGGAAGGGAATCCACATCCATAGCCAGGGCTTTACCCAGCGATATTGTCACCAGAAGGGCAAAGAGCCAATTCTTTGCACCCATAGATGCTACCTACCGGTAGAATCAATCATAAACTGCTTGCTCGAAAGCAACTTGCGGCCCGCGACCAGATCGACGCTCCACTCGCCGGGTTTAAGCAGCGCGGGCGAAATTTCCGTATGGCAAACGCTGAACTCGGACTGTACGTTCTCTGTCTTGCCTTCCAGGCCTTTTCTGTTGTCTGCAATTTTTATTTCGCAAGGCAGAATCTGTATGGTATCTGTTCCCCAGAACCAAATATGCACCAGGGAATCTTTCGACACCTGCGAGACATTCGATATCGTGGAATAAAAGTAAAGACGGGTATTTTCTTCGAAAACGCTGTCTACGCCAAAAGGCGTACCGCGCACCACGTTACGGCAGACCACGCTCTGTGCAGGCGACAGTTCCGTCTCGGCGACATCGCTGATCGCATGGTCTTCAATCCAGATGTAAATGATCCTGTGGGCAAAGAACGCCAGGAAAACGGCCATGACAAGCACGGTCGTCTTTCTCAAATTACGAAGTGGCGGAATGCCGGCCACAAGAACCTCGACTAAATGAGCTTGCTCGTATTCTGGGTGAACGCAGGAACGGCGTCAACGAGTTTTTCGACCAACAGGCGGTTGAAGTCGTCGATGCGGTTCGGAAGCCTGGATCCCTGGAACACCTGAACCAGCAGGAGAGCTTCGTCCACCGGAGCGATGTAGATGGAACGATTTTCTCCGGAATAGGAAACCGATTGGAAGTTCTCGCCACCGAGCATCAATCCCACTTGCTTTGCCGAATCGAACGAAGCCGTACTCAGCACGGCAAGCGGAGTCGCGTCGATCCCGAGAGAACCTACTTCTGCAATAATCGAGCCGTCTCGATGGCAAAGAACGATATACTCGGCCTTGACGCTCGCCTGATAGGCCAGCATCAATCGGCGTACTTTACCCACATCATCGGAATAAATGGTAAAATCACTCATTCTGCACCTATTCTTAGCAAAAAATTTTACTTCTTCTTGGGAACGTACGGACGCAATTCAATATCGTCATCCGAGGAATCCTGCGGCTTATCAACGACACGACCGAACGTCGGCATACGTGTAACCGGGGCGGCGGCACGCGGCCGACCGAAAGGCGAGGACATCGCACCCTTTTGGAACAAGCCCGAACCACTACCACTAGACGACGCTCCGGCAGCAGGCGGTTTGGCAGCAAAAGACGGCATCTTGAACGGAGAAGCCTGCGGAGCGGATGCCTGCGGCTTGGGCGCGGCCTGCGTCACCGAGACTCCTTCCTTAGTGAGGCTCACGTCGTGGACGCCCGTATTGTTCACGCTTTCGGCAGCCTTGCGGAGGAACCCCTGCTTCACGTTGAACTTTTCGATAACGAGCATCGCGATGGTCTTGAGCGTAGTGACAACGCCCTTTCCGTTATGGGCGGTCGCCGGGAAGAACGGGACATTGCGCGGATTGAGTTCGGCGTTCATCTCGTCCAAAGTAAACACGCTGTCCATGTCGCGCTTGTTGTACTGCAGCACGAAAGGCATATCGTCGAGATCCATGCCGTAATCCTGGAGGTTCTGACGCAGGTTCTGGAGGCTTTCCAGGTTTTCTGCCTGACGCGAACGCTGGGAGTCGGCAACAAAGACTATTCCGTCGACACCGCGAAGAACGAGCTTACGCGTACTGTTGTAATAGACCTGACCGGGAACGGTATAAAGCTGGAAACGAGTCTTGAACCCCTTGATATCGCCAAGGTTCAAAGGCAAAAAGTCAAAAAAGAGCGTTCGGTCGCCTTCCGTAGCCAAGGACACCATGTCCGTGCGCTTATCCTGGGGCATCTTCTGGTGTATGACCTGCAAATTCGTAGTCTTACCGCTAAGACCCGGCCCGTAATAAACCACTTTACAACTTATTTCACGTGTAGCAAAATTAATCGAAGACATCTTAAATCCTTAATACTCTACGTGTTAATCTAGTAAAAAGCTTTTGACGCAAGCATTCAGGAGGCATAAAAAAAGGGTGTTTTTTCGGCATTCCGCCGTCAAACACCATTATACATTTGTGCATAAAATCACAAAATACCGGTGCACATAAATGCATCGGCATTCCATGAATCAAGGAGTTCGCTAGCTATTAAGCGAAGCCGTTAATGACCTTAGCGACCTTGGCCTTGTAGTTAGCAGCGCGATTTGCGTTGAAACCGGCGCGCTTGGAGCATGCGGCCTTGTCGAGCTTGCTGAAGAGCTTCGGCATTTCGGCGAGGGCAGCTTCCTTCGTGGTTGCGGTACGGATAACCTTGAGGCTAGCACGGATTTCTGCGCGGGCTGCGCGGTTCATAGCATTGGCCTTTTCGGCCTGACGCAAACGCTTTTTACAAGATTTATGTTGCGGCACCTTATATCTCCGGGTGAAAACTTAAAAAATTGTAGGCACAAAGATAGTAAAGCTCCGTTTTTTGTCAACCCCCCTGTTTCGTCTAAAATTGCTAATTATTGTTCAATTTGCTAAATTTCAAGCGTTATGAAGCCTTTCGTGAACCTTGCCGGGCAGAGGGATGCCTACCGCGAAGAACTGGAAAAAGCGGAAAGATCCGTTTTGGACAGCGGCTGTTATATAGGCGGTCCTGAAGTCTCCGAACTCGAAAGGGAACTGGGAGAGTTTTGCGGTGGCATTTCCGCCATCACCTGCGCGAGCGGCACCGACGCCCTCACCATCGCCCTCATGGCCCTCGGGCTTAAACCGGAGGACGAGGTCATCGTACCGGATTTCACGTTCATTGCACCGGCGGAATGCGTCACGTTTTTAGGCGGCATACCGCGTTTCGCGGACATCGACCCCGAAACGCTCCAGATCGACCCGGAAAGCGTAAAAGCGCGGATCGGCCCCAAGACGCGCGGGATTATCGGCGTGGACCTGTTCGGGCAGTGCGCGCCATTCACGGAACTGCGCCGGATTGCAGACAAACACGGGCTATGGGTTATAGAAGATGCGGCACAGGCCTTCGGGGCGACCGCCGGCACACAGCATGCCTGCACATTCGGAGACATTTCCATCACGAGTTTCTACCCAAGCAAGCCTCTCGGTTGCTACGGGGACGGCGGCGCTTTATTCACGCAGAATAACGAACTCGCCACAAAAATCCGTCAAATCGCGAACCACGGGAGCAGGGAACGCTACCTGCACGAGACCGTGGGCATGAACAGCAGGCTCGACGCACTGCAGGCGGCAGTGCTACGGGTAAAGCTCCGCCACCTCGAAGAAGAACTGAAGGTACGCCGAGAGAACGCCCGCAAGTACGACGAGTTTTTCGCTTCCACGGGTGCAAAAATCGTGCCGCAGAAAATCGCCCGCGGAAACACGAGTACCTACGCACAGTACACCGTGCTGGCCGATGACCGCGAAGCATTTATCAAGAAGCTGGACAAAGCGGGAATCCCGCACTGCATCCACTACCCGCAAGCGCTGCACGAACAGCCCTGCTTTATAAAATTCCTATCGGACTATGTGCCAGCGCCTTTGTATGGTACACGCGGTATAGCCAGGACGATATCAGAGAACGAAAATAGGCATGCGGAGCGAGCTGCAGAACTAGTTGTAAGCCTCCCCGTCTGCGCCTTTACCGATGTAGATTTTATCATAAACAAGCTGAGGTCCGTCCTATGAGAAACACAGGCCTGATACCCGAAATCGCCAACGACAAGACTCCCCGCAAGGTGAGGGATTCGCAGACCGAGACGCACGCCATCGTGCACCCGGACAACACGAACGCACTCCACAACGCCTTCGGCGGGTACCTGATGGGCCTCATGGACGTGGCCGCCTGCGTAGTCGCGTTCAACCATGCGGGCCGCAAGGTGAACACCATCTCCATCGACGGGGTGCGGTTCTTCCGCCCGGCAACGCTCGGGACTATCCTCAACATCCACGCGAGCCTGAACCGCGCCTTCAACACCTCCATGGAAATCGGCCTGAAAATCACCGAAACCGACCCGGTAAACAAGTGCGAACTGCCCATCGCGCACGGCTACTTCACGTTCGTCGCCATCGGCGAAGACGGCCGCCCCACCGCGGTCGCCCCCGTGGAGCCCGAAACCGAAGAGGAAAAGCGCCGTTTTGACCAGGCCCTCATCCGCCGCGAAGCAAGGATAGCGCTTGGAAACCAGCTCCAGTAAATCCTGTATACAGGCGGAACCATTATTTATGTCCGGGGCTCTTTCTGAGCCCCCTTCCCATTTCTAAAATTGTGCCATGCGCGGACCCCAAAAAGACGTCAAAGACCGCTCCCTGATAAGCCTCTCCTGGCCGCTTATCCTCACGTTCGCCGTGGGCATGATCCAGCCCATGATGGACAGCTGGTTCCTCTCGCGCACTTCCGAAACCGCGGCCGCGGGCGTCGGCGCCATGCTCCCGATTCTCGGGGCGCTCTTTACCGCACTCCACGCCTTTGCACAGTCCGGCGCAAGCATCGTCTCGCAGTACATCGGTGCCAAGCAGAACAGCCACGCAAATAGCACGCAGACAATGGTCCTCTTCGGAAGCATCTTGCTCGGGGTGGCGCTCACGCTCGTCATTTTCCCGCTTTCAGAACATATCCCGCAATGGATGGGCCTCACCGAGGAACCCGCAAAATACGCGATGATGTTCCTGAGCGTCGTCTCGTTCGGATTCGCCTTCCGCGCGCTGCAGACCATCCTCACCGCCCTCATCGCCACGCACGGCCTTACCATATGGAACCTCGTGGGCAACACGCTCACCATCGCCTCGAACGCCGCCCTGAACGTTGTCTTTTTGGAAGGGCTCTTCGGTCTCCCCAAGATGGGCGTTTACGGCGTGGCCCTCGCCACCGCGCTCTCGTGGCTGATATCTTCGGGCATTTTGTGGATGGTGCTCAAGTTCAAGGTAAAGCACCAGAGCAAGGCCCGCGACTGGAAGCGCTCCCGCATACTCCTCCCCGACTGGATCCGCATCGGCCTCCCCGCCGCCGCGGAACCCATCAGCTTCCAGCTTTTCCAGGTGTTCATCACCGCGATGGTCGTGTACGTGGGTACCACTGCGATGACCGCCCGCGTGTTTGCAGGCAATTTCGCCGCCCTTTCCGTGATTCTCGGGGTCGGCCTGGGCAGCGGAAACCAGATTCTCGTGGCGCACCTCGTGGGCGCTCACGACTTTGTGAAGGCGAACCGCCGCGTTTACCAGACGCTCGCCGTGGGCGTCGCAAGCGGGCTCTTGCTCTCGATAATCGTCGCCCTCTTGGGCGAGCATCTGCTACGGCTCTACACCGACAATCCCGAAGTTCTCAGGCTCGGTAAAATCTGTCTCTGGTGCGACGTGGCCGTACAGCCGTTCAAGGCGGTAAACTTCATCCTCACCACATCGCTCAGGGCCGCGGGCGATTCCAAGTTCCCCGCTATTGTTGGGAGCGGCATGATGTGGACGCTCGGGCTCGTGACCGCGCTCATTCTCGCGTTTGTCGTGGGGTTAGGACTTCCCGGACTCTGGCTCGGCATGGCCGCCGACGAATTCTACCGCTCGTTCGCGAATATCTGGCGCTGGCGTAGCGGCCGCTGGAAAAGCAAGGCCGTGGTTTAGTCCTGGATACAACGGACAAAGAGACTGTCACCCTTATTAAAGAGATTCACAGACGGTCTGCCCAAGTTGTCCAGATCCATACCATACGAGTTGTCCACGACCCTATCCCAACCGGCCCAATACTCCGTAGAGCTCCAGAACCGCATTCTTCCAAAATAGCGATAGCCATTTGGCTGCAATAATTCGAAAAGAGATCCTGCATTCCATCCGCTGGCGGACATAAGAGCGTTCTCCCCCGAAGCGGAATCTGCTTTGACAGTATTGATTAGCACGACCCACTCCGTTGAATCAGGCAAGTGCCAACCATTGGGGCAAACGCCCTGAATATTTCCCGAGCGCAAAGGACAATCCTTGTTAGGGCCACACGTTCTCTCGTCTTCGTCGATCGCAGCAGCCCAGCGGTAGCGCATTCCAAAACGTTCACAGTTGCTAATAGTTCCCAGATAACAATAATCCCGATACGTGTCATAATTCAGATTTTCCGCCATCCATACCTGGTCACCAATTTTCGTTGTCCTATAGGTCCGGCCGTCACGTTCATCCATAAAACAGTGTTCGTCTGTTTCCACGTCGCACTGTTCCCTCTTAAAGTAATCTTCATCTCTAATACAACGAACAGACAAGTCATACGCGTTAAAGACGGAGCCTATTTCCGGCTCGTCATCATTTCTATACAACCATACCGATAAAGACCAATCTTTTTGATAGACCCATTTATCATAGGCCCAAAAGGCCGCAACATCACCAAAACCGGAATACCTGCCGGAACCACTCCGAGAGCCAGCAGGGAGTGCCGAGAAACCAAAATCATCCGTACCATTTTCTTCAAAGAGCCAGTCAGTCTTTGACCTGAGAATTTTCGCAGCCTCCGAGCGTTTACCAACCGTTTTAAACAATTCCTCCCATTCCGTTGAATCAGGCAAATGCCAGCCGAACGGACAAGACTTCATCGCCTTTTCCCAATAGTAAAGGCCCCCATATTTGACGCAATCGTTGAGTTTATCATAATACGGACACAATGAAGTATCCGTATAAATACCATATGCCAAGTTTTCTGCCATCCACAACTTATTACCAATCTTCACGGTCCTATACGTCTGGCCGTCGCGTTCATCCATAAAGCAGTTCTCGACCGTTTTAACATTGCATTGTTGCCGCACCGCCAGCGAACTCGATGATTCGGCGGAACTCGATGACTCTTCATAACTGCTGCTGGACACATCGCTAGACGAAGATTTCGCGGAAGACGAACTGGATTTGGCAGACGACTTCGCCGAGCTGCAGGATTTGGCACTCGAAGACGATTCTTTCGAAGGGCTAATCAAGAAATCGCTATCGTCATCGCTACACGCGACAAGCATCGCCGCACAAAGAAAAGCACCAAGCCAAAGGGAACGCATAATTCCTCCTATTATCCGCGATAAATATAACATCTTATGTTTCCACAATGTAAAAAAACGCATATAAACAAATATTTCAGGCACATTTTTCCCCATTTCTCCGTTTTAAGGATAGAGGCAGTTCCAAAGTCTCTTAAAAATCTACCCGCTTGACATATACACGTGAAATAGGTATATTATATGATACAAAGCTTTGCAGACAGAGAAACCGAACTCATTTACAACCAGGAGTTTTCGCGACGATTACCTAACACAATCCAAAAAGTCGCTTTGAGAAAGTTGATGATGATAGATAACGCAAAATCATTGAATGATTTACGCGTTCCACCAAACAACCGATTAGAGCCTCTGTATGGAGATCGAGAAGGACAGTATTCTATTCGGATTAACGACCAATGGCGTATTTGTTTTACGACGAATGACGGACAGTTCTACAATGTTGAAATAGTCGATTACCACTAGGAGTTTTTATGAGAAAGCACATCAAGACACCGACAATCGGAGAGATTCTGAACGAAGAGTTTTTCACGCCCATGGGGCTCTCCGCCTACAAGGTCGCCCAGGCAATCAACGTTCCCGTTTCTAGGATTCAGGACATCCTTCACGACCGCAGGCGAATAACCGTCGATACTTCCTTGAGGCTCGCCAAGTTTCTTGGCGTATCGGACGACTACTTCATCTCCCTGCAAGATGATATCGACATCCGAAACCTCAAGATTCAACTTTCAGCAGAACTCGACGAAATCAAGCCTTTTGCTGTTGCTTAGCTAGTCACAAGGGCTTCGCAGCCACCGCCTTGCGCATGCCATAGCAATAAGCTATTCCCATACAGAGCCCTTATCGTGTTTTTTTGCGGAGATGACAGCCTTACAAAGCGAACGCTCGAGCGAAGCGAATGTGTGAGCGTGTAAGGCTGTCATTGAAGCAAACACAAATCAAAGAAAATGCTAAATTTTATGGCATGCCCTTTTACCCGAATGAAGTCATTCAGCAGCTCAAGTCACAGGCGGATATTTCGCTTGTAGTCCAGCAGTTCGTGCCGCTGAAAAAGACGGGTACGAACCGCTACGTGGGCGTATGCCCCTTCCACGACGACCACTCCCCCTCCATGACGGTGAATCCCACCATCGGCATCTACAAGTGCTTTGCCTGCGGTGCCGGCGGAGACGTGTTCAAGTTCGTCCAAGAACACGAAAAAATCGATTTCAACGGCGCGGTGGAATGGGTCGCCAACTTCATCGGGTTCCCCCTGAAAAAAGTCGGTCACAACGAGAATCCCGAAGTCGCCGAAGAACGCGGGATGGTCCGCAAGCTGAACGAACTTGCCTGCGAATGGTTCGAACAGCAACTCGCATTGAGTCCGAAAGCACTGGAATATCTCGCCAAGAGGAATATTTCCGAAGAGACCCGCAAGCAATTCCATATCGGTTACGCCCCCGGTGGCAGAGAAGGATTTATCGGATACGCCGCCAGGAACGGTTTCTCACCCAGGGACTGCGTCAAGGCAGGCCTTGCCGTCGAAAAGGAAAACGGCGGCATATCGGACAAGTTCCGCGACCGCCTGATGATCGCCATCCAGAACCTGTCCGGAGTCGTTGTCGCCTTTGGCGGTCGCGACCTCGCCCCGAAACAGGAAGGCTTCGAACGCCCCAAGTACATGAACAGTCCCGACACGGCACTGTACAACAAGAGCGACATCCTTTTTGGGCTGAACCATAGCCGCACGGCCATCGCCAAGGAGAACGCGGTCATCATCGTCGAAGGCTACTTCGACCTCATCAGTCTCTACCAGGGCGGCATCCAGAACGTGGTGGCCGCATCCGGAACGGCCCTTACCGAAACTCACGCCAGCATCCTCGCCCGATACGCCAAGACGGCATACCTGGTATTCGACGGCGACGCCGCCGGACAGAAGGCAACGCTCCGTTCCCTCGAAATAGTTCTCCCCAAGGGAATCAACCCGAGAATTTTCGCCCTTTCGCGACCGGACGGTACCAAGATAGATCCGGACAACTTCGTAAACGAGCGCGGTGCCGACGCTTTCCGCGCAGAACTTTCCAATGCAGAAGACTGGCTCAGCTACCTTGCTCGCAAAAAAGACCTGCAGAGTATCGAAGCCAGGGCGGAATTCATCACCTATGCGAAATCCATTGTCAAGAGCATCGAAAACAAGGAGCTGCAGAACCAGTACTTGAACCTCTTGGCAGAACGATTCGAGACGAGCCGTTCCCTGAACGGCATCAAGAGTATCAAGCCGGCAAAGAAAGTCGTCCCGCAGTCGCAGCCACAACCGCTGCCCGACGGATTCGACGGGGATTTCTCCGAACCGGTGCAGGAACAGGCCCGCGTACCCTGGGAAATCCTGTCGCCCATAGAAATCCGCTTTGCGAACCTGCTCGTACACAACCCGACGCTACTGGACCGCGCCTGCGAATATTTCGACATGGACCTTGCCGCAAGCGGAATACAGCTGTTCGAATCCTCGCTCATCGACGAGTTCGTAAACACGGTCATCGCCAGTTACGCCGAAACCGGAACATTCTCCGCAAAGCTCCTGTACGAGCAGCTTTCACCCACGCTCCAGCTATTCCTGGAAAACCTGCCCGAAGAATCGTGGACGCCGCCCAAGGAAATCATCGAGTTCTACGAGACCCTGATGGTCCTTACGATGCGACTCTGCGACCGATGCAAGAAACAGATTCCTCTTTCTACCCAGGAGGGCATGGAAAAGCGCCTCAGGCTGAACCAGTTCTCGCAAAATATGCAAAAGCTGGATTCACAATACAAGAAAGGCTCGCTATCCATCGACTACCTGGCAGACCAAATCATTAAAAGCAAGCTATCTTTAATCCGCATCCTGGCCGACACACAAGGATAAACTATGTTATCTATAAAAAACCTCAAGGCAAGTATCGAAGACGGAACCCAAATCCTGAAGGGAATCAATCTCGAAGTGAAGCCCGGCGAAGTTCACGCCATCATGGGTCCGAACGGTTCAGGCAAGAGCACGCTCTCTAAAGTCATCATGGGCCACCCCGCCTATCACGTGGACGAAGGTGCCGTAGAGCTCGACGGCAAGAACCTGCTCGAGATGGAAATCTGTGACCGCGCGAACTCGGGGCTGTTCATCAGCACGCAGTACCCCACCGAAATCCCGGGCGTGAACAACGTGGAATTCCTGAAGATGGCGCTCAACAGCAAGCGCGCCTACCTCGGACAGCCCGAAATTGGCGACGACGAGTTCAAGAAGCTTATCGACGAGAAGATGGCCCTGCTCGAGATGGACGAGCGCTACCGCGACCGCGGCGTGAACGACGGCTACTCCGGCGGTGAGAAGAAGAGGAACGAGATTCTCCAGATGGCGATTCTCGACCCGAAGGTGAGTTTCCTCGACGAGACGGACTCCGGCCTCGACATCGACGCGCTCCGCATCGTGGCAAACGGCATCAACCACATCATGAGCCCCGAAAAGGCGGTCATCCTCGTGACGCACTACCAGAGGCTGCTGGACTACATCAAGCCCACCTACGTGCACGTGTTGCGCCACGGGAAGATTATCCTGAGCGGCGGCCCGGAACTCGCCCTGAAGCTCGAAGAACAGGGTTACGACTGGATCGAGGAGAAGTAATGGACGCCATAGCCCGCATAAAGCAACTGGGGATGCCCCGCCGCAACGACGAACTGTGGACGTTTTTCCCCGTAGCCAAGATTCCCGCACCGGAATTTCCCGACGCCTGCGCCAGCGAAGAGGACTTTTCCGGTGAAACCGATTTCGCGGCCCTCCTGCCGGTGGCGCAAAACGCGCGCACGATGGTCCAGAACATCGCCGACGGTTCCGAAGAGATGGCGCTCCTCAAATGCAACAACGATTTCGGCCGCACCGTCCTTAATATCGGCAAGAACGCCAAGGCCAGTTTCGAAATCCTGGACAACAAGGTCGAGCACCAGATAAGCGCGGAACGCTTTGACCTGCATGTAGGCGAAGGCGCCGACGTGGAAATCTTCTTCGCGAATCCCGCAAACGATCTCCCGCTCAAATTCCGCCATTTCAGCATCGAGCAATCGGCGAATTCTACCGTACGTTTCTCGTCCATCGAACGCGGCAACGGCATTTCCCGCGTTAGCCTCGACTGTCACCTGC
The DNA here is from genome assembly GCF_002395745.1 of Fibrobacter sp. UBA4309. Classification (GTDB taxonomy): domain Bacteria; phylum Fibrobacterota; class Fibrobacteria; order Fibrobacterales; family Fibrobacteraceae; genus Fibrobacter. The sequence goes on from NZ_DGUN01000046.1 coordinate 86,506, forward strand.
GCGGCAACGGAGCCCGTTTCGAAATCCGCACGCTGAACGTTCTCGGCGGCAGCTCCGAAAGCCATCATAGGCTACATATTTACCACGATGTCCCCGAGACCACAAGCATCCAGTTCTCCCGCAACCTCCTGGACGGCAGTTCCCGCGCCAGCTACGACGGCAGCGTCATCGTAGGGAACGGATGTACCAAGGCGTTTTCCAGCCAGCTCGTGAACACGATCCTGCTCTCGGAAGACAGTTCCGTTTCCGTGAAGCCGGTGCTCAAGATATACCACGACGACGTGGAATGCACGCACGGCAATACCGTGGGCGAACTCGACGCGGATCAGATGTTCTACCTCGTGAGTCGCGGCATCCCGGCAGAAAAAGCGAAGAAAATGCTTATTTCAAGCTTTGCCCGGGAACTGTTCTACCCGCTACCCGACTCCCCCGCCAAAAGACGCCTGTTGCAGGTTCTAGGCTAGCACGCCAAGATCAGTTTGAAAACGGAAAAGCGGCCCCTCAAAGAGGGACCGCTTTCTTAGGGGAATGAGAACTTTTTAAATAAACACGGCGTAGAGGAGCAGGGCTACGCCCGAGAAAGCCATTATGAAGTTGTTGTAGAATGCGTTGCTGCAGAGATCCTTTCTGATTTGATTCATCATGTTTATCCCTTTCCCTTGTTGACTCAAATATAGATTAGGGTTCATGGCGATTCAAGTATCAAAAATCACAGTGCGATTTGCGTCACAAAGTGCCAAAAAACTTACGCAGATTACGGCGTTTTTTCCTCGATTTTCACGACCGGTTCGTCCATCATCTTTTCGGCGATAACTTCGGGAGTTTCCTCGGCAATCGCGGCGTTCGATTCCTCGGGCATCCACGGCTTGTCGAGGCTCTTTTCCCAAGAAACCGTGGGCGCAGCGACAGCCTCGTGCGAGGTATCCACGACAGGAAGGCCAAGGAGTTCGCGGGCGCGGTTCAGGGCGGCGTCGATGTTGCCGAGAGCGTTCTCTTCACCGAGCTGCTTCAAGACGCCTGCGCGGGTCAGCGCCACCACAGGCTGGGCATGCACGCCACTAAGCAACAGCTGCGTGCCTTCGCGGTTACAGCGGTTCAGCAAGTCCTCGATCATCTGGATACCGGCGGCATCGATGCTCGAGACGCTACGCATGCGCAAGATGAGGATTTTCGGCTTGTCCGAAATGCGCGCCATGGTATCCTTGAACTTGTCAACCGCACCGAAGAACAGCGAACCGGCGAGTTCGTAAACCACCACGCCCTTCGGCACCTGACGGCTGAGCTCGTTGTGGGCGGCTTCCTCGTCGTCTTCCTTGAGGGCTTCGGTCACCGCCTCCATCTCGGAAACGTCGCTCATGCGCTTGATGAACAGCACCGCGGCCAGCAGCACGCCGACTTCGATGGCAACCGTGAGGTCGATGATGACCGTAAGGAAGAAGGCCACGAGCATCACGATGACGTCGCTCTTGGGAGCCTTGAACATCTTGATGAAGCTGCGGTAACCGCACATGTTGAAGGCCACCTGGAACAGCACGGCGGCAAGGGCCGCCATCGGAATCATCTCGGCATACTTGCCGAGTACGAGCATAATGAGCAAAAGCACTACCGCATGCACGAGGCCCGAAATCGGGCTCACGGCGCCGTTACGGATGTTGGTCGCGGTACGGGCAATGGCGCCCGTAGCGGGAATGCCGCCGAACATCGGCGAAAGCACGTTCGCCACGCCCTGTCCGAAGAGTTCGGTGTTGGAGCGGTGCTTGGTGGAGGTCATACCGTCGGCCACCACCGCCGAAAGCAGGGATTCGATAGCGCCGAGGATGGCGATCGTGAGTGCCGGCTGGAACACCTTCTGCATCATCTCGAGACTGATGTTCGGCAAGTGCGGAACCGGGAAGCCGCTCGGGATGTGGTTTTTCATGCCGATGGTCACCACGCCGTGACCGGTAATGGGATCGTCCCAGCCCAGCACTTTCACGAGCACGGTCGCGACGATAATGGCGATGAGGGAGCCGGGCACCTTGGTGGTGATTTTCGGCCACAGGATGCACACGGCGAGCGCCACGAGGCCCACGATGACGGCATAGCCGTTAACGGTATCGAAGGAGGTCGCGTAAAGCTTGATCTTGCCGACAGCGTCGGCCGGGTCCTTCGCCAAAAAACGCAGGCCGAAGAAATTCGGGACCTGGCCGAGCGCGATGATGATGGCGATACCCGCGGTAAAGCCGACCGTCACCGGGTACGGGATGAACTTGATGATGGCGCCGAACTTGGCAATGCCGAAAATGATAAGGAGAATACCCGCCAGAAGCGTAGCGGAAGCGAGGCCGTCGTAGCCGTACTGGCTCACGATGCCGTAGACAATCACGATGAAGGCGCCCGTGGGGCCGCCAATCTGGAAGCGGGAACCGCCCAGGAGGGAAATTGTGAAACCCGCGATAATCGCGGTGTAGAGGCCCTGTTCGGGGCCGACGCCCGAGGCGATGGCGAAAGCGATGGCAAGCGGGAGCGCGAGGATACCCACGATGAGACCCGACATCAGGTCGCTCATGAAATTCTTCTTGGTATAGCCCCGGCGAACCGTACGGAACAATTCGGGGACAATCGTCGTCTTGACGCCAGCAAGGAAACTCTTGACGGATTCTTTGGCGTGAATATTGGACATGGTCACTCCGTTCTTAGGAACGGCGCCAAATTTAGGAAAATTTACATACCCTGTTAAGGGGGAGAAAGAAAAAAGTAATGTGAGCTAGAGGAGTCCCTTCTTCGCACTCTTCATCAGGTTCTTCACCTGCTTGTTGCTGAGCTGCGGGACATCCGCATCGCGTTCGCGGCGGGACTTGGGCGCGCATTCTTCGCAATAGTACTTGATGACCGTACCGAAACTTGCTGCGCCGTTGCCCAAATCCGTCTGGCGCGTGCGGTAAGAGCGCACCAGGGCCTCCCGGTGGCACTTGTCACAGACCCCCATCTTCGGGGCTGCCGGTTCACGGCGTTTGTCCTTCTTGGCGTTCTTATCGTCATCCATCGCCCAGGCTCTTGCGCTAGCTGCATTCTTTGAAGCGAAATGGTCGTCAAACAAGCTCATAATGACTCCTTTCTTTTTTATTTCATCGTTTCTAATATACAATCTTGCAAAAACAAAGATAAGAGCGTCAGGCACAAAGACGTCGGTTTTGCGTCCTCGGAATAGAGACTCCGGGCAAACTTGCCCCTTTCCGCCTGCATTTCCCTGAATTTTTCGGCATGGACTTCGAAATCCATCACGCTAAAACGCTCCGGCGACTTCGAGGCGAACCCGCGGATGGCTTCGTTCAGTTCCGAGACTCGATCGGAGACTTCCGGGAGCAATTCCTTCGGGATAGTAACGAAATGGACAAAAGACTGCGTCTTTTTCAGTATTTCGTCGACAAGGGCTTCGTAATTCGCGGTCACCTTGACCACATCGCAGCCTTCCCGCTTCATTTCGCTGAGACCGAGCGCAAATACGATACGTCCGGCCTGCTTGCCGATAATATCGGAGGAGGCTCTCGCCAAAAGCTGCGGAATCGAAGGCAGGAGCGGCGCATTGACAGAAAACTGCATCGGGCGGTTGGGCTTACGGCAGAGAAGCATTTCCACGCAACGCGCAGCGGCTTCCCCCTGCGGGCCCAACAATTCGTCACCTATGATAAGCAGCCTGTTTTCCACACCAATAATTTACTCTTTATTATTCGGTCTGACCACCTTGATTGCCCAATAATTCGCCTTTTTTTCGCGAAAAACCACTTTATGGCCATCTGCGACCAGGGCTCCAGGCACATTTTCTATAGGAGACCCGTCATCAAGCCAGATTTCCAGTTCCGTGTCGTAGGGAAACCCGGCCATGACAAGCCTTGAACGGGCGGCATTGGACGGGCACTTGACCCCACGCAGGTCCAGCAAGTGCGGAATCCCTTCCTTCAACTGTTCCGGAAGCGGACAGGAACGTATCTTTTGGCAAAAATCAGCTATTTCCCTACAAAACTGGTCCGGTTTTTCGAGCCATTCCCCCAGCGAGCCGCCAAGAGCTCCCGAAAGGACCGCCCGGGAAAGGGCTTCTCCAGGTTGCAAGAGCATCCCCGTACACCGCCTGAACCATTCCGCACAGGCATAAGAGACGAGAGTACGCAAGGCCTCGTCGAATTTATCGCTTCCACGGTTGGTTTCTATCCATTTTTCTATGGGAGACTGTTCCATTTTATACATCCGGTTTCCAAACTTACAATTTAATTGTTTTTTTTCAAAAACGCCTAAAATTTTGAATTTTCGCCAAATTTGAGCGTATTCAACTTTTTTCACACTTTTTTACGCACGAAACATAGCAAAGTCTGCTAATGGTTTCTATATTTGGCCGCAAGCATTCAATTATGCAAAGGTTTTTGAAAGGATGAGTACTGTACTTCTCTACGCAATGTTCGTAGTCTATTGTATCGCCGGTGTGGGATTGGTGATTTACGGTTTCAGCTGCTATTATAGCATATACCTTTTCCTAAAAAACAGCCGCACCACGCGTCTCGCCGACCGCAAAAAGATTCTCCAGTTCTATCGCGAACATTCCATCAACGAACTGCCGCAAGTCACTACCCAGCTCCCGGTCTTTAACGAAGCCAACTGTGTCGAACGCCTGCTCGAGGCCGTCTGCGCCATCGACTACCCCAAGGACAAGCACGAAATCCAGGTCCTGGACGACTCCACCGACGAATGCTACGAAGTGGCCAAGAAGAAGGTAGACGAACTCGCCGCCCGCGGCTACGACATCAAGCTCATCCACCGTACGAACCGTTCCGAATTCAAGGCCGGCGCCCTCAAGGAAGCCATGGCCGTCGCCAAGGGCGATTTCCTCGCGATTTTCGACGCCGACTTCGTCCCCGAGAAGGACTTCCTCCTCAAGACCATCCCCTACCTGGTGATGGACGATCAGATCGGCCTGGTCCAGGGCCGCTGGGGTCACCTGAACCGCACCGAATCCGGTCTTACGCTCGCCCAGTCCATCGGTATCGACGGACACTTCGTGGTGGAACAGTCCGCCCGTAGCTGGGGCAAGCTCTTCATGAACTTCAACGGTACCGCAGGCGTATGGCGCAAGCAGGCCATCTACGGCGGTGGCGGCTGGGAAGGCGATACGCTGACCGAAGACATGGACCTTTCTTACCGTTCTCAGCTCGCCGGTTGGAAGATGAAGTTCGTATTCGACGTGATCGTTCCGGCCGAACTCCCGAACGACATCAACGCGTTCAAGGCACAGCAGTTCCGCTGGGCAAAGGGTTCCATCCAGACTGCCATCAAGATTTTGCCGCGCGTCCTCAAGGCCAAGGTTCCCCTCCGCGTCAAGATCGGCGCCATCCTCCACACGACGCACTACTCCATCCACCCCTGCATGCTCTTTACCGCCCTTTGCGCATGGCCGCTGCTCGCGTTCTTTGAACCGGTCGCCCACCTGCCCACCTGGGTCTACACTGTCGGGTTCAGCTTTATTTTCCTCGCCGCTATCGCTCCTTCTGTTCTTTATTTCGTTGCACAGCGCTGCTCCGGCTATACCGGTTGGAAAATCCGCCTCTTGAGCCTCCCCATTCTCATGGCCCTGGGCGTGGGCATCGCCGTGAGCAACTCCCGTGCCGTATTCTCTGCCGTCCTCGGCACCAAGGGAAGTTTCGTCCGCACCCCGAAGAGCGGCGGCTCGAAGAAGAAGGCCAAGAGCCATTACGCACAGAAGTTCCCGTGGCAGGCTATCCTGGAACTGGGCGTAGGCGTCTACTGCATCTTCGGTCTTCTGGAATACATCGGCGCGCAGAAGTTCATCATCGGACCGTTCCTCGCCCTCTACTCCGTCGGGTTCCTTTCCGTGGGCGTATTGAGCTTCATGCACTTCATCAGCAACCTCTTCGAAATCCACAAGGTCCGCAAGGAACACGGAAACGTAGAGGGCCAGGAAGCCTAGGATTCCTAGAAACGATTTTCTCCAGGCCGTTCTTCAAGGACGGCCCTTTTTGTATGGCGAATCTTTTCCAGGGCGTTCCTGGAGTCGCCGTCGTAAGTCCTTACAAAATAAGAATGCACCTTGTGAAACGTGACAAAGCCGTTCCACGCAGCAAGGGAAAGGATTGCCGCACAGGCTGTCGCGACAAGTACTTCTATAAGGGTATATCCGCCCGTGTTTCTTACCGGCAACGTACAAGCCTCCTCAATCGCACATGTTCATTTTCCTCAGTCACGTAGACAAGTTTCCGTCTGGCCAGCAGGGGCTGGGACAGCAACGAATCGGTGCATGGCGGCGGGTCGGCAATTTTTCGCTCCATGGAACCGACAGCTTCGACAAACGATTCCACGCGGTCTTTTTCCAGGGCACGCAACTTGGCGAAGCTTTCTACGAAGTAGCCCAAGGCCAGTAGTCCCAAGAACAACGTCACCATGGCGACGCAGACCTCCGGCAGAGTAAAGCCGGCTACAGAACTGCGGTTCATCGCAATACCTCCCGTTCAAAAATAACCGGAGACCCTCCCAGGAACGACGGCATCACGGAATCTTCGGCGACGATGTTTCCCGGCAGCGACGCACGGAGTCCGGAGAAGACTACGCCATCAGACTGCGTAACGGATGTCCCGTTTTGCCCAATGGCAATCGCCATGCTCGGGTATTCCGCGACGGCGTTGCCCCGCAACACGATTTCGTGTCCCGCCACGGCGATGCCCCGGAAATGCACCTGGCCACCAATTTCCACCGATTCGTTGCCGACTGTTTCCAGGAAGCCCACGCAAACATTACCGCCCATCCTCACGTTACCCAGGGAAAATATCCGGAGCGTATCAAAACGGACGCTTCCTTCTACAGTTACATCGCCACTGACATATGCATTCAGCGATTTCATACTGCCCGAAAAATCCAGGCGCAAGTCCCCGTCGTTCACCATCATATAGGCATTCCCGGGGACATCGAAAAAGCGCCTGTTACCGGAATAGCGCCGTAGGCCGGGAGCCGAGAGAATCCCTTCACGCAGCCGGGCCCTGTACGCCTGCACGCCCGTAAGCCATTCGCCAAAGTCGAGCTTCTGCAACGCCGAAACGGTCATGACGCAAACCTGCAGCGACGAGTCACCGGAACAGAGCCGTCCGTAAGGACCTACGTCCGCATGCCACACGGGCGGGACGCCCGGCAACAACGCGGAGGACATGGACTCCAAATGCAGGAGCAGGGCCGATTCCGCATCGTACACCTTCTGCACCTCGCGGGATTCCCGCATCACTAGATGGCGCAACCCTCCGGGCAAACGCAACAAAGCCGAAAGCAGAATCCCCAATACGAGCAGGATTCCCATGACGAGCGCCAAGATATAGCCGGAGCGCGGTCCAGAATTCCGCATTTCAATTATTCCCGCCATTGCCCCCATTCCTCAGCACATAATTCCTGCCGTTACATACAAACTCAACATAATCTCTCCCGATATCATGCACGGTCAAATTTTCTATGGAATCTCCGATGCCAAGCCAAAGCGTATTCCCGTCGCCTTCACGGATCTGCGCAATCTTCCCCGCTATCGTTCCCTGGATTTTCAGGATTTCTGTCGAGCACGCCCTTTCGTTCACCGCCGGTTTCGGCTTTTTCATGAGCCATTCCCCGTGATCCGGGAGTTCGTCAACGGGACGCTCCAATTCGGGAGCATCTACGGCGGGTACGCGGGCAACCGTTTCGGGCACTTTCCTTAGCCAAGGCCCGACACCCCGCCACAACATCACCGAAAACGCCAAGACCAGGAACAGCACAAGGCGGGAATACCGGGGCGTCCACCCGCGGTATTCGAACAGGCTCAGATTTTCCCAGAACGGATCCTGCGACGCCGCCTGGAAAAAATCAAAAGACGCATCCGTTTCCGTCACCTTTGCAAACGAATCTATGCGGGAAAAAAGGAAATCCTTTTCCAGGAAGGTATCGAACCGTCCAAGCCGTTCTTCGACAAGCTTCCCGGATTCCCCGCCATAGCCGGATTCTTCGGACCAATGGCACAGCCGCCCTTCCATAAAGACAAGTACGTAGAGCGTCCCGCCGACAACAGCGGCATACCGCATGTTGCCACCACAATCGCATTGGCGTACCGAGCGGTCTGCAAGGGCATATAAGCCGACAGATTCCGGCAGGACCCTGCCGCTATCGAGCTTTGTCGCCAAATCGCACAGCACCGCCACCAAGAACCGGTGGCGCCGTCCTTCTGCCGCATTGAAGGCAACCATTTTCCAGAACACGGGAGTCCCGCCCTGCCGCATGTTCGGGAAATCCTTCGCAAACGCGGCAAGCAGTTCCGCATCCGAAACTTCCCGGTCAAACCCGGTAACGACTTCCCACGTAAACATCCGGGCTTTACAGGCAAGTGCCTTATTTCTCAGGAACAGCATCGGCACTCCTATCGACTTCCGGCGTTATGAATATGGCCAGTTCGCTTTCGTCCTCTTCTTCGCTCGTATAGCTGAACAGGCGGCCTATCAACGGGAGGCTCCCCAAGAACGGCACCGCGCGACGCACCTCCGTCTTGCTCCTGCGGCGAAGCCCGCCCAAGCAAAGCGTCTCGCCGTTTTTAAGGACGACCGTCGTCTTGAGATTTCGCGTACTGATATCGCGCGGGCCATCTCCGGTACTGCGGCCCGCCGTCTTAATTTCCGGGGCCACCTCCAGCGTAATGCTCCCGGACCGCGTCACCGAAGGGGTCAACTCCAGAGAAATTCCGTCGTTGAACGAGCGGTAATCCGTAATCGGATACCCGTCCGCCGACACCTGGCTCACCAGGTAGTAGACTGTATTCGTGACGTTCAGCTCGGCCTTGTTGCCGTTGATTGTCGTGAGTTTCGGACGCGCCAGGACCTCTGCCATGTTGTTTTCTTCGAGACTCGCGAGTTCCACCTCGAAGCGGTCCGGAAGAATCCCCACACTGCCGAACGCACCCGATTTCGAGACATTCTTTCCCAAAAAGTCGTAGAAGCCCCGGACACCGATATCGTTCTGCCCCGTCTTCCGTGTCGCCCCGCTATGCAGGCCGATTTCGAAATTCCTCCCCCGCCTGAACTCCACAAGGACGCACGAAAGCGTCACCTGCATGGCGGGAGCGTCCACAAGTACGAGCACCGATTCCGCCGCGGCGATTTCTACTGCGGAACCACCCAGCAGCAGGGCATTCTGCTCCTTGACTTCGGAAACAGCCAGATTGCCTTCTGGCAATAGCTTGCCCAGTTGCGCCACGGCCTTTTCGGAATGCACGTGTTTCAGCGGATACAGGCGCGTCATCGAAAGCGCATTTTTTGCGCCCCGCTCCGCGACAAGCAAATTCAACGAATCCAGGGAATACACGAAACGGTTTCCCCTAAATAGGGCTTCCAGCAGTTGGTCCAGACGCACAGCGGAAAAATGCAACCGCACCGATTCCTGGACATTCCCGTAAACGGCGAGATTCAATCCGGCAACTCGAGCCAGCTCGCCCAGGACATCTACGAGCGGGACCGATTCCAGGTCAGCCGAATATAAATCGCCATTCCTCTCGATTTCGACCAGGGCGGCATTCACGGTGACGGGCCGTTCCTTACGCCTTTCGACGCGCAAGCAACCTGATTCCCGGTACACCCGAAAGCCCTGCGACTCCATCAAGGCGCGGAAAGCGGCCTCGGCCGGCAAGCCTCGCAAATTGCCGGAGACCCTTCCTGAAATGTCCGGCGCGTACAGGATGTTCAGCCCCGTATTGGCGGCATACTCATGGATAAATTCCACGACATCCTTATTCCGGAGCGAAACGCTCACCAGGGAATCCTTCTCGGCAAAGAAATTCTCCCCGCGTTCCTGCACGCGCCTTATATGGAACACATGTCCTTCTTCTACGACCTGCAGGCCCAAGGACGCACAAAGAGCCGACAGGCCTTCCAGCACGCCGACTCCGTCCAGGTGGAAGGTCACCTTGTTTTCGATATCCTTGTCTACCAGAATCGGCGTATCGTAGGCCAGCGAAAGAGAGCGGGCTACCTCGCTTATCGGCGTATCCACGAAATCGAACGTCGCCGCATCCAGACGTGCTGCGACAATCAACAATAGCGCAAGCACAAGCGCGGCCATGGCGGGCTGGAAACAGCCCTGACGGGAGTATTGTTTTTTTGGAGGCATCTTGCCACCCCTAGGAAAGCATGCCCGCAAAGCGGCCCCTGCCCGGGATGTATAAATGGGCGGAATCTATCGCCACTGGAGAACGGGACTTATTCCGTCATGTCCAATATAAAAAAATACCCGGCGATAAAGCCGGGTATTCTCAAACAGCAACCCTCGAAAGGTTGTTAAATCTTGAAATCCATCCCTATACCGAATCCGCGGCTGTCGCGATTATAGGTATCACGCCCGTATTCGACAGTCTCGTCATAATCCTGGTATAGCGTGTGGAAGTAGCTCAGGTTCACGCGCATCCAGTCCGTCGCCCAGCAGGCAATGCCAAAACCGAAGCTCGTCGACGAAATATTGATGTTCATGTCGCTGATGTACTCATCCTTGATACCGAAACGCGTCACCTGCAGGCCACCGCTCAGCGTGAAGCGCTTCAAGAAATCCACCTCGATACCGTACAGGAACTCGTTAGTATCGTCCACATGATCTTCCAGATCGCCACTGAAATCGGCCTTGCTGTCGAACCAGTGGTGGTAACCGAAGGCAATGCGCACATTGTCGAGCAGCGCATAGTTCAGGCCCACCGCCAAGAGCGAGGGAATGTCATTGTGGTCCTTCTTGCCGTCGTCGAACTGTTCAAGCGGAGTATCATTCTTCTTGGTATCGTTTTCCATCTCGATGGAAGTGTTATACTCGAACTTCGCGCCAACCGTCAGGCGCTTGTACTTGAAACCGAGGCCTACAATGGGAGTGATTCCCCAGCCGGTCTGTTCCAATTCCAGTTCCATGGACATCTTGTCGTCCATGGTCTCGAACGTTTTCGCAAGCGTCGCGTACTGCGTTTTCTCCTCGGCAGTCTTCGCGTTCTCGGCTAGCGTCGCGAACGTTTCGGAAAGCTTGGAAGCCTCCATCATCTTGCCGTCGGGATTCACGCCGGGAACCCTCGTATTCAGCTGGAGGTTTCCAACGGAGCCGTCATAGCTGTTCATCGCATAGTTGAAGCGTGCGCCCGCATACACGGAGAACATCTTGTTAAATTCGTAAGCGGCACCGAGTGTCGCGCCAAAAATATAGGAGCTCGCCTCGAGCGAAACATCTATGGAACTCGCATCCGTCTTGAGTCCCTTTTCCGTAAGGCCCGCTTCCATCTGCTTCAGCGGCGAATAAGTCAGCGCATAGAAACTCGGAATGCCATCATCGAAGTTCACCTTGCCGCCACCGCCGATAACACCAAAGTGACCGGAAAGTGCAAAGTTGCCCTTGTGCCATGTCACGAGCGCGCTGGGAAGCGAAGGAACGAAGGCCTCGCCCTCGAACTCTTCGCCTTCGTCGAATATCGTGGTTTTTTCCACCGTCGCGCTACGGGTCTGCCAGAATGTCTGGTTGTTGACGGAGATGTACAGGCCATCTTCCATGAAAGCCGTGCCCGACGGGTTCGCATAAGGGGCGTCCACGTCGGTGCTCGCGTCGCGCGCCACGCTACGCTGGAAAAGCACGGACTGGTTGGTGTTGGTATTGAGGCCGCCGGCAAAAGACTCGGCCGCAAAGGAGGCTGCGAGGCACATCGCCAAGGTCGCTTCGTGAAGTCTCATATCCTTTCTCCTATCGGTCAGGATTTTTAGCTGGGCGATAAGGTAGAAAAGGATTTTAAAAGTTTTATTATAATTTGCTTACTTATTTATGTCAGTACGAAACATGTATGATTTTTGTAATACAGGACCCTGGCGGCGGAGCGCTATTCCACCTTGATAAACGTCGTCACCTCTATGGAATCGGATTGTTCTACGCCGTTCTCGTAATGCGTATAACCCAGAGTCCACGTGACCGTCGTATCCGAATCCACACCCGCACTGGTGAAGCTATAACGCCTCTCTTTCACCATCCTCACCGAGGGCCACGTCCGCCACAACATACTTGACCCATCCGAACCCTTTAAGCCTAATACCATCACGATGCCAGGAAGGTCATGAAAATCCAAGTCCGAACAAACCCCTATTGTCACGCCCTTACCTTCCGAACTAAAGTCGAGGGTATCCAAAAGCGAGCGGATTTCCGTAGAATCGAAGGGATGAGCAGACGCATCATAATAGAATTCCGGCGGAATGAAATCGGTTTGACGGTTTTCGGTATAATTGATAAAGGTCGTATCATAGACAAAATGCGTATAGGGCAAATGGAGTGTATCCAAATAGAGCGTATCTACGAGATCTATAAAAACATGTTCCTCACCAACCAGGACGAAGTCCGTCAGAGAATCATATTTTATAAAATCCAAAGGACCACAGCAAAGATCCTCCATAAACACAACATCTCTCTGCGAACAAGAAAAAGCACTGTCCCGAACATCGCAGTCCAATAGCGCAGATTTGCTAAGCACCGTATCGAGTAGCCCGTTTTCGAGCCGATAGACAAAACTCGTATAATGCCGGGTCACAACCTCAGTCGTATCATAGACTGTATCCCTGTAAACCACCAACGTATCCATAAAGAAAACAGTGTCTTTTACCTTAACGGGATCCGTAAATTCATCTTCCTGTTCCTGTACAGAATCACGCACCACCGTGTCGGGAGGCGGCAAAGCCCCCGTATCGGGAAGGGATTGACCTGCCGTATCGAAAGTTCCTGCGGTATCGGCCCCGGCCGACTGGGCAGCATCTTCCTGCAACGATGTCGTCAACAGATCTTCCTGCGAGCAGGCCCAAAACAACGAAACCAGGAGAGACGCTCCCAAAACTACGCCACATCTTTTTACACCAGGAAAATTCATAAAACCTCCTAACAGTGTAAATTTAGTTTATTGTAAAAAGAATAACAGCCTATCTCGGGAAATAACAAAAAAGCGCAATTCCCGTCACCTGTTTTTGCAACCAGGCAAAGGGCAGAGGCTATACACCGCTACCTGATTGGCGACGTCACAACAAACGAAGCGTTTTAAAAAAGGCCCTCTGCAATTTGAGGGCTAGCCACTAGTCAGAACTTGACGAAGACTGCTGTGCCTGCGCACTCGACAGCAAATCTCTACCGCCGCTTGAGCTCGATGATCCAGCCATGGACGGTTTGCCCGGATCCGGCTCATGCGCAACTTCGTAAGTGCTATGCTTGGCATAAGGTGCCGAGTAATCGATATACTTGATATTTTCAAGCTCAGATCCATAACTTATAGCGAAATCAGACCAGCAGAGACAATTGGCAATCTCTTCGACATCAACAAATTTCAAGACCAAGGTGTCCCCAGACATCGTCTTGGATAGGGTTCCTCCCAGCCTTTGGCAGTTATCTACAACATACCACAGCGAACCCGAGAACCTTCCGCTCGAATCCGGCTGCATATACGCCTTGGTGGCAAGCGTCGGCACATTCCCAAAAGGATAATCTGCAAAACATTTCGTTGACACTTGGACATCCAATTCCTGCGGTCCCGAAGACGAAGAAACGACCTCCGCAGACGAACTTGAATTCACAGTAGTCGTATCGCCCGGTTCCGAGCTAGAGGACTCCTCGACGACTTCCGAAGACGACGGAACTTTTTCTGACGAAGAAGATTTCTGTTCAGCTACAGATGACGACGATTTCGCCTCTTCTTTTGATGATGACGACACTCCCTTTGACGAAGAAGATTCCTTGCTTTTCTCCGATGACGAGGAAGCCATTTCCGACGAAGAAGTTTCCTTGCTTTTCTCTGATGACGAGGATGCCTTTTCCGACGAAGAAGACGGAGTTTCTTCTACAGAACTCGAGCTGTCGTGTTCCGGACCTACAGAATTTGAGGATGAAGGCGAATCATCGCCACAAGCTACGAGCGCCAAGGCAAGAGCCGCGCCAAAGACAAACGATTTCTTCATAGGAATTTCCTTCTATTTTACTCACCCCTCATTAAATAATATAGACATTTTTCCGGACGGTTGTTCGTAAAAAATGATTTAATACAAAAGATGGCGGCTCGGAGGCCGCCATGACGTTTTTTAGTCTACTGAAGCGATAAGGCTCCGCCTTACTGACGTGTGAGAGTCTTGTACTTGATGGGCTTCGGGTTATCGGCGTCTTCGCCGAGGCGCTTCTTGCGGTCGGCTTCGTACTCGCTCCAGTTGCCTTCGAACCACACGACCTTGGAATCGCCTTCGTAAGCGAGGATGTGCGTAGCGATGCGGTCCAGGAACCAGCGGTCATGCGAGATAATCACGGCACAGCCTGCGAACTTGAGGATAGCCTGTTCCAGAGCCTGCAACGTTTCGATGTCCAAGTCGTTCGTCGGTTCGTCGAGGAACAAGAGGTTGCCCGGCTTCTGCAGGTTCTTCGCCATGAGCACGCGGTTGCGTTCACCGCCCGAAAGCGTCGTAAGCTTCTTCTGCTGGGCAGCACCGGTAAAGTTGAAGAGTCCGCAGTAGGCGCGGCCGTTCATCTTGCGGTCGCCCACCATGATTTCGTCGTTCCCGCCGGTGATTTCTTCCCACACGGTCTTACTGTCGTCGAGGCTGTCGCGGCCCTGTTCCATGCTGATGATTTCGACAGTTTCGCCAATCTTGAGCGTACCGCCATCGGGCTTTTCCTGGCCCATAATCATCTTGAACAAAGTCGTCTTACCCGCACCGTTCGGGCCGATAATGCCCACAATGCCGGAGCGCGGCAGGTTGAAATTCAAGTCGTCGAACAGCACCTTGTCGCCAAAGGCCTTCTGCAAGTGCTCCGCCTGGATAACGATATCGCCCAAGCGCTTGCCGTTCGCAATGTGAATCTGCGCCACCTTGATCTGTTCGCGAGAATCCTCGGCCAAGAGTTCCTCGTAAGCCTTGAGACGGGCCTTACTCTTGGCCTGGCGCGCTTTCGGGCTCTGCTTGACCCATTCCTGTTCACGAGCCAAACGCTTCTGTCTGTCGGATTCGCCCTTCTCTTCGCCACGGAGGCGTTCGAGTTTCTGGTCAAGCCACTGGGCGTAATTGCCTTCCCAAGGAATGCCGCGACCGCGGTCGATTTCCAGAATCCAGTTCGTCACGTTGTCGAGGAAGTAACGGTCATGGGTCACCAAAATCACGGAGCCCTTGTATTCACGGAGGTGGCGTTCGAGCCAGGCAACCGTTTCGGCATCCAGGTGGTTCGTCGGTTCGTCCAAGAGCAACAAATCCGGTTCTTCGAGGAGCAGGCGGCAGAGGGCCACACGGCGCTTTTCACCGCCGGAGAGGTTCGTCACCGGCCAATCGCCCGGCGGGCAGCGGAGTGCGTCCATTGCAATTTCGATATTGCGGTCGAGGCTCCACAAGTCCTGTGCATCAATGATGTCCTGAAGCTTCGCCTGTTCGTCGAGGAGCTTGTTCATCTCGTCGTCTTCCATGGGTTCGGCGAACTTCATGGAAATCTCGTTGAAGCGGTCGAGCACGGCCTGCTTTTTCGCGACAGCCTGCATCACGTTTTCCTTGACGGTCAGGTTCGGGTCCAGCTGCGGTTCCTGCGGCAGGTAGCCTGCGGTGCGGCCCGGTTCAATCCACGCTTCGCCCTGGAATTCCTTGTCGATGCCCGCCATGATGCGCAACAGCGTAGACTTACCGGCACCGTTCTGGCCGATGATGCCAATCTTTGCGCCATAGTAGAAACTGAGGGAAATATCCTTCAGCACCTCCTTGTTGGGCGGGTACGACTTGGTCATCTTGTACATGTAGAAAACGAATTTTTCTGCTTTATTCTGTTCGGCCATGGGGGCTCCGCGGTTGTGAGGTCGGCACTTCGTGCCTTTGAGGCATGAGAATCTCTAGCCTATCTATTGTTCAAATATTCCAACACCTTGTTCGTGAGGTCGTTTTCCTTTTTCCAGAAAACAACCGCACCGGTAGCACGGTCAACAACCATATCGTAGCCTTCCTGCAAGGCAATTTCGGTAATCGCCTTGCGGATAAGCTGGATAATCGGGGCGCTCACCTTTTCATTTTCGCTGATGAGTTCGCCCTTACGACCGTATACGCGGTCAATGAAATTCTTGAGTTCGGTATCTTTCTTGTTGTATTCGGCTTCGAGCTCGCGCTTCTTTTCGTCGCTGAGCATCAACACCTGCTTGTCGAGCTTTTCCTTGATGGCAGAAAGTTCCTTCTGCAACAGGTTGCCCTGCTGTTCCCACTTGGCCACCTGGCGATCATATTCTTCTTGCGCCTTCTTGGTGCCCTTGTAGCCGTCAAAGATCAGCTTGGAATCCACATGGGCGATACGGAGCCCATCCTCGGCAAAGCCCGTGCACGCAAACAGCATCACGAGCAAAACCACCAGACGACGAATCAAAGATTTTTTCAGCATATCGCCTCCTTAGAATCCCTGGCCGATAACGAAGTTGAATTCCATATCGCCGACTTCGGTGCGCTGCAGGCCACTGTAGGTTTCACCCACATCCATTGGCCATGCAAAGTCGAAGCCGATAATGCCAAGCATCGGTACAATCACACGGAAACCGAAGCCCATATCTTTCTTCAAGCTTGTCGGATCCCATTCGCTGAGCGGGTTACGCGTCGGCTTGGGGACCTTGGTGCGCGGGTCATAGCGTTCACCGAACACGTTACCCGCATCGAAGAAGAACGGCAACAGGTAGAACACCTGCGGCACGATGCCCAGCTGGAGTTCGGCTCCCACGTACTGGAAACTGCGGCCCAGGCGGCGGTAACCGATAGAACCGGAACTATAACCGCGCATCATGCCTTCGTAACCGAGCACACCACCCATCGTGTAAAGCGTACGGTACTGCAGCTGGTCGCCGAAGATGACGCCGTACTCGTTGGTGAGAGCAATGGCGAGACGGTCGCGGAACAGCGGGAACCACCACTTGATAGTGAGTTCGGTCTTGACGAATTCAAAGTCACTGAACAGCTTGCCGTCGGCCCACTGCACGTCGAGTACATAGCGGGATCCTTCCGTGGGGAACTGTGGCAAGTTCTTGTCGTCACGCACCAGTCGGAAGTTCAAGGCCGATTCGACACCAGTGTACACCACGTAGCTGTCGTCGATGTTCGGGCCCTGCTTGTTCATGAGCCAGCTGTAACCGATCTGGCCGTAGAAGTAGTCATCGGGCCACTTGAGACGCTTGCCCAGATAGACGCTACCGCCGTAACGGGTAATATCGGGGTCGTCGTACCTGGACATATTCCACCAGCTATAGCTGAGGCTTGTGCCCAAGGTAATCGGCTTGTCGAACAGCCACGGTTCCTGGAAGCTGATAGCGGCGCTCTTCTTATCTTCACCGTATTCCAGGCTAAGCGAAGCCGCCTGGCCGTTACCCATACAGCAGTTCGGAATAGAGATGCTGGCCGTACCCACGAGACCGTCGCTTTCGCTATAGGACACACCCAGACTGAACTGGCCGGTGCCCGCCTCCTTCTCTTGCACAGTAAAGTCGAGGTCCACATCCTGTTCGCCCACCACCTTGATGTCCGGCGTCACCATGTCAAAGTAGTTGAGCTGCATGATTTCGCGGAAACTACGTTCCAGAGCGGACTGACGGTAGGTGTCGCCCGGATACAGGCGCACTTCGCGGCGAATGACCTTCTCGTTTGTCTTGGTGTTGCCATGGATATGCACCTTGTGGATGCTCGCCGGCAAGCCTTCGCGCATGCGGTAGGTCAGGTTCACGATAGAATCGTTCGTAAAGGTGCGTTCTTCTTCGAACTGCGCAAACAGGTAGCCGTCTTCGCGGTAGGCGTCGAGCAAGGCCTTCTTGGAAGCGTCGTAGACATACTGGTCGAACACCTCGCCACTATCCAGGCGGAAGGCATAATTCAGAATACCGTCGTTCAAGACCTCGTTGCCCGAGAAGTGCAGAGAGCCCATGTAGTAACGGCGGCCTTCGATCATCGAGATATGGATACGCACGTCGCTCGACGTCTTGATTTCGTCGTACTTGTTCAATGCGGGGAACATGTCTTCGAGCATGTAACGCACCAGGAGCTTTTCTTCGTAATGCGACAGCTTCTTCTTGTCCCTCAGTTCGTAAATTTTCGGATTGTTGAACTTGCGGCCAGCCACGATCTTGAGCCATTCCTTGCGGGACTTCTCGTAGCGGATAATGTCGTTCAACGCCTTCAGGGCGTCTTCTTCGGACTTGACCTGCGGTAGCGGACGGGACACGTAACCGTGGGCGCCCACACGTTCCTTGCGGTAATAATGGGTCACTTCCATGGTAGGCTTGCCGGCCATCTTGTAAAGGGCCGTAGCGGAATCACCCATCGCGCGGTTCAACTGATCGTAAAGGACCTTCAGGTCGTTGCCGACCGGGACCATGCGTCCAAGATAGAACAGGCAAGAAGAATCCGGCATGTATTCGGCATAATATTCCGTCAGTTCCGCATCGAGATAGCCAAAATGGCGAATGGCATTCAGCACCGTATCGCGGTCAGCCTCGAACACGGCTTCCTTGAATTCGCCACCGCCCCACCACTGGTCCATCTTGGTGAGCATATGTTCCTTGATATCTTCGGCGGGCACGTGATCGTTGCCCTTGATAACGAATTCACGGACCTTCACCTTGCCGCCTTCGCGGATAATGAACGTGACCTTGTTCATGTTCTCGTCAGTCGGTTCTTCCCTGTAGCCGACTTCGGCAAGGAGATAGCCCTCGGAATGGTAGTAATCGAGCAAGGCCTGACGATCGCGCTCCAGCTGGCTCTTGCTATACACCTGCCCCGAAACCATGCGGATTTTTAGGCGCAGGTCCTCTTCGGCAATCTCGTCACAGCCGTCCAGGATAGCGGTATCCAGGGCAGGCAGTTCCTTGATTTTGAAAATCAGGTCGACATCGGTGCCGTTGTCCAAATAATCGATCCACGCCGTAACGTCGTCAAAAAGGCCCGATTCGTAAAGTCCCGTCACGGCCCTCTGGACCTTGTCTGTAAGCGCTGTCGGGGAGTAGCTCTGGCCAGCACGAATGCCGATTCGGCTCAAGACGGAACGCTGGTCCATGTTCCGATTGCCTTCAACCTTGACCTGGTTGATTTTATTTTCGGCCATATAATCTTGCGACAGTTGGGACATGTCTAGGAGCTGAGCCTGAACGACACCAACAAATACGAGCAACAAAGTAATCAGACGATAGCGCAGAATAAACCTACCTATAAATGCAAAAAAAATTAAAATACCGACCAAAAATACAAAAAATACGGCAGAGCAGCCCACCCTCAGATTATAAAAGCATGTCACATTCCGCGATTACCTTATTACACGCCGTGTAAAACGTTCACTCTGCCCCTTTTGCAAAAAAAAGAAAAACATCATTTGGGCACTCTTGATTTTTTCGAAATAATTATATATTCATAGGCGCAAAATTTAACGAAAAGGAACCCCTATGCGTTCAACCGCCTGGAATGACGAAGAAAACAAGGTCCTGCCCGAAATGGCCCTGGACTTCATGCCCGAAGAAAAATTGCGCGACCTGCAACTGCAGCGTATGCGCGCCACCGTGAAACTCGCCTACGAGAAGGTCCCGCTGTTCCGCAGCCGCATGGACGAGAAGGGACTCAAGCCCGAAGACATCAAGACCCTCAAGGACGTGGCTAAGCTCCCCTTCACCATGAAGAAGGATTTGCGCGACACCTACCCGTATGGCCTGTTCGCCGTCGACCTGAGCGAAGTCGTTCGCCTGCATGCAAGTTCCGGTACCACGGGTAAGCCCATCGTGGTCGGCTACACCAAGGAAGACATGGACGTGTGGGCCCAGGTCGTGAAGCGCGGCCTACTCGCCTGCGGGTTCCGCAGCACCGATATTGTGCAGAACTTCTACGGCTACGGCCTCTTTACCGGCGGCCTTGGCATCCACGGCGGCTTTGAAGCCCTCGGTGCGACCGTCATTCCTATCAGCGGCGGCAATACCGAACGCCAGGTGATGCTCATGAAGGATTTCGGCGTCACCGCGGTGGGCGGAACGCCGAGTTACTTTGTCCGCATTATCGACGTCGCAGAGAAGATGGGCGTCAACATCCGTGATTTGAAGGTCAAGCGCGGTATCTTCGGGGCTGAACCCTGGAGCGACGGCATGCGCGACTACATCGAAGAAAAGACGGGCATCAAGGCTTACGACATCTACGGCCTTTCCGAAATCGTGGGCCCGGGCGTGGGCTGCGAATGCGAGTGCCGCGACGGCATCCATATCTTCGAAGACCACTTCTACCCCGAAATCGTCGACCCCGAAACGCTTGAACCGCTGCCGGACGGCGAAGAGGGTGAACTCGTGCTTTCTACACTCAGCAAGAAGGCCATGCCCATCATCCGCTATCGCACCCGCGACATCACCGCCATCGAAAAGACCAAGTGCAAGTGCGGCCGTACCATCCGCCGTATCCGCCGCATCGGCCGCCGCAGCGACGACATGATTATCATGCGCGGCGTGAACGTGTTCCCGAGTCAGATCGAGACGGCCCTCCTCCGCGCGGAGAAGGCTTTGCCGCACTACCAGATCGTGCTCGACACCAAGAACAACATGGACACGCTCGAGGTCAAGGTGGAAGTCTCCCGCGACATGGTGAGCGACTCCATGAGCGCCATGGAACAGCTGAACAAGAAGTTCAAGCACTCCATCGAGCAGATTCTCGGCATTTCCGTCATTGTCACGCTGTGCGAACCCGATTCGCTGCCGCGTAGCGAAGGCAAGGCCAAGAGAGTTATCGACAACCGCAAGAAGATGTAAGGAGGTCCAACATGAAGATTCCGCAAGTATCCGTTTTCGTTTCCAACCGTCCGGGCCGTCTCCAGGCGGTGTGCCGCTCGCTTGCCGACGCCGGCGTGAACCTCCTTTCGCTCACGCTTGCCGACTCCGGCGAATTCGGGCTCATCCGCCTTATCGTGAGTGACCCGGAAAAGGCAGTGGACGTGCTCGCCAAGGCAGGCCTCAGCGCCACCATCACCGACGTGGTCGCCTGCCCCGTGAACGCCGCCATCGGTGGCCTCGCCGAACTGCTCTCCACCGCGGTAGGGAGCCAGCAAATCGACTACATGTACGCCTACCCCTCCACCCTGAACGGCAGCAACATCATGATTCTGCGCTTCCAGGACGTGGACAAGGCCATCGAAGCCCTGAAGGCGACGAACTTCAAGGCCATCAGCAAGGAAGAACTGCTGGGGTAAAAGGCTTAAAACTGCGTCTTTCATAAAACGCCGGGCTTTTGCCCGGCGCTTTTTTGTTGGAAATAGAGTATTTTAAGAAATGAAATGAGCCATAAGATTGAAACAACGACAACCCTATTTTTCGCCCTCGCCCTCGCCTGCACGGCGTGGGCAGAACCGCTGTTTATCGGCTATTACCCCGACTGGGGAAAATGGCACAAGCCCGCCTACACCGTAGACAAGGTGCCATACGAAAAGCTGACTCACGTGCTGTGGAGTTTTATCACGCCGGATACCGACGGCAGCTTGCGTGGCGACGCCGCAGACGACCCGAGCGCTCTCGACGAAATGGTCGCACTCGGACATGCCGCAGGAACAAAGGTCATCGTATCGCTCGGCGGTGGCGGACAGAGCGAAAACTTCGTACCCGTCGCATCGAATGACGCACTCCGCCAAAAGTTTGTGGCGAACCTCGTGCAGTTCGTCGCCGACCACAACCTGGACGGCCTCGACATGGACTGGGAATGGGAATACAATCCTGTGCCCGACGCCGACACCATCGCCTACAACAAGCTGCTCACCGAGCTCCGCGCGGCACTCCCCGAAGGCAAGACGCTCTCGGCTGCGCTCCCGTGCTCGCAGTATTACGGAAAATACTTCACGCCCGAAGTCCTCATTGCAAATCTGGACTGGTTCGGGTTCATGACCTACGACATCACCGGCGACTGGGACGAAAAGGCCATGTTCGATTCGCCGCTCTACCCGCACGAAGGCTACACCACCTGGTCGTGGGAACAGACACGCGACTACTGGAAAAAACGCGGCGTTCCCACCGAAAAGATGGTCTTCGGCATTCCCTCCTTCGGGTTTGAATTCAAGGGCGCCACGGGCCCCGGCACCGATTTCACCAAGGGAACGGCAAAGCAGGTCCCGTACAAGGACATTGTCACGAATTCCGAATGGGAATTCTTTTTCGACAGCGTCTCCATGTCACCTTACGGCGTATCTTCGACCGGCTACGTGACCTTCGAAGACCCGCATTCCTCTGCCGTCAAGAGCCGCTGGGTCAAGGACAACGGTTACGCGGGCATCATGGTGTGGGAAGTCTCGCACGACTACATCGAAGGCACCGGGAACCCGATTCTCGACAGCATCGCGGTCGTGCTGCGCGACGGTTCCACAACCGCAATTCTTAACGCCCGCAAGGTCCGCGCCTCACAGCAACTTCGCCAGCAAAACGCCACCGGCAAGCAGGTAGACGCCCTCGGCAAAAGCGTGAAAGGCAAACCGAAGTTTATCCGTATTTTCGAACCTTAAAAGATTCATTTTTTACTTGACTTAAGCCATTCAACACGATAGATTTAGAGTAACGGGTATTCCCGACAGGAGTGTGTATGGTGAAAAACTTGATAATCGCAGGTAGCGCGGTTGCCTTTTTGGCAACAGCGGCATTCGCGGCGGACCGTTCCGTTGCCCTCAACAAAGAAATCGAGACGCTTGAGCCCATGAAGGGCATCGTGTTCTGGCCCGACCAGGCGAAAGACCAGAAGGACCTTCAAAAATCCATCTCGCTCGAATTCTCGTACTGCCTCCCCTGCGCCGTGGTGAAGGGCAAGACCGACGACAAGATTGACTACGACTGGAGCAGTTTCGAAAAGATGCTCGACGACATCAAGAGCCGCGGGCACCAGGCCATCGTGCGTTTCCGCATCGAGTACCCAAGCGAGACTATCACGAACGCATCGGGCTGCACCGAGAATGTAAAGGGCGCCACCGCAGTCCCCAACTACATCAAGGCGAACAAGTCCTACACCGAGACGTATTCCGAAGACCCGGGCGGCGACGGCCCCACCTACTATGCCGACTGGAGCAACAAGGAACTCCTGTGGTTCTACAAGCAGTTCTACACCGACTTTGCCGCGAAATACGACAACGACCCGCGTATCGCATTCGTGCAGGCGGGTTTCGGGCACTGGGGCGAATATCATATTTACGGCACCAAGCTCAATTTCGGAGTCAACTTCGCTACCAAGGATTACCAGGCCGAATTCCTGACGCATCTTGATAGTTTGTTCAAAGAGACCCCGTGGAGCATCTCCATCGATGCGGCAGACAACAACTACACGCCCGTCGCAGGCAACAAGACCCTGCTCGGGCTCAATTTCGGGCTGTTCGACGATTCCTTCATGCACAAGGAACACGACATTTCGCAGGGCAACGGCGACAACGAGCGTAACTGGCGCGACCTGGGTACGGACCGCTGGAAAACCGCTCCCGCCGGCGGTGAAATCAGCTACTACGAAGACAAGGACCAGCACGAGTTCCTGAACCCGGCAGGCCTTTACGGCGTCACATGGGAAGATGCCGCCGCCAAGTACCACATGACGTATGTAATCGGCAACGACGCACCCGAAGGCAAGTACGCCACCAAGGACCGCGTGTACGAGGCCAGTTCCTATGCGGGCTACAAGTTCGAAATCACAGGTTACGCGGTCAACAAGGTGTCTGCCGCTGTCCGCGTGAAAAACATCGGCATCGCCCCGCTGTACCACAACGCCTACGTGACCGTGAACGGCGTACGCAGCGAGAAATCGCTCAAGGGACTCCTCCCCGGCGAAGAAGCGACCTTCACCGTCGCGGGCCTCACAATCGGCGACAGCGAAACGCCCGAACTCACCATCACCGGCGACAAGCTTTTGAAAGACGCGACCATTCCCTACAAGGCGAGCCTCAGTGCAAACGCCGAAATCATCGCGGGCCTGCTCGATGAAGGCGGAACCACAGGCATCGCAGGCGCGCGCAGTTTAACCCCCGACAAAGGCAAGGACGCGAGCAATTTCGGCAAATCCCGTGCCAAAACCGACTTGAAGGGCCGCAGCGTCCAGAGCAAGGCCGCTCGCGGGGCGTATTATCCGTTGGTGAAATAGTCTAGTACAATAAGTGTCATAAAACAACAATTATTGTGCATCGGATAAGTTTCAACTTAGCCGGAATCGGCAAAAAGGGCTATATTTTTTCATATGAAAAAAATCTCTCTTTTGACGACATTGAGCATTGCTGCCATGATTGCAGCGTGCGGAGACAACGGAAGCAGCGCAGATGATGTTGACAACATTGACAACGTTGACAATGTTTCTAGCGGCAATGAACCGGCAACTCTTAGTTCCGGGGTCAACCCGACATCTTCCAGCGCCGGGATTTCTTCTACAGACACGTCCTCTACAGGTTCATCAAGCAGTATTGTTTCCTCGGAATCTTCCGTACTCCAGGAACCAAAGGACTCCTTTACGGATTCCCGCGACGGGAAAAGCTACAAGCTCGTTAAAATCGGCGACCAAACCTGGATGGCAGAAAACCTCCACTTTGCCGACAGCCTTATCTACGTCTTCGATGACGCCCAAAAGGTATGCCCCGAAAACTTCCACCTGCCCAGCATGGAGGAATTCCAGGAACTTATAGACTTTGTGGGCGGATTTGCCGTGGCAGCCAAGGCCCTCAAAAGCACTTCGGGGTGGCCTAACGGCGAACTTGGGGATTGGAACGGCACAGATGAATTTGGATTTAACGCAATACCCATCGATAGCGGTGACGGCGGTACCGACGAAAACTTCTGGACAACCACCCACGATTATCATAGGTACAGCACGGGGATGATGTTGAAAATCAACCCTTATCCCACATCTAAATACCGCTGTAGCCAGTCCGCCGATAGCGCCTGCTTCCTGAATGCAGAACCGGATACAAAGCTTTCAGTCCGCTGCCTTAGCAACATTTCTAGTTGTGGCCCCGTCGCCTACAACAACCGCACCCATTTCTGCCAGAACAGTACAGTCCATCCCCTTTGCAGGGGGCGCAAATACGACAGCGGCACTTATGTCTGCAGGGACCAGCAGCTGTATAGCATAGCAACAGACAGTATCTACAAATACTCCTGGGTTTGGCTCAACCCCGAAAAGGAATACGGCATTTTCCAGGATCCTCGCGACAATCAATTCTACAAGACTATCGTCATCGACACCCTTGTCTGGATGGCCGAACACTTGAACTACGCCTCCGAAGGTTCCGTCTGCTTCGAAAACGATTCCATGTACTGCGATCTTTACGGACGCATGTATACCAAAGCTCAGGCCAGAAATGGCAAAAAGCCTACAGACTACGATGAAAACATCCAGGGCATCTGTCCCGACGGCTGGCGCCTGCCAACAATGGATGAGTTCAGTGCCGCGATCGGCGACAAACGCCCCCAAGAAACCATTTATGCAAAAATTATCGGCTACGATACAAACCATGAAATGTACAACCATCAAAATACTACCGGGCTTAGCTTCGTATACGGGGGCATCCACGAAACAAGACCCAATTCTTACAGGCCCGAGTGGGACGGTTTGAACATAGAGGGTGGCATTATCGGTTCCGACTTCTCACTCGATGTCTACTACCACTACTTTGACGGTAGTAGCTGGAGCATTGATTCGACACAGGCCATAAACGTTCGTTGCGTAAAAAAACTATAATGCGCAACTCTATATTTTAAGGAAAAATGCACATGTAGGCGCCCTTTTGGGGCGCCTTTTGCATAACATGACCATGCCAAAGCAATAGGTCACTTTGCCGTAGAGCCTGCCTTTTTCTATCTTTGGGCGCACTATGGAAACTCGTTACAATTCTAAAGATGTGGAAGCCCGATGGCATAAGACCTGGGCTGAGAATAACAGTTTTGCACCCAGCGGAAAGGGCGAACCGTTCTCGGTCGTGATTCCGCCCCCGAACGTTACCGGCGCGCTCCATCTGGGACACGCGCTCAACGATACGCTCCAGGACATTTTGGTACGCTACCGCCGTAAGACGGGCCGCGACACGCTGTGGATTCCGGGTACGGACCACGCGGGCATTGCCACGCAGGCAGTCGTCGAAAAGCGCCTTTTCCAGGACGAACACAAGACCCGCCACGACATCGGCCGCGACGCGCTGGTGGAACGCATCTGGAAGTGGAAGGACGAATACGAAGCCCGTATCACGAAGCAACTCAAGAGCCTCGGCGTCAGCTGCGACTGGAGCCGTCAGCGCTTCACGCTGGACCCGGTCTGCGCAAAGGCCGTACGTCACGCCTTCTTCAACCTGTTCAAGAAAGGCCTGATTTACCGTGGCAAGCGCCTGGTGAACTGGGATACCAAGCTCCAGACCGCCGTTGCCGACGATGAAATCTACTACGAACACGTGAAGGGCCACTTCTGGACGTTCAAGTACCCCCTGGCCGACGGTTCGGGATTTATCCCCGTTTCGACGACCCGTCCGGAAACGATCATGGGCGATACCGCCCTCGCCGTGCACCCGAACGACGAACGCTATGCGCAGTACATCGGCAAGATGCTGAAGGTGCCGTTCGTTGACCGCGAAATTCCGGTGATTGCCGACGCTATCTTGGTGGACAAGGACTTCGGTACGGGTTCCGTGAAGGTGACGCCCGCACACGACCCCAACGACTATGCGACGGGCCTGCGTCACAAGCTCCCGATGATCAACATCATGAACGACGACGGCAGCCTGAACGAGAACGCCGGCAAGTTCCAGGGTCTCAAGGGCCAGGCCGCACGCGACGCCGTGGTGGCTGGTCTCGAAGAACTCGGACTTTTGATCAAGGTGGAAGACCACGAAATGGACGTGGGCCACTCCGACCGCAGTAAGACCGTTATCGAGCCGTACCTCAGCGACCAGTGGTTCGTGAAGATGGACGTGCTCGCCGAAAACGCGATGAACGCCGTGAAGTCGGGCGAAATCAAGATTATCCCCGAACGCTACGCCAACAAGTACCTGGACTGGCTCGCCGAAAAGCGCGACTGGTGCATCAGCCGTCAGCTCTGGTGGGGCCACCGCATTCCTATCTGGCACACGGACGCAAGCGAAGACGAACTGAAGGCCGCATTTGCCGGCCGCGACGACATCTTCTTCTACAAGGCCGAAAACGGCGGCTACCTGGTGTGTAGCCAGGAAGAAGACCTCAAGGAAGACGCAGTTCCGGGCCGCGTGCTCAAGCAGGAAGAAGACGTGCTCGACACGTGGTTCTCCAGTGGACTCTGGCCGCATTCTACCATGGGCTGGCCGGACAACACCGACACGCTCAAGCGCTACT
>NZ_DGUN01000069.1 GCF_002395745.1 Fibrobacter sp. UBA4309
CCAGGATCAAACTCTTCATTGATTTCTATAGTCTTGGTCCCGTTAATCACGTTCGTATTGACTCCAAGAATTGCTCTTGGTCCGTCACTAAGCACATCTCCGATTCCTTCAATCTTCCCGGGAACCTCTCGGGTTCCCGTCCCTCCCGGCCGTTCCCGGCGTTCCGCCGTTCCCGTTCGAGGGTGAGGCCAATTATAGAATTTTCAGCCGGAATGTCAAGGGTTTTTCTAAAAAAATTTCAATTTTTTTTGATTTTTTTTTAAAAACCCGCCTAAATCCGGAGAGCGCACCATTTTATCAACATATTATAAACATACTGTTTTCTGACGACAGGAAAAACCCATCGGCACGCACCGTTTTTCAGAAATTGAAATGTCTATAAATCGCCAAAAAACTAGCGACTTTCGCGCAAGCGGAATGCAACGCAGGCGATATCTACAATACGGGGCAGGCTCATCTCGCGGCTCATGCCCTGTGGCAGGTTGCGGAAGCCTACATTGCGGATTTTTTCGTACAGGTTCCGGATAGTGTCAGAAATCGACACGTCCGATTCTCCGTCGGTATTGCTCGCGGCATTCTGCAAGAGGTTCAGGAGCACAAAGCCGGCACCGAACCGCTGCTGCCTATCGACAAGCGTATTGAGGCGCGACGTGTCGGAGACCAGGAAACCGATTTGCAACAAAGTATCGCCCGCAAGCTTCACTTTCACCTGGCGTTCCACGGCAGAAACCGGGCGCACCGACTTCTGCAGGGGCTGCATGTAGGCAGCGAAGGCGCGGGGCTCCGGCAGGGCGAACGGAGCAAGGTTCGCAACGGCACGGCTAGCCGCAGCATCGCTTGGGCTAGGCTTAGCGCACTCCGCCTTGTAATTCGCCATGATAATTATGTTGTCTGCAATATCGAGATAGTCACCGCAGGCTCCTGCCACAAGGATAAAGCTATAGCCCGCGGCCGCAAGTTCACGGATGCGGTCGGTCAACGGGATAAGCGGCTCGCGGTCGTCGCCCAGAAGCTTGCGCACGCGCACGTCGCGGATAAGGAAGTTCACCGCCGACGAATCCTCGTCTATCAGGAATACGCGCGAGCCCGCCTCCATCGCCTCTAGCAGGTTCGCCGCCTCGCTTGTAGAGCCAGATGCAGACAACGTAACAAAGCTCTTTGTGCTCACGCCGCCCGGCAAGTCGCGCACGAACGTTGAGAGGTCCGTCCCGCGAACGCTGCGGCCGTCTTCGACGCCCACACGGAGGGCGGATTCGTCCACGACAACGCCCTCCCGTCCGTCTCCCGGGACATGCGGATACACCGCACGGGTCAACGCCTGCAGTAGCGTAGACTTCCCGTGGAAAGCCCCGCCCGTAATCACGGTAATCCCGCGCGGGATTCCCATACCGCGGATTTCACGTCCGCTCACGCTCAGCGTAACGGCCATCTCCTCGGGCGCAGTAAACGGTACCGCACCTTCGAGCGGCATCTCGCTCAGGCCCGAAGCCCTCGGCAGCACAGCGCCGTCGGGAACAAACGCGGCCAATCCGCGCGCATCCAGTTCCGCAAGAATCGCCTTGCGTTCGGCAAGTACGCGATAATGTTCCTGCAGCGCGGAATCGTCGTCCCCGCTATGACAAAGTCCAGCCGAAACCAGGTCGGGCAGGACCATCGTCAAGATTTCCGCAGCGTCTTCCGCCTGAATCTTGCGGCCTTCGCCCGGGAGCCTCACCTGCAGGCACGCGCGCAGCTCGCCGTTATCGACCCACAGGGAATTCCGCACCAGCATCTCGGGTCCAGCCATGTCGAATACGACCGCCGCATTCTTTTCGGGATAGCGTTCCTGCACCAGCCGCGAAAGACGGCGGAACAGGAAATCGCTCAGGGCGAGCCTGCGTTCAAAATCGACACCCCATTCCGGGGCATAGCCCAGCACCGAAAGATTCGCCTTGACAACCACCCTGGAAGGCGGGGCAAACGGGTCTCCCTGTATATGGATAAAATCCAGAACAAAGTCACCGAAATCCCAGGGCTTGTCTGCAAGGGACTTGTAAAGGCCGTAGTTCCTGCCATTCAGGGAGCGAATTTTCTGGTAAAGGGCTTTCATGTTGAGAAATATAGGTATAAGAACTTAAGGCATCAGTTACTCGTTACTAGTTATTAGTTCTAAGTAATGCATCTAGAAACATTTTAAGCATTGTACATCTAGGTTATTTACATTTCCTACCGCGAAAAAAAATTCCGTTTTCACTTTTCTAGTAACTAGTAACTCTGAACTTTCTACTCTTTTTTCTACTAATTCCCCACTAAGTACACAAACTTTTTCATAAAATTATTTTAAATTCCGGAAAAACATTATATTTTATGTACAAACAAAAGGAGTAATCCATGAAGAAACTCTATATCTTTGCCCTTATGGTGGCATTTCTCTTTACTTCCGCCGTCGCCGACGACGATCCGCCTCCCCGTGGCAAGGCCGCTACCGTGAACATCATCACCGAACCGCCTAACAGCGAAGTGTACCTGGGCGGCGAACTGCTCGGCAAGAGCCCCATCGAACATATGCAGGTCAAGTCCGGTCGTCAGACCCTCGTGGTCATCGACCAGGGTTACGAACTCGTGAACCAGCGCGTCAACATCTGGCCGGGCCAGGACAAGCGCAACAACTTCGACTTCGGCACCAAGATCCCGAAGGGCCACATCAAGGTTTCCACCAAGCCGGGCAAGTGCCTCATCTTCGTCGACGGTGAAAACTCCGACAAGACCGACGGCGCCCCGCTCACCATCCACAACCTGGATGCAGGCGACCACGTGGTGCGTGCCGAATGCTCTAACCGCAAGTCTGCCGAAGCTCTCGTGACCGTCAAGGGCGAAGAAACCGTCGAACTCGAGCTCGACGCCACCTCCGGCAAGAAGAAAAAGTAATCCAGGCCCGTCTTGGAATAAAAGAACAGGAGCTCCCGTCGGGGGGCTCTGTTTTTTTATATTTATCCACGTAAAACTCAACCAGGAGATAAATATGTCTAAGATTTGGACTATCTGCCTTTGTGCCTCTCTCGCCTTCCTCGTCGGCTGCTCCAGCGGCGGCAAGAAGGTTTCCCGCATCGACTCCAACTCCGTGACCGACCTGTCCGGCGCATGGAACGACACCGATTCCCGTCTCGTGGCAGACGAAATGATTACCGACTGCCTCAACCGCCCGTGGTACCAGACCATGATCCAGCAGAAGAACGGCCAGGTCCCGACCGTCGTGATTGGCCAGGTCCGTAACAAGAGTCACGAGCACATCAACGTCGAGACCTTCATCAAGGACATCGAACGCGCCCTCATCAACAGCGGCAAGGCCGACTTCGTCGCCAACGCCGAAGAACGCACCGAACTCCGCAACGAGCTCGCCAGCCAGGCCGGCAACGCCACCGAAGAAACCCGCAAAGACGCGGGCCAGGAAATCGGCGCCGACCTCATGCTCACCGGCACGCTCAACTCCATCGTGGACCAGGAAGGTGGCGAACAGGTCATCTACTACCAGGTCGACATGGAACTCACCGACATCCAGAGCCACAAGAAGGTCTGGATTGGCGACAAGAAAATCAAGAAGTACGTCTCCCAGTCCAGCGTGAAAATGTAATGCACCTGCACTGCAATGTGTAGTGTGAAATGTGTAATGTGTAGCGTGGGCAAAGGGGAAGGCCTTCCCCTCGCCCCGGACCCATTCCGGGGCTACCCCTTCTCCTAGGGGCTCCGCCCCTAACACCCCACCTCCGCAATCTAGGACAACGCTATGAAACGGATATTCCTGTTGCTTGCCGCATTCCTGTTGGCGTCCTGCGCGAACAAGTCCATGACGCGGTACGAAGAACTGGCCCCGACTCTCGAGAAGAAGGGCTTCGAGGCGACTATCGCCCAAGTAAAGAAAAAGCAGAAGGACCTGTACGGTTCCAACAGCGAATTCCTGTACTACTACGACCTGGGCGTACTGCACCACTACAACCGCAACTTCGACGAGAGCATCAAGAATTTCGAGAAGGCCGAAAAAATCAACGACGACCTCTATACGAAATCCGTAACGAACGAGGCAGCGGCCATCCTCACGAACGACAACATTCGCCCCTACCGGGCGAGGCCCTTCGAAATCTTGACCATGTACGAGTTCCAGATTTTGAACTACCTGGCCAAAATGGACCTCGACGGGGCACTTGTCGAGGTAAAACGCTCCCAGATAGCGATGAACAGGCTCTACCAGAAGGATGCAGACAAAGTAAACGACAACGGGTTCCTGCGTTACCTTTCCGCCCTGGTGTACGACCTGGAAGGCGAACAGGACGATGCGGCTATCGCCTACTACAAAACCGTCAAGGCCTATGACGAAAGCAAGATGGGACTACCGAACGAAGTGTTCGAGTTCGTCACCGAGAGCCTGCGGCGCATGGACCGCGAAGACGACATCCGCGCCCTCAAGAAGAAGGAACTCGCGAGCACGCCCAAGGCGAC
Organism: Fibrobacter sp. UBA4309; assembly: GCF_002395745.1. Taxonomy (GTDB): domain Bacteria; phylum Fibrobacterota; class Fibrobacteria; order Fibrobacterales; family Fibrobacteraceae; genus Fibrobacter. Next base: position 4,474 of record NZ_DGUN01000069.1, read on the forward strand.
GGCCGTCCAGGAAATGGGCCAGGAAATCATCGTCATCGGCTACGCCGGCCACAGCCCCATCCTGGGCGAGATGTACCTCTCCGGCACGTTCGTGAGCGGCGGCGTGATGAACCTCTACTACAAGGACGGCGAAACCGGGCAGCGCAATTCCTTTACGCTAGTGGCCCCGCCGGTCGCAGGCGCAGGCAGCGGCACGTTCCATATCGGGTTCGCGCTCCCCGAGGTACGCAAGCACCCGAGCCGCGTGAACCGCTTCGAGGTCTCGCTGGACGGCAAGACGCGTATAAAGCCCGAGAAGGTGATGGACGTCGACGGCGAACTCCGCCAGAACATGGAAGACGAGAAGACCTCCACCATCACGCGCACCGCGGTGAGAGTCACGCTCCGCACCATCGCGGCCCAAAAAGCCAAATCCGCCACCAACACAGGCAACGGCCTCTTCGACCTCGTCAAGAACATCGGCATGGACGTCGCGCAGGGCCAGCTCGAGCAGGCGGACCTCCGCGTCGGGCTCTTTCTGCCGAATTCCTTCTACATGACCCGCCTCCCCGTAGAACCGGGCAGCCACAGCGTGAGCGTCGCCGCCCAGGGCAGCCACGGCGAGACCGTCGGGGTTTACAATTTCGACAAAATCCCGGTCAAGAAGGGCCAGAAGGTGCTGCTCATCGTGCCGGCCATCAAGTAACGGCCCGCGACAGCCATAAGTGCCTAATCCGCAAATATTTATAAACAACGGCCACTTTTGGCCGTTTTTTCTGTTAAAATGCCCTTTTTGAAAAAAATGGGTGTCCTTTTCCGCTTTTTTTATGTAATTTCAAATCACGAGTTTAAACAGGAGCATCCTATGAATTGTAAAATCATTCTTGCCGCAGCGGCCATGCTTGCCACGCAGTCTTTTGCCATTATCGGCATCGGTGCACATTATAACCCCGGCTTCGGCACAACCATGAAAGCCGGCGAAAAAGCCCCTGTTTCTGACGGAATCAACTTTAGCCACGAAGGTTCCGATGGAATGATGCAGGGCTTCGGTTTCAAACTGTGGGTAGATATCCTCCCGATCATCGACATCGAAGGTACCTTCAACATCCGCTTCGGCTCGTACGACGCAAGCCTCTATGTCACGAATCCCGTCGACCAGACCGAATCCGTAATCCCCCTCGAAATTGAACTGGGCGGAACCCCGTTCGGCAAGGCAAACCCGAAGTTTGTCACCATGAACGGCGATATCTCCATCACCTACCCCATCACGACCATTCCTATCATCCGCCCCTATATCGGCGGCGGTCTCACCGTTTTCGCGAACAGCTTCGTCCTGAACCAGCCGTTCGTAGCCAGCCTCATCGACGACCCGACCATCGCCAGCATGATCCAGCAGGTAGCCGCATCCGGCCTCGACCCGAACGCAGTGCAGCAGCAGGCCGAAGAACTCAGCCAGCTGGGTGAAACCCTCAAGCAGCGCGTGCAGGACAAGGCCCTGAACGAAGGCGTCAAGACCAGCATCGGCGGACACGCCCTTATCGGCGTACGCGCCAAGCTTCCGGTTATCCCGATAGCCGCCTACTTCAACACCAAGTTCTACTTCGGTGGCGACTATCCCGAAGAAATCGATCCGGGCATCATAGCGCTGGAACTCGGTCTCGGCCTCGCGATTTAATAAAGTTTCAAAGGAACAGGAATAAAATGTCTCAAAATTCTAGCAGCACCAGCATTCTCATTATCGAAGACGAAATTGCAATTGCCGAAGGCCTCGTGGACCTCTGTGAACTGAACGGCTACTCCGTAAAGCACGTAGCCGACGGCGAGAGCGGCCTCACCGAAGCCCTGTCCGGCCAGTACGGTCTCGTCCTCCTCGACCTGATGCTTCCCGGTATGGACGGTTTCACTGTTTGCGACAAGATTCGCGAAAAGGACAGGAGCCTCCCCATCATCATCCTCTCGGCCAAGAACGCCGACGAAGACATCATCAACGGCCTCAAGTTCGGTGCCGACGACTACATCCCGAAGCCCTTCTCCGTGCCCATGCTCCTCGCACGAATCGAGGCAGTGCTCCGCCGTAGCCGCCAGTCTCTCGAGAACGAAGGCAAGCTCGCCGCAGGCAACCTCCGCGTGAACTTCCGCGAATACACCGGAACCCGCGGCAAGGAAGAACTCGCGTTCACCCGCAAGGAAATCGAAATCCTCGAATACCTGTGGAACAACCGCGACCACGCCGTACCGCGCGCCGAACTGCTCCGCAAGGTCTGGGGATACGAGAATGCCGAATCCGTCGATACCCGTACGGTCGACATCCATATCACCAAGCTCCGCAAGAAAATCGAGGACGACCCGGCACATCCGAAGCTCCTCGTGACCTTCCGTGGAGAAGGGTACCAGATGCGTTCGGCTCCTGAATGCGCAAAATCCACGTAATATTCGCGGCGATATTCTTCGTCATCACGTTACCCCTGGTAGTGCTCCTCTACCAGGCGTATTCGCAGTTGGAAATCGGTACGAACTCGCTGTACCAGGGCCACGCGATGTTCGTCGCGAACACGCTGAACCAGCAGATCGCCAAGGACCTCGCCATCGAGGACAAGCGGTCTTACTCGGAATACGGGTTCATCAGGACCGTCCAGGTGATTGGCGGCGAAGAAAACACGCTTTCCGAACTGGTGGACTACCCGATTACCAGCCAGTACGAAGGACTCGTCGGGCACTTCCAGCTCGCCCCGGACAACTCCCTGCGCACGCCGTTCTTGCCCGAAGGGCGTTTCGGCGAAATCCTCCTGGAACAGATTTCCCCGGCAGAACGCACCAAGCGCGAAGAAGTCCGATTCCGCATCAACAACATCCTCAACGAACTCGGAGTCCGTAACGAAGGCATCGGCGCTATCGCCCAGCCCAGGGACTCCGTCGAGACCGTAATCGACCGCCTGTACAAGCACGACCTGAAGCTCACCGGCAAAAAGAAGAAAGGCTCCCGCAGCGAACGCACCAACCGTTTCGAACAAACTTCCGAAAAGGAAGCTTTCGCCTTCAACGCGGAATCCGCAAACTTCGACACCCTGGACGTCTTGCCGGAATACGCCCGTACGCAGGAAGTCGAAATCGAGCCCTTCCAGGCCGTATTCAACAAGAACTACATCGTGTTCCACCGCAACGTGCGCCGCGGCAGCGAACTCTTTGTACAGGGATTCGTCGTAGACCTGCGCACCTACCTGAGCAGCCTCGTAAAGAACGAGACCCAGTTCTACCCGCTAGAGAAGGATCTCGTGCTCGCCTTCTCGACCGAAAACATCGACCTGCTCCGTTTCGGCACCTCCAACGCCACCACGCAGATTCTCTCTGTCCCGCTGCTCCCGCCGCTCAACAACATTTCGCTCTCCATGTACATGAAAAAGAGCGAGAACTTCAACAGCAGCGGAATCCTGCTGTTCCTCGGCTTTGTCGTCTTGTTCGTGCTGGCGGCGGGCCTTATCGCCGTCTACAGGCTTACGCAGAGCGAAGTGTCTCTCGCCAAGAAGCGCCAGGATTTCATTTCGGCAGTGAGTCACGAACTCAAGACGCCGCTTACCGCCATCAAGGTGAGCGCGGAACTCCTGCAGCAGTACGACAGCAAGATGAGCGAAGACAAGCGCCTGCAGAAATACAGCCAGATCGCCCGCGAATCGGACCGCCTCACGCGACTTATCCAGAACGTGCTGAACCTCTCCAAGCTCGACGGCAACCGCTGGGTGGCAAACATCAAGAAAGACCGACCCAAGGCCGTGCTCGACGATTTCGTCACCATGTACACGAAGAACATCGAGGACCACGGATTCGAACTCACCGTATCTTGCGACACCGAGGTCGACAGCGTGCAGCTCATGATGGACCGCGACGCCGTAATGCAGATTCTGACGAACCTCGTGGACAACTCGCTCAAGTTCTCCGTCAAGGCGGACTACAAGATGATCGTCATCGAGCTCCGCATGGCCGTGGACCACGTGTACCTCGCCGTTCGCGACTACGGCCCGGGCATCCCGCAATCCGAAATGAAAAAGGTGTTCCAAGAATTCTACCGTGTCGAAAACGAAATGACCCGCACCACCCAGGGAACGGGTATCGGACTTTCGATGGTCAAGAAACTCTGCGCCCTTTCGAACATGAGGATCGAAATCGAGAACGCGAACCCCGGACTGCGAACCAAAATCCATTTCCCGCCGTTGTCCATCTAGCGGGTTTTATGTATCTTATAAAACGCAGAAAAGACAAAGAAATCCGCCCCATCAATCAGGATTTTAAACTATGACGCAAGAAGACATCCTAAAGAACCCGGAAAAGTACGACCTTTCTATCGAAACCGTCGGTAAGGGCACTCTCAAGTCCCCGATGAAGGGAATCCAGTTCGTATCCGAAGAAGACCGTATCGGCCTCACGACCGACGTCAAGCGCATTCGCGAATTCTTTGACAAGGGTGTCACGGCCCCGTCGCTCGAAGCGGCCGGTCCGCGCGAAACCATATTCCACGACCCGGCATGGACCCGTGCGGGCATCGTGACCTGCGGCGGGCTCTGCCCCGGCCTCAACAACGTCATCAAGGGCCTTGTACAGGTGCTGTGGTTCGATTACGGCGTCCGCAATATCTTCGGCATCCCTTACGGCTATCGCGGCCTGAATCCGCAATACGGATACCCGCCCATCACGCTCAACCCCGACGTGGTCGATTCCATCCAGGAAGACGGCGGCACCATCCTCGGCAGCTCCCGCGGCATACAGGAGCCTTCCGTGATGGTCGATACCCTGATGCGCCTCAACATCAACGTGCTGTTCTGCATCGGCGGTGACGGCACGCTCCGCGGCGCCCACGCCATCGCCGAAGAAGTCAAGAAGCGCCGCCAGCCCATATCGATTATCGGCATCCCGAAAACCATCGACAACGACCTGAACCTCATCGACAAGACATTCGGTTTCGAGACGGCCGTGCTTAGCGCCACCGACGTGATTACCAGCGCCCACAACGAGGCGAACGGAGCTTTCAACGGGCTCGGCCTCGTGAAGCTCATGGGCCGCGACTCCGGCTTTATCGCCGCCTACGCAGCCCTTGCCACCACCGTCGTGAATTTCTGCCTCGTGCCCGAAGTCCCCTTCACGCTCGAAGGACTTTTCAAGGCTCTCGAAAGCCGCTACGCCAGCGGCAAGACCCACGCCGTCATCGCCGTCGCCGAAGGCGCCGGGCAAGAGCTGTTCAAGGACCAGAAAGAACGCCGTGACGCGAGCGGGAACATCCTGAAGAACGACATCGGCGAATTCCTCACCGAAAAGATCAAGGAACATTTTGACAAGGTCGGCAAGGAAATCAACATCAAGTACTTCGACCCGAGCTACATGGTGAGGAGCATCCCCGCCAAGGGAACCGACGCCATTTTCTGCTTCCAGCTCGCCGAAAGCGCCGTGCACGCCGGCATGGCAGGCAAGACAGACATGGTCGTCGGCAGCATGAACGGGGAATTCACGCACGTGCCTATCGAATATGCCGTGAACGAAAGAAAGAAAATCAACCCCAACGGGACGCTGTGGCACGCCGTGCTCGGCGCCACACGCCAGCAGGACTACTTCTCCGGGAAGGGGAAAGGTTCCAAGTAGGTCTGAATGGTAAAAACCCTGTGCGTACTGCTTTTCGGCGTAACGATGGCCCTGGCTAACAGCGACCTCGCGTTTGCCGATTCCTGCTATGCGGCCAGGGCGGAACGTTCCAGCGGCGACAAGGCCGACCCGAAAAACGCGGCGCTCATGAAGGACGCCTACCGCCGTGCCATGCAAGACCAGTCCGTGCTGGAGAAGGCGATGGAAGGTTACGTCAAGAGCTACTACTACTCCTTCCGTTTCGTACCCTTCGACAAGAAAAAGCGCAAGCTGCACCTGGATTCCTTGAAGACGATTACCGAGAGCGCCTACGGCAAGTTCCCCGGAAACAAGGAAATCGCCCACATATACGCCACGACGCTTTCAATGTGGGGCGCCGAGAAGAACCCGCTTACCGCCGTCAAGGAAGGCGTGGCGAACCGGGTCCGCGACATCGCCACGGCGAGCAACGACTACCAGGTGCTGGGGCGCGCCCACCAGCTGCTGCCCTACATCCCGATTATCCTTTCGTGGCCCGACAAGGCGCTTGCCGACAAGTACCTGACCATGGCGCTCGAGAAAGACCCGAAGGACCTCTACAACTACTTTTTCTTGGCAGAACTGCGCTTTGACCAGAAGCGCTACGCCGATGCGCTGAACCTGATTGACCGCGGCCTTTCGCGCGGAATACGAACAAGCTATTTCCTCGAGGACAAGCGTGGCCGCTGGCAACTCAAGGAACTCCAGAAGAAAATCAACGCCAAACTCGACAAGAAAAAATAAGGGGAACCCATGCTAAAGAAAATCGTTTCCATCTGCGCCATCGTGGCGTCCGCGTCATTTGCAATATGGGATTACTTCCCTATCCTGCCTTCCGGTTCTGGCCAGGTTTCCGCCGAACTGCAATACAGCGACCAGGATCCCGTGACCGCCATGGGGGCGGTAGCCGGCGTACGCTACTCCCTCACCAACTGGTTCGAGCTATACACAAAGCTCAACTACAGGTTCTTCACGCACTTTGACGGCGAAGACATGGAAATGGACGGCATCGGGAACATCCCGGTCGGGCTCCGCTTCCAGCTGACTCCGGGATTCGGCATCTTTGCCGACGTATCCATCCCCGTGGGTGACGATTCCTATTCCAGCGACTACCTCAGCTACGCCTTCGGCCTGCAGCATACGAGCCTGATCGGCATCGTGGCATGGGGTTCCGTATTCGGCGCCGAACTGAATACCGACAACTCCCTCGTCCTCTTCCTGCTGGGGAACGAGCTCGACATCTTGCTGGGGCAGTTCATTCCCTATGTGGGATTCAACCTCTACATGGGCGAAGATTTCGGCCCGCAGGGCGAAGGCTCCAACGGATTCGAAGTCTATCCCGGCATAAAGTTCGGCGTGACCCCGAGCCTGAGCCTCGACTTCTCCGTGCATTTCTTCGGCGGCGACCTGTTCACCGTGTCGGGTGACGACGACCTCGACGACCCCATGGCATTCCGCTTCGCCGTATTCTACACGTTCTAGCCCATACCGGCAATCCGCATTTTTCGACAAAGAAAAAGTCCATCGGCAATGCTGATGGACTTTTAAATTTCCTTTGATGTTCGGGGGATTCCCCGGTTCCGGCTTAACCCGCCTGGACGGCAGTCAGGGCAATCGTGTACACGATGTCTTCGACGAGGGCGCCGCGGCTAAGGTCGTTCACCGGCTTGGCGAGACCCTGGAGCATCGGGCCGATAGAAATCGTGCCCTGGGCGCTGCGCTGCACGGCCTTGTAGCCGATGTTACCGGCGGAGAGGCTCGGGAACACGAACACGGTAGCCTTGCCGGCGACGGTGCTGCCGGGAGCCTTGAGGGAACCGACGCTGGGCACGGTCGCCGCGTCGTACTGCAGCGGGCCATCCACGAGCATTTCGGGGCGGGCCTCCTTCACAATCCTTGTCGCTTCGCGCACGAGGTCCGCATCCGGGCCCTTGCCGCTGTTCATGGTGCTGTAGCTGAGCATCGCCACGCGGCTCGGCAGACCGAAGGCCTTGGCCGTGTCGTCGCACTGCATCGCGATTCCGGCGAGTTCTTCGGCGGTCGGGTTCAGGTTGATGGCGCAGTCACCGTAGATAAGCGTCTGACCGGGCATGCACATGAAGAACACGGAACTCACGGACTTCACGCCCGGAGCGCACTTGATAATCTGCAGGGCCGGACGCAGCGTGTCGGCAGTGGAATGGATGGCGCCAGAGACGAGGCCGTCCACTTCGCCCATCTTGAGCATCATGGTGCCGAGCATCACGTTGTCGGCGAGAGCCGCACGCGCCTGCTCTTCGGTCATGCCCTTCGACTTGCGGAGTTCCACGAGAGTCGGCACGTACTTTTCGGCGAGTTCCGCGCTCGGTTCAATGATTTCGATATCGGCGGGGAGTTGAACGCCCTGTTCCTTCGCGACGGCGAAAATTTCGTCCTTCTTGCCGATAAGCACGGGAACGGCAATCTTCCTGTCAATCACGAGCTTCGCGGCCTGCACGGTACGCGGTTCGCTACCTTCGGGGAGCACTATCCTCTTCTTGGACTTGGAAGCCTTGAGCAGGAGGCCTGCACGGAACATGGCCTGGCTGGTCTTGCGTTCGGCGGGCTCGGCGGCCAAATCCTTCGCCAGGCACTTGGGGCACTGGAGCAGGCGGCACGGGCAGAACAGTTCGGCATCGTCTCCGTCGCAATAGACCTTCGCATCGAGCGCGGTGGCAAGCGACTCGTTGAACTTCTGGGCGACAACGTCGCTCATTCCCTGGGCGCCTTCCACGACAACGGCATCGACGGAATTGAAATCGTGCAGCAAGAAGTCGGCGGCAATCGTCTCCATAAGCACGGCGGTATTGCCCGACTTAATTTGTTCGGCAGCGGCGGCGCCGTTTACGTTCAGTTCGTACGTGGCGCTGGTGAGGCCGGCGGCGGCGATGGCGTCCACGACATCCTTGACTGTCGCATGCATGTTCTTGGAAGCAACCAGATAAACACGGTTCATGAGAAATCTCCATTTTTGTTGTTTTTACGAAATAAAATTAGGTTTTTTGCCTTTTCAATAAAATCCGCAGCCCTGTAAACTTTTGTTTTACATTAAGAAAGTTTTACCTCGTCTGTTAAGAAAAAAATACGCTTCGTATTAAAAAAAATTATCTTTAAGTCAGTTTAGGATAACAGGATACGTTAGGGAACTGGAGATTCGGATGAGGTTGAAAAGCCTATTCCGGGGCTTGGCATTATGCTTAGCTCCGTTTGTTGTTTGCTCTTTTGCTGCCGACTACGTGGCAGTGGCGCACGTCATTTATGACGGCAATAGCCTCTATTACGCAGACAACGAATCAAATTTCAAGTACCAGTCCGTCGAAAAGGACGAAGAAGGTATCTTCAACATCTATTTCAAGCAGGAACGCCTCGAAGGTTCCGACAGGCAGGGCCGCGAAGACGTGCGCCAGTTGCGCTTCGGCCTAAGCTGTAGCGGAAGCACCTGCCGCAAGAACCTGAACGAAGGCCACGAGCCGTATCTTTCCGAACTTTTCCCCGACTACAAGAACGGAGTCGACAGCCAGGCCGTCGACGAAGTCTGGATCATCATCAACGAAGACAGCACCCTGACGATTTCCAAGACAAAGCCCGAAGTCATCCCCACCCCCGAAAAGAAGGTTATCCGTTTCTTTGCGCCCTGGACCAACACGAACGCCATCATGTACCTTAACGGTGCCGACGAGAACTTCATGTCGACCGTGCCCAATTACTGCGGCTGGTACGAAGCCAAGGTGACTCCGCCCAAGAACGACCCGTTCACGGTATTCTTCAAGCAGACCATAGGCGGTACGTTTGTCGGCAACGAAGGGCCGACCAAGGATTCCATCTCCATCGAAAACGAAATCGACCTCGATTCCGTGGTAAAGATTTCGGATACCGTATGGGTTTACGCCTACCAGTTCGGCGCTCCCGACATCACCACGAAGTTCCCGGAAGTCCTCGGCGACTGCCCCATCAAGAACCTGCCCGTCATGATGTTCGACTGGTACGACGGCTCCGTCAACTCCGACGGCACCGAAGACGGCCTGTACGACCGCAAGAAGGGTGCCGGCCGCAACGGATTCGACAAGCGCGGCGTCCCCATGTTCGGCGAGGGCACCAACCTGGACTTCGGCCAGGGCGGCTGCGAAGGCGATCCGATGACCGGCATGGTCGAGAAGGAACTCGGCGCGAACGGCGTTCCCGTACGCAAGTCCTCGGACTTCCCGAGCAACTGCAAGAACTCCGAACATATCGACAGCTGGTTCCTGCCGCAGGTTATCGCGACCGACGATGCCGGCAACGAGTACACGAACGTCACCTGCCGCGAAATCAGCCTCTCGCTCACCGACGACGGCTTCTGGTACGCGCAGGTAGACGACGAAAGCCCCGAAGGCGGCCTTTTCTTGCTCGACGACTTCCGCTACCTCGACAGTGCGAAAACCGTCGAGAACGTCCATTACGACTCCATCGTGGGCCTCGAGGTGAACGGCAAGCGCGAATACCACAACTACAGTTTCGCCATGAAAATCCAGGCGACCTTCCAGTACGTGAAGGGCCAGTACTTCGAATTCAACGGCGACGATGACGTGTGGGTGTTCATCGACAACAAGCTCGTCGTGGACATCGGCGGCCAGCACAAGAAGGTCAAGAAATCCGTCGACCTCGACAAGCTCGGCCTCAAAGAAGATTCCACGTACAACTTCCACATCTTCTATGCCGAACGCAAGCGCGAAGCCTCGAACTTCATGATGCGCACCTCCATCGACTTGCATGTGGAATCGAGCATGTTCCTCACCGACGTTTCGGACAACCCGGATGTCATCCAGAAAGAGGTCTGGCAGAAAATCCGCGAACGCGTGCTCGCCTGCGACTTCTCGTCGGAACCCGAGAAGGAATCCACGGAACGCGGGCCATCGAACTTCGTACTGTTCGGCAGGAGTCTCGATTCGAAGGGCATTCCGCTCAACATCCTGGATTCGCTCTACTACAGCGGAATCACCGTCGGCAACGACTACACGATGCTCACCATAAAGCCGAAGGATATCGCCAAGGCACAGGCGCTCCCGCCGGGCACCTACTTTGTCCGCGTCTCGCTCAAGTCCAACCCGGCCGACTACAAGGACGTCTACTTCACTGTCGAACCTTACGAAATGCCGAACATCGCCTTCGCCGAAATCATCGACTCGAGCTACTGCGTCCTGGATATCGAATCCGAAGAAGGCGACTCCCTTTGCTATAGCCAGTACTGGAACCCGTTCGGCACCGATTCCAGCAGGAACGTCTCCAGCGATACGCTCCCGCTCAGCCTGATTCCTGGCGAAAAGATGTGGGCAGGCAGGCTCTACCCGGTGAACGTCATGTACGCCGAGGACTGGGCCGTAATGTACAGCGGCATCAGCGTCAAGATTTCGATGTCCGACACGCTGCTCATCGCATGTGATTCCATGGGCAACGAAATCAAGGAAGTCGTACTGGATTCCGGCCGCGCGATATTCTACGTGAAGGGCCTCGGCGAAGTCGTCAACGCGACCATGACCCTTACCACCTCGGCTTCCAAGAACCACAGTATCGACTGGCTCAAGATCAACATGAAGGAACCGCCCGTACCGCAGGTAGAAAGCGCCTTCATCTACGACCGCAACGGCGACGGACGCGCCGACAGCGTATGGATACACTTCAACAAGCCGCTCGGCGGCCAGAGCGTCCTTGACTCCATCCACTTCACCTTCGGCACCACCGACAGCGCCTACCACGACACGTCCGCCAACGTGCACAGGATCAGCTACAAGGACGGCGAAGACTTCGCGACCATCACTTCTGCAGGCAACAGCTTCGGCACGGCCATCTTTACCGGCGGGAACGGCGAGCCCTATTCCGGCAAGCTGAACATCTTCTACACCTATACCGACGAAGAAGACGGCAAGGAAGCGATATTCCCCGTAGACGGGCGCCTTACAGACAAAGTCGGCCCGGTCATCACCGCCGCCGAAATCGAGATTTCTTCGGAAGGCAATACCGAACTCAAGCTCACGTTCAGCGAAGGCATTGTCGATGACGGCAAGAACGTGAACCTGTTCATGTTCCGCAGCCGCAACGCCGACGGACAGTATTCCAACCTCATCGCTCCCGCTCACATGTCCACTTCGCCCGCACACCAGTGGACGCTCGTGTTCATCAAGGGCAACATCAACGATGTCGTGCCGACCGTGGGCGACTCCGTAAGGTTCGCGCCGCCGTCCCTGGGAGGCCTCGCGCTCGACCTGGTAGAAGTTTCCCCGCACGAGCTCAACCCGTGGGTACGCATTACCGGCGAACAGAGCGTGCGCATCACGAGCCCGGCGCTCGTGAACCTCGACAAGAATTCCCCGGCATTCGACAGCGCCCGCGTCATCATGCGTAGCGATTCCGCCACGATACCGAAACTCGTCGTAAGCGACGTCGCGCTCAGCGCCAAGCAGGTGGCCGCCATCTACGGCACGCAGGGGCATTACCTGGGCGACCTCGACATGGGCGAACTCGTGAAGAACGAAATTGCCGAAATCGTGAAGGCGGTGCAGTCCACGGCATCTTACAAGGACAAGAACGCCGAAGAGTCCGGCGACACCAAGACGTACACCATCGAAGAAATCCTTACGCTGGTCAGCACGGGCAAGATGACCATCGACGACGCACAGGAAAAATTCGACCTGAGCGACATTATCGTGGACGCCTACGAACACGGCCTGCTGACCGTAGAAAACCTCCACTACTACGCAAGCGGCACCGAAGCCGACGTCGAGATGATCGCGCAGACGGTCGCCGCCAACGCCGAACTGCTCTACGAGGCGACATACTACACGAGCCTCGGGCATTTCGTGAACAGGCAGAGCGGCTCGATCAAGTGTAACGACGAAATCTTCCAGCAGGGCGACGCCAAGAGCTGCCTCGACAGCGACGGCAGGTTCTTCCTCGCCTGGAACATGCGCGCCACCAGCGGGCGCCTCGCGGCCACGGGCGTCTACATCGCCCGCATAGAAATCAAGGTGACCGTGAACGACAAGAAAATCAGCCACCAGACGCGCGATTTCCTCTGGGGCGTGCGCCGCGGAAAGCTGAACATCGCAGATTTGGGCCTTTAAGGGACTTTAAGATACGGCAAAACGTCAATTTGCCGTATTTTTTTTACACATATTTTTGCATTTCTAAAAAATTTACAAAGCTTTTTTGTAAATAAAAATTCTATTTTTACACAAATTTCAAAATATTGTAAACTTTTCTAAACACTTGGTATAAATGATAAGTAAATTTTGGTTGACTTTTGCCTTATAAAAAGTGATATTTAACACAGATAAACCTGTTTTGGATAAACATTTAAGGAGCGATGGGAATGTGGTATAAATCGCTAACAAGGGGACTGGTTCTGTGCCTGGTCCTCATAATGTCGACGCAAGCGCAAATCGGCCCCGGCGGTGGCGGAGGACGTTCGTCATCCTCGTCGGAAAAAATCAACGGGACGGGCAACACCGTCATCCGCTTTATGCCCAGCTGGACAAACACGAATGCCATCCTTATCCAGGACGGCAAGGAAACCCTCATGACCGCAGTCAAGAACTACTGCGGATGGTTCCAGGCCAAGGCGACCGCGCCGGCATCCGGTTTCAAGGTCCGCTTCAAGCAGACCATAGGCTACATATACGTGGGCAACGAGGGCGAAGAAACCGTTCCTACCGGTGCGCTCCCCACGACCGAAGAGATTACGCTCGATACGGTTGCCGCGAAGACGGACACCATCTGGATTGTCGGAAACCCGGGCCAAATGGCCCCCGAAGTATACGCCGCCTATCCGCAGCGCCTGGGCGAATGCCCGATCCGCACCATCTCCGTGATGATGTTCGACTGGTATCACGGCAAGAACGGCGACGGAGCCGTCACCACGACAACGAACCGCAGGGACTCTAGCGTTACGACAAAGTACGGCAACGGCGCCAAGGACCAGGATCCGGAATTCATGACTTCACCCTGGCTGCCGGCATACATGGTCAGTAACGACTTCGGCAGTGGCGGCTGCGGTGGCAGCAACGCCCAGGACAAGAACAGGAGAGGCTACATGCGCGGCATGGTGGAAGACCTGCTCGGCCCGCAGGGCGTTCCCGTACGCAAGCAAGCCGACTTCCCCGAAAACTGCAAGCTTACCGATTGGCTTGACGCCTGGTTCCTGCCGCAATACGTAGGCCAGGATGCCGCCGGCAACAAGTACACGAACGCGGCCTGCCGCGACGTGCAGCTCGACATGACCGACGACGGCTTCTGGCTCGGCCAGAAAGACGGCAACAGCCCCGAAGGCGGTTTCTTCCTGCTCGACGACTTCGAATTCCTCGATCCGGCAAAGAGCGTAAAGAACCCCATGTTCGACCAGCAGAAAGGCGGTGGCGACAACAAGAACCACAACTTCGGATTCACCATGAAGTTCCAGGCGAAGTTCGTCTACGTGAAGGGACAGTACTTCGAATTCTTCGGCGACGACGACGTGTGGGTGTTCATCAACAACAGGCTCGTCGTGGATATCGGTGGCCAGCACGGCCAGGTGGCGGGCTCCGTCGATCTCGACACCCTCGGCCTTACCGAAGGCACGGAATACCCGTTCCACATCTTCTACGTGGAACGCCACATCAGTTCTTCGAACTTCATGATGCGCACGTCCATGGACCTGCATACCGACGCGAGCATCTTCCTTACCGGCACCTACGAAAAGGGCGTGCAGGATTACGACATCTGGGAAATCGTCAAGAGGGACGCGCTCTCCTGCGACTTCTCGAACAACGACCTCGCCAAGACCGATACGGTCGCCGGCCCCTCCAACTTCCTCCTTCTCGGCGGAAACCTCGGAGAAAGCGGCGAGCCGCTTGGACCGGGAACCTGGTACGAAGGCATCACCATCAACGCCAATGGCACTCACCTTACCATTGACTCTACAAAAATCGCAGAGAACTACGCTCTCGGTCCCGGCCACTACACTTTGAGAGTGACCCTGAAAGACAAGCCGAGTCAGTCCTACGACGTGCACTTCACCGTGCCGCAGTACAACGTCCCGACCATCGTCTTCGTCGATTCCGAAAAGAAGAAGACCCTCGGCAAGGAAGTCAGCGGCGATACGCTGCAGCTCGGCCGCTGGGCATACGAGATGTACAAGGTGACGGTCAAGTTCGACGAAGACTGGGCCGAGGTCACCACCTATAACAAGATGCTGAACCTTTCTACCAACAACCAGCTGGTCGGCATCTTCGACGCAGACGGCAACCCCATCAGCAAGGTGGCCCTCGATTCCAACACCAAGAGCGCGACGTTCTACGTGATGGCAAACGGCCCCGTGACAGACGCCTTGCTGCAAGTCAAGGGAGCCGCATCGTCTACGGCACTCTGGACCAAGCTCGTATTCGACGAACCGCCTATCCCGCACGTGCAGCTCGCTACGCTCTACGACCGTAACGGTGACGGACGCGGCGACAGCCTCTTCATCACATGGGACAAGGCATTCGACTCGCAGAACATCCTCACATCGCTCCAGGTGAACTTCGGTGAAGAACATCCGGAACAGACCGTGAAGCCCTTCAACGGCAAGACGCTGTCCCTCACCTCTGGCAGCTGCAAGCAAGACAAGCCCTGCGGATTCGGAAGCCTCGTGTTTACCGGCAGCAACTCCGGCGTATTTACCGGATACATGACGACGCACATCACCTACAAGGAAGGCGGAAAGGACTACCACTTCACTATCCGCAACGAACCGGTGAGCGACGGCGTGAATCCGATCATCAAGTCCGCAGTCAAGAAGATTTCCGACGGTACGAACCATATCCTCACCATCACCTTCAGCGAAGCCATCACGGACTCCGTCAAGAAGTACTACATGGATATGTTCCAGTACACCTGCATCCGTTCCGAAGTGAAGGCCGATCCCATCAAGCCGAATTCCCAGACTGCCGAGGCAGCCAACATGATGAGCATCATCTTTGTCGGTTCCTCCATAAGCCAGGTGATTCCTTCCGTGGGCGACCTCATCCGCTTCACTCCGGGTTCCGGCGCTACCGCACAGGACCTCTCGCTGAACAGGCCGCACGAAAACAACCCGTGGGTAAGCATCACGGGTGAACAGGAAATGACCATTTCGAGTGCCGGCCTCGTAAGCCTCGACCCGGACAATCCCATCGTACGTAGCGACTCCTCGACGGTTCCCAAGCTCGTGACCGAAGAGAACAAGGGCGTCGAACAGGTGGCTGCCGATTTCGGCGTGCAGGGACACCTTGTCAGCTTCGATGTCGGTACGCTTATCAGCGACCAGACGAAGGAAGAAGTCGCCACGCTCGACAACTTCATCAACACGCTCATGAACAGCGGAACCTTCGACACGACCATTACCAAGATGAGCGTGGCCGAAGCGACCCAGAAGCTTATCGACGATATCGTGAACGATAGGCTCGGCGGTTCCTACGGCATCAGCGAAGCAGTTCTCGACGCCATCAAGGCCGGCGAAATTACCGCGGCGACGCTCACCAGCAGCCCGCTCCTCACTACCGAAGACAAGCAGGCATTCAACGAACTGGTGAACGCAAGCATCGCGAACAGCGCCGACACGGTCATCACTTCGAGCCTTGCCAAGTACGCGACAGCGGAGGCCGTCTTCGACGCCATCAAGAACGGCACCATACCGGTAGAAAAGCTGAAAGATGCCGGCGTGAGCGACCGCGTCATCAACGCCATCAAGGAAAACAAGCTTACGGCATCGAACATCGACGCCTACCGCAATGGCGACGAGACGCTTATCGAACCCTCGCAGGTCCACCTGAGCTACAAGACGCATTACTACTCGCACCTCGGCCACTTCGTGGGCGGACAGTCCGGCATGATCGGCTGTGAAGACCCCGTCTACAAGGAAGACGACCCCGATGCGAACTGCATTACCAACAGCGGAAAGATATTCCTCGCCTGGAACATGCGCAGCAACAAGGGCGGCCTCGTGGCTACCGGCGTGTACATCGCCCGTCTCGAGTTCAAGATTACCATCGACGACGAGGTCATCAAGCACACGACCCGCGACTTCCTCTGGGGCGTACGCCGCGGAAGATCGAACGGCATAACGCTCGACCCGACCAAGTAGAGTTTCTCTCTCTAAACATTATTCCAAAAAAAACGTCCCGGATTGCCGGGACGTTTTTCAATTTGCTGTAACAGGGAACGGCAGCGGGACTACACGTTGTTGTAGAGGTCCGTAATGTCTTCCTTGTTCTTGTCGTACATCCAGAACTGGTTCTCGTGGGCGTATTCGTCCTCGACAATGTTGATTTTCATATTGTGCTTCGCTTCGAGATAGCGGTAGATATTCAAATCGTTCTTGCAGAGTTCGTCCACGAGCGGAGTGCTTACAACCAAAGTAACTTCACGCATGCGGCCCTTGGTACTGGCGCGGGCCATCCAACGGTCAATCATGCCGAGCGTGGATTCCAGCGTGGCGATACGGCCACCGCCACGGCATATCGGGCAGAGTTCCGTCTTTTCGGTCATCAGGTTCACGCGGACGCGCTTGCGGGTCACTTCCATCACGCCGAACTGGCCTATCTGCGCCGGGCTGATAGGCGCCTTGTCGCGGCGAATCGCCTTGCGGAATTCCTGGAACACGGCCTCGCGGTCGGCATCCGAATTCATGACAAGGAACTTGATGATGATAAGGCCGCCCACATCGCGCAGGCGCAACTGCTTCGCGATTTCGCGACAGGCGTACAGGTTCGTCTCGAGTACGAACTTGCCCATGTCCTTGCCGCGGTTCTTGCCCATGTTCACGTCGATAGACACGAGAGCTTCGGTCTGCTCGATTACCAGGTTGCCGCCGTTGTAGAGCGGGATACGGCGCTGCAGGGAGCGGGCGTAGTCGTTTTCGATCTTGAAATGCTCGAACAGGCTTTCGTTCTTGTTCCAGAGCTTCACCTTGTTCAGCTTGTCCGGAGAAAGCACCTTCAGGTAATCGCGGAGGGCGAGATATTCCTCGCGGTTGTCGATGTACACGAAGTCGGTATTTTCGCCGAAGTATTCGCGCACGGTCTGTTCGATGGAATCGGATTCCTCGTAGATGCAGGTCTCGGCAGGCTGGTTCGCGAAGTTGAACTTCGTCTGTTCCCACTTGCTTTCGAGTTCGCGCATCTGCTTCTGGATTTCGAATTCGGATTCGATAAGGCCGTTGGTACGCACGATGTAGCCCACGTCGCGGGCCTTGAGGCGGCGCACCACCTTCTTGAACTCGCGGCGCTTGGCCGGGTCGCGTTCGCGCTTCGAGACGCCGATGAAGTTTGTCCCGGGCATGCACACCAGGAATCGTCCGGCAAAGCTCAGGTGGGTCGTAAGGCGGGCACCCTTGGTGCTTATCGGTTCCTTCACCACCTGCACCATGATTTCCTGGCCTTCCCTGAGGATATTGTCGATAGAGATTTCCTTGGACGGGCCGCCTTCGTCATCGTCGTCGCCGTATTCGCGGCGCAGCAGCTCGTTGCGGTCCATGGCATCGTCCTGGTGCAGGAACCCGGCCTTCTCCATGCCGATATCGATAAAGGCGGCCTTGAGCGCGGGCAGCACCTTCTGCACCACGCCCTTGTAAATGTTGCCGAGCACGCGCGTCGAAGACACGCTCTCTACGACCAGTTCCGCCAGTTCGCCGTCTTCCATGATGGCGATACGCTTTTCGTACGGGGTCTTGCTGATGAGGATTTCGCGCTTCACCTTGTTGCGGCCGCGTTCGTTGCGGCGTTTCGGCGGGCGCGAAGGCATGTCGGCCTTGTCCATCTCGGCAAAGTTGTAGAGGTCGGTAATGTCTTCCTTCTCGGAATTGAACATCCAGAACTGGTTCACCTGCGCATGGTCGTCTTCGATGAGTTCGACCTTCATGCTGTGCTTGAACTCCAGGTAGTGGAGCATGCGGGCGCGGTCTCGCACCAGGACTTCTACCAGAGGAGCGCTCACCACGAGAGTCACGTTCTTCAGGTTGCCCTTGGCATGGGCGCGGGCCATCCAGCGGTCGATCATGCCGAGCGCGGATTCCAGCGTGGCGATGCGTCCGCCGCCGTAGCATACTGGACAGAAATGCGTCTTGCCGGCCATTTCGCGGATGCGGTGGCGGGTCACTTCCATCAGGCCGAACTGGCTGATGGGCGACGGGATGACATCCGCCTTGTCGCGGCGGGCCACCTTGCAGAATTCCTGGTACACGGTCTCGCGGTCGGCATCGGTTTCCATGTCGATAAAGTCGATAATGACAATGCCGTCCACGTC
The DNA here is from genome assembly GCF_002395745.1 of Fibrobacter sp. UBA4309. Lineage (GTDB taxonomy): Bacteria > Fibrobacterota > Fibrobacteria > Fibrobacterales > Fibrobacteraceae > Fibrobacter. The sequence goes on from NZ_DGUN01000069.1 coordinate 23,383, forward strand.
ACGCAGGCGCAGCTGCTTCGCGATTTCGCGGCAGGCGTCGACATTCGTTTCGAGGATGATCTTGCCCTGGTCCTTGCCGTGCACCTTCGGACCCGTATTCACGTCGATGGACATGAGGGCCTCGGTCTGCTCGATTACCAGGTTGCCCCCGCGCGGGAGCGGGACCTGTCGCTGCAGGGAACGGGCGTAGTCGTTCTCTATCTTGAAGTATTCAAAAAGGCTTTCGTTGCTGCTCCAGAGCTTGACCTTGTCCAGCATGTCCGGAGCGACCTCCCTCAGGTGGTCGCGCAACGTGAAATACTCGTCGCGGTTGTCTATGTAGACATAGTCCGTGTTCTCGTTGAAATATTCCCCGACGGCGCGTTGCGTGGAATCGGATTCCTCGTAGATGCAGGTTCCGACAGTCCCGTCCTCGAAATTGTCCTTGGTCCTCGCCCACTTTTCTTCCAGGCAGCGCATCTGCTGCTGCAAGTCGGCTTCGGAGGCGTTCATGCCCTCGGTGCGGACGATATAGCCTACGTCGCGGGCCTTGAGGCGGTTGATGAGCCTCTTCAGCTCGCTGCGTTTCGCCTGGTCGCGTTCGCGCTTCGAAACGCCGATAAAGTTGGTCCCGGGCATGCAGACAAGAAGGCTGCCCGCAAACAGCAGGCGCATCGTCAGCACGGCGCCCTTGTTGCCGGCAGGTTCCTTTGTCACCTGCACCATGATTTCGTCGCCTTCGCGCAAGACCTTCTCGATGGCGGCATTGTCGAACGCCTTGTCATCGTCATCGTTGAAGTTGCGGTTCAACGATGTCTTGCGGTCCACCACGTCGTCCTGGTACAGCACGCCGTCCACCCCGAGCCCGATATCGACATAGGCGAGCTTCGAACCCGGAACGACCTTCTTTACAACACCCTTATATATATTGCCAAGAATCTGGTCAGTAGACATCCCTTCGACGACGAGCTCGGCGAGTTCACCATCCTCCATGATGGCGAAACGCTTCTCGTAGGGAGTCTTGCTGATCAAAATCCCGCGTTTACACTTGTTCGTCATTAAGAACCTTAAAAGTAAAGCAAAACTCGATCATTAAATAGCTCCAAAAGGGCCCTCCACGAACATGGAACGCCCCCTTCAAAGCGGTATAAATATAATAAGATTGTAAGAACGGCAAAAAGAAACCGACCAAAATAGGGGGATATTCCCCCGGCAGGGCTTAGGACAAATGCGTCGGCGGGGCGCCCACATTGCTGCGGATAGCCGCCTTCTTGCGTTCCACTATGGAATCGGCAATGGCACGCGCCTTTTCGGTAAGCCACAGCCACGACTGGGATCCCTGTACGTAATCGGCCTCCCCGAACATTTGCACCCGCCTGTCGCTGCGGAGCGAATCGACCTGGCGAAAGGCCTTCACGTCGCCCTTCGGGTAGACGGCAAAGGTGCTGCCGCCGTTATAGTTGAGAATGCTGAACGCCGGGACATCGCTCGGGCCGTCGGCCACGTAGACCATGTTCTCGAACGGGACGCGGCGGCTTTCACGCGCAATGGAAGAATTCACGTCGATGGTATCGGGATACTTGTTGCTGCCCTTGTTGATCTCGAAAAGGTAGCGCGTTTTCGACGTGTTGTCGAGAGCACAGGCGACCTGGGCAATCTCGTTCCCGTGCACCGCAGGCTCTGTGTACGCAGAATCCAAAAATCCCGGCGGCAGTACGTCTTCGATAAACTCGCAACCGAATATGCCGTCTACATAGGGAGCAATCGCGCTGCCGCGAATCGTCTCGGCGAATCCAGTACTAACAACGTAATGTTCCAGGCGGATGTCGAAGGCCTTGTACTTGGGATCTTCTTCGACAAGCTTCTTCACCTCGCCAAAGAATTGCGGAAGCCCCGGATAGAATTCCAGCTCCTTCCCGAACTCGCGCAGCATCGCGTTGTTCAGGCCCTTGAAAATCCCGGCCTTCACGTAGGTCAGGATATGGTTCAGGTAGACCGTGTCTGCGTTCACGGAAATTCCCTGCGCCCTGTACTGCGGTACAAGCGCATTGACTTCTCTCCAGAATTTCTTGCCGTCTATACCGTAGCGGCGGAACAGGGGATCTTGCATGTAAGAGCTGATAAGCGTCTTGTCGCAATCCCACACCATCGCGATGACATTCTGTTCAAACGGAGCCTGTTTCATAGTAAACCTCCCTCCAATCATCAACCACATCCCAAGCGCCTGTTTAGAACCGGATGGATCCCCCTCGTTTCTCTCGGGGGATGACCTCTAAGCTCCAAGTTCTAACCCCACACAATCACTTCGTAATAAAGTAGTCTTCGGGATTCACGGGGACTCCGTCTACGCGAATCTCGTAATGCAGCGCCACGCTCGATTCGCGGCCGCTCTCGCCGATAACCGCTATCGGCTGGCCGCGGCGCACCTTGTCGCCCACCTTCACCAGCGGTTTGCCCAGGTGCGCGTAGAACGTACGTATCTTGGGCATGTGCTCCACCTTCATCGAAAGACCGAACCCGCGATGCGAACGGATTTCGCTCACGGTGCCGCCTCCGGTAGCCACCACCGTATCGCCCACTTCTGCCACGTAGTCGATTCCGCGGTGCGGCAAGTCCTGTTCGGTGAACGGGTCGTATATCATCTCGAAGCGGTTCTTTATCGCGTGCCCGTTCTTGAACGGATGGATTACGGGGACTTTCGCGGCGAGCGCCGAATCCTGCAAAAGACGGTGTTCCAGCCTGCGGAAAGTGGCCTCGACCTCGTTCAGGCTCTTGCGGGCCTTGCCGTCGGGCGCACCCTCGACACCGGATTCACCGAGCACGAACCCGAGACCGCCCTTGTAGAGCGTGCTGTCGCGCAGGACCCTGGTTTCTTCGGCCTTCAAGATGGACTCGTCCACAGACTCGCGGATTTCCTTGATTTCCTTCTTGATAGTCTTGTTCTGGCGGAACACGGCGAGCACGTTTCCGTTCGACAGGTTGTCGAGAATGTGGTCGGGCGAAAACATGATAAAGCCCGCGGCCGCGAAGATGACGCATGCGATGGAGACGACGAACGTCGCCATGGAGACCCTGTAGCTCTTGCTTCCCGAGGTCTTGTCCGGGAACACATGTATCTCTACCTTCCTCACGTGGATTCCTTGCCCGCTATCTTCGATTCCAGTTCGGCAATTTTCCTCTTGGTCTCCTCGATTTCGCCCAGCAGGGCCACCACAAGAGGATCATCCTTCATGGCGTTCAGCAGGTCGCCCTGCACGGCAAGGTAGACTTTCTGGCCCAACGCCTGGAATTTTGTCTTGAGGCGGTTTTCCTCCGTCACGAGCTCCACTCGCGAAAGAGCGCCCGAGGCAATCCCCGTAGCTTTATTTTTTAGCTTATTTAGCGTCGTTTCTTTCATAAAAGACCTCGTTCGCCCTAAAAAATAGTAGTTTTAATGCGTAAAAACAATGGAGACCCAAAATGAGCCGAAGTGAACGCAGGCGCGCCAAACAGAACGCCAAAAATTTTGTGCCGAAAAAGACCAATTCCATGAACAAGTGGATCATCGTGGCCTTGGCGGTCATCGCAGTTGTATTCTTCGTAGGAACGACTTTAATCCAAAGAGGTGCATAACGTATGAAGTTCCAGATTGAAAAGAACATGTTCCTCGACGTATTGCAGTCCGCAATCAACGCCGTCCCCAACAAGTCGACCATTCAGATTCTCAACAACTTCGCCCTTCGCCTGGAAGGCAACTTCCTCGAAGTGAGCGCGACCGACTTGGACCTCGGTATCAGGGTCAAGGTCGAAGTCCAGGGCGAACGTGACGGCTCGGTTGTCATCAACGCCCGCAAGCTGCTCGACCTCGTGAAAAGCCTCGTCGACCCGAGCATCACGATGGTGAGCGTCGACGTGCAGGACTACCTCGCCAAGATCCAGTGGAGCGAACACGGCAAGGCCTCCATCACCGGCTTTGACGCCAGCGACTTCCCGCCGCTCCCCGAAGTGGACGACGGCGAATCCCTCTCCTTCTCTACGACCGAGCTCGCATTCCTCGCCGAAAAGACGATGTTCGCCTGCTCCACGGACTCCATCCGCCTCAGCCTGAACGGCGTGTTCCTCGAGGCGAAGGACGGCATTATTTCCATGATCGCCACCGACGGCCACCGTCTCGGCCGTGCCACCCTCGAACGCGAAGGCGCCACGCTCACGAACGGAGCCATCATCCCGAAGAAGGCGCTGCAGTACATTTTGCACATGGCCAAGAGCGACTCCACCATCGAAGTCCGCACCTCCGCCACGCATATCCTCTTCAGCACCGGCGACACGCAGGTCATCTCCAAGCTGTTCGAAGGCCCGTATCCCAACTACCGCGCCGTTATCCCACAGTCGTTCGAACGCACCGTGCAGCTCAACACTGTCGAGTTCCAGAACAAGATGCGCAGCGTGATTTCTATGGCGAACGCACGTACGCACAAGGTCCGCCTGCAGATCGACGGCAACACCATGGAACTCAGCGCCAGCGACCCGGATGTCGGCGGTGATTCCCGCGAAGCGCTCGCAGTGACGCACAACGGCGAAGGTTCCTTCAGCATCGGTTTCGACGGACGCTACATCACCGAAATCTTCGGCATGTGCAAGAGCGAAGAAACTATCATGAAGATGAACAACCCCATCGGCGCCTGCATCATCGAACCCGTGGGCGACGACATGGGCTTCAGCTTCTTGCTGATGCCGACGCACCTCACCGACGACTAGCCCCGGGAGTACAGTCCAATTAAACAAACGGCTTCGCGAAAGCGGAGCCTTTTTCTAAATTGTCTTACATGTTGAAGCAAATCATCGCACCCAGCGTCTTGAACGCGAATTTCCTCGAACTCGGAAACGGCCTCAAGGCCATAGAAAAAGGCGGCGCCGGCCTGGTCCACCTCGACATCATGGACGGGCACTTCGTACCGAACATCAGTTTCGGCCCGGGCATTTCCGCTTGCGTCAAGAAGGGCACGAGTCTCCCGCTGGACTGCCACCTGATGATTTCGAATCCCGAAAACTATGTCGCCGACTTCGCGAAGGCCGGGGCGTCCATCATCAGCGTCCACGCCGAAACCACGAACCACCTGGACCGCCTGCTGCACCAGATCGGCGAACTCGGTGTCAAGCCCGCAGTCGCCATCAACCCGGCGACACCGCTCGAAAGCATCAAGCACGTGCTGGGCATCGTGGACATGGTCCTCATCATGTCGGTGAACCCGGGATTCGGCGGCCAGAGCCTGATTCCGTACTGCCTCGACAAGATTCGCGAACTGCGCCAGATGAAACCGGAACTGGACATCCAGATAGACGGCGGCGTAAAGCTCGACAACATCTTGCAGTGCAAGGAAGCCGGCGCGAACGTGTTCGTGGTCGGTTCCGCCATATTCGGCAAGCCCGATCCTGAATCGGTCTGCCGTGAATTTGTAGACAAAGTTTGTCAGTAACGCCGTAACGCAGCGTTACTTTTTCGAGACATTCCCGGCGTCGTTTTTCGCGGGGCCCTTCGTATCGTTTTTGACGTCGCGTTCGGTTTCCGGCGTGGGCTTGGTATCTTCGAGCAGGCGGTCGGCCCATTCGTCCCAGAAGCGGCAGCGTTCGCCCTCGAGCTTCATCTTCGCGAACTTCACCGGTTCCGTCTCTACGGCGAGCGTCACCACCGATTCCTTGTAAGCCTGCGGGAGCCCCGCCACGTGCGACATGCGCTGCTTGAGTTCGGCGACAGTCGCGTCCAGGATATCGGTCTCGAAACGGCGTTCTATGTAACGGCGGGTGATGAACCCGAGAGCCATGAAGTAGTCGCCCTGGTTCCCTTCGGCAAGGTAATTCTTGGCGCGCAGTTCCTTGAGCGCGAGCACAGCCTCTTCGTACGGCGGCAGGCGCGGGGCAGCCCCCTGCTTCGCGAACTTTTTATGCAGGAACCAGCCGAGGAACACCAGCAGTGCAACGCCCAAGACAATCAGCAAAACATAAAGCCACTGAGGCAGGCGCGGGTCGTCGAGCGGGTCTTCCACTTCCAAAATATCCGTCTCTTCGCCGGTCGTACGGGTAGCGACCTTCACCGCCACGGGGTCGGTATTCGTCTTGACCGTATCGGTTCCGACGACTGCGCTCACCTGCTGCGGCGCGATGAGGAAGTCGCCGCTCACGAACGTGTTGAGCGTCGCGAGCCACACGAACTTCGCGGTGCCCTTGGGCATACCCTCGGTCACCTTCTCGTTCTTCATTTCCTTGACCTCGAAACTCCCGAGGTTGCCCACGAAACTCGGCAGGTCCACGATGGCGTTTTCGGGCGCAGTCACCTGGATTTCGTAATTGAACATGTCGCCCACGAACACCTGGGCGTTATCGACGTTCGCCTTGACCGAGACATCGAAGGCGAGAACGGGAACAGCAAGGAAAACGCAAAGGATAGCAGCCAGGCGGCAATAAAAAATGCACGAAAAACGGTACATAAAAACCTCTTCGTGGGAGAATATACAAAATTGGGGACTAAAGAGGCAAATGCAAGCGCCAGGGCATCAACTACCTGAACGTCGAATATTATTTGAAATCGCTTCAAGTTTCTATCTTTGGCACGAAATGACTATCGCACTTGTCTTATACCTCGTCATCCTGCTGCTTATCGCAGGGCACAGCGCGCGGAGCGTCAAGGACGTTCCCGACTTTTTCGTTGCGCGCAAGCGGGCAAGCGTACGCGCGGTGGCGGGGAGCCTGGTGGCGACAATCCTCGGCGGGTCGGCCGTCATCGGGGCGGTAGATAGCGGCGCAAGGCTCGGCGGGGCGACAAGCTGGTTCATGCTCGTGGGGGCGCTCGGGCTACTCGCGCTCATTCCATTCGCGGGCAAGGCGTACTCGCTCGGCAAATACACGTTGCCCGACCTGGTGGAGTCCTTGTACGGGAAGGGCCCGAAGTTCGTGGCGTCCATCGTGATTCCCGTCGCGTGGACAGGTATCGTGGCGGCGCAGATTATCGCGGCGGCAAAGCTCCTGATGACTTTCACGGCGTTCGACTACACGACGGCCGCAATTGTCTCGGCGGTAGTGTTCACGGGATACACGCTCGCGGGCGGCCAGCAGTCCATCTTGCGTACGGACTTTCTGCAGGCGTGCCTGATAATCTTCGGGCTTGTAGTGCTCGCGGGTTTCGCGATGTTTAGCGGGGCCGGCGCATCGGCTGCTGCGGGAACCGGGACCGCGCTGGCCATGTTGCAGAACGCGCCCGCCTTCCCCTTCAACGCGAACTTCTCGCCACTCGACCTTTTCTTGCTTATCCTTACCTACGGCACCACTTACACGGCGGGGCCCGACATTTTCAGCCGCATGTTCTGCGCAAAAGACGTGGCCACCGCGAAAAGGGCCATCGGGCTTGCCGCCTGCACGCTCGTCCCGGTCGCGTTCATCATCGGGTTCCTCGCGGTATCCGGTACGGGCATCGAGGGCGTGCAGGGCGCGCGCATCACGGCGATTGCAGACAAAGTACTACCGCAGCCGCTGATTCCGCTTTTTGCGCTCGCGCTTTTGAGCGTGGTGCTGAGTAGCGCCGATACCACCCTCCTCAGCAGTTCCGTTATCCTTTGCGGACTGTTCGGCGTGGGGCACAGCAGGCAGCTCGCGAAGGCGCGCCTCGTCATTTTCGTGAACGGCATCGTGGCGCTGTTGCTCGCGCTCGTGTTCACCGACATCATCGGCACGCTATTGCTTGCGCTCGCCATTTACGCGGGTGCATTTACCGTTCCTATTCTGTGGGGCCTGCTCGGGCTCAGGGCCAAGCCGAAGTTCGTGGCGGCGGCCATAATCGCGGGCGGAACCTTCGCCCTCGCGGGCAAGCTCTGCCCGCCGCTCTCCTTCTTGCCTGCAGGACTCGGCGCCCATACGGGCGACATCCTGATGATCGCCGCATTCGTCGTGAACGCAGCATGCCTCGCCCTGGGCAAGGTCCGCAACATCTAACTCTTCCTAGATTCAGGCCTTAATCTCTTTGTGCAGGAGCCTGTAGCTGCGCGAAGACGCCGTAGGGTGTTCCCGGTACAGCACCGCGAAAAGCTTGGTATAGGGAATCTCGGTTTCGGCAAGGGCGCGCATGGCATGCTTCGCGACCTTCCTGTCGGTTTTGTCGAACGCGTACCTGTCCGCCTCGTATTCCTGGTTCCAGCAATACAGATGGAATATCACGCGGAACGGCACCGCCGCCAGGTGCAGCCAGAGAACCGCCTGCCACAGGGGCATTCCCGTGCGTACCGGCAAGCCTACCAAAAGCCACACCGCCAAAAGCAGCAGGATAATCTTGAACAAGTTGCGCAGTATGGCATGGTGGTGGAACTTGTGGCCCTGCTCGTGCATCTTCTCAAAAGCGTTTCCCGTGCTTCCCGCCGTTTCGGTACTTCCCGCACCCTCCGCGACGGCCCTGCTCTCCGGCAACGGGACAATATCGTTTACGAGCGGAATCAGCCGCAGTACGGCAAAGACGCCGCCACGCAACTGCGTAATACGGCGCTCGCGAATTTCGACGCAAAGGCGCAATACGAATTCTATGCCGAGAAGCGCGTAAAGCATTTCAACAGGCCCCGCCCCGCAAGCCTACGCCCTGGGCGAATTCTTGAGGACGGCGTTCAGGCGCTTTACCGATTCCTCGAACCGGGTCTTTTCCCAATCCAGGAATCCCTTGTCTATCGGGTGCGCGTCGTCGTAGTCGTCAAAGATTTCGCGGCCGCGCTTGATATCGCGATCCAGGCCGTGGACCACGCTGTCGAACCATTCCTTCTCGAGCTGGCGATAGCGTTTCAGCAGGTCGTCGAACGTATCGGGCAAGTTCAACACGCGGGAAACTTCGCGGTTCATGTCGCCCTGCAGCAGGCGGCGCAGTTCCCTGGGGGATTGCGATGCGAGCTGGGAATCGTTTTCTACAAGCGCGATAATCAAGTCGAGCACGTAGCGTTCCAGGTATTCCAGGTAGGCGCGCAGGGCATCCTGGCGGACGCGTTCACGCATAAAGTTTTCGCCGAGCCCGTCTATGTGTTCCTTGGTATACACGTCGCGCACCTGCGACACCTGCAAGCGGTTATAGGCATCGAACACCTGCCGCACGGTATCGGCATTGAAAATGCTGCAGAACGCCGCAGAGACAACTCCCTTGCCGCGCACGGAATACTTGTACATGTTGCGGTCGAGCGCATAGGCGTTGCGCGCATAGTTCCAGCCGGGCACAATCTCGTTCAGGCGCGCGGGCACTCCCATCAGCTGCGGGTCGCCCGGACGGATAAGCGAGAACGGGAACTTGAGACGCTGCGGAAGCGTGGTCACGCCGCTCGCAATGAGCGTGAACGGGGATTCGCGGTAATTGGCGGGGAACTTGACATTCACGCCGAGGCCGAAGAACATCCCCTGACCCGGCATAATCTCCTGGTCGGGCATGCGGCCCGTGTGGTTGCTGCCGACATTCGCGCCGTAGCCCAGGTTGCCGCAGCCCGTAGGCCAGAGCGCGGCAATCAATAGAGAATGGTGGTGCATCTGCGAAAGCGGGCCCATGTACGTGCTGTTCACTTCGCCTTCTTCGATATGGCAGCAGGGAGCGATAATGGACGACTTCACGATGGCCTTGGAACCTATCTTGGTGCGCGTCATCAGCACGGAGCCCTGCACCTCGGCACCGGTATGCACGGTAACGCCCGTCTGCACGTTGGAGTTTTCGAGAATCACGGAATCGTATATATGCGACGATTCCTCGAGGGAACTGAGAATCACGGAATTGCGGATCTTGGCCGCGCCCTCGATACGGGCATGCGAGCCTATCCAGCTGTTGCGAACGATATTCGTATTGCTCACGACGGCGCCCTTGCCCACGACGCCGAACGGCAGCGCGACATCTTCGCGGAACTGCGAGAGCATCTCGTCAAATGACTTCTGCACGTCGGCTTCGGCCTTGTGGAACAGCTGCATGTCGACGAGGTCGGTAGAAATGTCGGGGAACACCTTCACCGAACGCCCGCCCATTTCGTTACCCACCGTCATGGACGTACCGATCATGTAGTTGATCTTGCCGCTGCTCACCAGCGAACCCACGTTCTGCACAACCGCGCTGCTGCGCACAAGGACGTTGCTCAACAGGGCCACCTTGTACACTAGCGCATTCTCGACAATGCAGTTGTGCACCATGCAGTCATAAATACCCGTCGGGAACGAAACGTCGCCCGGCAAGAGAAGCGTCCCGTAAAAGGCGGACAAGCGCACATCGCCCATAAACACGGAATTGTGAATGCGGTCAGGCGTGAAATTGTTTTCGACCAGGACTCGGGACCAGTCCTCGCAGCGGTTCCCGTTCTTTTCGAGCGCCGCGATTTCGTCGGCGGTCAGGGCACGGAACTTGCCGGTCGTAGCCTTCGCCGCCTTGAATCCTTCTGCCAAAGACAGCAAAAAACTATTCTTCAGCACTTTTTTTAATTTCAACAATCTCTGCATACTCTAAAAATAGACTAAATTAAGGTCGATGATGAAGGAAACTCTCTTCAATTTGATTAGAAAACACCATTACAATATTTCCATCTACACGGAGGAAATATTCGAGAGGCGCTGCCAGGAAGAAATTATCCGCAGCGACGAAGAAAAGAGTTCCTTCGTTTATATCGAACTGGATTTCAACACCATCTCGTCTATCCTGAAAGACGAGGACCTCATCCTGAAGTTTTGGGAAACCGTTTTCAAGGCGCTGTCCAAGAACAACCGCGGCAGCGACATTATCGGCTTCCTGGACGGCACAAGCGGCATAGGCATGCTCCTGCTGGACTCCATGCTCCCCGGCTGGGACCGCATCAAGGGCCGTATCGAGCAGACCGCCAGGGAAGAGGGCTACAACGAATTCGCCCCCGTCCTGGACAACGCCATCAAGCCTATCGTCTACCCGGCATGTATCCTGGAAAAATGAAAGTCCTAGTCATCGGTTCCGTATACCCCAGATTCGACAAAGATGCAGAAGTCCCATGGCTCCGCATGTCCGTCGCGCACCTCAAGAAGGCCGGCGCCGAAATCCAGGTGCTCGCCCCGGCATACAGGGGACTCAGGAGCCACGCCATCGACGGCACCCCCGTCAACCGGTTCCGCTACGCCCCCGCCGACTGGGAAATCCTCACGCACGAAGAAGGCGCCCCCAGCAAGATGGCAAGCAGGCCCTGGCTGCAGCTCCTCGCCATCCCCTACATCATCAGCGGGTTCTTCAAGTGCATTTCCGTCTGCCGCAAGTGGAAACCCGACATCATCCACGCCCACTGGCCCTTCCCGCACGCCTACATCGCGCTCGGCGCCGCCAAGCTTTTCCATATCCCGCTCGTACTCAACTTCCACGGCGCAGAACTCCTGCTCATCCGCAAGCACAAGTGGGTCCGCCCCTTGATCAAGTTCGCCATAGGCCAGGCGCAGTCCGTCTTCGCGAACTCGAGCTTCACCGCCGGCAAGATCAAGGCCATCCGCGACGTAGATGTCGAATGGAGCCCGTACGGTACGACTTTAGATGGGGACGGGGGACACCCCCGTAACGCCCCCGAGGCCCATGCGGTAAACGGCAAGTTCAAGGTGCTGTTCGTGGGCCGCCATATCGAGCGCAAGGGAATCTGCTACCTCATCGAGGCAGCGAAATACCTCCCGACAGACAAGTTCGAAATCCGCATCGTCGGCGAAGGCGACCTCACGGGGAAGCTCAAGCAGCAAGCCGCGCAGTACCCGCACGTCCTGTTCACCGGCAAGCTCATCGCACCGGAACTCGCCCGCGAGTACCGTGAAGCGAACGTCTTCGTGCTGCCCGCCATCGTCGACCACAAGGGCGACACCGAAGGACTCGGCGTCGTGCTCATCGAGGCCATGGAAAGCGGGCTGCCCGTCGTGGCAAGCAATGTCGGCGGCATTCCCGACGTCGTCGTAGACAACGTAAGCGGGCTGCTAGTGCCCGAAAAAGACCCGAAGGCCCTTGCCGAAGCCATCAAGCGCCTCGCAGAAAACCCGCAACTCACGGCGCAGCTCCTGCAAGGCGCACGCAACCGCATCGCAGAACACTTTACCTGGGACAACATCACCAGGCGCCAGCTCGAAATTTACGAACAGCTCGTAAGCAACCGCAAATAAGAAAGGCTAGAAACAACATAGAAGGAGGCCCTATGCGAATCTTCTCCAGAGTACTATCTTCTGCGCTGGCCGTGTGCACGGCGTTCACGCTTTCCGCCTGTTCCGGCGACAGCGGCGACGATGGCATCGCCGGGACCGACGGCAGGGACGGCGTCAGCGGAATCGACGGCAAGGACGGTGCCAGCGGCAAAGATGGCAAGGACGGAAAAGACGGCAGGGACGGCAAGGACGCCGCCGAAGTCAACGTCGACTCCCTCGCCCAGGTGCTGCGCGACGAAATCACGGGCACCCTGTGGGACAGCCTGTACGCGGAACCCTACGTCGATACCGTCTACAAGATTCTTTTCGACAACGCCTACAGTGCGGCGTGGATGGATTCCACGCGCCAGGCGCTGCTCGACAGCCTCAAGCTCGCCGACTACGACTCGCTCTACCAGAAACTTGTCGACAGCGTCTATAACGACATCTACTACCAGAACGCCATCCGCACGATGGACGCCTTCATATGGACGTACAAGGAACAAATCTACGGGGCGTTCGCAAACCAATACCCGCTGATGTACAAGGACTATCTCGGAACCGACGGCAAGCCCTTCCCCATGCCGCTTTCCGTCAAGGTCCGTAACACCTGCGACAAGAACAATTCCAACGTTCCCTGCCGCTGGAAAAAGGTGATGCTCAAGACATGGATTACGGGATTCACCGACACGGCCACGGTAACGGGCATCGCCAATCCCGACACGTCCGTCATACTCGCCCCCAGCTACAAGTTCAACAATGCGGCACTGTTGGCTGTGACCTCGCCGATAGCGACACAGTTCCAGGTACGGGTATATGCGCTCGAGAACGATCGCGAAATCCTTTTCTACTCGGCATCGCAGCCCACGACCGTCCACCCGATGCAAGTCAACGGCGGTGAACTCGTCGGGCTCAAGAATCGCGAATTGTGGAAAACGGTATGGGTGACTCCCGCCATGGATTCCATCGACAACATCCTGAACGACCTGAAACAGAAATTGCCCGGCGGCACCGTCAAGGTCTACCAGCAATATTCCGCCGACACCTCCATTGCCCAAAGCTCCAGGCGCGTCGGGAAGGCCGTTTTCGAAATCCTGCAAGCCCGCGGCATCGCCTACGTGCAGAACAACGGAGTCGGCAGTCCCAGTCAAAAAGTGAACTACCCCATCGAAGTGCTGCGCAGCCGTGACGGACTCTGCATCGAAACGACGCACCTGTTCGCCTCGATTTTCGAAGCGCTCGGAATGCAACCGATAATCATTGAAATCCCCGGCCACGCCTTTGTGGGATGGCGCCAAGACCTCAATTCCAATATCATAGACTTCCTGGAAACGACCATGATTGCCAACAAGAATGCCACGTTCTCCGAAGCCCTCAACAAAGGCAACCGGACATTCGATGCGGAAAAAGCAGCCGGCAACTTCGATACGGGCGTATCTTCGTTTGTCGACGTCGAGCAAACCCGCATATACGGAGTCAGGCCGAACAACATCCCGTAATTTACGTCCCGTAAAAAATGGCATCTTATAAGAACGGCCCCTTGAAGGGGCCTGTTTTTTATACTTCGATGGTCACGCGACTGATTTTATTCTCGTCTTTCTTTACGCGGACAATCTTTTCAATCTTGCGCTCGAGCTCGTTCACGTGGCTGATGATACCCACCAGGCGGTTGTCGCCCGCGAGCGTCTGCAGCGTATTGATGGCGAGTCGCAGGCTTTCTTCGTCGAGCGAACCGAAACCTTCGTCCACGAACATCGTGTCGAGCTGGATACCGCCCGCGGAACTCTGCACCTCGTCAGCAAGGCCAAGCGCCAGTGAGAGCGACGCCAAGAAGCTTTCGCCGCCGCTAAGCGTCTTCACCTCGCGCTGCCTGCCGCTCGCATGGTCGAGCACATTCAAGTCGAGCCCGCTCTGGCTCCTGTTATTGGAAGCCTCCACGCGGCGCACCAGTTCGTACTGCCCGTTCGAAAGAATCCGGAAGCGCATATTCGCGCGATGCACGATGCGGTCGAAGTACGACGCCTGCACATAGGTCTCGAGCATCACCTTGCTCGTTCCCGAAAGCCCGCCGTTCGCCGTATCGGAAAGGTTCCTTATCCAGCCGCGCCTGCGGAAAAGTTCCCCAAGGGAATCCACCGTCTTGCGGATTTGCGAAAGGGCATTCCTGTTCTGCGACTGTCGCGATGCGACCCGGTTCATTTTTTCGTTCAAGGCGTTGCGAGCGTCCGAAACGCCGTCGCGTTCTGCCCTCAGGGCCTCAAGATCATATTCCTTGGCTCCCTCGAGCTGCGACGAGAACGACTTGATCTGGCCTTCCAAATCCGCCATCTCCGTCTTACGCTTGTCAAATTCTTCGGTAGCGTTCTTGCGGGCAACCCGCAATTCCGAAAGCGCGGCGGACTTCTCGCGGATATCCTTGTCGGCATCCGCCTTGCTTATAAACGGAAGCTTGTCGAGCGATTCCTTAAGATTCTTCTTTTGTGTCTGGAGTTCTGCCTCTGCCGCAGAAATCTTGTTAGAAAGGGTGTCGTTTTCTTCGCGGCTCTTGTCCAGAAGCTTCCTGAGTTCCGGAATGTCCGCATCCAGTTTCTTCTTGCGCTCTTCCCTCTTGATTTCGTCGCTGAGCCTGTTGTCGGTTTCGCGCAGCGATTCCTTCACCGCATCGAATTCCGTGCGGATTCTTTCCTTGGCGCTATCAATAGGGCAGTCGCCAAAGAGTTCCGCCAGCTTTTTATCGAGTTCGACTTGCTTGGCGTCGCGCGAGGCCTTCGCGCGGGCCGCACCGTCCGCCTTCTTGTTGCGGTCATCAAGCAGGCCATCGCGCGTATTCTTGAGTTGCTCGATTTCCGCCTGCGTCGGAGCCTCTGCCGATTTGCACGCCTTGTGCGGATGGTCCTTGGAACCGCATACCGGGCAGGCGCACCCTTCTTCGAGAGTTTCCGCGAGGATTCCCGCCTGCTCGTTCAAAAACGCGCGGTTCTTCGCTTCGTAAGAATCGTTACCTTGTCTATACTTCTTGTCAGCATCGAGGTATTCTTCCTGCGCGTCGCGGAAGGCCTTTCCAGCATCGTCAAGTTCCTTTACCAGCGTGCCCGTGCGCAAGAGTTGCTCCTTGCGCATATTGAGATTTTCTCTCTGCGCCTCGAATTTCGCCCTGTTCTCCCCGGCGTCCGAAAGCCCGTTGAATTCCTCCTCCAGTTTCTGGAGTTCATCGCTCTGCTTCTTGAAAACTTCCTTGCGCGTAATGAGCATGTCCCTGTTTCGGTCAAGCTCCCTTTCCTTGTTGCTTATTTCGGTACGGACGTTTTCGAGCCTGGCGTATTCCGGGAGCAAGTTGTTCAGGGTCGTAATGGCTTCTTGCAACTTGTCGCATTCAGGGACTTTCGCTTCGGCTTCATCGACAGCCTTTTTCAACGGCTCCATTTGCGGCACGAGCTTCTTGAGTTTGTCCTTCGCATCGCCAAGCCCCTTGCGTGCCTTTTCCACGCCTTCGGCGCGACCGATTTCCGTATTCAGCACGCCGAGTTTCTTGTCGGCCAAATCAAGTTCATTCTTCATGCCGGCTTGTGCCTGTTCATCTTCGGCAATTACCGATTCGGTGACGGCGCAAACACCCTGCCAGTCGGCAACCTGCCTTGCTGCGGCCAGGTTCTTCGCCTGTTCCAGATTCTGCGCGTGCGCCGATTCTTCGCCACACTGCAACTGCGCCACCATCAAGCATGCCGCATTCTCGCTATCGCCGCACTGCTTCTCGATTTCCGAGGCGCGCCTCTTGAGTTCATCCTGCAAGGCGCCAAACTTGTCCGTCTTGAAGATCTTACGGAAAATCTTTTTGCGCTCATCCGTCGTCGAAAGCAGGAGCTTCATAAAGTCGCCCTGCGCAATCATCGCGATTTGCGTAAACTGATCGCGGTCTATGCCGATTACCGCCTGCACGGCGGCAGCAACATCCTTGTCCTTGGTCACCGGGCGGCTTGCGGGGCCCTGCCTGCCGCTAGCTTCGGGATAGTAGAACGTAACCGCGGCGGCTTCTTTCGTGAGCCCTTCGCCGCGCGCCTTGGGGCGCATGTACTCGGGATTGCGTACGATGCGGTATTCCTTGCCCGCGTATTCAAATGTCAAGTCCACTTCGGTCTTTGTCTCGGGAGTCGCATTCGTACAGCGGAACAACTTCGCATCGTCGCGGTTGTCGCCGCTCGCACGCCCGAACAACGCATACGTAATCGCATCGAAAATCGTCGTCTTGCCGGCGCCCGTATCGCCCGAAATCAAGTAGAGCCCGCTCTTGCCGAGCTTATCCAAATCAATGACGGTACGCTCCGCGTACGGCCCGAATGCAGAAATAATCAGCCTGGTCGGTCTCATCTTTCGCCCTCCCAGATTCCATCGACAACGCCCTGAACAAACTCGAGTTCTTCGGGGTTCATTTCGCGACGTGTCATTTCTTCAAAGAATTCACCGAACAACTGCATCGGCGATTTTTTCTCGACAGCTTCCACACCCACCGCAATCTGCTGGTTGCGCGTGCGCTCGTTGTCGTAATCGAGCATCATCAGGTTCGGGTAAATGCCGCGCAGCTTCTGCGCTGCGTCGGGAACGTCGTTCTCGTCGGTGAGCTTCACGTACACAAAATCGTCAAGCTTATTGCCTGCCGCCACCTGCGCCGTGCGGAATTCCGGCGACACAAGCTCCGCGAACGTCCCGCGAATCTCGCGCACATCGTGCAACGGTTTCAGCGGAACCTCGCGCACCTGCAAGGCCGCGCCCAGTTCTACGACGGTCACGGACTTCGCATGCGCTGCTTCCGAAAGCGAATACTTGAGCGGCGTGCCGCTATAGCGCGCTCTCACCGTGCCGTCAGCATCTTTCGCCACGTTCTGCGGCTTGTGTATATGCCCGAGCGCCACATAGTCAAACTTCTCGAACACCGAGGCATCCACATTGTCGAGGCCGCCCACGTTCTCTTCGGATTCACTGCGTTCCGCACCCGTCACGAACTGGTGCGCCACGAGCACATTCCTGCGGCCTTCCGTAAATTTCATTTGCGCAATCGCCATGCGCATGGCAGAGGTATAGTCCGTCACCGCGTCGCGATCCTCGTCACTCTCGAGATGGGCACGCACGTCGGCAGGGCGCACGAACGGGAGCATCCACAAATCCACCTCGCCCATTTCATCCTTGAGCGTCACTGGCGCAAATTCGCCGTTGTACACGGGCGACATGTACACGCCCATGCCCTTCATCAGGCGCCCGCCAAACGCAATGCGTTCCGCGGAATCGTGGTTCCCGCTCAGCACGAACACCTTGGTACCCGTCGCAGAAAGTTTCACCAGAAAATCGTCGAGCACGGCCACCGCCTCGGCGCTAGGCACCGACTTGTCGTAAACATCGCCCGCAATCAGCACCGCGTCCGGATGCTCCTCGCACACGATTCCCAGAATTTCACGCAGTATATACACCTGTTCGTCGAGCATACTGTGCTCGCACACGCGCTTGCCTATATGTAAATCGGCCAGATGCAGGAACTTCATTCAATAACCTCTCACCCTAAATATAGCATCACGCAGGTGTCAAAATTTGACTATTTAAAATCAAGAATCCACATCTCGGCGTCGCTGCCCACGCGCACCGGAGGGCCCCAGCTGTGCACGCCGCTCGTCACGAGCCACTTGATTCCATCCAGCTCGCCAAAACCGTAGGCGATTTTCCAAACCCAGTTGATGATGACCGTCCCCGGGAAAAACTGCCCATCGTGCGTGTGTCCCGAAAGCGCAAAGTCTGGCTTGCGCGTATCGAGCGAATCGAGACCGCGGGGCTGGTGGTCCAGCACAATCCACGGCACACGTGAATCCTTCGCGGGCGCGATAAAGTCGAGCGGCAAACGTTCCACACCACGCACTCGCGCCACCTGGTGGTCAACGCGGCCCGTAATGCAAACAAGTTCTGTACATGCCGTAGAATCTTCCAGCACAGTCCATCCGTTGCGCCGCAGCCAACCATGCGGGTCGCTGCCGCTACGTTCCATGTAGGCTTCGTGGTTCCCGTCCACGGCAAAAGCGTACACGCGGGCCTTCCCCGCAAGCTCCCTGAAAATCTTGTCGTAACCCTCGAGGGTCATCAGCGAATCGTGTTCGTCCGAAAGGTCGCCGCCAAAAAAGATGAAGTCGGGCCGCACGCTGTCGGCATCGTGCAGAATGTGCAAGGCCTTGTCGCGGTCAAAGAGCGGGTCGATATGCAAGTCGCTAAAGAAGAGCGCGGTAAAATGCGAATCGCCCGGCAAGTCCACATCCGTGCGGCGCAGGTAATAATCTGCATTGTGGAAATATCCGGCAACGCACATCACCGCCGACACCAAGACCGAGAGCGCAAGCAGGCTGCGCGCAACCATAATGTTCATCCGGTGTGAAAGCGGACGGCGTAGCGCGAGCCTGCGGATACCGCGGAACAGCCACCAGAAAATATAGAGGAGCAGCGCCTCGCAAAGCCACACCGCCAAAAAAGCCTGGCCCACGCACGCCCACAAGTGCCCGCGAAAAATAAAGCAGACAGGCAGCGCAATAACGGCAAGCCCCGCCGCAATGCTTCCCCTGTTACCAGGAGCCACCTGCCGTATATTCACGAACAGGAACAAGACGCCGAACAGAAGGATAAAAAGAAAAATCATAGGCCCTAAACGAGATTAAAAACTTTAATACTCTCTTTCTTCCCTAATCCTTTTAGCTCTTTAGTTTTTTATACAACGAATGGAATAGCGACCAGGCGAAGGTCCATACACTAATTCTTTATCCAAAGCTACAAGATTATTCATATCTTCGAATTCTGCCGTCGCCGTAAGAAACAATGCTGAATTTCCTTCACTTGAACTTTCATACGAAAAAAATCCCCCTGGTAAAACAGAAAATGCACAAGCATCTATTCCCGCCCCCCAATTACTCTTTTCCCACCCATCAACACTCTTCAATCTCAAGGCAGCTTTTTCCGTATTCATTCCCCCAACAAAAGACCCTAATTTCTTCCATTCCGCTAATGAGGGCAAGTGCCAGCCATTTGGGCAAACAGAATCGATAAAATTCCAGTTGATGGTATCAATTGTACGATCTGGAACGTGACCAACGTAACTATAAAGTCTCCCATATATTTCACACTTGGATGGATCACGACCCTGGCAAATACTTCCTTGAGCATCATAGTTTAAGTTTTCCGCCATCCAAACCTGGTCACCGATAGTCGTGTACCTGTATTCCTGCCCATCACGTTCGTCAACAAACGTTCCGCGATTCGGCATGCCATAGGCGTTCGTCCCCTCTGCCGGGCATACGACGCTCGCATCAAAGCTGTCGTCATCGGAATCATCAGGTTCTGTTGAACATGATGTCAAAAGCATTAAAAAACATAACGCAACCAGTTTTAATTTATTCATCTTCGCAACAATAGAAAAAGCAACGATTAAACAAATCTTTAATGTTCTCATTACATCCCCAATCCCTTAGGTCTTTTAATTTCTTATGCATCGGATAGAATAACGACCCGCTCCCAAACCATATCCCATAATTCCATCAAATGATATGTTATAGTTCAGACTTTCGAATCCCGATGTCGATGAAAGAAATGCGCCAGCAACACCCTCACTTGTACTTTCATATGAAAATCCTCCTCCTGGTAAAACAGAAAACGCACACGCATCTATTCCTGCGCCCCATTTACTCTTTTCCCACCCAGAAACAGATTTCAAACGTGATGCGGCGATTTCTGTCTCAATTCCTCCTACGACCGAACCCAGTTGTTTCCATTCCGTCAATGTCGGTAAATGCCAGCCATTTGGACATACCGAATCTATAAAATTCCAGTTGATGGTATCAATTGTACGATCTGGAACGCGACCAACGTAACTATAAAGCCGGCCATACAATGCGCACTTGGATGTATCTCGACCCTGGCAAATACTTCCTTGAGCATCATAGTTTAAGTTTTCCGCCATCCAAACCTGGTCACCGATGGTCGTGTACTTGTATTCCTGACCGTCACGTTCATCGACAAACGTTCCGCGGTTCGGCATGCCATAGGCATTCTCTCCCGCAGCAGGACATACGATACTGGCGTCAAAATCATCCTCTTCGTCTGAATTATTCGTATTTGTGGTACATGCCATTAACGCAAATATGGCGCTAGTATACCCCAGTAAAACTTTCAACAATCTCATTCTTCTTTATCCTTTTAGTTCCTTTAATTTTTTACACATCGGATTGAGTAATATTGCCAATCTGTATCATAATCGACTCTCACAAATGATTTATTTGAGTAGAAATACTCCGTTATAGGATTACCGTTCAATTCCTCTAATGAGGCAGACCATAGTTCGGCCGCATATCCATCTCGGTTCATACCAGAGGCTAATGCCGGTTTAAGGGAGAACCCGCAATCATCCGTCCCTCCTTGAGGATCCTCCCGATTGAGTGGGGACCACCCGTCAACAGCCTTTAAACGCTCTCCTGCAACATCAATTCCACCCATTTTGTCATATAGTTCGTCCCATTCCTTTTGCTTTGGCAAGTGCCAACCTGCAGGACATGCGCTTTTTATATAACTAAAAGGATATAATAGGCCGCGACCATCACAATTATCTTTATATGAGCTACAAGATGATGGATACATATCTTTTATTTCCGAACCCACAGCATAATTCAAGTTTTCTGCCATCCATATCTGGTCACCGATAGTCGTGTACTTGTATTCCTGGCCGTCACGTTCATCGACGAAAGTTCCCCGCTGAGTTTCCGGGCATACCTTGCTGGCATCAAACGGCTCCGCTTCTGTTGATTTTTCAGAGCAGGCTACAACCAGCATGCAAACAAAAAACAATGCCACATATTTCATGATATAATCCTGTCTTAAATATAAATTAATCTATATTATACAAGATAAACTTACCTAAGCCGGCCCTTACAGTCTCGACTTCACGAGCTTAATCAAGTCGGCGGAGACTTCTTCGAAAGGACGGTCCACATCGATAGCCGCCACGCAATCCGGGTAGTCACGGGCCGCGGCCAGGTACCCCTGGCGCACCCTCTCGAAAAAGTCGGCCTTTTCCTGCTCCAATCGATCGGGTGCCCCGCCCCGCTTCGCGGTGCGCGCGCGGCTCTGTTCCACGGTCAGGTCAAGCACTACCGTCAGTTCCGGGAAGCAGTCCCCGCACGTAATCTCGGTCAGCTTCTGCACGTATTCGGCACCGAGTCCGCGTGCATAGCCCTGGTAGGCAAACGTGCTCCACGCGAAACGGTCGGCAATCACAATCTTGCCCGCATCGAGCGCCGGCTGGATAATCTCGGCAATCACCTGGGCACGCGCCGCATTGTACAAAAGCAGTTCCGTCTTGTCGGCCATGACGCCCTTGAACGAAGCGTCCAGAAGAATCTCGCGGATGCGTTCCGAAATCTTCGCACCGCCCGGCTCGCGGAGCCTCACAACGGAATAGCCTTCCGCCTCGAGGGCGGCGGCGAGCTTCTCGATATGGGTCGACTTTCCCGACCCGTCAATGCCTTCCAGGCTAAAAAAATGCCTTGATGTTCTCATCAAGGCTAAATCTAATATTTTTTTAGGAAACTGCTTATTGGGCCATGGTAAAAACCAAAGCAACAACCAGCGCTACTCCCAATATTACAGAAAATACAATTCCCGCATGATTTTTACTTTGTAGCTCATAGGAGCCGTCTTTTTTTAAAACGGCCGTAGTCTCGTCATCCCCTTTAGCACCAAAATCCACATTGACTAAAGGCCCACTCTTATTTTCAGGTTTCTTATCTAAGCTTTCAGGTTCACTTTTTGCAACTGGTTCCGGCTCGCTAGAATCGGAGCTGCTTTCAATTTCATACTCCGTTTCCGGAGAACTGGCAGAACAATTGCAATTCTGTTCTATGGAAGAACATACTTCAGAAGACTCACCTTCACACTTCTTGCAAAAATCCCTGCACATTTCATCCTGGGCAAATAACGCCACAGAAAAGACAAGAAGCATCCATACAATGGCACGCATTTTCACCCCACTCCTATTCAGTTAACACAATCAAAGTTATAAGACCACCGAGCGCGGCAAGAGCTATAAATATCCAATACGGGAACGGCGTTGCAGAATCAACCTGCTGCGTTTCCGCATAATCAGGACGCGGCCTTACCTGAATGATACGATCCTGGTAAATGACGAATCCCACATATTCGGTGCGGTCATTCCATAAATCCAAACGATCTTTGTCATTGGGTTTGAACATTCGACCATTATCTCTTGATTTATAGAGATGAGGCTTGTAATTATAAATGAATTCTACCGTGTCCTGTCTAATTTCCGTAAAGACCGGAGTTCCAAATCTTTTGGACCAGGAGCTAATTTGAGGATCGCTGACTACAGCCATCAAGTCATCGTCATCAACCCAGTTTTCCTTCAACGCATACTGATGTGCGCAACCGGTAAGAGACATAACGATTAATGCGATAAGCGCAAGAACCATATTTCTTTTATTCATAGGGAATGCTTCTCCGTTTGGGGAATGACAGAAGGACCTTGATTGTAAATATAAGCAAACAATTTTTCGGAAAGAAGTATTATTTTATGATAATCGTTAAAATTGACCAAAATCACGCCCGTTAAGCAACTTTTTTGAAGGCGACCCCTTGCCATTCAAAAAGGACATTCCTAAATTAGGCGGCATGATGAACAATTCTGCAATCCGTTTCAACCGTTGGTGGTGGGGCTCTAGAACATAGAGTCCGGTTTTGCCGTTTTCATCAAGAGATTTGTAAAAGGCTTTCGGACTCCCCGAAGGCCTTTAATTTTTACCCCGAGAATTTAAACCCTTAACCTTGAATTTCACCCCTAACACCTAATACCTACGACCTATGACCTATTCTAACAACGGTTTCTTTGACAAGTTCGGCGGCAAGTACGTTGCCGAAATCATCCGCCGCCCGCTCGACGACCTCGAAGAGGCTTTCAACAAGTACATCCGCGATCCGGAATTCCTCGAGGAGTTGCGCGTTATCCAGCGCGACTACATTGGCCGCGAGACTCCGCTGTACTTTGCCCCGACGGCGACCGAACTCCTGGGCGGTGCGCAGATTTACATCAAGCTCGAAGGCCTTGCCAACACGGGCGCCCACAAGATCAACAACGCCATCGGTCAGTGCTTGCTCGCAAAGAAGATGGGCAAGACCCGCATCATCGCGGAGACGGGTGCCGGCCAGCACGGGCTCGCCACTGCCGCCGCTTGCGCCAAACTCGGGCTCGAATGTGTGGTGTATATGGGCGAAGTCGACGTGCGCCGTCAGCAGCCGAACGTGGCGACCATGGAAATGTACGGCGCGAAGGTCGTGCCGGTCACGAGCGGCAGCCGCACCCTGAAGGATGCCGTGAACGAGGCCATGCGCGACTGGGCAACGAATTTCAAGAACACGCATTATGTGCTCGGTTCCGCCCTCGGCCCAGCACCGTTCCCGGATATTGTCCGTACGTTCCAGTCCATCATCGGCGAAGAAGTCAAGCGCCAGGCCGCAGAACGCAACATCGATATTGCTGCGGTTGTCGCATGCGTGGGTGGCGGAAGCAATTCCATCGGCGTGTTCACCCCGTTCATTAACGATGCGAACGTGCGCCTGATCGGTGCCGAAGCCGGCGGTATCGGCCCGAACGTGGGCGAGAACGCTTCCCGCATGACGGGCAACGCGAGCCGCGAAGGTATTGTGCAGGGTTACAAGAGCCGCTTCCTCATCGACGAAGACGGACAGTCGCTACCGACGCGTTCCATTTCGGCAGGCCTCGACTACATGGGCATCGGCCCGCAGCTCGCCGCCCTCGGCGAATCGGGCCGCGTGGAATTCACGAGCATCCTCGACAAGGAAGCCCTGGAAGCGGTGAAGTTCTTCGCCCGCAACGAAGGCATTCTCTTTGCTCTCGAAAGCGCCCACGCGGGTGCTGCCGCCATGAAGATTGCGAAGGAACTCCCGAAGGACAAGGCGCTCGTCATCAACATGAGTGGCCGCGGCGACAAGGACATCTTTATTACGAGTCCGGTGTTCCGACCCGAAAAGTGGAAGGAATTCCTGAAGGCCGAACTCAAGCGCCTCGACAACAACGAAGACATCCACGACGCGGAGATAATGAATAAGAAATAAAGACGTCATTCCGGCCTCCGAGCCGGAAACTTGAGCAAGGCGAGAGATGCAGAATTACTTGTAATTCTATATCCGAACCGAAGCCAAGGATGCCAAAGGCATCAATCTAGATGGCGGATCAAGTCCGCCATGACGTAGCTAGAACATTATAAAGAGAGTTATCACTATGAACTTAATGTCTCATCTCATTGCCGGATTCCCGGACGAAGAAACATCCATCGCCATCGCCGACGCCCTCGTGAAGGGTGGCGCCAACATCCTTGAAATCCAACTCGCATTCAGCGATCCAAGTGCCGACGGTCCGGCCATCCAGACCGCCTCCACCATCGCTCTCGAAAAAGGCTATTCCACCAAGCAGGGGCTCGAAGTCGTGAAGAAGATTCACGAACGCCACCCCGAAACTCCGATTTACATCATGACCTACGGCTCGCTCGCTTTTACGCCTGGCATCGAGAACTTCGTCAAGATGTGCAAGGACGCGGGTGTTTCGGCCTGCATCATTCCCGACCTGCCGTTTGACTGCGACGAAGGTCTCACCGAAGCCTGCAAAAAACATGGCCTCGAGAATATCCCGGTGGCGGCCCCGAGCATGACGAAGGAACGCCTCGAGACGATGGCTTCCAAGGGCTTCAAGTACATCTACGCGGCCCTCCGCGCAGGTACGACCGGCAGCGAAACGACGATTGACCAGGCGACACTCGACTTCATCGATACCGTCGGCAAGGGTGGCGCCAAGGTGCTCGGCGGCTTCGGCATCCGTAACGGCGAACAGTCCAAGGTATTGAGCAAGCACGTGTACGCGGTGGTCGCGGGTTCCGTGTTCGTGAACATCGTGCTCGCCAACGAAAATACAGATAAAGGAAAGGCCCTGGCAATCGAACAGATTGAAGCCAAGGCCAAGGAACTTACGGGGCTGCAGTGATCAGTTGATCGGCTTTACGCCGGCGGCCTCGAACACGGCCCTGTTCTGCGCATTCGGAAGCGCGACTGTCGTAATCCAGTTGTATTCCGCAATGCCGGCAAGGCCTACGCGGGCGCACAACTGGTCACGGGCCACGTTGTATGCATTCAAGATCTGGACCTTTTCGCCATCGGTAGCTTTATCGATGCGTTCGCTCCACTTTACGCCGAGTTCCACGAGCGCGGCGCTCGCCTTCGCGTAGCGCTTGGCCTGGTCCTCGGTCACCACCGGATTGGCAGGAGCCACAAATTCTTCGACAGTGACAATGGGAAGCGACTTGGGTGCGGTCGACTGGGACTTGATCATTTCGGGAGTGACTTCGTCACTTTCGGAACAGGCAACAAAAAAAGAGGCGATTGCCAAAATTGAAATTACAAGAATTCGTTTCGACATATGCGCCTCTTTTTTTAATAGCGGTTCAGGGATTTGAACCCCGGACCAATGGATTATGATTCCAGTGCTCTACCGCTGAGCTAAACCGCCAT